>NZ_BCTR01000011.1 GCF_002091475.1 Sphingomonas azotifigens NBRC 15497
AGATGGCGTCACGAGCAGGTAGAGGCCGTCTCTATCACTTAGCTTGTACGCCTCGCCGCGAATCTCTGCGGATTTGATGGCAACCACCGACAGCGCCATGATGGTATCTCCCGTCGAAGCGACCGGCACATGCCATCAAAAATACCATCAGCTTGCTGGTATGTAGTGGCATTTTGCCAGCTTGAATGATAGAGTTATACCACCAAAAACCGCAGAAAACAGCCGTTTATGGCATGTTCTGGCATGCCTTGAGAAGGCAATTTGGTGACCCCTACGGGAATCGAACCCGTGTTTCAGCCGTGAAAGGGCCGCGTCCTAACCGCTAGACGAAGGGGCCAACTGCGTGGCGTGGAGCGGCCGAATAGGGGGCGATTCTGCAGCCGTCAAGCGCTCATTCTGCCCATGCTGCATCTTCTATGTGCAATTCTGCTGCCGGGCGGCTTCCCCAGTTGTCGATCTTCGCGCGACCGGCCAGCCACAGCCGCCGGTGGCTGGGGGCGGAAAGCAGCGCCTGGCCGAGCTCGGTCTCAGCCTGGCGGAACGCGACGGCCTTCAGGTTTCGCCCGTCGGGCCCTGCGACGATCGCGCGGACATGGCCGCCGGTGCCGACCAGATCGGCCTTGATCACGCGCACCGGACCGGCAGCGATTCGCGGCGCGGGCCAGCCCATGCCATAGGGGCCGCCGGCCTCCATCGCCTCGACCAGCATCGGGTTCACGCCGCCGGGACTCAGCACCGCATCGAGCAGCAGCGCGCGTTCCCCGCGCGCCGCAGCGATTCGATCGCCCAGCCGTTCCTCCAGAAACGCGGCGAGCGCGTCGATGCGATCGGCGGCGACGGTGACGCCGCACGCCATGGCATGGCCGCCGCCGGCGATCAGCAGACCGGCATCCTTCGCCGCGAGCACCGCTGCGCCCAGATCGACGCCCGGTATCGATCGCCCGGACCCCTTGCCGATGCCGTCCTCGCCGATCGCGATCACCAGCGCCGGTCGGCCGAGCTTTTCCTTCAACCGACCCGCGACGATGCCGATCACGCCGGGGTGCCAGCCGTCGCCGGCGACGAGCGCCACCATCCGGTCGCCGCCGGCGAGGCACAGCGATTCGGCCGCTGCCTGTACCTCCGCCTCGATCGCGCGGCGCTCTTCGTTGAGCAGGTCGAGCTCGGCGGCGATCGCGCGCGCCTCGGCCGGATCGCGGGTGGTGAGCAGCCGCACGCCGAGGTCCGACTTGCCGACGCGGCCTCCGGCATTGATCCGCGGCCCCAGCGCGAAGCCGAGATCGGTGCAAGTCGGCGCCCGGGTGAGGCGCGAGGCCTCGATCAGCGCGGCAAGGCCGAGGTTGCGCCGCTGCGCCATCACCTTGAGGCCCTGCGCGACGAAGGCGCGGTTGAGGCCTTTCAGCTGCGCGACATCCGCGACGGTGCCCAGTGCAACGATATCGAGCAGGTCGAGCAGCCGCGGTTCGGGCCGGCTGGCGAAGAAGCCGCGGGCTCGCAGCGCCCGGATCAGCGCCGCGCCGAGCAGGAAGGCGACCCCCACGGCGGCGAGGTGGCCGTGCTCGGCGCCTTCGCCTTCGTCGAGCCGGTTGGGGTTCACCAGCGCATGGGCGACGGGAAGTTCGGTCGCGCATTTGTGATGGTCGACGACGATCACGTCGGCATCGACATCGCGCGCCATTGCCAGCGCCTCGAACGCCTGGGCGCCGCAATCGACGGTGACGATCAGCCCATGCCCCTGCTGCTTCAGCCGCACCAGCGCTTCGCCTGAGGGGCCATAGCCCTCCATCAGTCGGTCGGGGATATAGGGCGTGGCCTCCAGCCCGAGATCGCGCAGCAGCAGGATCAGCAGGGCGGCGGAGGTGGCGCCGTCGACATCGTAATCGCCGAAGATCGCGACGCGCTCGGCCGCCTGCACCGCGTCGGCCAGTCGTTCGGCGGCCACGTCCATGTCGCGGAAGATCGAGGGATCCGGCATGAAGGCGCGAATGCTGGGGGTGCGGTGGCGCTCCAGGTCGGTGCGGTCGACGCCGCGGGTGAGCAGCAGCTGGGTGACGAGGTCGTCGGGGGCGAAGTTCGGATCGCGCGCGTCGGCGGCGAGTCCGCGCCAGCGCCAGGGCTGGCCCAGGATCGAGCGATGGACATTGAGGGCAGGGGACATGGCCCCGATGTGGCCGGTACGCCCCCGCTTGTCGAGGGGCGTCGCCGGGCAGAGCGCTGCGGCGGCTTGGGCTGGCCGTCGTAAATCTGCAAAGCTAATGGTGCACCTTGGTCAAGTCGTTCGGGGGAGGATCGAATGGCGGTGATGTCGGTCGAATTGCAGCAGGCCGTCAGCAAGGCGGAAACGAGGGCGGAACAACTCGGCACGGATCTCGCGGATCTTGCCACGAACGCTCGCAGCGCGCCCCCCGAACAAGTCGCCAGCGCCGCGGCGAAGCGACAGCGCCACGATTTCCTTACGGCCGCCTACCAGTCGCGCGACGAGGCCGATCGCGCGTTCGAGCGGATCATCGGCGGCAATGAGCTGCAGGAGGCGAACTATCTTGCGCGCGGTGCGCTGGTGGCGCGCACCGTGGTGCGGATCGTGCTGCGCGGTGCCGGCGGGACGGTGCGCGGCTATGGCACCGGCTTCCTCGTCGGCGACGGCGTCCTGCTGACCAACCACCATGTGCTGGACAGCGCGGAGACGGCGCGGCCGTCCGAGGCGGAGGCGCTATACGAGCGTGCCGCGACGGGCGAAGACCTGACGCCGTGGCGCTTCGCGCTCGAGCCCGATCGGCTGTTCTACACCTCCTCCGCGCTCGACTTCACGCTCGTCGCGGTGGCGGCGCGCGACCGGACCGGCGGCTTCGCCCGAACGGGGCTGGGCTGGCTGCCGCTGCTGGGCACGCCCGGCAAGGCGATCGAAGGCGAATGGCTGACGATCATCCAGCATCCCGGCGGCGAGCGGAAGCAGATCTGCGTCCGCGAGAACCAGCTGATCAAGCGCGCCGACGACGTTCTCTGGTACGCCACCGATACTCAGGGCGGCTCGTCCGGCTCGCCGGTGTTCAACAACGACTGGCTGCTCGTCGCGCTGCATCACAGCGGCGTGCCCGAGACGCGCGACGGCAAGTGGCAGACGATCGACGGCCGCGACTATGATCCCACCCGCGACGGCGAGGACCGGGTCAAGTGGATCGCCAACGAGGGCATTCGAATCTCGCGCATCGTCGATACGCTGCGGGCGGACGCCAAGATGGCCGCGCACCCGCTCATCGCCCCGATCCTCGCCACCGGGCTCGCCGATGTGGACGTGCGGCTGCCGGTAAGCTTCGGTGCCGGCGTGGCGTTGCCCGATCTGCTTGCCGCCAACGCGCCGCGCGCGGCGGCGGCCGCCATTCCCACCGCGCCCTCGACCGTGATCAGCCCCAAGGAGTCCAGCATGGCACAGCATCTGACGCTCAACCTGCTCGTCGGCGAGGATGGCAGCGTGTCGCTGCTCCAGGGCGGCGCGACCGAAGCGGCGCTGGTCGCGCCCGAGAAGGCGCGCAAGAACGTGATCGATGCGCCGGTCGATCCGGCAAGGGACTGGGGGAAGGGGTTCGATCCCGAGTTCCTCGGCACCGGGGATCTGCGCGTTCCGCTGCCGGAGGTGATGCAGAAGGAGCTGATCGCGCCGCTGCGCGATGCCTATGGCCAGACGTTCACGCCTGAGCAGCGCGCGGCCGGCGTGCTGGAGTATGACCGGTACAGCGTGGTGATGAACAAGGCGCGGCGTTTCGCCTTCTATTCCGCCGCCAATGTCAGCTGGGGGATGCGGCCGGCGATCAGCGGCCGCAGCGACCAGTGGCTCTATGACGATCGCATCGCGCGCGAGCACCAGGTCGACAACAGCTATTACCGCAACAACAAGTTCGACCGCGGGCACCTCACGCGCCGCGAGGATATGGAATGGGGCAGCGATCCGGTGTCGGCGGTGCGACGCGCCAACGGCACCTGCACCTGGACCAACTGCACACCGCAGCATGAGATCTTCAACCAAGACAAGAGCCCCGATCCCGCCATCCATCTGTGGCAGGGGCTGGAGCGCTATATTCTGGAGGAGACGGCTGAGCACAACCGGTTCGACGTGCAGGTGTTCACTGGCCCGGTGTTCGGCGCGGCGGACCCGGTCTATCGGGGCATCGCCTATCCGCTGGAGTTCTGGAAAGTCGTGGTCGCAGTGGCGGCGGGCGGGCGGCTGTTCGCCACGGCCTATCTGCTCAGCCAGAAGGATGTGATCGATCGGTTCGGGCTGGAAGGCGCCCCCGCGGTGCCATTCGGCGCCTATGGTACCTATCAGCGGCCGATTGCGGTGGTCGAGGATCTCGCCGGACTGCGCTTCACCTATGGCGACAAGCGCTCGCTGCGCGAGGTCGACCCCCTCGCGTCGCCCGGCAAGCCGGGGCGGCGGCGTCCACGTCGGCGCAGCGCGGCGACCGAGTCGGTCGGCGTGGAAGTAGCAGACGATGCGCTGACCAGCTTCGACGATCTCGTGCTGTTCTGACCGGCCGGACGGTGCCGGCGCTCAATCCGCGCCGGCGTCGACCACGCCCGAGCGATAGGTCTGGATCGGTGCCTTGATCCAGGGCTGCTCGCGGAACCACTTGGTGATGATGTACTTGGTGCCCTCCACCACGCGCATGCCCTCATGGAGCGTGTCGTAATTGGGGCTGCCATCGGCGAGCATGTTGTTCCAGATCACCAGCAGGCCGCGCTTGGGCTTGAAGCGGATGCCCGCGCGCGGGAACCAGGTGGCGCCGCCTTCCTCGACATCGTTCAGATAGGCCATCGCCGTCCAGGTGCGCTGGCCGCCGGTTTCCAGCATCTTGTCCCAATAGCCGCTGTCTTCGTGGAAATAGTCGCAATGCGCACGAAACTGCTGGTTCGGCTGGTAGCGCTGGCCCTGCATCGTCTCGGCATTCTCGACCGGGATGCCGAGCAGATCGGCGATGCGATTGTCGATCGCCTGCACCTCCGGCGCCCAGCGATAGAGGTCCGAGCTGTGGCTGGTGCGATAGTCGGGGTCGTCGGTGGCGGCGAGCAGCGTAGACGGGCGGGCATTGCTGTCGATCAGCGCCACCAGCATGTCGCAATCGGCATCGCTGAGGAAATCGGGATAGGTATAGACTTGGGCGAGATCTACCTTGGTGCGGCGCACGCCCGGGGTGGAGTCCAGCCGTGCCGCTACCTCGCGGCCGATCCGTGCCCGTTCGGGGGAGGGCGATCCCTTGCTGTTGGCGTTCGTCTTGCTCACGCCCGAACTCATTGCCGCCAAGTGGCGCGATTGCAAGACCGCGGCTCCGACACGAAAAAGGGCCGGCATCGCTGCCGGCCCAGTCGCGTGCATTTCGTCCTGACGCTTACCAGAAGATGCCGTAGATCACGTCGACCACCTGGCCGGTATCGACATCGACCAGCAACGCGTCGTCATAATAGCGCACCCAGCGATACGGCCCCCAGACGTCGGGCAGGCGATAGGCGTAGGGATTGCCGATCCAATATTGCGGCGCGAACAGGAAGCTATCCAGGCGGTAACCGATCGTGAACCGGCGATAGCCATAGCTCCAGCGCGCCGGCGGATAGTAGCGCGGCAAGCGGTAGAGGCTGCGATTATAGTCGCGATAGCCGCGCCAGTCGTAGCGATGGTCGTTGCGCCAGCCGCTGTTCCACACCCCGCGATCGCCACGCCAGCGATCGGCGCCGTAGAAGTCGCGACGGTCGTTCCAGCCATGGTTGCCGTTGCGACGATCCCAGTCGCCGCGATCGCGATTCCAGTCGGGGCGCGGCTGGTTGTTCCAGCGGCGATCCTGCCAGCCGGCGTCGCGACGCGGGTCGCCGCGGTTCTGCCAGTCCGGCCGCCGCTCGCCCTGCTGCCAGTTGCGCGGCTGCTGGACGGGCGCCGGACCGCCCTGCGGCTGCTGGAAGGCAGGGCGGGGCTGCCCGTCCGGACGGCGCCAGTCGCCGCGATCCTGCACCTGCGGGTTGCCTTGCGGGCGTTGCCAGCCGGGATTCCCCTCGGGCCGCTGCCAGTTGCCGCGATCCTGCGGTTGCGGCGGCGGCGCACCTTGCGGCCGCTGCCAGTTGCCACGGTCTTGCGGCGGCGGCGCACCTTGCGGGCGCTGCCAAGTGCCGCGGTCCTGCCCCTGCGGCGCGCCGCCGCCCCAGCGTTGGCCATCGCCGCGCGCACCTTCTGGACGCGACCAGCCGCCGCGATGCTCGCCGCGGTCCTGCGCGAGTGCAGCGGCGGGGACCAGCGCGGTCGCGGCTGCGATCGCCGCCAACAGCATCCTCTTCATCGAACCATTCTCCGATGGCAGCGGCAAAGTCGCCGTGCCGATGCTGCCGGTATAGCTGCGCGACGCTGAGCCGGTTCTGAATTGCCCTGTCAGCAGATTGAAAGCTTTCACGCGCCGTCTTCCGGGTCGCCGCGGGCAATCCGCGCGGCATCCTGAATGGCAGCAACCAGGCGGGGATAGATGCCACAGCGGCAGATATTGGGAATGCCCTGGCGAATATCTTCCTCCGACGGGTTGCGATTGGTGCGGATCAGCACCGCGGCGGCCATCACCATGCCGGGGATGCAATAGCCGCACTGGACGAGGTTCGCGGCAAGAAAGGCCTGCTGCACCGGGTGGCTGCGATCGGGCGAGAGCCCCTCGATCGTGGTGACGAAGGTGCCTTCGATCGCGCCGATCGTCTCGCGACAGGCAAGCCGCGCGGCGCCGTCGATGTCGACGGTGCAGGCGCCGCAATCGCCGGTGCCGCAGCCATATTTGGTGCCGGTGAGGTTGGAGGCGTCGCGCAGCGCCCAGAGCAGCGGCGTCTGCGGATCCATGGCATACTGGACCGGCTGGTTGTTGACGGTGAACCGAGTCATGGTCGCGACCCTAGCGGGAAACGACGGGTTTCCGAAACCGCCATTGTGGTGCCGTGCGCAGCAGGCGACATATTGCGCATGACCCTACCTGCGCTCTTCGTGCCCCATGGCGGCGGCCCCTGCTTCTTCATGGACCCGGCGGGTGGGCCTCCCGACCCGATGTGGCAGCCGATGCAGGCCTATCTGGCGGGGATACTCGCCAGCCTGCCGGAGCGGCCGCGGGCGATCCTGCTCGTCTCGGGCCATTGGGAAGAGCGCGCGGTGACGGTGCATGCCGGGAACGGCCAGCCGCTGCTTTTCGACTATTACGGCTTTCCCGAACATACCTATCACTTGCGCTGGGATGCCCCCGGCGCGCCGGACGTCGCGCTGCGTGTCAAGGCGCTGCTCGACCAGGCAGGCTTTCCGACCGGCGTCGAGCGCGAGCGGGGATGGGATCACGGCGTGTTCATCCCGATGAAGGTGGCGGTGCCCGATGCAGACATCCCGCTCGCGCAACTGTCGCTCCGCGCGGATCTCGATCCCGCCGCGCATGTCGCGATCGGCAAGGCGCTCGCGCCGCTGCGCGACGAAGGCGTGCTGCTCATTGGCTCGGGGATGAGCTTCCACAATCTGCGCGTCCGTGGCCCGCAGGCGACGCCCTATGCCGATGCGTGGGACGATGCGCTGGCGGCGGCGGCGACCGATCCCGATCCCGCGCGCCGCGAGGCCCGGCTCGTCGCCTGGCGCGACCTGCCCTATGCCGAATTCGCCCACCCGCGCGAGGAGCATCTGCTTCCGCTGATGGTCGCGCTCGGCGCGGGCGGCGAGGGACCGGCGGAGTGCGACTATCGCGACCATGTGCTCGGCTGGGCCGTCAGCGGCTTCCGCTTCGGATAAGCACTTTCCAGTCGGCCCTGTGCGGGCGACGGCCCGGATAGTGCGGCAAGAGGATGGGAGGTGCCTTCGCAAGGAAGGCGCATCACTCGCGCCAGCTGCGATCGATCCGATCGACCAGCCGCACCATCGCCGCAAAGTCCGCGGCACCGGGGCCGCCTGGTACCTGCGCCATATGGACGTCGCGCTGGTGTACGGCCACGACCTCTGGCGCGATCTGGATCGGCCGGCCCATGCTCATCGTCGCAATCTGGATCTCGCAGGCGCGCTGCAGCCCCCAGTGCTTGAGAAAGGCCTCGGGCAGGGTGCGACCCATGGTGAGGATGCCGTGGTTGCGCAGCAGCATCACCCGCTTGTCGCCGAGATGGGCGAGCAGCCGTTCGCCCTCCTCGTCGCGCACGGTGACGCCTTCGAAATCATGGTAGGCGATCTGGCCGATGAAGTTGCACGCATAGAAGTTGGTCGGCTGCAGCCCGCCCTCGAGCGACGCGACCGCCATGCCGGCCGTGGTATGGCTGTGCATGATGCAATGCGCATCGGGCAGATGGCGGTGGAAGAGCGCGTGCTGGACGAAGCCGGCGCGGTTCACCGGATAGGGCGAGTCGTCCAGCTTGTTGCCGTCAATGTCGATCTTGACGAGGTTGGAGGCCTTTACCTCGCTGAAATGCAACCCGAACGGGTTGATCAGGAAGGCGCCGTCCTGATCGGGCAGCTTCACCGTGATATGGTTGTAGATCATCTCCGACCAGCCAAGCATGTCGAACACGCGGTAGCAGGCGGCGAGCTGCTGGCGCGCCTCCCACTCGGCATCGCTGACCGAATTGTTCTGCGCGAGCGCGGTAGCCATGGGACCTCTCCGGATATCGTTTTTGAGCTTTGGGTATGCCACAGGGCACGCGCGCGCAGCAACCGTTACGCGTGCTCCGCATCCTAACGGATGACGTCGCCGCAAACCGCCGCTAAACCCCGGCCCCCATGTCGATCCACATCCTCCATCTTCATTCCACCTTCGCGCTCGGCGGCAAGGAAGCGCGGGCGGTGCAGCTGATGAACGCGTTCGGCGATCGCGCGCGGCACACCATCGTCTCGGCGATGCCCGACCAGCTCGGCGCCCGCGAGGCGATCGACCGCCCTATCAAATACGAGATCGCGCTCGATCCGCCGCCGCTCACCGGCAAGCCCTCGGTAAAGCGCTACGAGGCGATTGCGCGGTTCATGCGGCGCTTCGACCTGGTGCTCACCTATAACTGGGGCGCGATCGACGGGGTGATGGCGGCGCGGGTGTTCGGCAAGGGACTGCCGCCGATCATCCATCACGAGGACGGCTTCAACGCCGACGAGGCGGAAAAGCTGAGCACCGTCCGTAACATGTATCGTCGCATGGCGCTGCCTGCCGCCAATGCACTGGTGGTACCCTCCGAAAAGCTCGAGCAGGTCGCGACCAAGTTCTGGAAGCAGCCGGCGGAGCGGCTGGTGCGCATCGCCAATGGGGTGCCGACGGCGCGCTACACGGGCCAGCTCGACCCCAAGCTGCTGCCGATGCTGGAAAAGCGCCGCAAGGGCGAAGTGTTCATCGGTTGTCTGGCGGGGCTTCGACCGGTGAAGGACCTGCCGATGCTGGTCCGCGCCGTTGCCGGCATGAGCTCGCGTTTCAAGCTGGTGATCCTGGGCGAGGGGCCCGAGCGCCAGGCGATCCTCGACCAGGCCGAGGCGATGGCGGTGGAGGACCAGGTGTACCTGCCCGGCTTCATCGCCAATCCGCATCGCTATCTAGGGCTGTTCGACCTGTTCGCGCTGTCCTCGAAAAGCGAGCAGGCGCCCGTGTCGGTCCTGGAGGCGATGGCGGCCGGGCTACCGGTGGTATCCCCGCAGGTAGGGGATATTGCGGCAATGGTATCGGAGCCCAATCGGCGATATCTCTCGCCCGACCGCACCGAAGTGTCGCTGCGGGATCGGCTCGATCTGCTCGCGCAACACCCCGACGAGCGGAAGCGGGTGGGTGAGGCGAACCGTCTGCGGGCGGCTGCGTTGTACGACGAGGCCGAGATGGTCGCGGCCTATGCGCGGCTCTACGCCCAGGCGATGGGGCGGCCGGGCGTGCTGGGCTGAGACCGGTCCGGTACTATTTGTTACTCGCTTGTTGCGGCCGTTCCGGCTAGCGTCGCGCGGCAATTTTTGTGGAGGCAGTGTGTTCAAGGGTCTTTCGCCCATCAACTACAACGGTCGTGAGGTTTGGCCGCTGGTCGAGGGTGGGAAGGGCGTCGCAGCGACCAACCATGCGAGCGCAGGGGCCTGGGCGGCCGCCGGCGGTATCGGCACGGTCAGCGCGGTCAACGCCGACAGCTATGATGCGGATGGCAAGATCATCCCGCAGATCTACCGTGCCCTCACGCGTCGCGAGCGCCATGAAGAGCTGATCCAGTACGCGATCGAAGGCGCCGTCCAGCAGGTCAAGCGCGCGTTCGAGATCGCCGGCGGCAAGGGCGCGATCAACATCAACGTGCTCTGGGAGATGGGCGGCGCCCAGCGTGTCCTCCAGGGCGTGCTGGAGCGGACCAAGGGCATGGTGGCGGGCGTCACCTGCGGTGCGGGCATGCCCTACAAGCTCAGCGAGATCGCCGCGCACCACGAGGTGAGCTACCTGCCGATCGTCAGCTCCGGCCGCGCCTTCCGCGCGCTGTGGAAGCGGGCCTATTCCAAGGCGCAGGAATGGCTGGCGGCGGTGGTCTATGAGGATCCCTGGCTCGCCGGCGGCCATAACGGCCTGTCCAATGCCGAGGACCCGCGCGCGCCGCAGGATCCCTATCCGCGGGTCAAGGCGCTGCGCGACGTGATGCGCGAAGGCGGCTTGCCGGACAGCGTGCCGATCGTGATGGCTGGCGGCGTCTGGTATCTGCGCGACTGGAACGACTGGATCGACAATCCCGAACTCGGTGCGATCGCCTTCCAGTTCGGCACGCGTCCGCTGCTCACCCAGGAGAGCCCGATCCCCGAGGGCTGGAAGGCCAAGCTGATGGAGATCGAGGAAGGGGAGGTGCTGCTGCATCGCTTCTCGCCAACCGGCTTCTATTCGAGCGCGGTGCGCAATCCGTTTCTCCGTCACCTCGAAGCGCGTTCAGAGCGCCAGGTCCCGTACTCGACCGAGGCGGCGGGCGACCACACCTTCCAGCTCGACGTGGGCGTGAAGGGCAAGAATTTCTGGGTGACCCGCAACGACCTGCTGCGCGCGCGCGAATGGCACGGCCTGGGCTTCACCAGCGCGCTCAAGACGCCGGACAACACGCTGGTTTTCGTGACGCCCGAGGACCAGCAGATCATCCGCAAGGACCAGGCCGACTGCATGGGCTGCCTCAGCCAGTGCCAGTTCTCGTCCTGGGCGGATACCGAGACCAACTCGACCGGCCGCCTGGCCGATCCGCGCAGCTTCTGCATCCAGAAGACGCTGCAGGATATCGCCCATGGCGGCGATACCGACCAGAACCTGATGTTCGCCGGCCACGCCGCGTACAACTTCAAGCGCGATCCGTTCTATTCGAACGGCTTCGTGCCGACGGTGAAACAGCTGGTCGACCGGATCCTGACCGGGGATTGATGGAGCGGCGCTCCTAGTCCCTCCCCTTTAGGCGCATCAGGTCGGCACTGCCCCCGGCAGTGCCTGAACAGCGCGGGGCGCTGTTCACCTGATGCGGGGTTGGGGTGGGGCAGCGTCTCACCGAGACCAACCAGCGTTCTGGAATCCCTCCACCCCCAAACCCCTCCTCCCAGGAGGAGGGGCTTAGAAATGGTGGATCACAACCACCCCTCGAACACCTGATCCGGCGGGCGGTGCCCGTCCGCCCAGCTGCGGATATTGGCGATGACCTTCATCCCCATCGCCTCGCGCGCCTCGAAGGTCGCCGAGCCGAGATGCGGCAGCAGCACGACATTTTCCAGTGCCATCAGCCGCGGATCGACCTTGGGCTCGTCGACATAGACGTCCAGCCCTGCGCCGGCGATGCGGCGTTCCTGCAGCGCCACCACCAGCGCCTCGGGGTCGACGATCTCCCCCCGCGCGGTGTTGACCAGCCAGCCGTCCGGCCCCAGCAAATCGAGCCGTCGCGCGTCGATCAGGCCGCTCGTCGTGGCAGTATGCGGTGTGTGGATGGTCAGGATGTCGATCGCTTCGAGCATCGCATCCAGATCGTCGTGATAGGTCGCGCCCAGCTGGTGTTCGAGCACCTCGTGCACGCGGTGGCGGCCATGATAATGGATCTGCAGGCCAAAGGCGCGCGCGCGCTGCGCCACCGCCTGGCCGATCCGCCCCATGCCGAGGATGCCGAGCTTGCGTCCGCCGATGCGGTGACCGCGCATGCTGGTGGGACTCCACCCGCGCCAGTCGCCCGAGCGGACCAGCTTGTCGCCCTCGACCAGCCGGCGCGGCACGGCGAGGATCAGCGCCATCGCCATGTCGGCGGTATCGTCGGTCAGCACGCCGGGCGTGTTGGTGACGACGATCCCGCGGGCACGTGCCGCCTTGAGGTCGATATGCCCGACCCCCGCGCCGTAATTCGCGATGAGCCGCAGACGATCGGGCGCCGCCGCCAGCAGTTCGGCCGTGATACGATCGGTGACGGTGGGGACCAGCACATCGGCATCGGCCATCGCGGCGGCGAGCGCGGCGATGTCCATCGGCGTGTCGGCGGGATTCGGGGCCGAGTCGAACAGCTCCGCCATCCGCGCTTCGCTGGCGTGCGGCAGCGCGCGGGTAATGATCACCCGGGGGCGGGACGGTCGCTTGGGATCGGCCATATGCATGGCTTGGCGGGTGGCGGGGGCGCAGTCAACGGTTGAAGCGTGGCGGCGGCTGGCCGATAGACGAGGCATGCAGCAGCGGCGTTTATCGATCGGACTTTCGGCCCTGGCGCTCGTCGCGCTGGCCGCCCCCGCCCATGCGGAGCGCAAGCCGCCCTATTTCGCGTCGCTCAAGGCGAGCAAGGCGCGGATGCGCACCGGGCCGGGGCGCAACTATCCCACCAACTGGTTCTACCAGCGGCGCGGGCTGCCGCTCAAGGTGATCGCCAGTTACGGTGCCTGGCTGAAGGTGCGCGATCCGGACGGGGCAGAGGGCTGGATGCAAGCCAATCTGCTGGAGGACAAGCGCACCGCGATCGTGGCAGGCGGCGTCGCGGAGCTGCACAGCAGCCCCTCCGCCGAGTCGCACATCAGCTGGCGCGCGGCGCCGGGCGTGGTGGGGAAGATCAGCGCGTGCAGCGGCGGCTGGTGCTGGTTCGATGCCGGCGGTCGCGCGGGCTATGTCGAGCAGGCGCGGATCTGGGGGACGGATCCCGGCGAGACGCTGCGGTAAAATACGACTCTCAAGCCCCTCCTCCTTGGAGGAGGGGTTGGGGTGGAGGGATTCCAGAACGTCCGTCGGTCTCGGTGAGACACTGCCCCACCCCAACCCCGCATCAGGTGAACAGCGCCCGGCGCTGTTCAGGCGCTGCCGGGGGCAGTGCCGACCTGATGCGCCTGAAGCGGAGGGGCTACGGTTCGCTTCAATCCATCAGTTCCACGGCCACGGCGGTCGCTTCCCCGCCGCCGATGCACAGTGAGGCCAGGCCCCGCTTCTGGCCGTTGCGCTCCAGCGCCGACAGCAGCGTTGCCAGCACCCGCGCGCCGCTGGCGCCGATCGGGTGGCCGAGCGCGCAGGCGCCGCCATGCACGTTCACCACGTCATGGCTTAGGCCGAGTTCCTGCATCGCGATCATCGTCACGCAGGCAAAGGCCTCGTTGACCTCGAACAGGTCGACACTGCCGGCTTCCCAGCCCGCCTTCTCCAGCGCCTTGCGCATCGCGAACACCGGTGCGGTGGTGAAGCGTGCGGGTGCGTGGGCATGGGCGGCATGGCCGACGATTCGCGCGATCGGGTTCAGGCCCAGCTTCTCCGCCACCGAGGCGCGGGCCAGCACCAGCGCCGCCGCGCCGTCCGAGATCGACGAGGCGTTGGCGGCGGTGATCGTGCCGTCCCTGGCGAAGGCGGGCTTGAGCGTCGGGATCTTGGCGGGATCGGCCTTGGTCGGCTGTTCGTCGAGCGCCACCGTCACCACGCCCTTGCGGCCCTGCAGCTCGACGGGAACGATCTCGCGATCAAAAGCGCCGCTGGCCTGCGCCGCCTTGGCGCGCTCCAGGCTGGCGATGGCGAAGGCGTCCTGCGCCTCGCGGGTGAACTGATACTCCTTGGCCGTCTCCTCCGCGAAGCTGCCCATCAGACGGCCCGGTTCATAGGCATCTTCAAGCCCGTCGAGGAACATATGGTCCTTGAGCACGTCATGCCCGATCCGCGCGCCGCTGCGGTGGCGCATCGAAAGGTACGGCGCATTGGTCATGCTCTCCATGCCGCCGGCGATCAGCAGGTCGACCGATCCGGCGGCCAGCGACTCGGCGGCCATGATCGTCGCCTGCATGCCCGATCCGCACATCTTGTTGATCGTCGTTGCTTCGATGTGCTGCGGCAGCCCGGCCTTGAGCGCCGCCTGGCGGGCGGGCGCCTGGCCGAGCCCCGCGGGGAGCACGCAGCCCATATAGATTCGCTCGACCGCTTCGCCCTTGAGACCGGCCCGCTCGACCGCGGCGCCGACGGCGGTCGCCCCAAGATCGGTGGCGGTGGCGTCGGCGAGGGCGCCCTGGAAGCTCCCCATCGGTGTGCGGGCATAGGACAGAATCACGACGGGGTCGGCAGACATACAGGCTCCTCTCGAGTGGTTGGGGGCGATCTAGGGGGCCGAGGGCGGGTTTGCAAAAGCGCGCGCACTCCCGCAGGAGGAGCGCGTGCCGGAATATCGTGAAAGCCTTCGAACGGGACGCGATCCGTCCGCGATCGCCGCATGACACCGATGGACCATTGGGGCTGGCCGATCCTGCTCGGGGTCCTGGGCGCGGTGTTCGGCAGCTTCATCGCTACGATCGCGATCCGCTGGCCGGAGGGGCGCAGCGTCGCCCGCGGACGATCCATGTGCGATTCGTGCGGTGCGTCGCTGAAGGCGGTGGAACTGGTGCCGGTGGCCAGCTTCCTCCTTCAACGTGGGTGCTGCCGCCATTGCGGTGGCAGGATTGCGCCGAGCCACTGGATCACCGAGGTGCTGGGCCTGGCGATCGGTGTGGTCGCCGGCATTGCGGCCCCGGGTGGGGAGGGCGCCGCAGGCGCCGTGTTCGGCTGGCTGTTGCTCACCCTCGCGGCGCTCGATCTATCCGCCTTCTGGCTGCCGAACATGCTCAACGGCGTCCTGGTCGCGACGGGCCTGGCCGTCGGCGCGCTAGGGTTAGGCGTGCCGTTGGGCGCGCGGTTGATTGGCGGTGCCGCGGGCTTTCTCGCCCTCTGGTTGGTCGCACGCGGCTACAAGGCGCTGCGGGGACGGCAAGGCCTGGGGGGCGGGGATCCCAAGCTGTTCGGCGCAATCGGTTGTTGGCTGGGCTGGGAGCCGCTGGCCGAGGTGCTGCTCGTCGCAAGCCTTCTCGGCCTGGCGCTCGTCGTGCTGAAACTGGCGGCGGGACGGCAGGTGCGGGCAACCGACCGTCTGCCGTTCGGCGTGCTGCTCGCCGCAGGCGCCTGGGCGGTTTGGCTGGGAGGGCTGATGACAACCGGGCATTGATCCGCGGCGCCAGCGGGGCCAAAAAAAAGGCCACCCCGTGGGGCGGCCTATGAAAGTCTTAGGAGAGGATGCCTGAAAGGCCCGATCTTTCTGCACCGCGCACCCATCTGCTGCAAGTGCGAACTGTTACCGGTATCATTGCAAAAATTGCAACCTGCCAGCGTTGTCAGCTACGGATTGGTTAATCGAGGAGCGTGGGGATCGATGAATAGCTTGAAATTGGACGATTTTTTGCCCTACCGCCTTTCGATTGCCTCCAATGCGGTGTCGGACGCGATTGCGAGCGCCTACCGGACATTGTTTGGCTTGCGCATCCCTGAATGGCGACTCGTCGCGGTGCTGGCAGAGGGGGGGGCGATGAGCCAGCAGGCGCTGTGTGGCCGCACGCGCATGGACAAGGTGACGGTGAGTCGCGCCGCGATCGGGCTTGCCGAGCGGGGCCTGATCGCCCGTGCCGCCAATCCGAGCGATCAGCGTTCCCACCTCGTCGCGCTGACCCCCGATGGCTGGCAGCTCTACGAACAGATCGCTCCCAAGGCGCTGGAGATGGAGCGGGCGCTGTTCGCCAGCTTTTCGAAGGAGGAGCAGGCGCAGCTGTCGGCGATGCTCGCGCGGATCGAAGCGGCGGTTACGGCACTCGACGGGGGTTGATCGGCGCGCATCGGCTCGCGTAAGCAGGTGGAGCCCTCCCCAGGCGTGTAGCGAAGAACCGCGAGGAGGACTGCGTGACCATGTATGTTGAGCGTGCCGGGCTGAAGGTTGCAACGCCGCTGGCGGACTTCGTCGAGACCAGCGTGCTGCCGCCGGTCGGCATCGATCCTGCCTATTTCTGGGCCGGCGCCGCGACGATCTTTGCGCAGTTCGCCCCGGAAAATCGCGCGCTGCTGGACAAGCGCGACGATCTGCAAGCCCGGATAGACGCAGAGCTTGCGGGCGGCGGCGTTGCCGACGAGGCGTTTCTCCGCGAGATTGGCTATCTGGTGCCCGAGCCGGCACCGTTCCACATTGCGACGTCCGGCGTCGACGCCGAGATCGCCGCGCTGGCGGGGCCGCAATTGGTCGTGCCGGCGCTCAATGCGCGCTTCGTCCTCAACGCCGCCAATGCGCGCTGGGGCAGCCTCTACGATGCGCTGTACGGCACCGACGCGATCCCGGGCACGCCCCAGCCTGGGGGGTATGACGCGAAGCGCGGGCAGCAGGTCATCGCCTGGGCGCGCGCCTTTCTCGACCGCGTGCTGCCGGACGCCGTCGAAATCGGCAGCACCGCGGAAGGCGTACGCCAGACGATCTATTATCGCGGCGCGGCCGGGCTGCATTTCGCGATCGTTCGCGATCCCGGCCACCCGATCGGCAAAGACGATCCCCAGCACATCGCCGACGTGCTGCTCGAATCGGCGCTGACCGCGATCATCGACCTGGAGGATTCGGTCGCCGCGGTCGATGCCGAGGACAAGGTGCTCGGCTACGCCAACTGGCTGGGGCTGATGCGCGGCGATCTGACCGAGACGTTCGCCAAGAACGGCCGCGCGCTCACGCGCACGCTCGCGCCCGATCGGGTGCTCGCCGATGGATCGACGCTGCCGGGCCGCGCGCTGTTGCTGGTCCGCAATGTCGGCCATCTGATGACGACCCCGGCGCTGCTGCTGGCCGACGGCAGCGAGGCGCCCGAAGGCATTCTGGACGCGATCGTCACCGGCGCGATCGGGTTGCATGATGTGCGGGGGCTGGGCACGCTTCGCAACAGCCGCGAAGGCGCGATCTATGTGGTCAAGCCGAAGATGCACGGCCCCGAGGAATGCGCCTTTGCCGATCGCCTCTATGGCGAAGTGGAAGCGCTGCTCGGCCTTGCGCCGCATACGATCAAGATCGGCCTGATGGACGAGGAACGGCGCACCTCCGCCAATCTCGCAGCGTGCATCCACGCGCTGAAGAACCGGCTGTTCTTCATCAATACCGGCTTCCTCGATCGCACCGGCGACGAGATCCACACCAGCATGCGCGCGGGCGCGATGGTGCCCAAGGCCGAGATGAAGGCGGCGCGCTGGATCGCTGCCTATGAAGCGCGCAATGTCCGCATCGGGCTCGACTGCGGCCTCGCCGGTCGCGCGCAGATCGGCAAGGGGATGTGGGCGGCGCCCGATCGCATGGCCGATATGCTCGCGCAGAAGATCGCCCATCCGCAAAGCGGTGCCACCACCGCCTGGGTGCCAAGCCCTACCGCAGCGACGCTGCACGCGACGCATTATCACCAGGTTGATGTCGCCGCCTGCCAGCGCGCGCTTGCCCCCGAAGTGCCGCCGCTTGCCGATCTGCTGACGGTGCCGCTCGCCGGCGGACGCAATTGGAACACCGACGAGGTTGAGCGTGAGCTGGACAACAATGCCCAGGGCATCCTCGGCTATGTCGTCCGCTGGGTGGACCAGGGCGTCGGGTGCTCGAAGGTGCCGGACATCCATGACATCGGGCTGATGGAGGATCGCGCGACGCTGCGTATCTCGTCGCAGCACATCGCCAACTGGTTGCTCCACGGCGTCGCGACGGTGGAGCAGGTGGAGGCGGCGCTGCGGCGCATGGCGGCCAAGGTGGACGCGCAGAATGCCGGGGATCCGCTCTACCAGCCGATGGCCGGCCGTGAGACGGAGAGCCTCGCCCTCCAGGCGGCGCGCGCGCTGATCTTCGAAGGCGTGGCGCAGCCCAACGGCTATACCGAGCCGTTACTGCACCGATATCGTACGCGCGCCAAGGCGCTCGAGCCTTGCCTTTGATCGCGCGCATTGCTTGGAGCGCCGCAACGGGGGAGCCAAATCGGCTACGGACCGTTACGAAGTCGTGCGGGCCGGATTCAATCGCGGCTCCAGAAGGAGGCGCGTGGGTAAAGGGGTTCGGGTGGTTTGGGTCGCCGCGCTTGCGGGGGCGGGTTTCGTGCCCGCCATCGCCCATGCCCAGCTAAACGATCCCAAGCCTGGGCAGGGCGCGCCGCAGCCGAGCCTGCCGGCACAGGCCACCGCGCCCGCCGATCCCCAGGCGACCACGCCGATCGTACCGGACGCCGCGTTCGACGCTGCGCTGCCCAAGCTGAGCGACGACATCAATGCGCCGCTCGAGCCGTTGGGCGGCTTCCAGAAGCCGGCTGCGCCCGCCGCTGCTGCATCGAAGCCGGCGGCGCAGACAGTGCAGCCGTCCGCGACTGTCCCGGCGCAGGCCGCCGAACAGGGCTTTGCGCCCGCGGGTGCGGAAGCGCCCGAGATGGCGGCACCGCTGCCGCCGCTCGCGGACTTCAAGGTGGCGCCCGTCGCCGACACCGCCGACGACTCGGAGAAGGCGCCGGCCATTCGCTACACCACGCGCGTGTCCGGCCTCGAGGAACTGCGGCTCGACGGCCAGTTCCGCCAGCTATCCGCGCTCCAGCATGGCAAGGGCAAGGCTGCCAATGCCGCGATGGTCTCGGCGCGTGGCCGCGAGGACGAGAAGCTGGCGCTGCGGCTGATGAAGTCGCTCGGCTATTATGACGCAACCGCCGCGCTTTCGATCACCCAGGATCCGCCCAATTCCGGCAGCGTGCAGGCCACCATCGTCGCGTCGCCGGGGCGGCTCTACCGGCTCGGCACGATCCGCATCGAGAGCGATCCGACGGTGCCGCCGGGGCTGCTCGATCGCGAGCTCAACCTCAACCCGGGCGATCCCATCCAGGCCAATCGGGTACTGGCGGCCGAGGCCAATGTCTCGCTGCGCATGCCGCAACAGGGCTATCCGTTCATCGAACTGGGCCAGCGCGACATCGTGCTCGACGATGCCACCCACACCGGCGACTATACGCTGCCGGTAACGCTCGGCCCACGCGCGAGCTTCGGCCAGATCCAGACGGCGGGCAATCGCCAGGTGTTCACGCCGGACCATATCGACATCTTCCGTCGCTACCGGGAGGGCGCGATCTACGACAGCCGCAAGGTCGACGATTTGCGCCAGGCACTGATCGCGACCGGGCTGTTCTCCACCGTCTCGGTCGAGCCGCAGCGCACCGGCCGGCCCGGGCCGGACGGCACCGAGCAGGTGGATCTGCTGGTGCGGCAGGTGGCCGGCAAGGCGCGCACGCTGGCGGGTGAACTCGGCTACAGCACGGGGCAGGGCATCAAGCTCCAGGCGAGCTGGGCGCACCGCAACCTGTTCCCGCCCGAAGGCGCGCTGACGATCAGCAGCATCCTTGGTACGCAGGAACAGGCACTGACGACGACCTTTCGCCGCTCCAACGCCGGCAGGCGCGATCGCACCTTCCTGGTCACCGCGTCGCTCAACCACCAGGATTATGACGCGTTCGAGGCGTTCACCAGCACGCTTTCGGCCCGCATCTCGCGCGATTCGACGCCGATCTGGCAGAAGCGCTGGACCTATTATTACGGCGCCGAACTGGTCGGCTCGAACGAGGACCGCTACAACTATAATAGCGGCAAGCGTGATCGCGGCACCTGGCTGATCGCGGCGATTCCGACCTTCCTCGGCTATGACACGTCCGACGACCTGCTCAACCCGACCCGCGGCTATCGCATCAAGGGCAATCTGAGCGCCGAAACCTCGGTGCGCGGACAGGCGCGGCCCTATGCGCGGATGATGCTGGAGGTGGACGGCTATTACCCGGTCACCAGCAATATCGTCATCGCCGGCCGCGCGCGCGCCGGCTCGATCAACGGTATCTCGCGCGACGATCTGCCGCCGTCGCGCCGCTATTATGGCGGCGGCGGCGGATCGGTCCGAGGGTTCGGCTATCAGGAGCTCGGGCCTCGATCGCCGGATGACAAGCCGGTCGGCGGCCGTTCGTTCAACGAGTTCGGGATCGAGGCGCGCTATCGCTTCGGCAACTACGGCATCGTGCCCTTCCTCGACGCCGGCCAGGTCTATGAAGGCACCACGCCGACCGGCCGCAACCTGCGCTTCGGCGCGGGTATCGGCGGCCGGCTCTACACCAACTTCGGCCCGCTGCGCATCGACGTCGCGACGCCGATCGCACGCAAGAAGAACGAGTCGAAAATCGCGCTCTACATCTCGATCGGGCAGGCATTTTAATGGCGGACAACGTGCCCGAAATCGAGACGGTGACGGTAGTGCGGTCCGGCAGGCCGCTCTGGGCGAAAGTCGCCTTGTGGGTTGCGACGGGGCTGGCGGCGCTCGCCGCGCTGGCGGGGCTCGCCGTGCTCGGGCTCGATACCCAACCGGGACGGCGGCTCATCGCCGACCAGCTCGCGCGGCTGAAGCTCGAATCCGGCCTGGGCTTCCGCATCGGGCGCATCGATGGCTCGATCTATGGCGGCATGATCCTGCGCGACGTGCGCGTGAGCGATACCAAGGGGGTGTTCGCCACGGCGCAGGAGATCCGGCTCGACTGGCGGCCGCTCTCCTATCTGAACAACCGCATCGACATCCGCAATCTGGAGAGCCCTGAGATCCGCCTCGCGCGGCTCCCCGAGCTGAAGCCGTCCGGCGATCCCAACGCGCCGCTGCTGCCGGACCTCAATATCGACGTGGCGCGGCTGGCCGTCGCGCGGATCGACATCGCGCCGGCGGTGGACGGTCAGCGGCACATTGCGCAGCTGCGCGGTTCGGCGCATCTCTCCGACGGGCGTGCGCAGATCGTCGCCGATGCCGGCACCATCGCCGCACGCGGCGTGGCAGGCGGCGATCGGCTGGCACTGAAGCTCGACGCCGTGCCGGCGGCTAACCGCCTCGACATCGATCTGCGGCTGAGCGCGCCCAAGGGCGGTCTGGTCGCGGGGCTCGCCAGGTTGCAGGCGCCGCTGGTGGCAAGCGTGCAGGGTGCGGGCGACTGGAAGCACTGGCAGGGCAAGGGGATCGCGACGCTGGGTGGCAGAAGCCTCGCCGACCTGGACGTGACGGCGGACAATGGCCGGTTCCAGATCCGTGGCATGACGCATCCCGGGCGCTATCTGCAAGGCCCGGTCGAGCGGCTGACCGCGCCGGGGCTGAGGCTCGACACCGATTTCCGCTGGGCCGATCGCAAGGCCGATGGCGTGATCAAGCTCAAGTCGGATGCGCTTTCGGCGCAGGCGCGGGGCCTTGTCGATCTCGGCAACAACCAATTCCACGGCGTGCATGTCGACGCGCTGCTGCTGAAGCCGGGTACGATCGCGCCGAAGCTGGTCGGCCGATCGGTGCGCGCCTCGCTCGCGCTGGAAGGCGCCTTCGCGACGCCGATGGTCGACTACAAGCTCTCCGCCGGCGCGATCGGCTTTGGCGAGACGGTGGTCGAGCAGCTCTATGCCGAGGGCCGCGCCCGCGTGGATTCGGATCGCATCCTGGTGCCAGTGCGTGCGCGGGCGGCGCGGGTCTCGGGGCTGAATGCCGCGGCGGGTGGGCTGGTCACCAACGTGACGGTCAATGGCGATCTCGCCATTTCGGGCAGCCGCATCCTCTCGGACAATCTGCGGTTGAAGTCGGACAAGATCGACGCGACCGCGATCGTCGCTGCCGACATGGCCAAGGGGCGCTATACCGGCGCGCTCAAGGGGCGGATCAACGATTACACGATCGCAGGGGTCGGCGTGGTCGACCTCAACACCGATGCCGAGCTCTACACCGCCCCGGGCGGCGGCTGGGGGATCCGCGGGAAAGTCGCGGGGCGCACCCGCAAGCTGTTCAACGAAGGCGTCCGCAACTTCCTGGGCGGCAACACGGTCGCCTCGGCGCGGCTGAACCTCGATCCGCGCGGGGTGATCGGCATCGCCGATGTTCGCCTCAAGGCGCCGCAATTCCGGGTGCTGCGGGGGCAGGGGACCTATGACCCCGCGGGACCGATCCGGATCACGGCGGACGCCGTCTCCGATCAATATGGCCCGCTGAGCGCGCAGGTGAGCGGGACCCTCAACGCGCCGCAGCTGTTGCTGCGTGCCGAGAAGCCGGGGCTTGGCGTCGGGCTCGCCAAGGTAGAGGCCAAGGTGGTCGGGCGCGGGGATGCCTATGCGGTGACCGCCACCGGCGAGAGCAATTACGGGCCGTTCAACGCCGATGTGCTGGTGCGGACCGGCAAGGCGCTGGCGATCCAGGTGAATGCCGCGCGCTTCGCGGGCATGGACATCGCCGGCCAGCTGCAGGCAACGCCCGCGGGACCGTTCGCCGGCCAGTTGAGCTTCCGGGGATCAGGCGTCGATGGCGTCGCCAATCTCGGCGCCGAGGGCAAATTCCAGCGTGCCGATATCCAGGCGACCGCGGCCAACGCGGCGATCCCGGGCGTCGCCGAGCTTACGATCGGTCGCGCGATCGCCAATGCCAGCATCGTGCTGGCCGAGCAGCCCCAGGTCGTCGCCGACGTGCAGGTCGCCAATCTCAAGCGCGGTGACTTCCTGCTGCGCACCGCGCGCGCCAAGATCGACTATCGCGGCGGCAACGGCACCGTGCAGGCGGTCGCGAGCGGCTCGTCGGGCGTGGCGTTCGATGTCGCCCTCAATGGGCGGATGACGCCGACCCTGTGGACGGCGGCGCTCCAGGGGCAGGCGAGCGGGGTCAAGTTCCGCACGCCCCAGGCCGCGCGGATTGCGATCGAGAATGGCACCTACCGGCTGTTGCCGACGCAGATCGACTTCGACCAGGGCAGCCTGCGCCTCGCCGGCCGCTATGGCGACGGCACCGTGCTGCAGGCGCGGCTCGACAAGCTCGACCTGGCGATCGTCAACACCTTCGTGCCGGACCTCGGCATTGGCGGCACCGCGACCGGCAGCCTCGACTTCGCCCAGACCGCGCCGGATGCGTTCCCGAGCGCCGACATGCGGCTGGAGATCGACGATCTCACCCGCTCCAGCCTCGTCCGCGTCTCGACGCCCGTGCATATCAGCGTGGTCGGCAAGCTGCTGCCCGATGGCGGCGACCTGCGCGCGCTGATCCGCCGCGGTACCGCCACCATCGGCCGCGTCGTCACGACGCTGCGTCCGCTCGGGCCCGGCGCGGGCAGCTGGACCGAGCGGCTGATGGCGGCGCCGCTCTCCGGCGGCATTCGCTACAACGGACCGGCGGCACTGCCCTTCGCCTTTGCCGGGCTGCCCAACCAGCAGCTCACCGGCGCGATCGGCATGGCGGCGGACTTTACCGGACGGGTCGATCGCCCGCAGCTCAACGGCGTCGTGCGCGCCGACAACCTGACCTACGACAATGAAGGCACCGGCACGCGGCTGACCAATCTCAAGATCGACGGCCAGTTCTCCAACGACGCCTTTGTGCTCAACCAGCTGAGCGCCAAGGCGGGCGACGGCAGCGTCAGCGCCAGCGGCCGCGTCGGCCTGTCCTCGGCCGAGGGCTTTCCGATGGCGATCTCGGTGAAGCTGGACGACGCCCGTCTCGCCCGCAGCGAGGCACTGGGCGCGACGGCGAGCGGCACGCTCACCATCACCAAGAGCGCCGATGTCCAGCGGATCGAGGGGCAGATCAACATCCCCGAGGCGAACTACCAGATCATCCGCCAGGGCGCGGCCGAAATTCCCGAGCTGACCGGCGTGCGGCGCAAGGGGGATGCCGATCCCAGCCAGCAGGCCCAGGCCAAGAAGCCGCCGCGTGCCTTCGGCAATTTCGACCTCGCGATCCGGGTGCGCGCCGACAATCGCCTGATGGTGAGCGGGATGGGCCTCGAATCCGAATGGCAGGCGAACATCACGATCGGCGGCACGACGCTAAACCCGCAGATCCGCGGCACGATGGAAGTGGTGCGCGGCACCTACAGCTTCGCCAGCCGTCGCTTCGACCTGACCAAGGGCGTGATCAGCTTCCAGGGGGCGGAGCTGACCAACCCGACGATCGACATCTCGGCCAACACGACGGCGGAGGGCGTCACCGCGATCCTCAACATCACCGGCACCGCGCAGAAGCCGCAGATCGCCTTTACCTCCAACCCGGCCTTGCCGCAGGACGAGGTGCTGTCGCGGCTGTTCTTCGGGACGAACGTGACTAATCTCTCGGCGACCGAGGCGATCCAGCTCGCCGCGGCGCTCAACTCGCTGCGGGCAACGGGCGGCGGGCTCAACCCGCTCGGACAGCTCAAGTCGGCGACGGGTATCGATCGGCTGCGCGTGCTCGGTGCCGACGATACCACCGGACGCGGCACCTCGCTGGCGGCGGGCAAGTACATCACCAACAATATCTATATCGAGATCATCACCGATGCCCGCGGCTTCACCGCGACGCAGCTGGAAATCTCGCTGTCGCGCGCGCTCAGCGTGTTGTCGCAGACGAGTTCGTTCGGCGGATCGGGGGCGACGCTGCGCTATTCGCGGGATTATTGATTGGCGAACGTCGAAGGGCGTGCAACCATGCCTCGCAGGAGAGGCAAACAATGCGCGAACATTTCGACGTACTCGTCGTGGGCGCGGGGCTGTCGGGGATCGCTGCGGGGTATCACCTGCAGACCCATTGCCCTGGCCGTACCTATGCGATCCTCGAAGGTCGCGAGCGGATGGGTGGTACCTGGGACCTGTTCCGCTACCCCGGTATCCGATCGGACTCGGACATGTTCACGCTGGGCTTTTCGTTTCGGCCCTGGACCGACGCCAAAGCCATCGCCGACGGGGACGCTATCCTCCGCTACCTGCAGGATACCGCGCAGGCATTCGGGATCGATCGCCACATTCGCTACCAGCACAAGGTGACCGAGGCCGCTTGGTCGACTGAAGAAGCGCTGTGGACGGTGACGGTAGTGGCCGCAGGCCGCCGACGCCAGTTCAGCTGCAGCTTCCTGTTCCTCTGCGCGGGCTACTACAATTACGCGCGCGGGCATCTGCCGGACTTCCCGGGGCGCGAGGCGTTCCGCGGCCGGGTGGTGCATCCGCAATTCTGGACGCCGGATATCGACTATGCGGGCAAGCGCGTCGTCGTGATCGGCAGCGGTGCGACGGCGGTGACGCTGGTGCCCGAACTCGCCAAGCAGGCGGCGCACGTCACCATGCTGCAGCGCTCGCCGACCTATATCGTCGCCCGGCCATCGCAGGATCGGATCGCCAATGCCCTGCGGCGCGTGCTCCCCGCCAAGCTGGCCTATGGGCTCACCCGCTGGAAGAACGTGCTGCTCGGCCAGTATTTCTACGCACTGGCGCGGCGGCATCCTGCCAAGGCCAAGGAACGGCTGGTCGAGATGGTGCGGTGCGAGTTGGGCCATGACTATGACGTCGCCACCCACTTCACCCCCAGCTACAATCCCTGGGACCAGCGCCTCTGCTTGGTGCCCGACGCCGATCTGTTTGCCGCGCTCCGCGAAGGCCGCGCGGAGGTGGTGACCGATCAGATCGAGCGCTTCACGCCCGACGGTCTCCGGCTCGCATCCGACCGCGAACTCGCGGCCGACCTGGTGGTCACCGCGACGGGCCTCGAGGTCCAGCTGATGGGCGGCATCCCGGTGATGGTCGACGGGAGGCTGGTCGATTGGTCGGAGCGGCTGACCTACAAGGGCATGATGTTCTCCGGCGTACCCAATTTCGCGATCGCCTTCGGTTACACCAATGCGAGCTGGACGCTGAAGGCGGACCTGACCGCGCGCTATGTCACGCGGCTGCTGAACGCGATGGCGTCGCGCGGCATCCGGCAGGTGACGCCGCAGCCTGCCGGGCCGGTGGAGGCGCAGCCCTTCCTCGACTTCACCTCGGGCTATGTCCGGCGCGCGCTATCCCTGCTGCCCCGCCAGGGGCACCGCAAGCCGTGGCGGGTGCACCAGAGCTATACGCGCGACCTGATGGCGCTCAGCTTCGGCGGCATCGACGACGAGATGGAATTTTCCAATCCGGAGCCGGCGAAGCGCCGCGCGGCTTAGCCAAGCAGCGCGCGAGCGGCGGCGACGCCGGTCTTGTAGGCGCCGTGCACGGTTGAAAATTCCGTTGCCGAGCACGCCTCGCCGGCGAAGCGGATGCGCGGATCGACGGGGGTCGCGAGGACCTCCCGGGCCGAGGCACGACCCGGCAGCGCGTGGCTGTAGCCGCCGCGGACATGCGTCTCGCGGCTCCATGCCGATCCCGCGAGCAGCCGCAGCCGCCGCCGCCACTTGCCGCCGAGCAGCGCGCAGAGTTCCTCGATCGCGAAGTCGGCGGCGCCCTGCAGGCCACGCTCGGCCATCTCGCGCGCGCCCTCGCCGCCGAACATCGCCTCGATCACCGGGCGGCCGAACGGGCGGAGCGTATAGGTGCCGGTGATGACGTTGCGCGGATCGCCGAGCAGATGGGCATTGGCCTCCAGCTCGTCCGCGCCCAGATCGATCGCCAGGAACAGCTTGTCGGCCAGCCCGAGCGGCAGCGCCGCCGCGGCGTGGAGGATGTCGTCATGGCCGCCGAGTACGATGTCGCCGCGCGCGAGGATATCGGTAGAGACGGTGACGATCGCCTGGCCCGCCACCAGCGTGCCGCGCGGCGTGTGCAGTTTGAGCGCCGTGCCCGCGCGATCGATCGCCGTCACCGGGGTGGCGAGCGCGACGCGCAGGCCTGCCGCCTGTGCCGCCACCAGCGCGCCATAGCCGGCGGGGACGCGCCAGTCGGTTTCGGTCGCAGCGTCTTCATAGGCGAGATAGTCGGCAATCGACAGTTTGGCGGTATCGACTCCATTGACGAAGCCGCTGACTGCGTCGATCCATGCCCCCCACGGACTGCCCGGCACAAGTGCCGCACCGGCGCGGTCGCCCGGCGGCGGATCCTTGCGCAGCCGCTTCTCGAAGGCAGCGAACGCCTTGGCCGCGTCGCGCTGATCGGCATGCGAGAAGCCGATCTCGCGCCACTGCTCGCGCCAGCGCGGCAGCGTGCGATCCAGCACGAAACCGTGCAGGGCGGCGATCTCCACCCAGGGATTGTGCTCGGCCGAGTGCAGCCAGCCGGCGCCGAGGTCGAGCGCCATGCCGTCGACATGCTCGGTCCGGGCACGGCCGCCGAGGCGCGCATCGGCCTCCACCAGCAGCACGTTCCTGCCGGCGTCGAAAAGGGTGCGGGCGGCGCCGATACCGGCAGCCCCGCCGCCAATGACGATCACATCGAAAGCTTGCATCGCGGGTCGAAACGCGCGTCAGGCCGAACGGCTGCGCAGCAATGCCGATCGCAGGCATTCGCAGACCAATTCGTCGCGCTGGTTGTGCATCTGGTGGCGCCAGGTGACGATGCCCTGACCGGGGCGCGACCTGCTCGGTCGCAGCTCGACCACCTCGGAACTGGCGCGCAGCGTATCGCCGAGGAAGACCGGCTTGGGCATGACGAGCTTGTCATAGCCGAGATTGGCGACCAGCGATCCTGCGGTCGTGTCCGCCACGGTGACGCCGATCATCAGGCTGAACGTATAGGTGCCGTTGACCAGGATCTGGCCGAATTCGGACGCGCGCGCCGCCTCGGCATCGAGGTGCAGCGGCTGGGTGTTGTGGGTGAGCGCGGTGAACAGCAGATTGTCGGTCTCGGTCACCGTCCGCCGCAGCGCGTGCTCGATACGGTCCCCGATCTGCCATTCGTCGAAAAAGCGTGCCATTCAGCCCTGGTCCTCGTCCAGTTTCCGCTTGAAGCCGAAATGGCTCTTGGTCCAGCCGCGCGTTTCGTAGAAGCGGTGCGCGTCGACGCGGCTCTGCAGCGACATCAGCTGCACCATGCGGCAGCCGCGCGCGCGGCACTCGGCTACCGCCCAGTCTATCATTTGCCCGCCAAGTCCTTCGCCGCGCAGGGCGGAAGCGATCCGCACCGCCTCGATCTGGCCCCGCCACGCACCGCGAAAGGCGATGCCGGGCAGGTAGCTGAGCTGCATCGTGCCGACCACCGCACCGTCCCGTTCTGCGACAATCAGCCGCTGATTGGGGTCCCGATCGATATCGGCGAAGGCCATTTCGTAGCGCGGATCGAGCGGCAGCGAGGCGTCCTCGCGGCCGCGGCTGAGATCGTCGTCGTCGAGCAGCGCGACGATCGCGGGCAGGTCGGCAAGGGTGGCGTCGCGGAAGATCATGCCGCTTTCTCCACGCGCACGAGCAGCGTGCCTTCGGTGACCTGCCCGCCGGCGGTGACCGGAAGTTCGGCGATCGTGCCGTCGAACGGGGCGGTGAGGGCGTGCTCCATCTTCATCGCCTCCAACGTGACGAGCCGCTGGCCCTTGGCGACGTGCGCGCCCGGCGTGACGTCCACCGCGGTGACGCGGCCGGGCATGGGAGCGAGCAGGGCGCCGTCGGCGGCAGTGCCCAATCCTTGAGACCGGAACGCCCAAGGCTGCACCGAAAAGGCATAGCCCTGATGAAACTTCACCACCCCCGTATTCAAAGGGATAGCGCGCGCGGCGTTGTTCGCGTGCGGGAAAACGTCTTGCGGAAGTTCTGCTTCGACAGGCGCGTCGTCGATCAGCAGCCGTACGCCTAGATTGGGTTGCGCGTTCAAGCGAAACCCGGAGCTGGCAAGCGTTCTCGCTTCCTCAGCCGGATAAAGAAGGCATAACGCAGCGTCGAGGGCATCCGCGCTGAGTTCGGGCTTGGCAACCAGCCTGTCCTGCTCTCGCGCGATGAACCCCGTGTCGATTTGTCCGGCCTGGAACGGTGGTGCGTCGAGCAGCTTCGCCAAAAACCCAGCATTGGTCCGGATCGGCCAAACGTCGCAGGTCGCGCACATGCCTTGCAGATCGGCGATGGCCTCTTCGCGCGTGGGCGCCGCGGCAACGAGTTTCGCGATCATCGGGTCATAGAAGGGCGAGATCGCGCCCCCTTCGACAATTCCGCTTTCGATGCGGTACCCACCAACCCTGAAATGTTCGAGCCGCCCAACGCTGGGCAGGAACCCCTTGGCCGGATCCTCCGCATAGAGCCGCGCTTCCACCGCCCAGCCGTTGATGGACAGCTCCTCCTGCCGCCTGGGCAGCGGCTCGCCGCTGGCGACGCGGAGCTGCCATTCGACCAGGTCGACGCCGGTGATCTCCTCGGTCACCGGATGCTCGACTTGCAGCCGGGTGTTCATTTCCATGAACCAGATGCGGTCGGCGCGCAGGCCTTCGCTGGCGTCGGCGATGAACTCGATCGTCCCTGCGCCGACATAGTCGACCGCCTTGGCCGCGCGCACCGCCGCCGCACAGATCGCCGCGCGGGTATCGCCGTCCATGCCGGGCGCGGGGGCTTCCTCGATCACCTTCTGGTGGCGGCGCTGGAGCGAGCAGTCGCGCTCGAACAGGTGGACGACATTGCCATGGGTGTCGCCGAACACCTGCACTTCGATATGGCGGGGGCTGAGGATGTACTTTTCCAGCAGCACCCGGTCGTCGCCGAAGGAGGAGGCTGCCTCGCGCTTGCAGCTGGCGAGCGCGTCGGCGAAGTCGGCGGCGCTTTCCACCCGCCGCATGCCCTTGCCGCCGCCACCCGCGACCGCCTTGATCAGGACCGGATAGCCGATCGCACCGGCCTCGGCCTGGAGCCGCTCGGGCGACTGGTCCTCGCCCAGATAGCCGGGGGTGACCGGCACGCCCGCCGCGATCATCCGCGCCTTGGCGGCATCCTTGAGGCCCATGGCGCGGATGCTGTCCGGCTTCGGCCCGACCCAGACCAGCCCGGCGGCGATGACCGCCTCGGCGAAGTCGGCATTTTCGGAAAGGAAGCCATAGCCCGGGTGGACGGCTTCCGCGCCGGTCGCCTTGGCCGCCGCGATGATCTTGTCGCCGACCAGATAGCTCTCGCGCGCTGGGGACGGGCCGATATGCACGGCCGCGTCGGCCTGGCGGACGTGGAGCGCGTTCGAGTCGGCGTCCGAATAGACCGCGATCGTGCGCAAACCCATCGCCCGGGCGGTGCGAATGATGCGGCAGGCAATTTCGCCGCGATTGGCGATGAGCAGCGATTTCAGCATGATAGGCACTCCCGGCCGGCGCGAACTTGATGAAAGTCGCGCATGTCGATCAAGAAAATAACGGCGATGTTTGGTCCGGTGGCCATGGCCGAGCCTAGGCAGATTTCGCTTGTGTAGGACAGCCCCTCACGGGTGGCGCTCCGGAAAGCCATGGCGGGTGTGGAGCGCGGCGAGCACGCCCTCGATGTCGTTCGCGAACCCGCCCTCGGCAAAGGCGAGCGCGGGGAGGTTCTGGTTTTCCTCGCCAAGCCGCGCGATCACCGCGGCGCGGGGACGCGGCCAGGCGACGCGGATCACCGCGATGTTCGCGGCGCGCTCCGGGAAGGCGGCGAGCAGGCCCTCCACGGTGATGCAGTCCTTGCAGTAGAAGCGCCGCGTGCCGCCATAGGCCGGGTCGGCCCAGTCGGTGTCGAGGACGAACAGCGTGTCGCGGGCCGTCATGCCGGGCACCCGGTGGTGCGCTGGTTCCAGCTCAGGCTGGCGATCTTCCAGGCGCCGTTCTCGCGGACCAGGCTGAAATGGTCGGTGCCGCAATGGTGCACCTTGCCGTTGAGCCGGAAGACATAGGGCGCCCACACCATCGCGAGGTCGCCGTCGATTTCGACCGCCGGCGTGGAAATACGCTCCTCGAAGGTATCGGACCCGGGCTCGAAGCGCGCCAGTAATTCCGGCCACGCCATGAACCGGACCGAGGCGCCATCCGCCGCTTCCGTGACGATCGTCGCGCCGCCCTCTGCACGCAAGACGCTGCGCACCGCCGCAGCATCGCGCGTGTTGATCCCGGCGAGCAGGCGCTCGACCGTCGCGAGCACCGCCCGTTCGTCGCTGCCGTCTGGCGGCGCGAGCGGGTTGGCCGGGGGCAGTTTGCTCGGCGACGGCACGCTGCGCGGCGGGTTGGCAGCGGGCGGGGGCAGCCCGGCGGTCTGCGGGGCCAGGGTGAGGGCGAGGAGGGGGAGGAGCATGCGTTTCAGCCTTGAAATTCCTCCCCGGAACGGGGAGGGGGACCGCCGGCCGAAAGCCGGTGGTGGAGGGGAAGCCGCGCGCGGCAGGCGCGAACGATATGGACCAGGACGGCGTCGAGGTCGCGCAGGATCTCGCTGGCGGGGATGCGAAGCGTACCGAAGCCGCGTTGCTCGAGGCTGCTATCGCGGCGAGCGTCGCGTTCTGGCCGGTCGCCACGTGCATGGGCCTCGCCGTCTACTTCGATCGCGAGCCGGGCCTCCAGGCAGGCAAAATCGATCCGATAGCCGAGCTGTGGGTTCTGGCGGCGAAACTTGAACCCGCCCGGGCGCTTGCGCAACTGCTGCCAGAGGAGAACTTCCGGCAACTCCAGCTTGGCGCGATCCTCGCGGGCCTGTTCGACCGCTCGGCGGGGCGTGCGGAGGATTTCGGGCATTTCCCCTCCACCACGCGGCTGCGCCGCGCGGTCCCCCTCCCCGTGCCGGGGAGGAATTGGAGGGGCCGGTTCGCCCCTCACATCCGGAACACGCCGAACTGCGGCCGCTCCGGGATCGGCGCGTTGAGCGTCGCCGCCAGCGCGAGGCCCAGCACGTCGCGGGTTTGCGCCGGATCGATGATGCCGTCGTCCCACAGCCGCGCGGTGGCGTGCCAGGGATTGCCCTCGTCCTCATACTTCTGCCGGATGGGCGCCTTGAACGCCTCGGCTTCCTCCGGCGACCAGCCCGCGGCATCCCGGTGGACCGTCGCCAGCACGCTCGCCGCCTGCTCGCCGCCCATCACGCTGATGCGGGCATTGGGCCAGCTGAACAGGAAGCGGGGCGAATAGGCCCGGCCGCACATGCCGTAATTGCCGGCGCCGAAGCTGCCGCCGATCAGGATGGTGAGCTTGGGCACGGTTGCCGTCGCCACCGCCGTCACCAGCTTGGCGCCATGTTTCGCAATGCCTTCCGCCTCATATTTCCCGCCGACCATGAAGCCGGAGATGTTCTGGAGGAAGAGCAGCGGGATGCGGCGCTGGCAGGCCAGCTCGATGAAATGCGCGCCCTTCTGCGCGCTTTCGGAGAACAGCACGCCGTTATTGGCGAGGATCGCGACCGGCATCCCCCAGATATGCGCGAAGCCGCAGACCAGCGAGCTGCCGTACAGCGCCTTGAATTCGTGGAACTCGGAAGCATCGACCAGCCGCGCGATCACCTCGTGCACGTCATAGGGCGCGCGGACATCGGCGGGGAGGATGCCGTACAGCTCTTCGGCCGCGTATTTGGGCGGGCGCGGGGCCTTCAGCGCGATATCGGGGACGCGGTCGGCGGGCAAATGGCTGACAATGTCGCGGACGATGGTCAGCGCATGCTCGTCATTCTCGGCCAGATGATCGACCACGCCCGAGCGGCGGGCATGGAGGTCGCCGCCGCCGAGATCCTCGGCGCTGATTTCCTCGCCGGTCGCCGCCTTCACCAGCGGCGGGCCGGCGAGGAAGATCGTGCCCTGGTTGCGGACGATCACGCTCTCGTCGGACATGGCCGGCACGTACGCGCCGCCCGCGGTGCAGCTGCCCATCACGCAGGCGATCTGCGGGATGCCCTGCGCGGACATTGTCGCCTGGTTGAAGAAGATGCGGCCGAAATGCTCCTTGTCCGGGAACACCTCGGCCTGGTGCGGCAGGTTGGCGCCGCCGCTGTCGACCAGATAGATGCAGGGCAGGCGGTTGGCTTCGGCGATCTCCTGTGCGCGGAGATGCTTCTTCACCGTCATCGGGTAGTAGGTCCCGCCCTTCACGGTGGCGTCGTTGCAGACGATCATGCAGCTGCGGCCCGAGACGCGGCCGATGCCGGCGATGATGCCGGCGCCGGGGACCTCGCCGTCATAGAGGTCGCAGGCGGCGAGCTGGCCGATCTCGAGGAAGGGGCTGCCCGGATCGAGCAGCCGCTCGACTCGCTCACGGGGGAGCAACTTGCCGCGCGCGACATGCTTGGCGCGGGCGGACTCGCTGCCGCCGAGTGCGGCCTGCGCAACATCGGCGCGGAGCTTCTCGGCGAGCGCGCGGTGGTGCGCGGCCTGGGCGCGGAACTGGTCGCTGTCGGGGTTGACGGCGGTGGGAAGGATGGGGGCGGTCATGCTGCTTAGCCCCTCCCCTTTAGGGGAGGGGTTGGGGTGGGGGATGACCGACGAGCGAATCCGCGGCTGGGGGCGAAGTGCCCCACCCCAACCCCTCCCCTGAAGGGGAGGGGCTTAAGAAGAAGCGCGCTCACGCCGCCGCCCCCAGCAATTCGCGGCCGATCAGCATGCGGCGGATCTCGTTGGTCCCCGCGCCGATGTCGAGCAGCTTGGCGTCGCGGAGGAAGCGCTCGACCGGCCAGTCCTTGGTGTAGCCGGCGCCGCCCAGCGCCTGCACCGCCTCGCCGGCGACGCGGAAGGCGTTTTCGCTGGCCAGCAGGATCGCGCCGGCCGCGTCGAAGCGCGTCGTCTTGCCCGCGTCGCAGCTGCGCGCCACGGCATAGACATAGGCCCGGGCGGAATTGAGCGCGACATACATGTCGGCGACCTTGGCCTGCATCAGCTGGAAGCTGCCGATCGCCTGGCCGAACTGCTTGCGCTCGCGCAGGTACGGCAGCACGACGTCGAGACAGGCCTGCATGATGCCGAGCTGGATGCCGGCGAGCACGGTGCGCTCATAGTCGAGCCCGCTCATCAGCACCGCGACGCCGCCGTTGAGCGGGCCCATCACGTTCGCCTCGGGCACTTCGCAATCGGTGAACACCAGTTCCGAGGTGGGCGAGCCGCGCATGCCCATCTTGTCGATCTTCTGGCCGATCGCGAAGCCGGGCATGTCCTTCTCGATCAGGAACGTCGTGATGCCGCGCGAGCCTTCGCCGGTCTTGGCGTAGACCACCAGCGTGTCGGCGTACGCCGCGTTGGTGATCCAGAATTTGGTGCCGCTCAGCACATAGCCGCCCTGAACCTTCTCGGCCTTGAGCTTCATCGAGACGACGTCGGAGCCGGCACCGGCCTCGGACATCGCCAGGCTGCCGACATGCTCGCCCGAGATCAGCTTGGGCAGGTACTTGGCCTTCTGCGCTTCATTGCCCCAGCGGGCGATCTGGTTGACGCAGAGGTTCGAATGCGCGCCGTAGCTGAGCCCGATCGAGGCGGAGGCGCGGGCGACTTCCTCGCAGGCGATGACATGTTCGAGATAGCCGAGACCGAGGCCGCCATCGGCCTCCGGCACGGTGATGCCGTGCAGGCCGAGTTCGCCCATCGCGGCCCAGAGTTCGTCGCGCGGGAACCAGTCCTCGGCATCGATCCGCGCGGCCAAGGGCGCGATCTTGTCGCGGGCGAAGCGCGCGGTGGTGTCGCGGATCATGTCGGCGGAATCGCCGAGGGCGAAGTCGAAGTCGGGGGTCATGCTTTGTCCTCTCCAACGGTCACGATCATGCCGTCGATTATGGTTACGGGCCATGGAAGCAGTCGCGCGCCGACGCAAGGGCCGCCGACGCACCGGCCCTCCTCCACGGTGTAGAGCGCGCCGTGCCAGCTGCACTGGATATGGCTGGCGTCGGGGGTGAGATAGGCGTCGAGCTGCTGGGTCAGCGGCACGGGCATGTGGGCACAGCGATCGACATAGCCATAGACCTGGCCGCCGCGGCGGACGACGAAGCCGTGGAAGCGGCCGGCGCGCATCTCCAGCACGAAGTTGCGCGCGGTGCCGTCGGGGATCAGGTCGAGCGGGCCGAGCGTCACGCCGGCGGGGGTTTTCGTCAGTCGATCGGTCATGCGGTGGGGGAAACTTCCAAGTCTGCGTTCCCCTTCCGCTTGCGGGAGGGGTTAGGGGAGGGGCTGAGCGCTATCAGCGCTGCTGCCACGTCAGTCCCTCCCCCTACCCCTCCCGCAAGCGGGAGGGGAGCGTCTGCTGCGGCGGTAGAGCAGATCACGGCAGCTGTGCCTTGGGGAATCCTTCCCACACCGCGTCATAGTCCGGCTGGGCGTGCGCCAGCGCATGTTCGGTCGGGCGATAGGGCCAGCAGGTCTCGACCATGAACGCCATGGTACCGTCGATCTTGTGCGGCTGGAGCGCGGCCTCGGTCGCCCCGCGCCAGCTGGCCACATCGGGGCCGTGGCCCGCCATCAGGTTGTGGAGCGAGAGGCCGCCGGGCGCGAAGCCCTCGGCCTTGGCGTCATAGGCGCCGTGGATCAGCCCCATCGCCTCGCTCATCACATTGCGGTGGAACCAGGGCGGGCGGAACGTGTCTTCCGCCACCATCCAGCGCGGCGGGAAGATCACGAAATCGGCGTTGGCGCGGCCCGCCACGGTGGTCGGAGAGGTCAGCACGGTGAAGATCGAGGGGTCGGGATGGTCGAAGCTCACCGTGTTCATCGTGTTGAACCGGGCGAGATCGTAGCGATAGGGGGCGAGGTTGCCGTGCCACGCCACGACGTCGAGCGGACTGTGCGACAGGGTGGTTATCCACAGATTTGCCAACGACTTCTGCACAAGCTCGAACGGTTCGTCGCGGTCCTCGAACCAGGCGGCGGGGGTCTCGAAATCGCGCGGGTTGGCGAGGCCATTGGCGCCGATCGGCCCAAGATCGGGCAGGCGAAACGGTGCGCCGAAATTCTCGGCGACATAGCCGGTGGCGGCGCCCTCGGGCAGCAGCACGCGGAAGCGGACGCCGCGGGGGATGACGGCGATCTGGCCGGGGGCGATGTCGATGCGGCCGAGTTCGGTCAGCAGCGCCAGTGCGCCGGCCTGGGGGATGAAGAGCAGTTCGCCGTCCGCGTTGACGAACGCACGCGCGTCCATATCGCGATTGGCGGCGTAGCGGTGGACGACCACGCCCTCCAGATCGGCGGGATCGCGGGTGGCGAGCATCGTCTCCATGCCGTCGATCCAGTCGGCCGGCGCGGCGGGGGCGGGGATCGGGTCCCAGCGAAGGCGGTTGGGCGCGAGCGGCTTCGCCGGGGTGTGGGGCGAGAACAGGGGGGCGCCCGCATAGGGCTGGTAGGGCGGATGCTCGGCGCTGGGGCGCAGGCGGTACAGCCAGCTGCGGCGGTTCTCGGCGCGCGGCGCGGTGAAGGCGGTGCCGGAGAGCTGCTCGGCGTACAGTCCATAAGGCGGCCGCTGCGGGCTGTTGCGGCCGATCGGCAGAGCGCCGGGCACGGCCTCGGTGGAGACGTGGTTGCCGAAGCCGGGGAAATAGTGGGTCATGCCGATCGCATCCTACTCCATTTTCCTACCCCTGGACGCAGGGTGTCGCATTTGACCCGCCGTCCCCCTCACCCTTCCCACCGCCTTCGGCGGCGGGCCCCTTCCCTCTCCCACAAGGGGAGAGGGAGTTTTGGCGTACTTCTCCCTCTCCCCTTGTGGGAGAGGGAGGGAGCCGCGAAGCGGCGGAAGGGTGAGGGGGACAACGGCGCAACTGCGGTAGCTACGCCACGACCACGGCTTTGGTTCGTTCGGTGGGGCCGGGGTATGCCATGCTGTTCCTGCGGCGGCACCCCCGGCTCTCTCCCTCTCCGAACTTGTCAGGCGTCGACCTTGATCACGCCGCGGCGGATCTGGTCGAGCTCGATGCTCTCGAACAGCGCCTGGAAATTGCCGTTGCCGAAGCCTTCATTGCCCTTGCGCTGGATGATTTCGAAGAAGATCGGGCCGAACATCGTCTCGGTGAAGATCTGGAGCAGGATGCCCTCGTCGTTTTCCACCGAACCGTCGATCAGGATGCGGTTCTTGCGCAGCCGCTCGAGGTCTTCGCCGTGGCCGGGGACGCGCTTGTCGACCAGCTCGTAATAGGTCTCGATCGTGTCCTGCAGCCGCACGCCACGGGCGCGCAGGCGCTCGACCGTGTCGTAGATGTCGTCGGTGGTGAGCGCCAGGTGCTGGATGCCTTCGCCATTATATTCGCGGAGGAATTCCTCGATCTGGCTGTTGTCGTCCTGGCTCTCGTTGAGCGGAATGCGGATCGCCTTGTCCGGCGCGATCATCGCCTGGCTGAACAGGCCGGTTGCCTTGCCCTTGATGTCGAAATACTTCTGCTCCTCGAAGCCGAAGAGCGTGCGGTAGAATTCGCTCCACACCCGCATCTGGCCGCGGCGGACATTGTGGGTGAGGTGGTCGAGCAGGTCGAGCCCGACGCTGTTCTCGGCCTCGGCTTCGCGCCAGCCCGGGAACTCGGCCCAGTCGGCATAGAGGTCATGGCCGTCCTGGATGAAATAGAGATAGGAGCCGCCGATGCCCTGGATGACGGTATCGTCTTCGTCGGTCGGCTTGGCACCATGGGCGAGCGCCCATTTCATCGCTTCCACCGGGTCCGAGACGCGGAACGCCATCGCGCTCGCCGAGGGGCCATGCTCGCCACGGAAGGCGGCGACGCGGCCGGCATCGTCGCGGTTGAGCATCAGGTTGATGCGGCCCTGCTTGTAGCGGGTGATGTTCTTGCGCGGGTGGCGATGGGTGGGGACGAAGCCCAGCTGCTCGAACTGGCGCGCCATTGCGTCCGGATCGGGCGAGGTGAACTCGACGAACTCGAAGCCGTTGAGGCCGAGCGGATTGGCGGTATCGGTCATGGCCGACCTGATACCGCACTTCCCGATTTAGTGTCAAATGTTACCAGTTCGTCACAGACCCTCGCCGCCGACCCAATGTGCGTTGGAGAGGCGGCGGGCGACCGCCCAGGTCTGGGTGCGGATGTCGGGTACCGCGACGATCTCCCAGAAGGCGCCGCGGGTCATGGGTCCCAGCGCGTAGAGAGTCGCGTTGGCAGTGCCGTCGGCGGCGATGGTCTGGCCCTGGTTGTCGACGTCGATGCCGATATGCGCCGGATCGGGGCGGATCACGCCGCGGGCGGCGAGGCGCTGGAGCAACGGCTCGCGGCTGCGGGCGAGGTCGCCGAGCGGGCCGGTGCAGTTGACGATGCGCTGGGCGAGGATCGTCTCCGGCGCATCCTCTCCACGCGGGCGGAGGGTGACGGCAATGCCGTCCTGGCCCTCGATGAAGCCCAGCGTTTTGGCGGCGCGTATCTCCAGTTGGCCGCGGTCGATCAGCGCCTGGAGCCGGGCATGGACCTCGGGGGCGAGGCGGTGGCGGTGGACGTCCCACCAGGGGCGCAAGTGGCGGAGGAAACGGGCGCGCTCGTCCCCGCTGGCATTGGCCCACATCGGCTGGGTGAAGGGGCGAAGTTCGTCGACCGCGTTGCGCCAGCCGACCTGCTCGGCCCGCGCGCGCACCGCGCGGACGAGTGCGGATGCCCTGGTGCGGGGCCGCTCGCGGAGCTTGTCCCAGTCCTGCCCCGGGCCATGCGGGCGGGGCAGCAGGCCGCGGCGCGACACCGCGACGATCTTGCCGCTGAACCCGCGTGCCTCCAGCAGCAGCGCCACGTCGACCATGGTGAGGCCGGTGCCGATCACCAGCACGGTTTCGCTGTCGGAAAGGCCCTCGGGCACGCTCGGGTCCCACGGATCGCCCTTGTAGCGTTCGGCGGAAAGCGTGGCGGGGTCGAGGCCCGGCGGGTCGTGTGGCGGCAGGTTGCCGACCGCGAGCACCGCGGCATCGGCGCGCAGCGTGCCGTCGGTCAGTTGAAGCGTCGCGCCCTCGCCGTCGAAGGTCACGTCCTCCACCTCGCCTCGGACGAGGCGCAGGCGGTCCGGATAGCGGGCGAGCGCCTCGTCCAGCATCTCGCGCAGATATTCGCCGTAGACGCGGCGCGGCACGAAGCTGGTGGCGGCGTCCTCCACGCCGCGCGCTTCGAGCCAGCGGACGAGATGCGCGGGATCGTCGGGAAAGGCGCTCATGTTCGCGGCGCGGACGTTGAGCAGGTGCGACGGGTGGGCGGCGCCATAGGCGAGGCCGGTGCCCGCCACCGGGGCGCGCTCGATCAGCGTCGCGCGCGGGCCTTCGTGGCGGATGAGGTTGATCGCCTGGAGCGTGCCCGAAAAGCCCGCGCCGATGATGGCGACGTGTTCGATCATGGTTGCGGCTCCCCCGATGCCGGCGTCAGATTTCGTAGTCGAGCTGCCACTCGGGCTGGCGGAAGGCGGGCTGCTGTTCGGCAAAGGCGGGCTGGCGCGCCTTCATCTGGGCATAGAGCCGCTTCACCGAGTCGCTCGCGGTGCGGACGAACAGGAAGGGCAGCACCGCATGGACGATGCAGGCGGCGCCGCCGACCATCATCGTCACGCCGAACCGGGCCGCAGTGGCGGCATGCTCGCCATAGCTTTCGCCGACGCTGCGGGGATGGGCGAGGAAAAGCCGAGTGATCATCTGGGAAATGTACGCGGGATCGGGGCAGGGGGGAAGGGTGTCCTGTCCTGAATTCAGGTCCTCTGGCGCGGTAGCGGAGGGCGCCTCGCATTCGGAACTTGCCACGTCTCAGCAGCGCGTGCTCCTCCCCCTTGACGGGGGAGGATAGCGGAGCTTGGCAGCTTGCTGCCTAGCGAAGCTTGGAGAGGGTGAGCGGCTGCGGAGCAGCCGCGCGATTTGCGGAATGCAAATCGCTCCCTCTCCCTCCCACCGCCTTGCGGCGGCGGGCCCCTCCCTGCCCCGCGAGGGGGGAGGGAGAATGGTCAAAGCTTGGCGATCGTCTCGGCCAGCGCGGTCACGTCGACGTCGGTGCCTTCGGTCTTCACCGTCTCGGTAAGGTGCGCGCGCACCAGGTCGAGCAGCGGCATCTTGGCGCCGACCGCTTCGGCTGCCTCGCCCGCGAGACGGATGTCCTTCAGGCCCAGCGGTGCAGCGAAGCCGGCCGGGCGGTGGCGGCGCTCGGCGATCGGCGGGCCATAGACCTTGTGGATCGCGCCGTCGAAGATCGTGCCGGCGAACACCTCGAGCATCTTCTCGCGCGACACGCCGCCCTTCTCGCCGAGCGACATCGCCTCGCCATAGGTCTCGACGGTGGCCATGATCATGAAATTGCCGGCGAGCTTCACCAGATTGGCCGCCGAGGGCTTGTCGCCCATCGGATAGGTGACGCGGCCCAGCGCATCGAGGATCGGCGCGGCGGCCTCCATTGCCTCGGGCGCCCCGGCGGCGACGATGGCGAGCTTGCCCTGCGCGGCGACCGGCGGCCGGCCGAACACCGGCGCCGAGACGAACCGATGCCCGGCATCGGCATGCCGCGCCGCCAGTGCGTCGGCCGTGGCCACCGCAATGGTGCTGTGCGACAGGTGCAGCGCGCCCGGCGCCATGCCGGCGAGAATGCCGTCCTCGCCCGCCAGGATCGCCTCCAGCGCGGCGTCGTCCGCCACCATCGTCAGCACGGCCTGCGCGCCGTCGGCGGCTTCGCGCGGCGTACGGGCGAGGCGGGCGCCACGGTTGGTGAGCGGCTCGGCCTTGTCGGGCGAGCGGTTCCAGACGGTGAGCGTGTGGCCGGCATCGAGCAGCGCACCGGCCATGCCGATGCCCATCTGTCCGAGGCCGAGAAATGCGAGGTCCATGCGTGTCTCCCTGGTTGCGCCGCAGCATGTGGGGTGCTGGGCGCCGAACCCAAGGGCCTATCCGCCGATCAGCACCGCTGCGTCAATCAGCGCCCGCGGCACCGATACGCCCGGGGAGGTGCCGATATAGCGCGGCACCCAGGCGGGTCCGAACTTCTGCTTGAACGATCGCAGCCCCGAAAAGCCGTAGATCCGCTCGCCATGGCCATAGACCGCCGCCCCCAGCCGCGACCAGATCGGCGCGAGCGGGCCGGGCTTGAGGCCCGATAGCGGCGCCATGCCGAGGTTGAACCGCTGGAACCCCTGCGCCGCGCCATATTGCAGCAGCCGCACGAACAGCAGGTCCATCGCGCCATAGGGGGTGTCCGGCCGGTGGCGCATCAGGTCGACCGAGATTTCCTCGCGATTGGGCGTCTCCCACAGATTGGCGAAGGCGACGATCTCGGCGTCCAGTCGCAGCACGGCGCAATCGAAGTGCGAGAGATAGTCGGCGTCGAAGCGGCCGAGGCTGAAGCGCTTCTCGGCACCGGGCTTGTCCGCCAGCCAGGCATCGGAGACGCGCTGGAGTTCGGGGAGAATGGCGGGAACCTGCACGGCGGGCACCACCTCGAACACCAGCCCTTCGCTGGTCGCCCGCTTGACCGAATAGCGCAGTGACTTGAACTGGCCGCCCTTGAGATCATAGCCTTGGCGGAGATCGACCACGGCCTCCTCGCCATATTTGAGCGGCTGGAGGCCGAGCTCGACGACTAGCGGCAGCATCGCGGCGCTTACCTGGAACAGGCAGAGCCGCCCGCGCGCGGCATCGCAGCGGCGGCGGATCTCCCAGATCAGCTCGGACCAGGCTTCTTCCGGGCCTACCGGATCGCCCATCACCACCCAGGTGCGGCCCTGGACGCGGTACATCAGGAAGGCGTCGCCCGAGGTGGAGACGAGGAAGTCCTTGTCGCCGGTATAGGCGAGCATCGCATCGGCCCGGCTGGTAACCGCGATCGCGCGCGCCGCCACTTGCGGATCGAGCGCCTGATGCTCGCGCACCCGGGGGGCTGCGGACATCAGCCGCCAGAAGGCCCAGCCGACCAGCAGCATCGTCGCGCCCAGCGTTGCGCGCAGGAACCGGGGGGCGTTGCCGCGCCAGGCGAAGTCCCACCACAGGTCGTCGCTGTACGGCACCCGCTTGTAGGCGAAGAAGCCGGCCCAGGCGCTCAAGAGCAGCGCGATCAGCGCCGCCGCCCACCACCAGCGCGCGACCGGCGCCGAGCCGATCCCGGCGCTGCGATAGAAGCCGGGCCGGGCATATTGGAGGAGCCCGGCGACGATCAGCAGCACCGTCGCTTCTTCGTAGTCGATGCCCTTGGCGATCGAGAATATCGCGCCGGCGACCAGCAGCAACCGCGCGGCGTAGAAGCCGCTCTTCAGCCGCGCCTGCACCGCCGGGGCGATCAGCAGCAGCGCGGTGCCGACCAGGCTCGCGGCGAAGTGCGAGCCTTCGACGAAAGGCAGCGGCAGGATGCCGTGGAGCGGATGCATCCGGCCATGGGCGGGCGGCAGCGCGCCGGAGACGAGCAGCACCAGTCCGCCGCCGAACACCAGCAGCGCGAGCAGCGGCGGGACCAACGCCTGGCCGATCCGGTGCGCGACTCCGAGCCCGGAGGCGATCGGCCGGCGAAGCCGTCGCCCCTCGATGCCGACGAGCAGCGTACCCGCGACCAGCAACGGCAGGAGATAGTAGATCAGCCGGTAGAGCAGCAGCGCCGCGAACAGGTCGCCGCGGCCGATCGGCACCAGCGCGAGCATCACGGCCTCGAACACGCCGATGCCGCCGGGCACATGGGTGATGAGCGCGATCACGATGGCGAGCGCATAGGCGAGGAAGAAGCTGCCGATCAGTGCCGGATCGGCATGCGGTACCAGCACGAACAGCGCGCCCGATGCGCAGGCAAGGTCGATCGCGGCGACGCCGATCTGGGCGGCCATCAGCGACGGGAGCGGCAGCGGCAGGGTGGCGCTGCCGAGGCGCAGCTCGGTCAGGCCGCGCGCTCGCGCCACGAACAGCAGAGCGAAGGCGATCGCCAGACCGGCCCCGGCGACGTGCAGCAGCGCCAGCGGCGCGGTCTGGCCGAACAGCGCGAGCGGATGCTCGGCGCCGAGCAGCGCCACCGCCGTTACCGCGAACACGCCGCCCCAGAAGGTGCCGCTGGCGATCAGCGTCACTCGGGCGACATCGGCGAAGTCCAGGCCCGCCGCGGCATAGGCGCGCAGCCGCGCGGTGCCGCCGGTGAGCAGCGACAGGCCGAGATTGTGGCTGATCGTGTAGCTGGTGAACGAGGCGAGCGCCGCCGTGCGCCATGGCAGCCGGTAGCCGATCGCGCGCACCGCGAACCAGTCGTAGAGCGTCAGCGCCAGATAGGAGGCGGTGGTGAGGCCCAGTGCAAGCGCCAGGCGGATGCCCTCGATCTGGTGCAGCGCGTGGCGGACGTCGCGCAGGCGCACCTCGCGGAGGATCGCGCGCATCGCCTCGAAGCCGAGCAGCGCGAGCGCCAGCACCAGCAGGATCAGGATCGCGCGACGATGGCCGCGCAGCCAGTCGCGCAGGTCGCGCACCGGCTTGCCCTCGTCTTCCGCCACCGCGTTCGCTTTCGCCTGCATCGATCTCCCCGGCCGGCACCTCAGGGTACTGGTCCGGCAAGGCTTTATCGCCGCGCGGGGCGGGGGGCAATCGAGCGGCGCGGGCCCGGCCGCTTAGGGTGCAGGGGCGTCCAAATGCGTGTCGAGCACCGGCGCGAGCGCGGCGAACACGGTGCGCACCAGCAGGTCATGGTCCATGCGCAGGAAATGGCCGCCGGGCAGGGTGATCCGGCGGACATTGGGGGCGAGCAGGCTGGGGCACAGGCTGTCGGTCTCGTCGGCGCCGCGGATGCAGGTGACCGGCAGCCAGGTGAGCTTCCGCGCCGAGGCCGCGTCGGCATCCGGCGCGCCGACATAGGCGAAGCCGAGCGGATCGGCGCGGAAATAGGCAGCGGACCCTGGCACGACGAGGACCAGGGCCGCCACCTTTGCCCGCAGCGCCGGCGGCAGCGCGGCGACGCCGACGCGCGCCATGTCCGCGCCGAACGACTGGCCGATCACCACCACCCGGGTCGCGCCCGACCGGCGGGTGACCTCTCGAATCGCGGTTTCGAGCAGCGCCTGGACGTCGGCATGGGTCTGTCGCCGGGCGAAGGCAGTGGAACTCGCGACGGCATAGACCGGCACCCCGGCGCCCGACAGCGCCTCGACGACATAGGAGCCCATGCCGAAGCGGATCCCCATGTCCCCGGACAGGAACACCGCCGCGACCCGCGTGGTGCCCGGGCGATCGGGCATGCCGTAGAGATGGACCGGATCGCGATCGAGGAACCCGGCGCTCCAATAGACCCCGAACACGATCGCGGCGAGCAGACCGGCGAGGGCGGCAGCCCAGCGCTTCCAGGCGAGCCGTGTCGTTCGGGGGGAGGATGTCGCCATCGGTGCGCCTTTATGGGGTCGAAGCTGAAGGGGGGCTGAAGCTAGGTAGGCAAAAGCCCCTCCCCTTCAGGGGAGGGGTTGGGGTGGGGCTGTGTCTCACCGAGACCAACATGCGTTCTGGGATCCCTCCACCCCCAACCCCTCCTCCCAGGAGGAGGGGCTAAGGAGAAGGCCCCTCAAAACTTGTTCCTCCCCACCCGGATCTCCTGCCGGGTGGTGAACAGCGCGCGGGCGCCGGCGGCGACGTCGCGCATCACCACCAGCGCCTTGTCGCCGGGCTCGAGCCGCTCGTCGCGGGCGGGGCGGGGGATCGAGCGGCCGTCGGCGCGGTCGATCTGGACGATGAACACGCTGCCCTCGGCGCGCCGCTCGGCTTCCTCGACGCTCAGCCCGGCCATGGTGGCACCGGGCGCGACCTCGATCAGCTCGACGTCGAGCCCGAGTGCCTCGAGCTCGCCGCGCAGCCGGGCGAGCTGCGCATCGCCATGCACCTGCTGGCTGTGCGGGTAGAGGATCATCCGCGCCATCGCCTCGGCGCCGATATGGGTGGGGAAGACGACGCGATCGGCGCCGGCATGGATCAGCTTGCGCTCGGTGGTGGGGGCCTCGCCGCGCGCGATGATCTCCAGCCCGGCGTTGAGATTGCGCGCGCTCAGCGTGATGAACACGTTCGCGGCATCGTCCGGCAGCACCGTCGCCAGCGCCCGCGCCCGCTGGATGCCGGCGGCGATCAGCACGTCCTCCTCGGTGGCGTCGCCGGGCAGCGTGCACAGGCCCGCCGCTTCGGCTTCGGCGCGGCGCTCGGGCCCGCGCTCGATCACCACCACCGGCACGGCGGCGCGTGACAGTTCGCGGGCGAGCATCACCCCGATCCGGCCATAGCCGCAGATCACGACATGGTCGGCGAGCTTGTCGATGCGGCTCTGCATGCGGGTTGCTCCGAAAATACTCTGCAGTTGCAGGACGGTGAAGAACTGGACGAGCGCGCTGGTGAGCAGGATCATGCCGGTGCAGCCGAGCACCATCGTACCCATGGTCAGCGCATGGAGATAGGGCGTGTCGATCGGGCGGACTTCGCCATAGCCGACGGTGTAGATGGTCAGCACCACCATGTAGCTTGCGTCGGCGAAGCTCCAGCCGGCGGCCATATAGCCGATCGTCGCCAGCACCGCGACGGCGAGCACGAACAGCAGGATCGAAACGAGGTTGCGCACCGGCGAGCCGAGCACTTGTTCCGCTTCTGAAAGAATCCCCTGCATTGCGTTGATAAGGCCATGGCAAGCGCCGCTTGTCCATCGGGGTTTGCCCGGTCCGCAACCAGCGCGCGCGTGCGAACGTTTAGCGCCGATCGATGGACGGCTTGGGAGAGGTTGCGTGCGAAAATGGGTCCTGGGGTTTGCACTGCTGTCCGCATCGCCCGCGCTGGCGCAGGCACCCGCCCCGAAGCCCCCGATCGACATGAACCTCCTCCATGCCCAGGTGATCCTCGACCATCTCGGCTTCGGGCCGGGTATCCTGGACGGGCGCGCGGGCCAGTCGCTGACCGCGGCGGTGCGGGGACTGCAGGAAGCCCGCGGGCTCAAGGTGACCGGGGTGATCGACCCGGCGACGCTGGCGGTGCTCCACCAGTATCGCGCGCTGCGGCCGGTGCGCACGCTCGCGGTCGGCGCGGCGACGATGCAGGGGCCGTTCGTCGATCCGATCCCCAAGGATCTCGATCAGCAGGCCAGGCTCACGACGCTCGGCTATCGCAATCCGCTCGAGAAGCTGGCGGAGATGTTCCACACAACGCCGGAGGTGATCACCGCGCTCAACCCCGGCGTGACGACGATCAAGATCGGGACGATGCTGCGGCTGCCCAACGCGCTGCCGGGCTCGCGCAGCTATCCGGCGGACTGGAAGCCCGAATGGCGCCAGACGCTGAACATGCTCAACGTCGATCCGCGCCAGCCCCAGGCGGATCACCTCGTCGTCGACAAGTCCGAGGGGGTGCTGAAGGTCTATGGCGCGGGCAACCGGCTGCTCGCGCAGTTCAGCGCCACCATGGGGAGCGCGCATGATCCGCTGCCGATCGGCCGGTGGAAAATCAACGGCGTGGATACCAATCCCAAGTTCCACTATAATCCCAAGCTGTTCTGGGACGCCAAGAAGGGCGACGACCCGGCGATGCTGCCGCCGGGGCCGAACGGGCCGGTGGGCGTGGTGTGGATCGACCTGTCCAAGGAGCATTACGGCATCCACGGCACCCCCGAGCCGCAGACGATCGGCCGCACCGAAAGCCATGGCTGCATCCGCCTGACCAACTGGGATGCCGCCCGGGTTGCGCTGATGGTCAAGCCGGGGACGCCGGCGATCTTCCAGGAATAGCGCCGTGCGCGGTGCGGCCAAGCCATCCGCCTCGCGATCGTCATCCCGGCGGAAGCCGGGATCCATTCGCCTTTCGGTCGAAGCTGGCGCTGCGACGGTGACCCCAATGGATCCCGGCTTTCGCCGGGATGACGGCGTTCAGGTGGGCGGTGCTCTTCTGTCGCGGCTGTTCGGAGCAAGGCCATGAGTCGCTTCGGCCTGATCGCGGGGCTGGTGGTGGTGGCGCTGCTCGCGCTGCTGGTGTCGCGCGTGCGCTTCCTGCCGGCGGGGCAGGCGCCGCGCGTCCAGGCTGCGGCCCCGAAGCCGGTGGCCGCGCCGGCAGCGTCTTCCGGGCTGATCCTCCCGGTGCAGGGCGTCCCCGCGTCGGCGCTGCGCGACAATTGGGGCGAGCCCCGCGGCGACGGCAGCCGCGAGCACCATGCGATCGACATCCTCGCGCCCAAGGGGACGCCGGTGCTCGCCGCGGCGTCGGGCACGGTCGAGAAGCAGTTCGAGAGCGATCTCGGCGGCCACACGCTCTATGTCCGCACCCCCGACGGTGGGACGGTGCACTATTACGCGCATCTCGACACGATCGGCGTGCAAGAAGGCACGGCCGTCCGCCAAGGCCAGCCGATCGCCACCGTCGGCACCAGCGGCAGCGCCGATGGCGGCGCGCCGCACCTGCATTTCGAGGTCAAGCACATGGCGCCCGGCGAGGGCTGGTGGCAGGGCACCAACGTCGATCCCTATCCGCTGCTTGCGGGAAAGCCCGGGCGGAGCTAAAGGGCCCCGCTCAGCTCTTTCTCACATACAGGCACGATCCATGAAGATCAGCGGCGTGGACATCCGTCCCGGCAACATCATCGAATATGAGGGCGGCATCTGGCGCGCCGTCAAGATCCAGCACACCCAGCCCGGCAAGGGCGGTGCCTATATGCAGGTCGAACTCAAGAACCTGCGCGACGGCCGCAAGAACAATGTTCGCTTCCGCTCGGCCGAGACCGTGGAGCGCGTGCGCCTCGACACCAAGGATTTCCAGTTCCTGTATCCGGAAGGCGACATGCTCGTGTTCATGGACAAGGAAACCTACGACCAGACGACGCTGCCGCGCGACCTGCTCGGCGAGGCGGCGGCCTTCCTGCAGGACGGCATGGACGTGCTGATGGAGCTCTATGACGAAGAGCCGATCAGCGTGCAGCTGCCCGACACGATCGAAGCGACGATCGTCGAGGCCGATGCGGTGGTGAAGGGCCAGACGGCTTCGTCCTCGTACAAGCCGGCTGTGCTCGACAACGGCGTGCGCATCATGGTGCCGCCGCACATCGCATCGGGCACGCGCATCGTCGTCGACGTGTACGAGCAGACCTACGTCCGCCGCGCGGACTGATCTGCCGGCTTCGGCCGAACATGCGAAGGGAAGGGGACGGCAGGCCTGCGTCCCCTTTTCCCGTTTTCGGGTCAGGCCTTCCTTAGTCCCCCGCAGCAGCGGCAGGGAGAGAGATTGATATGGTAGCGCATTCCGGCCTTCTCACCGTCATGGACCGTGCCGCACGCAAGGCGGCCCCGCGGCTGCGTCGCGACTTCAACGAGGTCCAGCACCTGCAGGTCAGCCGCAAGGGCCCGGCCGATTTCGTGAGCATGGCCGACAAGCGCGCCGAGCAGACGCTGATCGAGGAACTGCGCAAGGCGCGTCCCGACTGGCGCATCCTCGCCGAAGAGGGCGGCGAGCTGCCGGGCGATCCCGACAAGCCGCGCTTCATCGTCGATCCGCTCGACGGCACCACCAATTTCCTCCACGGCATCCCGCATTTCTCGATCGCGATCGCGGTCGAGGATCCGAACGGCAGCCAGGGCAAGCCCGAGATCACCCATGGTCTCGTTTACCAGCCGTTGACCGACGAGAGCTTCTGGGCCGAGAAGGGCCGCGGCGCCTGGCTGCAGGACCAGCGGCTGCGCGTCTCGTCGCGCCGCGACCTGTCCGAGGCCCTGATCGCGACCGGCATCCCGTTCATGGGCCATGGCAATTTCGCCGAGTGGAGCCGCATCTTCGGTGCGGTGGCACCCGAAGTGGCGGGCATCCGCCGGCTCGGCTCGGCCGCGCTCGATCTCGCCTGGGTCGCGGCGGGCCGGTTCGACGGCTACTGGGAATCGGACCTGAAGCCGTGGGACGTCGCGGCGGGCATGCTGCTCGTCAAGGAGGCCGGCGGCTTCGTCACGGACTATCGCGGCCAGGACATGGCGATGCAGCGCAACCAGTTCCTCGCGGCGAACGACGGCCTCCATTCGAAGCTCCACAAGCTGGTCGCCAACGCGCTGCGCTGAGGCATCTCCGTGCGCGTACGGAGGCCGAAATGTACGTTGTTCCCGTCGCGTTATCGAAGTCTTTGTTCGTAAGACATTGAAATGCCTGGGTTGTCACGCCGTGCGAAGCAGGGCGGGGGAGCGTGAGCATGGCAGTGACCGGCCCAGGCGCCGGTCGACGGAACCGCGCATTCCATCCGAATTCATACGCTTGGCTGAAGCCGCTTCGGACCCATTCAGCGCGGCTTAACAATTGCGAATGATTCTCACCGGTTCGGGGCCTTGCCGCACTGGTTTCATGGTCCTAGAAGCCCCCCAAGATTCCGCAGTCGCGAGAAGAGAAGGCCATTGGTCGACCTGTCACAATATCTGCCGATCCTGATATTCCTTGGGATCGCCCTGTTGCTCTCGGGCACGTTCGTGTTCCTGCCGATGCTCGTGTCGCGCCTCACCGGCACGAACAAGCCGACGCCGGAAAAGCTCACCGAATATGAGTGCGGCTTCCCCGCCTTCGAGGATTCGCGCAGCCAGTTCGACGTGCGCTTCTACCTCGTCGCGATCCTGTTCATCGTGTTCGATCTGGAAGCCGCCTTCCTGTATCCGTGGGCGGTGAGCGTGTTCAAACTCGGTTGGACCGCGTGGTTTTCGATGATGATCTTTGTCGCCGAGCTGGCGCTCGGCCTGATTTATGCCTGGAAGAAGGGAGCCCTGGAATGGGAGTAGAGCTTTCGGCGCCGCCCCCGGCCGGTACGCTCCCGGACGTCGGCTTCCTGAACGACATCAATGCCGAGATTTCGGACAAGGGTTTCCTGGTCACCTCCACCGAGGAGCTGTTCCAATGGGCCCGTACCGGCTCGCTCTGGTGGATGACCTTCGGTCTGGCGTGCTGCGCGGTGGAGATGATCCACGTCAACATGCCGCGCTACGACATGGAGCGGTTCGGTGCCGCCCCGCGCGCATCGCCGCGCCAGTCGGACGTGATGATCGTCGCGGGCACGCTGTGCAACAAGATGGCGCCGGCGCTGCGCCGGGTCTATGACCAGATGTCGGAACCGAAATACGTGATTTCGATGGGCAGCTGCGCCAATGGCGGCGGCTATTACCACTATAGCTACAGCGTCGTGCGCGGCTGCGATCGCGTGGTGCCCGTGGACATCTACGTCCCCGGCTGCCCGCCGACCGCCGAGGCGCTGCTCTACGGCGTGATGCAGCTGCAGCGGAAGATCCGCCGCATCGGGAGCCTGGACCGGTGAGGGCGCCGGCTCCCCGCTATGCCGCCAACGACGGCGTGATCGAGGCGGCCAAGGCCGCGCTCGGCGACATGCTGGTCGAGGCGAAGGATGCCGTGGGCGAGGTGTCGCTCACCGTCGTCCGCGAGAAGCTGTGTGACGCGATGATCGCGCTGCGCGACACGCCGGGCCTGGAATATCAGCAGCTCAGCGAGATCGCCGGTGTCGACTATCCGCAGCGGCCTGAGCGCTTCGACGTCGTCTACCAGCTGCTCTCGTTCACCCGGAACCACCGCATCCGCGTCCGCGTCACCACCGACGAGGAAAAGCCGGTGCCTAGCGTGACCGACATCTGGCCGGTCGCCGGCTGGCTCGAGCGCGAGACGTACGACATGTATGGCGTGCTGTTCTCGGGCAATGACGATCTCCGTCGCATCCTGACCGACTATGGCTTCCAGGGGCATCCGCTGCGCAAGGACTTCCCGATGACCGGGTATGTCGAAGTGCGCTATTCGGAAGAGGCGAAGCGCGTCGTCTATGAGCCGGTCAGCCTGGCGCAGGACTTCCGCAACTTCGACTTCATGAGCCCGTGGGAAGGCGCCAAGTACGTCCTCCCCGGCGACGAGAAGGCGCCCGCCGCGCCGGTGCCGACGCCGCCGGTCAAGGAAGCCAAGACCACCGATACCCCGGCCCAGACCGGCGCCGGTCAGCCGCACCCGGGCAACCAGCCCGGCGAAAAGCCCAAGGATCCGGACGTCGTCCCGACCAAGGGCGAAGGGCAGAACAAATGAGCGATACCGTCGACAAGATCATGGAGCGCGACATCGACCCGGCGACGGGCGATACCTCGATCGCGAACTACACGATCAACTTCGGCCCGCAGCATCCCGCGGCGCACGGCGTGCTCCGTCTCGTCACCGAACTGGACGGCGAGATCATCGAGCGCATCGATCCGCATGTCGGCCTGCTCCACCGCGGCACCGAAAAGCTGATCGAGTACAAGACCTACACCCAGGCGCTGCCGTATTTCGATCGCTTCGATTACTGCTCGCCGCTGGCGATGGAGCACAGCTATGTGCTCGCGGTCGAGAAACTGCTCGATCTCGAGGTGCCGTTGCGCGGCCAGTATCTGCGCGTGCTGTTCGCCGAGCTGACCCGCATCTGCAACCACATGCTGAACCTGGGTTCGCACGTGATGGACGTCGGCGCGATGACGCCGAACCTGTGGATGTTCGAGATCCGCGAGGACTGCCTGAACTTCTTCGAGCGGGCTTCGGGTGCGCGCATGCACTCGAACTATTACCGCGTCGGCGGGGTTCGCCAGGACGTGCCGGTCAAGCTGCTCAACGACATCGCGGAATGGCTCGACACGCGCCTGCCGCAGCTGTTCGGCGACGCGATCAGCCTGGTCGCCGAGAACCGCATCTTCAAGCAGCGCAACGTCGACATCGCGATCGTGAGCCGCGAGGACGCGATCAAGTGGGGCTTCTCCGGCCCGATGATCCGCGCCGCCGGCATCCCCTGGGATATCCGCCGCGCGCAGCCGTACGACGTGTACGACCGCGTCGACTTCGAGATCCCGGTCGGCACCCGCGGCGACTGCTATGATCGCTTCATGGTCCGCGTCGAGGAAGTCTACCAGTCGGCCCGCATCATCAAGCAGTGCATCCAGGACATGCCGGAAGGCCCGGTCCTGACGCTCGATCGCAAGGTCGGTGCGCCGAAGCGCGGCGAGATGAAGCAGTCGATGGAAGCGCTGATCCATCACTTCAAGCTCTTCACCGAAGGCTATCACGTGCCGGCGGGCGAAGTGTATGTCGCGACCGAAAGCCCCAAGGGCGAATTCGGCGTGTATCTGGTGTCGGACGGCACCAACAAACCCTATCGCTGCAAGGTGCGCCCGACCGCGTTCAGCCACCTGCAGGCGATGGACTTCATGTCCAGGGGGCACATGCTGGCGGACATCACCGCCATCCTGGGCGCCATGGATATCGTTTTCGGTGAATGTGACCGCTGATGGCTGACGCTCCTCAACTCCCCGACGAAGCCGAAGTGCGCGCGCGCTGGGGCAATTTCGCCTGGACGCCGGCCAATGCCGAGAAGGCGCGCGAGATCATGGCGCGCTATCCGGCGGGCCGCCAGATGTCGTGCACCATCCCGTTCCTCGATCTGGCGCAGCGCCAGGTGGGTGCCGAGACGAACACGCAAGGGTGGCTGCCGGTTCCGGTGATCGAGTTCGTCGCCCGCGAACTGGACATGCCCTATATCCGCGTGTTCGAGGTCGCGACCTTCTACACCATGTTCAATCTGGTGCCGGTCGGCCGCTACCATGTGCAGGTCTGCGGCACGACGCCGTGCATGCTGCGCGGGTCGGACGACGTGATGGCCGCGTGCAAGTCGCGCGGGCTGAAGAAGGGCCACACCACCGCGGACGGGCTGTTCACGCTCACCGAGGTCGAGTGCATGGGCAATTGCGCGTCGGCGCCGATGGTGCAGATCAACGACGACAATTTCGAAGATCTCGATTATGATCGCACCCTCGCGATCCTCGACGCGCTGGCCAAGGGCGAGAGCCCCAAGACCGGCACGCAGGAGCCGGGCCGCCACACCGTCGAGCCGCTGGGCGGACCGACGACGCTTACCGCGATGGTCGGCGAGAACCATGACTATCGGGGCGAATGGTAATGGGTGGATCGAACAGCCTGATCATTACCATCCTGGCGATCATCGGCGGTATCGTCGTGCTGGGATGGGTGCTCAAGCTGGCGTTTCACCTGATCGGCATCGCCGTGCTGATCGGGCTTGCGGTGATTTTCTACTTGTTCGTCCAGAAGCTGGTAGGGAAGGGGCGCTGATGACCGCCATACCCCAGGACATTGCGAGCCACACGCTGGAGCTGCTGAAGCGGATCAGCGCGAAGGTGGACGCGATCGGCCTGGATCTCAGCGATCTCAAGGGTCGCGTGGCGGGTGTCGAGGATCTGGTGGCGACGGCGTCGCATCGCGTCGCCGGAGTGGAAGTGCAGATGAGTAATTTGATCAAGCGGATGGACCGGTTCGAACTGCGGATGGACCGCATCGAACGGCGTCTCGAACTCCGCGACGGGGCTGAAGGCTGATGTTGGAAGACAAGGACCGCATCTTCACCAATCTCTACGGCTACCAGTCGTGGCATCTCGACGCGGCGCGTGCACGCGGCGCGTGGGACAACACCAAGGCGCTGCTGGAGCTTGGGCAGGACACCATCATCGACCGCATCAAGGCCTCGGGCCTGCGCGGGCGGGGCGGCGCCGGCTTCCCGACGGGCATGAAGTGGAGCTTTATGCCGAAGAACCCGACGCCCGAGCGTCCGAGCTTCCTCGTCATCAATGCCGACGAGTCCGAGCCCGGCTCGTGCAAGGACCGCGAGATCATCCGCCACGATCCGCACCTGCTGATCGAAGGCGCGCTGGTCGCGGGCTTCGCGATGCGCGCGCGGGCGGCCTATATCTACATCCGCGGCGAGTATATCCGCGAAGCCGAGACGCTGTTCGCGGCGGTCGCCGAGGCCTATGCCGCCGGCCTGCTGGGCAAGAATGCCTGCGGTTCGGGCTATGACTTCGACGTCTTCGTCCATCGCGGCGCCGGCGCCTATATCTGCGGCGAAGAGACCGCGATGATCGAGAGCCTGGAAGGCAAGAAGGGCCAGCCGCGGCTCAAGCCGCCGTTCCCGGCAGGTGCGGGCCTCTATGGCTGCCCGACCACGGTCAACAATGTCGAGTCGATCGCGGTCGCGCCGACGATCCTGCGGCGCGGGCCGGAGTGGTTCGCCAGCTTCGGCAATGAGAACAACAAGGGCACCAAGCTCTTCCAGATCTCGGGCCATGTGAACAAGCCGTGCGTGGTCGAAGAGGCCATGTCGATCCCGTTCCGCGAGCTGATCGAAAAGCATTGCGGCGGCATCCGCGGCGGCTGGGACAATCTGCTCGCGGTGATCCCGGGCGGTTCGTCGGTGCCGCTGGTGCCGGCAGCCCAGATCATGGACTGCCCGATGGACTTCGACGGTCTGCGCGCGCTCGGCTCCGGCCTCGGCACCGCTGCCGTCATCGTGATGGACAAGTCGACCGACATCGTCCGCGCGATCAGTCGGCTCTCCTACTTCTACAAGCATGAGAGCTGCGGCCAGTGCACCCCGTGCCGCGAAGGCACCGGCTGGATGTGGCGCGTGATGGAGCGGCTGCGCACCGGCGACGCCGACATCAGCGAGATCGACACGCTGCAGCAGGTGACGAAGCAGGTCGAAGGCCACACCATCTGCGCCCTGGGCGACGCGGCCGCCTGGCCGATCCAGGGCCTGATCCGCCATTTCCGCCCCGAGATCGAGCGCCGGATCACCGAGCGCAAGGCGGGCGGCGCGGCGCCGCTGATGGAGGCCGCCGAGTGACCGACGACCGCGCCGACCTGATGCTCGAGATCCTGAAACGGATGCAGGGCGATCTGGCGTCGGTGCGGCGTGACATGACGTCTTTGGCGGTTCGCGTTTCCGCGCTCGAGGATTTCACCCGTGGGATCACCACGTCGATCTTCGGGATGCAGGCCGAGATTACCGCTATCAACCATCGGCTCGATCGGATCGAGCGTCGCCTCGATCTGACGGAAGAGACGGAATAATGCCCAAGCTCAAAGTAGACGGAATCGAAGTCGAGGTGCCCCAGGGCGCCACCGTGCTTCAGGCCTGCGAGGCCGCGGGCAAGGAAATCCCGCGCTTCTGCTATCACGAACGGCTTTCGATCGCCGGCAATTGCCGCATGTGCCTGGTCGAGGTGAAGCCCGGACCGCCCAAGCCGCAGGCTTCGTGCGCGTTGCCGGCTGCCGACAACCAGGAAGTCCGCACCGACAGCCCGATGGTGAAGGCCGCGCGCGAAGGCGTGATGGAATTCCTGCTGATCAACCACCCGCTCGATTGCCCGATCTGCGATCAGGGCGGCGAGTGCGACCTGCAGGACCAGTCGGTCGCCTATGGCCGTGGCCAGTCGCGCTATGAGGAAAACAAGCGCGCGGTCACCGAGAAGTATATGGGTCCCATCATCAAGACGGTGATGACCCGCTGCATCCAGTGCACCCGCTGCGTTCGCTTCGGCGAGGAAGTGGCTGGCGTGGAGGATATCGGCGCGATCTATCGCGGCGAGAACATGCAGATCACAACCTATCTCGAAAAGGCGTTCAAGAGCGAGCTTTCGGGCAATGTCGCCGACCTGTGCCCGGTCGGCGCGCTGACCCACAAGCCGGTCGCGTTCGAATATCGCCCCTGGGAGCTCAAGCGGAACCTGTCGATCGACGTGATGGATGCGGTCGGCACCAACATCCGCCTCGACAGCCGCGGCCGCCAGGTGATGCGCGTCCTGCCGCGCATCAACGAGGACGTGAACGAGGAGTGGGCGCACGACAAGACCCGCTACCATGTCGACGCGCTGGTCCGCCGCCGTCTCGACCGCCCGTTCGTCCGCAAGGACGGCAAGCTGGTCCCGGCGACGTGGGAAGAAGCGTTCGACGCGATTGCGGGCGTGGCCGCCACGGCGGGCTCGAGCGTCGCGGCGATCGCCGGCGACCTGCTCGATGCCGAGACCATGTATGCCGCCAAGGCGCTGGTGAAGGCGTTCGGTTCGGACCTGCTCGAAGGCCGCCAGACCGGCATGGCCTACGACACGTCGAGCCTGGCGGCAGTGGCGTTCAACACCACCATCGCGGCGCTCGAAGAGGCCGATGCGATCCTGCTGGTCGGCACCAACCTGCGCTGGGAAGCGCCGCTGGTGAACACCCGCGTGCGCAAGGCGATCAAGCGCGGCGCCAAGGTGTTCGCGATCGGCCCGCAGGTGGATCTCACCTACAAGGTCGAGTGGCTGGGCGACGATCTGGGGCTGCTGAACAGCCTGCCGGAAAATCTCGCCCAGGCGATCGACAATGCCAAGAAGCCGGCGCTGATCCTCGGCCCGGGTGCCCTGAAGAACGGCCATGGTGCCGCGCTCGCGATCGCGGGTGCCTTCCAGCGCGCCGCGACCGAGACCGAGGCGGCGTGGAATGGCTTCAACGTCGTCCACACCGCGGCGGCGCGGATGGCGGGCCTGATGCTCGGCTATGCGCAGAAGGGCGGCATTGCCGACATCGTTGCGGCCGCGCCGAAGCTCGCCTTCTTCCTGGGCGCCGACGAGGTCGACTTCTCGAAGTTCGCCGGCAGCTTCAAGGTCTATATCGGCCATCATGGCGACCAGGGCGCGCATCATGCCGATGTGATCCTGCCGGGCGCCACCTATGCCGAGAAGCCGGGCACCTATGTGAACCTGGAAGGCCGCGTGCAGCGCGCCGATCGCGCGGTGTTCGCACCGGGCGAGGCCCGCGAGGATTGGACGATCCTGCGCGCGCTCTCCGAAAAGCTTGGCCGCACGCTGCCGTTCGACAGCTTCGACGAGCTGCGCGCCGCGATGGCGAGCGAGGTTCCGGCGCTCGGCCAGGAAGGCCTTGCCGAGTTCGCATGGAACCCGCCGTCGCTCGCTTCGCAGGCTTCGGGTCCGGTGACCTATCCGGTCGCCGACTTCTATCTCACCAACGCCATCTGCCGTGCGTCGCCGACGATGCAGCGCTGCTCGGCCGAACTGCTCCATGGCGAAGACTTCGCAGAGGCCGCAGAATGACCTCCTGGTTCACCTATCTCGGCCTGCCCTTCGAGCTGGCCTGGACCGTCGCCACGGTCATCGACATCCTCGTCATCGCGCTGCCGGTGATGCTGGCCGTCGCGATGATCATCTATGCCGATCGCAAGATCTGGGCGGCGATGGCGCTGCGCCGCGGCCCGAACGTCGTCGGTCCGCTCGGTCTGATGCAGTCCTTCGCCGACGGCCTGAAGGTGTTCCTGCAGGAAACCATCGTGCCGTCGGGCGCGAACAAGGGCCTGTTCCTGCTCGCGCCGATCATCACCTTCACGGTCGCACTGATCGTGTGGGCGGTGGTGCCGTTCCAAGCGGGCGTCGCGCTGTCGAACATCAATGTCGGCCTGCTCTACGTGCTCGCGGCCTCGTCGCTGGGCGTGTACGGCATCATCCTCGCCGGCTGGTCGTCCAACTCGAAGTACCCGTTCTACTCGGCGATCCGCGCGGCCGCGCAGATGGTGAGCTACGAAGTCTCGATCGGCTTCGTGCTGATCTCGGTCGTGCTCTGGGCCGGCTCGTTCAATCTCGGCGCGATCGTCGAGATGCAGAAGGGCTATTACGGCTTCGTCAACGGCAACTTCGTCAACCCGCTGCTCTTCCCGATGGCGATCGTGTTCTTCATCTCGTCGCTCGCCGAGACGCAGCGCGCGCCGTTCGACCTGACCGAAGCGGAGTCGGAGCTGGTCGCGGGCTATCAGACCGAATATTCGTCGATGGCCTTTGCGCTCTACTGGCTCGGCGAGTACGCCAACGTCATCCTGATGTGCGCGCTCAACGCGACGCTGTTCTGGGGCGGCTATCTCCCGCCGTTTGACATTCCGGTGCTCTACATGGTGCCGGGCATTCTCTGGCTCTTCGCCAAGATGCTGTTCTTCTTCTTCTGCTTCAGCTGGGTGAAGGCCACCGTCCCGCGCTATCGCTATGACCAGCTGATGCGCCTGGGCTGGAAGATCTTCCTGCCGCTGTCGCTTCTCTTCGTCTTCCTCGTTTCCGGGTACCTCATGCTGACCCGGGTTGGAGTGCCCGCATGAGCGTCGCAAGTTTCGTCCGCACCTGGACTCTGTGGGAGTTCGTGAAGGCGCATGCCCTGACCTTGAAGTATTTCTTCAAGCCCAAGGCGACGATTAACTATCCATACGAGAAGAACCCGCTCTCGCCCCGCTTCCGCGGCGAGCATGCGCTGCGCCGCTATCCCAACGGGGAAGAGCGCTGCATCGCGTGCAAGCTGTGCGAGGCGGTGTGCCCGGCGCTGGCGATCACGATCGAGGCCGAACCGCGCGACGACGGCAGCCGCCGCACGACGCGCTACGACATCGACATGACCAAGTGCATTTACTGCGGCCTGTGCCAGGAAGCGTGCCCGGTCGATGCGATCGTCGAGGGGCCGAATTTCGAATTTTCCACCGAAACGCGTGAAGAGCTGATTTATCAAAAGGATAAGCTGCTCGCGAACGGCGATCGCTGGGAACGCGCGATTGCGGCGAACCTTGCCGCCGACGCGCCGTACCGTTAAGCGCCGCACCATTCAAAGGGGCCATCCGATTCCGTGATCCAGCTTCTCGCCTTTTACCTGTTCGCGATCATCGTGTGCGTCTCTGGCGCATTCACGATCCTGTCGCGTAACCCGGTACATTCCGTCCTCTGGCTCATCCTGGCGTTCTTCAACGCCGCGGGCCTGATGGTGCTCGTGGGCGCCGAATTCATCGCCATGCTGCTGGTGATCGTCTATGTCGGCGCGGTCGCGGTGCTCTTCCTGTTCGTCGTGATGATGCTCGACATCGACTTCACCGAGCTCCGCGCGGGCGTGATGAAGTATGCCGCTGTCGGCGCGCTGCTCGCGCTGGCGCTGGTCGCCGAGATCATCGTCGCGGTGGGCGCCTGGAGCGCCGGCACGCTGGCGCTCGGCCGCCGCGTCGCCCCGGTGGCGGACGGCGTGCCGAACATCGAGGCGATCGGTGCGCTGCTCTACACGCGCTATCTGTTCGTGTTCGAGGGCGCCGGCCTGGTGCTGCTCGTCGCGATGATCGGTGCGATCGTGCTGACCTACCGCAAGCGCAGCGACGTGCGGCCGCAGAACATTGCGCGCCAGAACGCCCGCCGCGCCAAGGACGCCACCCGTAACATGAACCCGGCGGTCGGGCAGGGGATGGAGCTGTGATCTCGCTAACCCATTATCTGGTCGTCTCGGCCATCCTGTTCACCATGGGGGTGCTCGGCATCTTCATGAACCGGAAGAACCTGATCGTCATCTTGATGGCGATCGAGCTGATCCTTCTGGCGGTGAACCTCAATCTCGTCGCCTTCTCGTCGTTCCTCGGCGATCTGGTCGGCCAGGTGTTCGCGATGTTCGTGCTGACCGTCGCCGCCGGTGAGGCCGCGATCGGCCTTGCGATCCTGGTCATCTATTTCCGCGGTCGCGGCACGATTTCGGTCGACGACGTCAATCGGATGAAGGGCTGATGTCGTCCATTCTGATCATCGTATTCCTGCCGCTCCTCGCGGCAGCCGTTGCGGGGCTCGTGAACAAATCGTTCGGCGCCGCGCTGCCCAAGATCGTCACCACGGGCTCGCTGTTCGTGGCGTGCGGCCTGTCCTGGCCGATCTTCCTCTCCTACCTCAGCGGCTCGGCCGCGCCGACGGTTACCCCGGTGCTGCACTGGATGACCTCGGGCACGATGAGCTTCGCCTGGGAACTGCGCGTCGACGCGCTGACCGCGGTGATGCTGGTGGTGGTCACCAGCGTCTCGGCGCTCGTCCACCTCTATAGCTGGGGCTATATGAGCGAGGAGCCGGACCAGCCGCGCTTCTTCGCGTACCTGTCGCTGTTCACCTTCGCGATGCTGATGCTCGTGACCGCGAACAACCTGGTGCAGATGTTCTTCGGCTGGGAAGGCGTGGGTCTCGCGTCCTACCTGCTGATCGGCTTCTGGTTCCGCAAGCCCAGCGCCAACGCCGCGGCGATCAAGGCCTTCGTGGTCAACCGCGTCGGCGACCTCGGCTTCATGCTCGGCATCTTCGGCGTGTTCCTGGTGTTCGGCACCGTCGACATTCCGACGATCCTGGCGGCGGCGCCGAACCATGCGGGTTCGACGATCGGCTTCCTCGGCCACCGCTTCGACACGATCACCGTGCTCTGCCTGCTGCTGTTCGTCGGCGCGATGGGCAAGTCGGCCCAGCTCGGCCTGCACACCTGGCTGCCGGACGCGATGGAAGGCCCGACCCCGGTGTCGGCGCTGATCCACGCCGCGACCATGGTGACCGCGGGCGTGTTCATGGTCTGCCGCATGTCGCCGCTGTTCGAGCAGAGCGCGGTCGCGATGCACGTCGTGATGGTGATCGGCGCGGCCACCTGCTTCTTCGCCGCCACCGTCGGCACGACGCAGACCGACATCAAGCGCGTGATCGCCTATTCGACCTGTTCGCAGCTCGGCTACATGTTCTTCGCAGCGGGCGTCGGCGCGTACGGCGCGGCGATGTTCCACCTGTTCACGCACGCCTTCTTCAAGGCGCTGCTGTTCCTCGGCGCCGGCTCGGTTATCCACGCGATGCACCACGAGCAGGACATGCGCTATTATGGCGGCCTCTGGAAGAAGATCCCGCTGACCTACACGGCGATGATGGCGGGCACCCTCGCGATCACCGGCGTCGGCATCCCCGCGCTGTTCGGCAATCCCGTCGCGTTCGGCTTTGCCGGCTTCCACTCGAAGGACGCGATCATCGAGGCGGCCTTCGCCTCGGGTAACACCGGCGTGTTCTGGGTCGGCGTGGTCGTCGCGCTGCTGACGAGCTTCTACTCGTGGCGCGTGGTGTTCCTGACCTTCCACGGCAAGCCGCGCTGGGCCGCTTCGGAGCACATCCAGCATGCGGTGCACGATGCGCACGGCCATGGTCATGACGATCATGCGCACGCGCACGCCGCGCACGGCCATGACGATCACCACGCGCACGATCACGGTGACGGCACGGCGGGCTACCACCCGCACGAGAGCCCGCTGGTCATGCTGATCCCGCTGATCCTGCTGTCGATCGGTGCGGTTGCCGCCGGCTTCGTCTTCCACGGCTTCTTCATCGAGCCGAGCGCGGGCGAGACCTATTGGCACGGCGCGCTGGCCTTCAACGAGCATCTGATGCACGCGATGCATGAAGTGCCGGTGTGGGTGAAGCTCTCGGCCACGGTGGCGATGCTGCTGGGCCTGGGCACCGCGATCTTCGCGTACATCGTTTCGCCGGGCTTCCCGGCGGCCTTCGCCGAGCAGGTGCGTCCGCTGTATCTGTTCCTGCTCAACAAGTGGTATTTCGACGAGCTCTACAACCTGCTCTTCGTGCGTCCCGCATTCGCCATCGGGCGGCTGTTCTGGAAGCGCGGCGACGAGCAGACGATCGACCGGTTCGGCCCCAACGGCGCGGCGCGCCTGGTGCAGTTCGGAAGCTTCGGGGCCGTCAAGCTGCAATCGGGGTATCTCTACACCTATGCCTTCGTCATGCTGATCGGGCTCACCGCCGCGCTCACCTGGGTCATTGCGAGGTGATGGAATAATGACCGGCTTTCCGATCCTTTCCGTCCTGCTCGCGGTGCCTGCGGTTGCCGCAGTGCTCTGCCTGTTCGTGGGCGCCCAGGGCGCCCGCTGGACGGCGCTCCTCGCGACGCTCGTCAACCTGGCGCTGGGTGCCTGGCTCTGGACGCAGTTCCAGCATGGCGACGGTGCCCCGCAGTGGCAGTTCGTCGAGCATGTCACGCTGTTCAAGATGGGCGGCGCCGAGTTCTCCTGGGCGCTCGGCATCGACGGCTTCGCCTTCCTGCTGATCGAGCTTTCGCTGTTCCTGATGCCGATCTGCATCGGGGCGAGCTGGCTCTCGGTCACCAAGCGCGTGCCCGAGTATATGGCGGCGTTCCTCGCGACCGAAGTGCTGATGATCGGCACCTTCGCCGCGCAGGACCTGTTCCTGTTCTACGTCTTCTTCGAAGGCGGCCTGATCCCGATGTACCTGATCATCGGCATCTGGGGCGGCGTGAACCGCATCTATGCGTCGTACAAGTTCTTCCTGTACACGCTGCTCGGCTCGCTGCTGATGCTGATCGCGATGATCGCGATGGTGCTGAACACGGGCACCACCTCGATCCCGGTGCTGATGGCGCATGACTTCCCGGCCAACTGGCAGACCTGGCTGTGGCTGGCCTTCTTCGCCTCGTTCGCGGTGAAGATGCCGATGTGGCCGGTCCACACCTGGCTGCCCGACGCGCACGTGCAGGCGCCGACCGCGGGCTCGGTCATCCTGGCGGGTGTGCTGCTGAAGCTCGGCGGCTATGGCTTCCTGCGCTTCTCGCTGCCGATGTTCCCGGTCGCGTCGGTACAGTTCATGTGGGTGGTGTTCGCGCTGTCCTGCGTCGCGGTGGTCTACACCTCGCTCGTCGCACTCGTGCAGAGCGACATGAAGAAGCTGATCGCCTATTCGTCGGTCGCGCACATGGCGATCGTCACCATGGGTCTGTTCGCCTTCAACGCGAACGGCATCGACGGTGCGATGATGGTGATGCTGGGCCACGGCGTCGTCTCGGGTGCGCTCTTCCTGTGCGTCGGCATCATCTATGATCGCCTGCACACCCGCGAGATCGACCGCTATGGCGGCCTGGCGATCAACATGCCGCGCTATGCCGTGCTGTTCCTGCTGTTCACCATGGCCTCGATCGGCCTGCCGGGCACCAGCAACTTCGTCGGCGAATTCTTCAGCCTCGCCGGCGTGTACCAGGTCTCGACCTGGACCGCGCTGATCGGCACCACCGGCATCATCCTCGGCGCCGCCTATATGCTCTACCTGTTCCGTCGGGTGGTGTGGGGCGACCTGACCAAGGACGATGTGAAGGCGATGCCGGACCTCGACGGCCGCGAAGTCGCGATGCTGGTGGCGCTGGCTGCCGTGGTCCTGTGGATGGGCGTGTACCCGACCAGCTTCACCGCACCGATGCGCGCCGACGTCGCGCGGCTGACGCAGCGCCTCGACAGCGCCGCGCACACCCTGTCGATCAGCGACTCCAAGCCCACGCCGGGTTCGCCGCAGGCGGCACCCACCCATGAAGCCTCCGCGCACGAGGGGGCGCACTGATGTCCTATTCCATGCAACTCCTCATGACGCTGCCCGAGCTGGTGCTCGCGGCGGGATCCATCGTCCTGATGCTGGTCGCTGCCTTTGGCGGCCAGGCATCGACCAAGCTGGTGAGCTGGGCCTCGGTGGCGCTGCTCGCCGGCGCCGGCATCGCGCTGGCGGGCCCTGCCTCGACCGGCGGCGTCGCGTTCGGTGGGCTGTTCCGCGCGGATGCGTTCGCGACCTTCGCCAAGGTGGTGATCTATGTCGCCGCCGCGGTGTCGATCCTGATCGCGCCGAACTTCTTCCAGCGCACCTCGGGCGAGGATCTGCGTCCGGAATATCCGGTGCTGATCCTGCTCTCCACGGTGGGCATGGGCATGATGGTGTCGGCGGGCGACCTGCTGACCCTCTATGTCGGCCTCGAACTGCAGAGCCTTTCGGCGTACATCCTCGCCAGCTTCATGCGGCGGGACACGCGTTCGGCGGAAGCGGGCCTGAAGTATTTCGTTCTGGGCGCGCTGGCCTCGGGCATCCTGCTCTACGGCATCAGCCTGGTCTATGGCTTCGCCGGTACGACGTTGTTCGGCGGCATCGCCGAAGCCTATAGCGCCGGCACCAGCGGCGGCCAGCATACCGGTCTGCTGTTCGGCCTGGTCTTCGTGTTCGCGGGGCTCGCCTTCAAGATGTCGGCGGTGCCGTTCCACATGTGGACGCCGGACGTGTACGAGGGCGCGCCGACCCCGGTCACCGCCTATTTCGCTTCGGCGCCCAAGGTGGCGGCGGTGGCGATGGCGGTGCGCGTCGCGGTCGACGCGATGGGGCCGGCGATCTTCGAATGGCGCCAGATCGTGATCTTCGCGTCGCTCGCGTCGATCATCTTCGGTGCGGTGGCGGCGATCGGCCAGACCAACATCAAGCGGCTGCTTGCCTATTCGTCGATCAACAATGTCGGCTTCGCGCTGATCGGCCTCGCCGCCGGCGGTGAGGAAGGCGTGGCGAGCGTGCTGCTCTACATGGCGATCTACGTGATCATGACCATCGGCGGCTTCCTGGTGGTGCTGCAGATGCGCGGCGAGGACGGCGAGCCGATCGAGACGATCGCGAGCCTCTCGGGCATGTCGCGGACCCGCCCGGGTCTCGCCGCGGCGCTGGCGATCTTCATGTTCAGCCTTGCCGGCATCCCGCCGCTGCTCGGCTTCTTCGCCAAGCTGGGCGTGTTCATCGCGGCCGTGCATTCGGGCCTGATCGTGTTCGCAACGGTCGGCGCGGCGGCCTCGACGATCGGTGCCTATTATTACCTCAAGATCGTCAAGACGATGTACTTCGACGATCCGGCGCCGGCCTTTGCCGGCAAGACCAACTTCGTCGAGGGCGGCCTGATCGCGATCAGCGCGGTGGTGATCTCGCCGGTGGGCTGGCTCGTCCTGGGGGCGATGGGCACCTGGTCGCTGGTCGCTGCGAAGGCGCTGTTCTGACGCCTGTGATCCGGACCGTCGCCGAGACGGGATCGACCAATGCCGACATCCTTTCCCTGGCGCTCACGGGCGCCGGGGAAGGGCTGTGGCTCCGGGCCGAACGCCAGACCGCCGGCAAGGGCCGGCAGGGGCGCGCCTGGGTTTCGCCTGCGGGCAATCTTTACATCTCCACGCTGGTCCGGGTGCGCCCGAGCGATCCGTCGCCGGCGACGCTGGCGTTGCTCTCGGCCGTCGCGTTGGAAGAGGCGGTGCGCGCGTTCGGCGTATCGCCGATGCTCAAATGGCCCAACGACCTGCTGGTGGAGGGCGCCAAGCTCTCCGGCATCCTGCTCGAGCGGGCGGGGGATGCGATCGCGGTCGGCATCGGCGTCAACCTCGCGGCGGCGCCCGAGGGGCTCGACCGCGCCGCGACGAGCCTCGCCGCGCAGGGCGTCACCGTCGCCCCCGACATTTTCGCCGAGGTGCTCGCCGAGAGCTTCGGCCGCTGGCTGGAGCGCTGGCGGGGCGAAGGCATGTGGCCGGTGCGCGAGCGCTGGCTGGCCAAGGCGCATCCCGAGGGTACCGCGCTCACCGCCCGGCTCGCCGACGGATCGAGCTTCGACGGGCTGTTCGGCGGGCTGGATTCGAGCGGGGCGCTGATCCTGCGCTTGGCCGACGGCACGACCCGTGCCATTCACGCGGGCGACGTGTTCCTGCTGTAACGAGGAAGAGGGAAGGGCGATGCTGCTCGCGATCGACGCCGGCAATACCAATGTCGTGTTCGCGCTGGTGGACGGCGGCGAGATCCGCGCCCGCTGGCGCATCGCCACCGATCCACGCCGCACCGCCGACGAATATGCGGTGTGGCTCAGCCAGTTGCTGGCGCTGGAGGGTTTCGATCGTAGCGCGGTGAGCGGGGTGATCGTCGGCACGGTGGTGCCGCGCGCGCTCCACAATCTCGAGGTGCTCGCCAGCAAATACTTCAAGACCGAGGCGGTGATCGCCGGCAAGGGCAGCGCCGAATGGGGCTTTGCGCTCGACGTCGACGAGCCGCAGAATCTCGGCGCCGACCGTGCGCTCAACGTGCTCGCCGGCCATGCCCGCCACGCGGGCGACCTGCTGATCATCGATTTCGGCACCGCGACCACCTTCGACGTGGTCGATTATCGCGGCGCCTATAAGGGCGGGATCATCGCGCCGGGCATCAACCTCTCCCTCGACGCACTGGTGACCGCCGCCGCCAAGCTGCCGCGCATCGCCATCTCCGCGCCGGACAGTGCCAGCGTGATCGGTCGCAATACGGTCGATCAGATGCATATCGGCATCTACTGGGGCTATATCGCGATGATCGAGGGGCTGGTCGCGCGGCTCAAGGCCGAGGTGGGTCGGCCGTCCAAGGTTATTGCGACGGGTGGGCTGGCGATTCTCTTCGAAACGCATACATCGGTGTTCGATACGATCGAGCCCGACCTCACCATCCAGGGCTTGGCGATGCTGTGGGAACGCAGCCAGCAAGGAAATTAAGTGACCCCAAGAAACGAACTGCTCTTCCTCGCCCTCGGCGGCTCGGGCGAGATTGGCATGAACGTCAATCTCTATGGCTGCGACGGCAAATGGCTGATGGTCGATTGCGGCATCACCTTTGGCGATGCCAGCTATCCGGGCATCGACGTGATCCTGCCCGATCTCCAGTTCATCGAGGACCGGGTAGACGACCTGCTCGGCATCGTGCTGACGCACGGGCATGAGGACCATATCGGCGCGCTGCCCTATCTCGCCGCCGATCTCGGCGTGCCGCTCTATGCGACGCCGTTCACCGCCGGCCTGATCCACGGCAAGCTGGCCGAGGAAGGGATCGAGGACCGCATCGAGCTCAACGTCGTCAAGGAAGAGGGGCCGTTCGACATCGGCCCGTTCACGATCACCTACACCCCGCTCGCCCATTCGATCCCCGAGGGCAATGCGGTGCTGATCGAGACGCCGTACGGCAAGGTGTTCCACACCGGCGACTGGAAGCTCGACGAGGCGCCGTCGCTGGGCGGTTCGGCGACTGCCGAGGAACTTACCGCGATCGGCGACAAGGGCGTGCTCGCGCTGGTGTGCGACTCGACCAACGTGTTCAATCCCGAAGCCTCGGGCTCGGAAGCGGACGTGCGCAAGGGCCTGGACGAAGTGGTCGCCGGCGCCAAGGGCCGCGTGCTCGTCACCACCTTCGCCTCGAATGCGGCGCGGCTGCAGACGCTGGGCGAAGTCGCGCGCGATACGGGGCGCGAGCTTTGCGTCGCCGGGCGCTCGCTCGACCGCATCATCCGCGTCGCCAAGGCGACCGGCTATCTCCGCGACTTCCCCGAGCTGATCGATTTCGACAAGGCGATGACGCTGCCCGCCTCGCGCGTGCTGATCGTCGCCACCGGTGGCCAGGGCGAGCCGCGCGCGGCGCTCAACCGCATCGCCGAGGGCAGCCATGTGCTCAAGCTGCACCAGGGCGACCTGGTGGTGTTCTCGTCGCGCCAGATCCCGGGCAATGAGATCGCGATCGGCAAGATCATGAACACGCTCGCCGACAAGGGCGTCGACATCATCACCGACCGCCAGGCCTTCGTCCATGTCTCGGGCCATCCGGGTCGGCCCGAATTGGCCGAGATGTACAAGTGGATCCGGCCGGAGATCATCGTGCCGGTGCATGGCGAAATCCGCCACATGCACGAACAGGCCCGCTTCGCGCTGTCGCAGGGCGTGCCCAGAGCGGTGCAGCAGCAGAATGGCGAGATCATCCGCCTCGCGCCCGATGGTCCCGCCAAGATCGGCCATGCGCCGGTCGGCCGCCTCGTGCTCGACGGCGACGTGATCCTCCCCGCCGACGGCGCGACGATGGGCGAGCGGCGGCGGATTTCGCTGTACGGCCAGATGTCGGTCGCGGTGGCGATCGACCGCAAGGGCAAGCTGCTCGGCGCGCCGCAGATCCGCGTCCAGGGCGTGCCGGTGGAAGAGGACCGCGAGGACCTGATCGAAGCCGCCGCCGATGCCGCCGTCGAGGCGGTGAAGAAGGACTGGCGCGACCGCGAGAAGCTGCGCGAGTCGCTGCGGCTCGCGGTGCGGCGGGTGGCGGTGCGCTTCACCGGCAAGAAGCCGGTGGTGGACGTGCTGCTGATCGAGGCGTAACTTGCAGCCATGAAGTGGCAGTCGGCGCTCGCGATCTATACGCTCTTCTGGGCGATGTCGGTGTTCTTCGTGCTGCCCTTCGGGGTGCGGACCAGCGAGGAGGCGGGCGTGCCGCTCGTCCCCGGCCAGGCGCCGAGCGCGCCGCACAGCTTCAACCCAACGAAGATCGTGGTGCGCACCACGATCCTCTCGGCGGTGCTGTTCACCGCCTTCTACCTCAACTATGTCTATGGTTGGGTGACCGCCGACATGCTCGACTGGACGCGCTAACCGCAGGTAAAACAAGCTTGAGTCGTCGTTAGCTCGGTTCGGCTGCCTATAAGAGCCGGATGGAAGACTTGCGCCGCTACCACGCCCAGATGCTCGCCGCGCTCGACGAACTCGAGCAGCTTACCCATGCCGCGACTTGCGACGACAAGGCGGTGATGGCGGTGCGCTACCGCCTCACCCGCGCGAGCAGCGCGCGGCGGCGCGAAGTGGTGGCATTGTGCGAGCAACTGATCGCCGCGGGGAAGACGGATCCGGCGCTGCTATCGCTGCGGGACGCGACCAATGTCTCGCGCGCCACGTCGAGCAGCCATATCGGCACCTGGACGCTGCGGCAGGTGATGGCGGACTGGCCCGGCTATGTCCGCGCCTCGGCGATCATGCGGGCCTCGCTGCGGCGCGAAGTCGCGCGCGAAGAGGCCGTCCTGCGCACCTACTTCGTGCCGACCATGTGAACGTTCACATTTCTGTCATCATGGCTTGTCATTCGGCGCATGACAGGTTTGCATCACCCCGCTGACGCGAGGCCGGTGCCTGCCGCATCGTGCAAGGGAGACGGGACATGCAAAGTACACGACGCGAGCTTCTGTTGGGAGGCGCCGGCGCCGCGCTGCTGATGGGCGCGCCCGCAATCGTGCGCGCGCAGCAGATCTTCCGCGCCTATCCGTTCACCCTCGGCGTGGCCGCCGGCGACGCCGCGTCCGACGGTTTCGTACTGTGGACGCGACTGGCGCCCGAGCCGCTGGAGCCGCATGGCGGCATGCCGATGGCGCCGATCGCGGTGCGCTGGGAAGTGGCGAGCGATCCCGCCTTCAAGACGATCGCGGCGCAGGGCGACGCACTCGCCCGCCCCGAGCTCGGCCATTCGGTCCATGTCGAAGTCGCCGGGCTGCAGCCGGACCGGCCCTATTGGTACCGCTTCACCTGCGGCCGCGAGCGCTCGATGCCCGGCCGGGTGAAGACGCTTCCCGCGGCGGGCGCCTCGGTGGCGAAGACGCGGTTCGTGGTGGCGGGATGCCAGCATTACGAACAGGGGCTCTACACCGCCTATGGCCATGCGGCGCGCGAGGACGCCGATTTCCTGTTCCACTATGGCGATTATATCTACGAGGGGCGGAGCTCGCCGATCAACTTCGATTATGGCGGCGCGCCGCGGCCGTTCATCCGCGCGCATGTCGGCGAGGAGCCGTTCAGCCTCGACGATTATCGCCGCCGCTATGCCCAATACAAGACCGACCCCGATCTCCAGGCGGCGCACGCCGCGACCGGCTGGTACGCGACCTTCGACGACCATGAGGTGCAGAACAACTGGGTGAGTGACCGCGACCAGAACGGCACCCCGCCCGAGGCGTTCCTGCTGCGCCGCGCCGCCGCCTTCCAGGCCTGGTACGAGCATATGCCGGTGCGGAGCACCGCAATCCCGAAGGGCGGCGCGATCCAGGCCTATCGTCGTGCCCGCTTCGGCGACCTGCTCGACCTGCACCTGCTCGACACCCGCCAGTTCCGCACCGACCAGCCCTGCGACGACGGCTTCAAGCCGCGCTGCGCCGGCTGGGACGCGGCCGATGCGCAGGTGCTCGGCAGCACCCAGGAGGCGTGGCTGGCCCGTAACCTTGCCGAAGGCAGGGCGCGCTGGAACGCGATCGCCCAGCAGGTGATGATGATGCCGCTCGATCGCCGGATGGACGGCGAGCCTGCGCCGATCCGCAACATGGACAGCTGGGGCGGCTATGACCGGCCGCGCGAGCGGCTGTTCGCCAGCTTTGCCGGTCACGGCAATGTCGTGGTGCTGACCGGCGACGAGCACCAGAACTATGCCGGCGAGCTGCGTACCCGCGCCGGCCAGGGCGAGGCGGTGGCGGTGGAGTTCGTCTCCACCTCGATCAGCTCGGGCGGCGACGGCGCGGATGTCCGCTACGGCAGCGACAAGATCCTCGCGGGCAACCCGTATCTCAAATATATGAACGACCGCCGCGGCTATCTGCTGTGCGAGGTCGGTCGCGATCAGTGGCAGGCGCAGTTCCGCACCGTCGACCAGGTGACCCGGCCCGGCGCGCCGGTGAAGACGGCACGCACCGCGATCGTACCGCATGGCCGGGCCCAGCTCGACTTCGCCTGACGGGAGCGGTTGTTGGAAGCAGAGCAGGGGGGCTGCCGTCCCGATGCCGGCCGGCGCGCGGTGATCCGCTGCGCCGGCGGCGCGGGGCTGGCGGCAGTGGCGGTGGCAGCGGGCATGGCCCAGCCGATAGATGCGGAGCCGAACATGGCGGCGGGGGCAGCGCCCGATTTCGGGCCCAATGTGCTGGTGCTGGATCCGTCCATGCCCGGGCGCGAGATCCAGGCGGCGATCGACGCGATCTTCGCCTGCCAGGAAGCAGCGCATTTCACCGATCGCCGCTATGCGATCCTGTTCCGGCCGGGGCGCTATACCGCCGATGTGAAGGTGGGCTTCTTCACCCAGGTCCTCGGCCTGGGCGGACGGCCTGGCGCGGTGACGATCGACGGCCATGTCCGCGTCAATGCCGACTGGCTGAAGGGCGACGCGCTCGCCAATTTCTGGCGTGGTGCCGAAAACCTCACCGTACGGCCGCCCGAGGGGTGGGATCGCTGGGCCGTCTCGCAGGCTGCGCCCTATCGGCGCATTCACATGCTCGGCGACCTCGTGCTCGACGATGGCGGTTCATCGAGCGGCGGCTTCCTGGCCGATTGCCGGATCGAGGGCACCGTCCATGCCGGCAGCCAGCAGCAATGGTATAGCCGCAGCAGCCGGATCGGCGGGTGGAAGGGCGTCAACTGGAACATGATGTTCCAGGGGGTCGAAGGAGCGCCCGCGACCAGCTTCCCAAGGCCGGCGGTGACCACCCTGTTGCGGGTGCCGCTGCTGCGCGAGAAGCCCTTCCTGCAGGTGGATGGCGAGGGGCGCTGGTCGGTGTTCGTGCCGGCGCTGCGTCGCGATGCCGAGGGGCCGAGCTGGGCATCGGGGACGACCGCGGGCGTCGCGATCCCGCTGACGCAATTCTTCATTGCCAAGCCCGGCATGGACGCGGCTACGCTCAACGCGGCGCTGGGCGAGGGGCGGCACCTGCTGTTCACGCCGGGCGTCTACCGGCTCGATGCGCCGATCCGGGTGCAGGGGGCCAATCGGGTACTGCTCGGCATCGGCCTCGCCACGCTGCAGGCCCTGGCGGGGACGGCGGTGCTCGAGATCGACGACGTGCCCGGGGTCACCGTCGCCGGGTTGATGATCGATGCCGGGGCGACGCGCTCGCCGGTGCTGGTGCAGGTGGGCCCGCGCGGTTGCACCGGCGATCATCGCCAGAATCCGCTGCTGCTCGCCGATCTGTTCTTCCGCGTCGGCGGGGTCGAGGTTGGCAAGGTGGAGACCTGCCTGGAGATCAACAGCCACCATGTCCTTGCCGACCATCTGTGGATCTGGCGGGCCGATCATGGCGATGTCGACGGCACCCGCGTCCATGTCGGCTGGGAGGAGAGTACCGGCGATCAGGGGCTGGTGGTCCATGGCGACGACGTGACGGTCCATGCGCTGTTCGTCGAGCATTTCCAGCGCTACCAATGCTGGTGGCGCGGCGAGCGGGGCCGCACCTATTTCTACCAGAACGAACTGCCCTATGATCCGCCGGACCAGGCGGGCTGGATGGCCGGGCCGGCGCGCGGCTGGGCGGCCTATAAGGTTGACGACACGGTGCACGCGCATCTCGCGGTGGCACTGGGCGTCTATGTCTATTTCCGCACCAATCCGGCGGTGGTGCTGGACAGCGCGATCGAGGCACCGCGGCGGCCGGGCGTGCAGTTCCGGCATGTGACGACGATGTCGCTGGGCGGCGGCGTCGGCACGATCGCCCATCTCGTCAACGATGCGGGCGAGGCGGCGCGGCCCGGCGCGGTGCTGCAGCGGCTGCTCGCCTATCCCTGAGCCGGCACGGGCTCGCGGACCAGCAGCATTACCAGCCCGCCGCCCAGGGTGAGGGCGGCGAGCAGGAACAGGAGCGGGGCAAAGCTGCCCGGCGTTGCCACTGCCCAGGCGATCGCGGTGCCGACCAGCGCGGGCAGCGTGTTGGTGAGATTGAGGATGCCGAGGTCGCGGCCGCGATGCCGTTCGCTCGGCAGTTCCTGCATCCAGAAGGCACCGTGCAGCGCCATGAACAGCTGCGCGCCGACGCCATAGACCAGGAACCCCGCCACCGCGACCGGGCGGCTGGCGGCGAACCCCATCAGCACGAGGCCGCCGGCGGTAACTGCCGCGGAGGCCAGCAGGAACGGCTTGCGACGCCCAATCCGGTCCGACAGGCGGCCGAGCAGCAGCGTGCACGGCAGCGGCAACAGATAGGCGAGCACCAGCGTGCGACCGACGAAATCGGCGGCGCGCAGCGCATCCTGCCGGGGCGGCAGGTCGGCGAAATAATAATAGAGATACAGCGTCAGCCCGTTGCCCGCCGCCTGCAGCAGCAGGCGCGCGATCCAGGCGGCGGCCAGGTTGCGCCGGGCCTGGGCGCGCGGCAGCGGCGTGGGCTGGGGCGGCAGCCGGCGCGCGGGCGAGAGGGCGAGCGGCGCGATCAGCAGCGCGATCCCGAGCGACAGCAGGCCGAGGCGACCGTGCTCGGCCAGCCCCGGCAGCTGGACCAGCGCCCAGGCGCTCGCCGCCCCGATCGGATTGGCCAGCGCGAGCAGGCCGCCGGTAAAGCCCTTCTGCGCATCGGGGATCTCGTCGGCCATCAGCGCCAGCAGCGGCGCGAGCACGGCATTGGCGGCACATTGCACCGCGATCACCGCGAGCAGCACCTCCAGCGGCGAATCGGCGCGTGCGAAGTCGGCATAGGCGAGCGCCAGGCCAAGCGTGCCGAGCAGCAGCCAGCGCCGCCGGCCGCCGCCGCGCGCTACCGATCGATCGCTCAGCCAGCCAAAGCCGATATTGGCGGCGATCGCGGCGATGGTGCCGATCAGCGCGACGACGGTGAACAGGTTCAGCCGGCCAGCCCCGGCGACTGTCTCCACCTTCATCGGCAGGAAGACGGTGAACAGCGGCAGATAGCCGATCGTGCCGCCGGCATTGGCAAGGGCGAACAGCAGCAGGAAACGCCAGGGGCGCGCGCTGCTGTCGGCATAGGCAGGGGCAGGGCGCGCGCTCATGGCAGTGCGGCAATAGAGGCTGTTGCCGGCCGTGCCAACGCCGTTCGCGGCAATGCCCCCGTCTTCGGTAGCTCCTGCGACGTCCTCGAACGATGGTCGGGTAGATGACAGTTATGAGAACGATTCCGGCGCAAAATACTACGAAAATGTGACTTGTTGACCCCGCAACGAATGCTTGTATGTGAACGTTCACATCATGGAGGGGCCATGATCATGCAAATGGCGGGGAGCCAATATGACACGTGAACATGCAAGGAAATCGATGCTTTGGCGGGCGGGGATCTCGTCGCTGGCGCTGCTGGCGATGCCGGGGATTGCTGCGGCGCAGAACAGCAGCGATTCGCCCGAGACCGAGGCGAACAGCGACATCGTGGTCACCGGTATCCGCGCCAGCTTGCGCGAATCGCTGGCACTCAAGCGCGACGCGCAGGGCGTGGTCGACGGCATCACCGCCGAGGACATGGGCAAGTTCCCGGACACCAACCTCGCCGAATCGCTCCAGCGCATCACCGGCGTATCGATCGATCGTTCGATCGGCGAAGGGTCGACCGTTACCGTGCGCGGCTTCGGCCCGAACTATAACCTGGTGACGCTCAACGGCCGCCAGATGCCGACCTCGACGCTGGACGGCGGTGCCACCGCGCCGACCTCGCGCCTGTTCGATTTCGCCAATCTCTCGTCGGACGGCATCGCCGCGGTGGAGGTCTACAAGACCGGCCGCGCCGACATCGAATCGGGCGGCATCGGCTCGACGATCAACATCCGCACGCCGCGCCCGCTCGACAAGCCGGGCCTGCACGGCAGCTTCGCCGTCTCGGGGATGTACGACAGCTCGGGCAACAAGCGCACCACGCCGATCACCCCGGAAGTCTCGGGCATCGTCAGTGACAGCTTCCTCGACGATCGCATCGGCATCCTCGTCACCGGCACCTATCAGAAGCGCAAGGCCGGCAACAACGAAGCCTATGTCGGCTGGAAGAACGGCCGCACCGGATCGGACAAGTCGGGCGAACTCGCCCAGCCGGGCGATCCGCGCTATGCCAACATCAACAATCGCCCGACCGGCGACCAGATCTACACCGTGCCGCAGAATGCCGGTATCGGCATCAACGACATCGAGCGTGAGCGGATCAACGGCCAGGCGGTGCTGCAGTTCAAGCCGACCGACACGATCACCGGCACGATCGACTATACCTATTCGCGCAACCGCGTGACCGTGCGCAGCAACAGCATCGGCGTCTACTTCAACAACAACGACACCGTCAGCCAGTGGACCAGCGGCGCGGTGGCGAGCCCGGTCTTCTACACCGAACGCTTCAAGGCGAGCGAAGGCAAGGACGTCTCCTACGTCAGCAACCTCAGCGCCAACCAGAGCGAGAACAACTCGATCGGCGCCAACCTCCAGTGGAAGCCGGAGGGCGCTTTCTCGTTCGAGCTGGACGGCCATCACTCGACCGCCAAGTCGGGCCCGACCAACAAATATGGCACCAGCACCTCGGTCAGCACCGCCATCTTCGGCGCGGCCAGCCAGACGATCGACTTCACCCATTACATGCCGGTGCTGTCGATCACGATGCAGCCGGGCATCGACCTGCTCGACGCCTCGCGTATCCAGGCGACCGGCAATTCGTTCCGCAACGGCATGTTCCGCGACGAGATCAACCAGGGCCAGTTCAAGGGCCGCTGGGAGCATGGCGGGCTGCTCGACAGCATCGATTTCGGCGTTTCCTATGTCGATAACAAGGTCCGCTCCGCCTATGGCTATCTCCAGAACAACACCTGGGGCGGCGCCGGCCCGGCTTCGGACCTGCCCGACAGCCTGTTCACGATCGCGACCATCCCCGACAAATATCCGGGGCTGAAGACCGATGGCAGCCTGCTGATCCAGAAGATCTTCACCAAGAATTTCGAAAGCCTGGTCGGCAATCTTCAGAGCCTCTACAAGGTCTGCTCGAAGCCGCAGAGCGGCACGCCGCTGGGCCCCGACACCTGCCTGGCGCAGTACACCGTCGATCGCCACATCGAGGAACAGACGCTCGCGCCCTACCTTCAGGCGAACGTGAAGTTCGACGCGTTCGGCCGCCCGGGCCACTTCTATGCCGGCGTGCGCTACGAGAAGACCTGGATCGATTCGTCGGCGCTGGTGCCGGTCGCGACGGGAACCAAGTGGGTCTCGGCGAACGAGCTCAACGTCGTCTATTCGGGCAAGAGCGACTACACCACGCTCAGCGGTTCGTACCAGAACTGGCTGCCCTCGTTCGACTTCGACATCTCGCCGCTCAAGGGCGTCAAGCTGCGCGCGTCCTACGGCCACACCATCGCGCGTGCCGACTATGGCAGCCTGCAGGGCGGCCAGACGATCGACTCGCTGTTCCGAGTCGATGGCGGCACCGGCAGCCAGGGCAATCCGGGGCTGCTGCCGTACAAATCGAAGAACCTCGATTTCTCGGCCGAATGGTACTACCAGCCGGACAGCTACATCTCGGTCGGCTATTTCCACAAGTCGGTGGTGAACTTCATCGGCACCGGCCAGGTGAAGCGTCCGGTGTTCGGCCTGACCAACCCCGCCGATGGCCCCCGCTACAAGGCGGCGATCGCGGCGTTGGGCGCGGCGGCGACGTCGAACGATATCCGCCAGTATATCTTCAAGAACTACCCCAACTCGGTAGTGATCACCGGCGGCACGCCGGGCGCCTATACCGGCGACATTCTCGGCCTGCCCGAGGACAATCCGGTGCAGTTCACCGTCAACACGCCGGTCAACAACAACCAGACCGCCAACGTCCATGGCTGGGAATTCGCGCTCCAGCACGCTTTCTGGGACACCGGCCTGGGCATGATCCTGAACTACACGATCGTCGATGGCGACGTGCACTACAAGAACAACATGCCCGCGACGGTGAACCAGTTCGCGCTGGTCGGCCTGAGCGATACCGCCAACGTCATCGGCTATTACGACAAGAACGGCATCCAGGCGCGCGTCGCCTATAATTGGCGTGCCGAGTTCCTGTCGGGCGCGGGCTCGAACCCGAGCTATACCGAGCCCTATGGCCAGGTGGACGCCAGCGCGAGCTGGGAAGTGCGCCCGCGCACGACCCTATTCGTCGAAGGCATCAACCTGACCGGCGAAGGCCGCCGTGCGCACCAGCGCACGGACCGGTACGTGACCGTCACCGCACCGGGCTATGCCCGCTACACCGCGGGCGTTCGCTACCGCTTCTGACGACCGGGGGCCTTGCGGCATCGCTGCCGCAAGGCCCTTCCGCCCCGCCGCGCGACGTGCCAACGCCGCCGGCGGGTAAACGGGGACCTTGCATGACCGACCATCAGCTCGTGACCATCGACGATCATCGCGCGATCCGGATCGACCGCCGGCGTGGCGCGGCGCTGGGCGATTCGGTGCAGCTCTGCCTGGTGGTGCCGGAAGAGTTCCGACAGGTGCAGAACGCCTATCCGATCCTGTTCCAGCGTACCGCCGCGCGCGACGGCTTCCAGGCGGTGGCGCTGTTCGGTTTCGCGCCGGACGAAAACCTCTATCTCGACGGCGAGCGCTGGGACGCGCCCTATCTGCCGCTCGCAATGGCGACGCGGCCCTTCCTGATCGGCCCGCCGCCCCCCGGCGGCAGCGACCTCCAACTGCATCTCGCCGTGGCGAGCCCGCGGGTGCTGGCGCCCGGCGATGCCGGCTATGAGTCGGCCTCGCCGCTGTTCGACGATGCCGGCGCACCGAGCAGCTATCTCTCGGCGGTGTTCAACGGCCTTGCCCGGCTCGATCGCGGCTACCGCGCCGGACCCGATTTCTTCGATGCGCTTGAACGCCATGCGCTGCTCGAGCCGGTGTCGATCCGCTTCGAGGATGCCCAGGGCAATGCCCGCCAGATCGTCGACTTTCACGGCATCGACGAGGAGCGGTTCGCGGCGCTGGACGGCGACGCGCTGGGCGAGCTCCACCGCAGCGGCTATCTCTTGCCGATCACCATGGCGCTGGCGTCGCTGGCCAATCTCGGCCCGCTGATCGCGCGCCTGCAGCGGCGGCACGCCGATGCCTGAGGCGGCCGACCTGTTCGACGGGCTGAAGCCGGTGCCCGAGATCGCCGTGGCGGACTGCTGGGCGCTCGATCACGCGCTCGCGGCGTCGGCGGAGCCGTTCGTGGTGCGCGGGCTGGTCGCCGACTGGCCGCTGGTCGCGGCAGGGCGCAAGGGCCCGGCGGCGACACGCGCCTATCTTGCCGGCTTCGCGCGCGATACCGATTTCACCTATGCCGAAGGCGCCCCGGGCGCCGGCGCGCGGATCTTCTACGATGCAGCGATGGCGATGAACCATCAGACCCGCCGCGCGCGTATCGCCGACATCTTCGCGCGCATCGACGCCGACGAAGGCAAGGCCGACGCACCGCTCCGCTACATCGCCTCCACCGATGTGCCGCGCTTCTTCCCCGGGCTGGGCGAGGCGAACCCGATGCCGCTGGGCCCGCGCGAGGGGCTGGCCGCGACGATCTGGATCGGCACTGCCACGCGCGTCGCCGCGCATTGCGACGAGCCGGACAACATCGCCTGCACGGCGGTGGGGCATCGCCGCTTCACGCTGTTTCCTCCGGACCAGTTCGCCAATCTCTATCCCGGCCCGCTCGACAACACGCCCGGCGGTCGCGCGATCAGCATGGTCGACTTCCACGCGCCCGATTTCGCGCGCTTCCCGAAGTTCCGCGAGGCGCTGCGCCATGCCCGCACGGTGGTGCTGGCGCCCGGCGACGCGCTGCGCATTCCCAGCCTGTGGTGGCACCATGTCGAGGCGCTCGACGGCTTCAACGTGATGATCAACTATTGGTGGCGAACGCGCCCCGCCTGGCTCGCCGAGCCGAACGATGCCGTGCTGATGGCACTGCTCGCGATCCGCGACCTGCCCGCGGCCGAGCGGGCGCATTGGCGCCAGGTGATGGAGCATTACGTCTTCGCGCCCGGCGGGGCGGTGACCGCGCACATCCCGGAGGGCGGGCGCGGCGTGCTTGACCCGCTGACGCCGGAAACCGCAGGACAATTGCGCGCCTATCTGTTGCGGCAGCTAAGCCGCTGAGCAAAGTAGAAGAGGAGGGGAATTTCTATGTCTCGCAGGCGCCAGTCCGTGACGATCCGCCATGTCGCGGCCGATGCCGGCGTCTCGCTGCAGACCGTCAGCCGGGTGATCAACAAGGAGCCCGGCGTGCGGCCGGAGATGCTCCACCGGGTGCAGGCGTCGATCGCCAAGCTCGGCTATGTGCCCTCGCTCGCGGCGCAGCGGATGAGCGGGTCGCGCTCCTATCTGATCCTCGCGCTCAACGATCGCGAACGCACGATCGCCGACTGGCGCGCGCGCGAGGGCCGTGACTGGGTCGACCAGATGCTGCTCGGCGGCATGCTGGCCTGCGCGGCGCATGGCTATCGCATGATCGTCGAGCTGATCGATACCCAGAGCGACCAGATCGAGCGTGAGCTGGGGGCGGCGCTCGCCGCGCTCCAGCCCGACGGCGCGATCCTGACGCCGCCGCATTCGCAGAACCCGGTGATCCTGCGGCTGCTCGCCGACAAGGGCATCGAGATCGCGCGGATCGGCTCGCTGGCCGAGGGGCCGGGGCACAAGCTGAGCCAGGACGATCGCGGCAGCGCCCGGCTGGCGACCGAGCATCTGCTGGCGCTCGGCCATCGCCGCATCGGGTTCATCGCCGGGCCCGACGAATATGAACTGAGCGCATGGCGCGTCGAGGGCTGGCAGGCGGCGATGGCGGCCGCCGGGCTTTCGGCCGACGGGCTGCTCGAGACCGGTGACTTTTCCTATGGCACCGGGCTGGCGGCGGCGCGTGCGCTGCTCGACCGCGCCGCGGTGACCGCGATCATCGCCGCCAACGACCAGACCGCGCTGGCCGCGCTGGCGGCGGTGCGCGGACGGGGGCTGAGCGTGCCCGAGGACGTATCGCTGATCAGCTTCGACGATACCCCGATCGTCCGCTTCGCCAGCCCGGCGCTCACCGCCGTGTCGCAGCCGATCGCCGACATCACCGCCAAGGCGGTCGAGCGGATCATCGATGCGTGCGCGGGGCGCGCGCCGGTTTCGGCCGAGCCGGTGGTGCTCCCCTCCAGCCTGATCGTCCGCGAATCGACCCGCCGCCCCCCGGCGCGCTGATCGGTTAGCTGCGCAGGCGCTCGATTGCCTGGGCCAGCGCGACGTAGAGCTTGCCTGCGTCCGAGGAGAGCAGGGTCACCGCCAGCGGATTGCCGTCGCGCAGGCTGAGCACCTGGCGGAGCATCGTCTCGAAATCATGGACATAGCGGTTGACGTTCTCACGGAAACTGCTGTCCTGATCGTAGAGCCGGTGCAGCTCGCGCGCCTCGTGCGGGGTGAGCAGGCGCACCGCGCGACGGGTAAACACGCCGCGATCGCCCTTCAGATACGCCCCCCAGGCGCCATCGGTGATCTCGGCCGAGAAGGTCTTGGCGAGATCGATCGAGGTCGAGTGCAGCGCGTCGATCAGCAGCGCCATGCGATGCGCGAAGCCGTCGCTCTCGGCGCGTTCCTGCGCCTCCTGCGCTTCGCTGATCCGCGCCTCGGCCCGGCGGCTGGCATCGTCGACCGCGTTCATCTGCGCGCGGAGATGCTCGGCCGCGCGCGCAGCCGCGCCGATCGCGCCGTCGGCGGTGCGGGTGAGCGTCTCGACATGCTCGCGCACCGAGCGCTCAACCGCGCGCTCGACCGCGGCATCGGTCGCGTCCTCCAGCGCGCGATTGACCGCCGGGACGATGCCATCGATCGCCTCGCGGGCGTGGTCGGCCGCCTTGTTGGCGCTGTCGCGCACCCGCAACAGCGTCTCGATCAGCTCCGGCGCGGCGTCGGCGCTGAAGCGGCGGGCATGGTCGATCGCCTCGTCGATCGCGCGGCGCAGCGTCTCCGCCTGGTCCGCCGCGGTGGCAAGGGTCTCGGCCAGCGCGTCGCGGCTGCGCGCCAGCGCGCTCTGTTGCTGGGCGACGCTGCCGGCGATCGCCTCGATCGCGTCATGGGTCGTCTCGGCGGCGGTGACCAGGCTGAGCAGCTCGGGCTTGGCGGTGGCGATGCGCCGGCGGCTGGCGTCGATCCGGCCGTCGAGCCGCTCGAGCGCGGCGGGCATCGTCTCGTCGATCTCGCGGGCGGCGGCATCGAGCGCGGTCAGCAGATCCTCGGCGGTGGCGATCACCGTACGCGCGGTGGCCTCGCCGCTGTGCATCGACCCCGCCATCCCGTCCATCGACTGGTGGAGGGCGTGGATCGCGCTCGCCAGCGCCTCGGTGCGGCGGGTGCCGTTGGCATGCAGCGCTTCCAGCTCGCGATCGATCTCGCCCACGCCTTCGGACAGGCGGGCGAAGAGCGCATCGCCGCGGCGCTGCTCGTCGCTCAGCCGCGCCGAGATACGGATGATCTCGTCCTCGATCAGCGCCATGCGCTGCGCCATCGCGGCGGTGCTGTCCTCGCCCGCGCGGTGCAGCGCTGCCTGGTTGGCGGCGAGCATCGCCAGCATCGCCTCGCCCTGTGCGGAGATGCCCTGGCGCGACTGGTCGATCGCAGTTGCGGCGCGGTCGAGCACGGCATCGACCTGGGCGGACATCTGCTCGGTGACCTGCTCCAGCCGGCTGCTCGCGGCCTCGCTGGTCGCCTCCATCCGGGCGATGTGCGCCGCCAGCCGTTCGGCGGCGCCGCCGGCGATGCGGTCGGCCTCGCGTCCGCGCTCGGCAAGCGTGGTGAGCTGGACGTCGAGCGCCGCGGCATGCTGGCTCGCCTGCAGCCCGGCCGTGTCGACGCGCTCGGCGAGGCCGTGCATCTCGGCATGGGCCTTGGGCAGCGAGGCGAGGATCACCGCCATGCCGTGTTCCGCGGTGCTGGTAACCGCGTTGAGCTGCTGGGTGCTGCCGACCAGCATTTCGGACTGGCGCGTCGCGGTCGCGGCGGCCTGGCTGAGCCGTTCGGCAGCGGCGTCGCTGAGGATCGAGAGATGCGTTTCCTGGTCGGCGAGCGCGGTGCGCTGGGCGAGCAGCCGCTGGGTAAGCGTCGCCGCGCGCTGTTCGAGCTGGGCGGCTTCCTCGCGCATCATCCGCGCGGTGGCGGCGAAGCGGCGCGCCTCGGCCGAGCTGGTCCGCTGGAGGACGAGATAGAGCAGGGCGACCAGCCCGCCCGGCACGCACAGGGCGGCCAGCAGCTGGATATGCTCGAACGCACCCGGCGCCTCGTCCCAGGCTGGGATGGCGAGCCAGGTCATCGCCGCGGTGGCGGCGACGCCGAGCAGGATCGCCAGCACCGCCACGACGCGACCCGACCGCGCCGGCCGCGCCCGGGCGATGGTGAAGGAGTCGATCTCGTCCTCGGGCCAGTCGTCGATCGGCTGCGGTGCTGCCGCGACCATCGGTTCGGCAGGTGCAAAGTCGGACGGCATGGCGGATTCAGTGTTGGGGCCCCCAGTCATCGGCCCAGTGTACCAGCTTTGTCGCGGGGACCAAGCCGCCCTGCTAAACCATCGGTTAACATTCGTCGCGATAGGGCTATTGCATGGCCTATGATCCCGGTGCAATCGACGCGAAGCTTGCCGCAGCGGTGGGCGACGATCCGGCGCTGATCGCCGAATTGCGCGCGGCGTTCCTCGAAAGCGTCCATCGCTCGGTCGAGATGATGCGCGCATCGCGCGGCGCCGAGGAATGGGCGCAGGCGGCGCTGCGGCTGCAGAGCCTGGCCGGCAGCTTCGGCGTCACCAGCCTGATGGCGCTGGCCGAAGAGGCGATCCGCAGCAGCGCCCAGGACGGGGTGCTGCTGCGCAAGATCGATCGGGCCGCCGAGAAGCTGTGAGCGTCGCTCAGTCCGCCGCGGCGGATTCGGGTTCGAACTTGTCGTTTTCCCAATTGCGGACATAGGCCGATCCGATCGGCGCATCGACCAGGTGCAGCCAGCTGTCGTCGACGTTGAGCACCAGACCGAGCGGCACGCACTCGACCTCGCGCGCGCCGACGGCATCGTCTTCCATCCCGCGATAATCGCCGCGGATCCGCCACCCGCTGTCCGGCTGCTCGCTGCCGACCGACGGCAGCGGCGTCTCGCGATACAGGTAATGGACCGCCATACGATCCTTGAGCACGCAAGCGTCGACCAGGCAGCGATCCTGATATTGGCGGCGCACCGGGGCCGAGGGCGGCCGCACCGGATGGTCCTCGCCCCAGCGCAGATCGATCACGTCACCGCGCCGGAACGCGATTTCCTGCCCGGCGCGGAGCTGCGGCATGTCGAGCGGCTGGTTGTCGAGCCTGCCCCACAGCCGGTCCCCCTCGGCGCGGGTGATCGCCACCCACATCCGCTCGGCGGCATATTCGCGCGACGGCGGCACCGACTGGAAGACGAGCTTGACCAGATCGCCCGGGCGCAGTGCCAGGACCTCGTTCTCGCTCGGCAGGTAGAAGGTGTAGGGCGCCCCTTCGGCCAGCGGCCGGGGGTCGATGATGGTATGGCTGCCGAACCAGCGTCGGCGCCACCGGGAAAGCATGTCGCGCATCGTACTCATCGCTTGCGACTCAACTCGCGCATCGCCGCATCGATCCCTGAAATGGTCAGCGGATACATGCGGTCGCGCACCAGGCTGCGGATCATCGTCACCGAATGCGAATATGCCCATTGTGCCTCCGGCAGTACGTTGAGCCAAACCGTAGCGGGATAGGTGTCCACCACCCGCTGCAACCAGGTGGCCCCCGGCTCCTCGTTCAGATGCTCGACCGAGCCGCCGACCTGGGTGATCTCGTAGGGACTCATCGACGCGTCGCCGACGAAGATCACCTTATAGTCCTGCCCATATTTGTGGAGGATGTCGGCGGTGCGGGTGCGTTCGCTGAACCGGCGGCGATTGTCCTTCCACACGCCTTCGTAGAGGCAGTTGTGGAAGTAGAAGAATTCGAGGTTCTTGAACTCGCTGGTCGCCGCGGAGAACAGCTCCTCGCAGAGCTTGACGAACGGATCCATCGATCCGCCGACGTCGAGGAAAAGCAGCAGCTTGACCGCATTGTGCCGCTCGGGTCGCATCTTCACGTCCAGCCAGCCCTGCCGCGCGGTACCCGCGATGGTGCCGTCGATGTCGAGTTCGTCCGCCGCGCCTTCGCGAGCGAAGCGGCGCAGGCGGCGGAGCGCCACCTTGATGTTGCGGGTGCCGAGCTCGCGGGTGGAATCGAGGTTGCGATAGTCGCGCGCCTCCCACACCTTGACCGCGCGCTGGTGCTTGCCTTCGCCGCCGATCCGCACGCCTTCGGGATTGTAGCCGCCATTGCCGAACGGCGAGGTGCCGCCGGTGCCGATCCACTTGTTGCCGCCCTGGTGGCGCGCATGCTGCTCGGCGAGCCGCTCGCGGAGCGTCTCCATCAGCTTTTCCCAGGAGCCAAGCGCTTCGATCTGCGCCTTTTCCTCGTCGGTCAGGTATTTCTCGGCGACGGCGCGGAGCCATTCCTCCGGGATCTCGGCAGGGGCGACGCCATAGCTCGACGCGATGCCGCGGAACACCTTGGCGAAGACCTGGTCGAACCGGTCGAGCAGGCCCTCGTCCTTCACATAGGTGGCACGGGCGAGGAAGTAGAAGGCCTCGGGCGTCGGCTCGATCACCTGCGCGTCGAGCGCTTCGAGCAGCAGCAGATGTTCCTTGAGGCTGGCAGGAATGCCCGCGGCGCGCAGTTCGTCGAGAAAGGCGAGGAACATCGGGCTACGCTACGCCCAGCAGCAGGGGCGCGTCCATTACGTTGAGCGCCGGAGGCGGGCGGGCTGCCGCATCGCTATTTCTGCCGCCGGGCCATGAAGGCGAGCCGTTCGAACAGCATCACGTCCTGCTCGTTCTTGAGCAGCGCGCCGTGGAGCGGCGGGATCGCCTTGCTCGGGTCGCGCGACTGGAGCACCTCCAGCGGCATCTCCTCGTGGAGCAGCAGCTTGAGCCAGTCGAGCAGTTCGCTGGTCGAGGGCTTCTTCTTGAGGCCGGGCACCTCGCGGATCTCGTAGAACAGGTCCATCGCGCGGCTGACCAGCAGCTTCTGGATGCCGGGGAAGTGGACGTCGACGATCGCCTGCATCGTGTCGCGGTCGGGGAACTTGATATAGTGGAAGAAGCAGCGGCGCAGGAACGCGTCGGGCAGCTCTTTCTCGTTGTTCGAGGTGATCACGACGATCGGGCGCTCGGCCGCGCGCACCGTCTCGCCGGTCTCGTAGACATGGAATTCCATGCGATCGAGTTCTTGGAGCAGGTCGTTCGGGAACTCGATATCGGCCTTGTCGATCTCGTCGATCAGCAGCACGGGCAGGGTAGGGCTGGTGAACGCCTCCCACAGCTTGCCGCGGCGGATATAGTTGGCGATGTCGTGGACGCGCGGATCGCCGAGCTGGCCGTCGCGCAGCCGTGCCACCGCGTCATATTCGTACAGGCCCTGCTGCGCCTTGGTGGTCGACTTGACGTTCCACTCGATCAGCGGTGCGTTCACCGCTTTCGCAATTTCGGTCGCCAGCACCGTCTTGCCGGTGCCGGGCTCGCCCTTGACCAGCAACGGGCGCCGCAGCGTGACGGCGGCATTGACCGCGACCTTCAGGTCGGCAGTCGCGACATAGCTCTGGGTGCCTTCGAAGCGCATGGGCAGAAGGTGGGCCGAACGGTGGCGGGATGCAACCCATCCCGAGGGGCAGGGGGTGGGGGCTTCGCTCCCACCTACCAGCCGTCATTCCCGCGAAGGCGGGAATCCATTTGCCAGGGCGCTGGGGGAAAGAACCGCAGGACCAGCGCCAATGGATCCCCGCCTTCGCGGGGATGACAATGGAGGGGTGGTGCGGCTCAGCCGCGGCTGCGGGCGCTCGCGCGGGCCTCCAGCAGGTCCCACAGTCCGCGATGCTGGGCGAAGACCTGCTGCGCGCCGAACAGCATCGCGCGTTCATGCGCGGCTTCGCGGACCAGCGCGTCGACCACGCTGACCGTCTCCTCCGGGATCGGCAGGCGGGCGGGGGCAGGTTCCAAGCCGAAGCTGGTCGCAGCGCAATCGAGTACCGCGCGCATGGCTACCCAGTCGATCGCCAGCGCCACGGCCGCGCCGGTGGCGCAGCCGGCCCGATCGGACTGGGCCAGCATGTCGAGCGCGTGGCGCTGACTGGCCGCCGCCGCCTCGCTTTCCGCATGGCCGGGCGTGCTGGGAAGCGGCCCCGCCGCCGCCACCAGGCGTACCAGATAGGCGCGTTCGCCGACAAAGGCTTCCGCCGCGGCCTCCAGCCAGTCGCATTCGACCGGCCGGCGCGCATGGGCGGCGGCATATTCGACCAACCCGGGATGGCGGCCATGGAGCCGGGCGACATGATGCACCGCGTCGGCGATGTCGCGGCGGGGCAGGCTGCCGCCACGCAGCGCCCGGAGATGCGGATGCCGGGCGCAGCCATCGGATCCCGCCAGGGCGCCCATCGGGCCCCAAGCGCCCGACAAATGCTCGATCGGTGCGGTATCCAAGAGCATGACCTTCCTCATCTGGACAGCGCCGCTCCCCACGAGCCGGCCAGAAGGGGATCGCACAGGGAAAATACTGAAGCGCATAGAAAGATGGTTATGCCGAAATTAATCTTGAAAGACAGAATTTCGGCTCCCCACGCATTTCTGTCCCAAATGAAAACGGCCCCGGTGGATGCCGGGGCCGTTCTGCGTCGTCGTTCGGGAAACGCTTACTGATCGAGGAAGCTGCGCATTTTCCGGCTGCGGCTCGGGTGCTTGAGCTTGCGGAGTGCCTTGGCCTCGATCTGGCGGATGCGTTCGCGCGTCACCGAGAATTGCTGGCCGACTTCTTCCAGCGTGTGATCGGTGTTCATGCCGATGCCGAAGCGCATGCGCAGCACGCGCTCTTCACGCGGGGTGAGGCTCGCCAGGACACGGGTGACCGTTTCCTTGAGGTTCGCCTGGATCGCCGCGTCGACCGGGATGATCGCGTTCTTGTCCTCGATGAAGTCGCCCAGGTGGCTGTCTTCCTCGTCGCCGATCGGCGTTTCGAGGCTGATCGGCTCCTTGGCGATCTTCATCACCTTGCGCACCTTTTCGAGCGGCATGCTCAGGCGCTCGGCCATTTCCTCGGGCGTGGGCTCGCGGCCCTGCTCGTGGAGGAACTGGCGGCTGGTGCGGACCAGCTTGTTGATCGTCTCGATCATGTGCACCGGGATGCGGATGGTGCGCGCCTGATCGGCGATGCTGCGGGTGATCGCCTGGCGGATCCACCAGGTCGCATAGGTGCTGAACTTGTAGCCGCGGCGATATTCGAACTTATCCACCGCCTTCATCAGGCCGATATTGCCCTCCTGGATGAGATCCAGGAACTGCAGGCCGCGATTGGTGTACTTCTTGGCGATCGAGATCACGAGGCGGAGATTGGCCTCGACCATCTCCTTCTTCGCGATGCGGGCCTCGCGCTCGCCCTTCTGCACCATGTTGACGATGCGGCGGAACTCGGTGAGCGTCATGCCGGTCTGCTGGGCGATCTCGCTCATCTCGGTGCGGATGCGGTCGACCGAGGCGCTCTCGTTCTCGACGAAGTTCTTCCACTTCTTGTCGAGGCCGACGACCGACGGCAGCCAGTTCTCGTCGAGCTCGTGATCGACATAGCGATCGAGGAAGTCCTTGCGGCTGACCTTGTGGCGCTCGGCGAGACGCAGCATCTGGCCGCCCAGCGCGGTGAGGCGCCGGTTGAAGCTGTAGAGCTGGTCGACGAGATACTCGATCTTCGCCTGGTGGAACTGGACGCTCTCCACCTCGGCGGTCAGCTCCTCGCGCAGCTTGTTGTACTTCTTTTCCTCGGAAGCCGGGAATTCCTCGCCGGCCGACATGGTGTCGAGCCGCTGCTGCTGGACCTTGCCGAACTTCTTGTAGATCGCGGTGATGTTGGCGAACTTCTCGAGCGCCTGGGGTTTCAGCTGCTCTTCCATCTGGGCGAGCGAGAGGGTGTTGTCCTCCTCCTCGTCGTCCGAGGGGCGGCGGGCGCGGCGTTCGGTCAGCTCGTCATCCTCGTCGGACGCGACTTCCTCGGGCTCTTCCTCTTCCTTGAAGGTCGGGCCGGTGCTCGATTCGCTGATCTCGCCATTGTCGTCCTCGGCGCCCTCGACCTGCTCGGCCGACGGACCCTTGGAGAGCATCGCATCGAGATCGAGGATCTCGCGCAGCTGCATCGTGCCTTCGTTGAGCGCAGTCGACCAGCCGATGATCGCGTTGAAGGTGATCGGCGACTCGCAGAGCCCCAGGATCATCGTGTCGCGGCCGGCCTCGATGCGCTTGGCGATGGCGATTTCGCCCTCGCGGCTGAGCAGCTCGACGGCGCCCATCTCGCGCAGGTACATGCGCACCGGATCGTCGGTGCGATCGACGGTTTCCTTCTTCTTCGCGACCTCGAAGGCAGGGGCAGAATCGTCGCTGCTGTCCGCCGTCTCGGCATCGTCAGCCGAATCGTCCTCGGATTCAGCGTCCTCGCCGGCGTCCTCATTCTCGACGACGTTGATGCCCATGTCGTTGAGCGCGGCCATCACGTCCTCGATCTGCTCCGAGGACATCTGGTCCTGCGGCAGCATCTCGTTCAGCTGGTCGACGGTGATGTACCCGCGCTTTTTCGCACGCGCGACCAGCTTCTTGATCGAACCCTCGTTCAGATCGATCAGCGGCGCGTCACTCGTGTCGCTCGTGTCGGTGACGTCTGCCATGTTCGCCTTCGCCATCAAATCCCTCGAAACTCAGATGGCGGCAATTTTACACCGCCTCTATTCCTCAAAATTACCGTCTTCCGCAAGCATCAGATTGGCAAGCCGATCCAAAAGCTCCTGCCGTTGCCGCGAAAGCGCCACCTGACGGGCAAACGCTTCCTCGGTGCCGTCGCGCATCAGGGCAGCGGTCGCCTCGGCGAGCGCCACATCGACGGCGGGCTGTGCCGCCATCACCGCGATCGCCTCGCCCAGATCCTCGCGCGCCCTCGCCACGTCGGCCGCGGGCCGCGTGAAGGAGAAGGGGAGCGTGTCTGCGCGAAGCAACTCGCTTGCCACTGAATCGAAACCGGACCGCGCCAATATGGTGAGGAAATCCTCGCTATCAAGTTGACGTGCAGCCGGATTGGTGAGGGCCACCTCCACAACGGCTTCGAATAGCCGGCCGAGCGCGCCCGACGCACTACGCAGACTCCCGAGGATTTCCATGTGCCGGGCGATCTCTACGGGATGGCGGATCAGCCCGGCGAGCACCGCGCGCGCCAGGATGGGATCGAGCCCGCTCGCCTGCACGCCCTTTATCAGATGCGAGGGCGGCGGCTCGGGTGGCTGCCAGCCGCCACGGGCATTGCGGGTGCCGCGGGGTTGCGGGCGGGCAGGGGCGGGGCCGCGCTGGTCCTTGCGGAACTCGCGCGGGCCGCGGCCGAACTGCTGGTCGGCGCGCGCGCGGAATTCCGCGATATATTCGTGCTTTACGTTCGGGTCCTGAATTTGCTCGGCAAGTTCGGTGAGGCGGCGCTTGAGGCCGGCGCGCTGCTCGGGCGTGTCGAGCGGGCCGGCGGCGACTTCGCTTGCCCAGAGGCGATCGACCAGCGGCTCGGGCTTGGCGAGCAGTGCCTCGAAGGCGCCGGGGCCCTGCGAGCGGACGAGGTCGTCCGGATCGAGGCCCTGGGGCAGGGTGACGAAGGCGAGGCTGCGGCCGGGTGCGAGCATCGGCAGCGCGCGGTGGGCGGCGCGGAGCGCGGCCTTCTGCCCGGCACTGTCGCCGTCGAAGCAGAGCAGGGGCACTTCGGACAGGCGCCACAGCCGTTCGAGCTGGTGTTCGGTCAGCGCGGTGCCGAGCGGGGCGACCACCTCGCCGAACCCGGCCTGGGCGAGTGCGATCACGTCCATATAGCCCTCGACCGCGATCACCCGGTCGGCCTTGCGGGCGGCGGCCTGGGCGCGATCGAGATTGTAGAGCGTGCGGCCCTTGTCGAAGAGCGGCGTTTCCGGGGAGTTGAGATATTTGGGCTCGCCGTCGCCGATGATGCGGCCGCCGAACGCGATCGTGCGGCCGCGCACGTCGCGGATCGGGATCATCAGCCGGCCGCGGAAGCGGTCATAGGGCTCCTTGCCCTCGACGGCGATCAGCATGCCGGATTCGACCAGCATCGGATCGCCATAGGATTTCAGCGCGTCCTTGAGCTTGCCGCGCGAATCGGGGGCGAAGCCGAGGCCGAAGGTCCGGGCGGTCTCGGGCGTAATGCCGCGACGCTGGAGCACGGCGCGCGCCTCGGCGCCTTCGATGCCGTTGAGGCGCTCGGTGAACCAGGTTGCGGCCTCGCCCATCAGCTCGTGCAGGCCCTTGGCACGCTCGGCCTTTTCGGCGGCACGGCGGTCCTGCTCGGGCATGTCGAGCCCGGCGGCCTGGGCCAGTTCCTTCACCGCATCGATGAAGGGCAGGCCGCGCTGGTCGGTCATCCAGCGGATCGCATCGCCATGCGCGCCGCAGCCGAAGCAATGGTAGAAGCCCTTGTCGTCGTTGACGTAGAAGCTGGGGGTCTTCTCGTTGTGGAACGGGCAGCAGGCGCGGAACTCCTTGCCCGCGCGCTGCAGCTTCACCGACTTGGCGATGAGCGTGGACAGCGTGGTGCGGGCGCGGAGCTCGTCGAGAAAGGCGGGGGTGAGGGACATTACCTGCTCCCCCAGGGGCGCTTGGTCAGCCCCTCCCCCAACCCCTCCCGCAAGCGGAAGGGGTGCGCAGGCTGCGACGCTTCGGCTCCATTGCTCCCCTCCCGCTTGCGGGAGGGGTTGGGGGAGGGGCGGTCGCCGCTGGAAACTGTCTGTCGCGAAGGCCGCGCCGTCGCCATCGTCTCGATCACCCGCTCGATTTCGGCAACCACCCCGTCCAAATTCCCCAGCACGTCGTTGTTCCAGAACCGCAGCACGCGATACCCCTTGGCTTCCAAATATCGCGTGCGTTGGACATCGTCCGCGGCGTTCACCGCATGTTGTCCGCCATCGACCTCAACGACCAGCTTCAAGCTGCGCGCCACAAAGTCACACACATAGGGCGGGACCTTCACCTGTCGGTTGAACCGCACCCCGCCGACTTTCCGCGCGCTCAATGCCTGCCACAGCGCCAGTTCGGCATCCGTGGGGTTGTTTCGCATGTGGCGGGCGTGGGTGCCTGGTTCCATTCCCTCCCCCGACCCAGTTTCAGGTAAACGATGCCCCGCATCGTTTAGATCATGCCGGGGGCATGATCGACCTGAAACTCGCAAGCGGAAGGGGAGCGCAGGTTGTGATCGTCAGGAAAGCGCCGCCTTCACCAGCGCGCTGGCCTTGCTCATGTCGAGCTGCGCCGCGTGGCGGCCCTTCAGCTCGGCCATCACCCGGCCCATGTCCTTCATGCCCGACGCCCCCAGCTCGGCCTTGATCGCCTCGATCGCCGCGGTCGTCTCCGCCTCGCTCATCTGCTGCGGCAGGAAGCGCTCGATCACCACCACCTCGGCGGCTTCGGCGTCGGCGAGTTCCTGCCGGCCGCCCTTCACATACATCTCGATCGATTCGCGGCGCTGCTTGACCATCTTCTGCAGCACCTCGACGACCAGCACGTCGTCGTCCTCGGGCGCCTTGCCGGTGCGGGCCTCGATGTCGCGGTTCTTGATCGCGCTCTGGATCAGGCGGATCGTGGCGGTCGACGCCTTGTCGCCGCCCTTCATGGCGGTCACCAGCGCAGCCTTGATGTCGTCGCGAATCATTCGTGGTCTCTCGATCTTGTCCGGGAAAGCGCGGAGACATAGCCGAATGCCACAAAACTTAACAGATTGACGCACCCGCCCATGGGGTCTAGCGGGCGGCCCTTAGCAACATCGCAAAACCCAAAGCAGGAGTGCCCGCCCCAAATGGCCGACGCCAAACCCTTGTCCATGCCCGTTGGAGCCACGGGCGTTCTGGTTCTGGCGAGCGGCGAGATATTGTGGGGTCGAGGATTCGGTGCCGAAGGCGATGCCGTCGGCGAGGTGTGCTTCCACACCGCGATGACCGGCTATCAGGAGATCATGACCGACCCGAGCTTCGCCGGTCAGATCATCAACTTCACCTTCCCGCATATCGGCAATGTCGGCGCCAACCCCGACGACATCGAGGCCGACGATCCCCATGCGCTGGGCATGATCGTCCGCCAGGACGTGACCGAGCCGAGCAACTTCCGCAGCACCGAGCATCTCGATGCCTGGATGGCCAAGCACAAGCGCATCGGCCTGTCGGGCATCGACACCCGCGCGCTCACCCGCCGCATCCGCCTGGGCGGCGCGCCGAACGGCGTGATCGCGCACTCGAAGGAGGGCAAGTTCGACCTCGACGCGCTGCTGGAGAAGGCACGCGCCTGGCCGGGGCTGGAGGGCATGGACCTCGCCATCACCGTCTCGTGCGAGACGCATTTCGGCTGGGAAGGCGGCGTGTGGAAGCTGGGGGTTGGGTATGACTCTTCTGCCCCCCTCCCGCTTGCGGGAGGGGCTGGGGG
>NZ_BCTR01000012.1 GCF_002091475.1 Sphingomonas azotifigens NBRC 15497
GGGGGGGGGGGGGGGGGGGGATGACACCGCTCCGAAGGCGTCCGCTTCCGGCTCCAGCCCCTCCCCCGACCCCTCCCGCAAGCGGGAGGGGCGCGCAAGTGGCAAGCGCCCGCAGGTCGTCGCGATCGACTATGGCTCGAAGCGCAACATCTTCCGCAACCTGGTCCAGGCCGGCGCAGACGTGACCGTGCTGCCCGCCACCGCCACCTTCGAGCAGGTGATGGCGTTCAATCCGGACGGCTTCTTCCTCTCCAACGGCCCGGGCGATCCCGCCGCGACCGGCGAATATGCCGTGCCGGTGATCCGCCAGCTGCTCGAAACCGGCAAGCCGCTGTTCGGCATCTGCCTCGGCCACCAGCTGCTCGGCCTCGCGGTGGGCGCGCAGACCACCAAGATGTTCCAGGGCCATCGCGGCGCCAACCATCCGGTCAAGCGGCTGGAGGACGGCGCGGTCGAGATCACCAGCATGAATCACGGCTTCGCCGTCGAGCGCGAGAGCCTGCCGGCCAATGCGCGCGAGACGCATGTGTCGCTGTTCGACGGCTCCAACGCCGGCATTGAACTCACCGACCGCCCGGCGTTCAGCGTGCAATATCACCCCGAGGCCAGCCCGGGCCCGCAGGACAGCCTCTATCTGTTCGAGCGGTTCGTGGGGATGATGGCGTGACCGCGGCAGCGCTTCTCGCAGCGAGCGGACTCTTTCTGACTCAACCGGTTTCCCAAAGTGCGAAAGAGCAAGCGATTTCGGCTGCTGCGCGCCGATGCGGCGGTTTGCCAGACGGGCGTTTTGTCGCCGACCCACATCGCAAGAATGCCTATATTCTCGTAGCGACTTCCAAGTCGCATCCCGAAACTGTCGATCAGAAGGCTACGGCCCGCGGTTGGCGCTGCCTGAAATCCTGGGCTCGCCAGAACCGCCTCACGATCGGCTTCAATTCTTCGGACGTATACTAATGCCCAAGCGCACCGACATCTCCTCCATCCTCGTCATCGGCGCGGGGCCGATCGTCATCGGTCAGGCGTGCGAGTTCGATTATTCGGGCACGCAGGCGATCAAGGCCCTGAAGGAAGAGGGCTATCGCATCGTCCTGGTCAATTCGAACCCGGCGACGATCATGACCGATCCCGAGCTGGCCGACGCGACCTATATCGAGCCGATCACCCCCGCGGTCGTCGCCAAGATCATCGAGAAGGAGCGGCCCGACGCCGTCCTGCCGACGATGGGCGGCCAGACCGCGCTCAACACCGCGCTGGCGCTGTTCCGCGACGGCACGCTGGAGAAGTTCGGCGTGACGATGATCGGCGCCGATGCCGATGCGATCGACAAGGCCGAGGACCGGCTGAAGTTCAAGGACGCGATGACCAAGATCGGGCTCGAAAGCGCCCGCTCGGCGATCGCGCACACCGAGGCCGAGGCGCTGACCGCGCTCGACTATGTCGGCCTGCCGGCGATCATCCGCCCCAGCTTCACCATGGGCGGCTCGGGCGGCGGCATCGCCTATAATCGCGAGGAATTCATCGCGATCGTGCGCTCGGGTCTCGACCTCTCGCCGACCACCGAGGTGCTGATCGAGGAATCGCTGCTCGGCTGGAAGGAATATGAGATGGAGGTCGTCCGGGATCGGAACGACAATGCCATCATCGTCTGCTCGATCGAGAATATCGATCCGATGGGCACGCACACCGGCGATTCGATCACCGTCGCGCCGGCGCTGACGCTGACCGACAAGGAATACCAGATCATGCGCAACGCATCGATCGCGTGTCTCCGGGAAATCGGTGTCGAAACAGGTGGTTCCAACGTGCAGTTCGCGGTCAATCCGAAGGACGGCCGCCTGATCGTGATCGAGATGAACCCGCGCGTCAGTCGCTCCTCGGCGCTGGCCTCCAAGGCGACCGGCTTCCCGATCGCCAAGGTCGCGGCCAAGCTGGCGGTGGGCTATACGCTCGACGAGATCGACAACGACATCACCGGCGCGACGCCGGCGAGCTTCGAGCCGACCATCGATTACGTCGTCACCAAGATCCCGCGCTTCGCCTTCGAGAAGTTCAAGGGCGCCGAGGCGGTGCTGGGCACGGCGATGAAGTCGGTCGGCGAAGTGATGGCGATCGGCCGCTCGATCCATGAATCGATCCAGAAGGCGTTGCGCGGGCTGGAAACCGGCCTCAGCGGCTTCAACGATGTCGACCGGCTGGTCGGCGCGCCGCGCGACGTGATCGAGGCGGCGCTGACCGTCCGCTCGCCCGACCGGCTGCTGATCGCCGCGCAGGCGATGCGCGAGGGCTTCAGCGTCAAGGACGTCCAGCGCTTCACCAGCTACGATCCCTGGTTCCTCGAGCGGATCGCCGAGATCCTCGACGCCGAGAAGGACGTCGCGACCAACGGCCTGCCGCAGGACGCGGCCGGCATGCGCCGCCTGAAGGCGATGGGCTTCAGCGACAAGCGCCTGGCCTATCTCGCGCTCAAGTCGGTCAACCTCCGCGCGGGCAGCGAAGCCATGGCGCGCAGCTCGGGCCTGATCGGCGAGGTCGCCAACGCCATCTCGGGCGGCGTGACCGAGGCCGAGGTGCGCAAGCTGCGCCACCGGCTGGGCGTGCGCCCCGTGTTCAAGCGGATCGACACCTGTGCGGCCGAGTTCGAGGCGAAAACGCCGTACATGTACTCGACCTATGAGGCGCCGAGCTTCGGCGAGCCCGAGAACGAGTCCGAGCCGAGCGACCGCCGCAAGGTGGTGATCCTCGGCGGCGGTCCGAACCGGATCGGGCAGGGGATCGAGTTCGACTATTGCTGCTGCCATGCCTGCTTCGCGCTGGCCGACGCGGGCTATGAGACGATCATGGTCAACTGCAACCCGGAGACGGTGAGCACCGACTATGACACCTCGGACCGGCTCTATTTCGAGCCGCTGACCGCCGAGGACGTGCTCGAGATCCTCGAGGTCGAGAAGTCGAAGGGCGAGCTGGTCGGCGTGATCGTCCAGTTCGGCGGCCAGACTCCGCTCAACCTCGCCAAGGCGCTGGAGGATGCGGGCATCCCGATACTCGGCACCAGCCCCGACGCGATCGACCTGGCCGAGGACCGCGAGCGCTTCGCCGATCTCGTCGCCAAGCTGGGCCTCAAGCAGCCGGCCAACGGCATCGCGCGCAGCCGCGACGAGGCGGTGCGGGTGGCCGAGCGGATCGGCTATCCGGTGCTGATGCGGCCGAGCTATGTGCTGGGCGGCCGGGCGATGGAGATCGTCGACAGCCTCCAGCAGCTCGACGACTATATCCAGACCGCGGTGCAGGTCTCGGGCGACTCGCCGGTGCTGATCGACCAGTATCTGCGCGACGCGATCGAGGTGGACGTGGACGCGATCGCCGACGGCACGGATGTGGTGGTTGCGGGCGTGCTCCAGCACATCGAGGAAGCCGGCGTCCATTCGGGCGACAGCGCCTGCTCGATCCCGCCCTACAGCCTGCCGGCCGAGATCATCGCCGAGATCGAGCGCCAGACTGTGGCGCTGGCGCGTGCGCTCAAGGTCAAGGGGCTGATGAACATCCAGTTCGCGGTCAAGGACGGCGAGGTCTACCTGATCGAGGTCAATCCGCGCGCCAGCCGCACGGTGCCGTTCGTCGCCAAGGCGATCGGCGCGCCGATCGCAAAGATTGCCAGCCGGGTGATGGCGGGCGAGAAGCTGGCCAACCTGCCGGTGATCGACCGCGACATCGATTATATCGCGGTGAAGGAAGCGGTGTTCCCCTGGGCGCGCTTCCCGGGCGTCGATCCGGTGCTCTCGCCCGAGATGAAGTCGACCGGCGAAGTGATGGGCATCGACAAGGACTTTGCCACCGCCTTCGCCAAGTCGCAGCTCGGCGCGGGCACGGTGCTGCCGCAGGGCGGCACGGTGTTCGTCAGTGTCAAGCAGAGCGACAAGGCGGTGGTGCTGCCGGGCGTGAAGATCCTCGCCGATCTCGGCTTCAAGATCATCGCGACCAGCGGCACGGCCGAGTTCCTCGCCGCCGAGGGAATCGCGGTGGAGACGGTCAACAAGGTGGCGCAGGGCCGCCCGCACATCGTCGACCGCATCCAGGACGGCGACGTCGCGCTGATCTTCAACACCACCGAGGGCTGGCAGTCGCTGAAGGATTCGATGAGCATCCGCGCCTCGGCGCTGGCGCAGAAGGTGCCCTATTTCACCACGGCACCGGGCAGCGTCGCGGCGGCGCGGGCGATCGCTGCGATGCGGAGCAATCCGATCGAGGTGCAGCCGATCCAGGCCTATTTCGCTTCGCGGGGGTGAATGTGCCGCTGGGGAGGGGGGCTGCGTTCCCCTCCCGCTTGCGGGAGGGGCTAGGGGAGGGGCTGAGCCACCTCAGCGCTTCTTCCACGTCGATCCCTCCCCCAACCCCTCCCGCATGCGGGAGGGGAGCGAACGCCTTAAGAGCAGGGCAAAATATTACTTCTCCACCCCGCGCCTTGATGTTTTTCGCGCCGCGACTTACTATTCGCGTTCGCACAATGGATTTCCCCAACCGATGTAAGTGTGCGGACGTCGTTTTTGAGCGACGGTCGGTCTCGGGGGCGTAGTGAAGGACAAGGGCGTTATGGCGACCGTCGAGAAGATGCCGATGCTGGCGGAAGGCTATCAGAAGCTCAGCGAGGAGCTGAAGCGGCTGAAGGCCGAGCGGCCGTTGATCGTGGACGCGATCGAGGAAGCCCGTGCGCATGGCGACCTCTCCGAAAACGCCGAATATCATGCCGCCAAGGAGCGCCAGGGCCAGGTCGAGGCGTCGATCGCCGACATCGAGGACAAGCTGAGCCGCGCCCAGATCATCGATCCCAAGGAGCTTTCGGGCGACAAGATCGTGTTCGGCGCGACGGTGACGCTGCTCGACGAGGACGACAAGCCGGTGAAGTACCAGATCGTCGGCCAGACCGAGGCGGATGCCAGCAAGGGCCGCATCTCGTACAACTCGCCGATCGGCCGCGCGCTGATCGGCCGCAAGGTCGACGAAGAGGTCGAGGTTTCGGTGCCGGCGGGCGACCGTTATTATCTGGTCTCGAAGGTCGAATTCATCTGAGGCTGGCCATGCGGAAGCTTAGCGCCACGACGGTGATCGTCGCCGTCACGGTGGCGGTGAGCGTGCTGGCGCTGCTCGCGCCCAACGCCGTGCAGATCCAATATGCGGCGGGGTTCATCCCGGCGCGGCTGTTCGGCAGGTTGATCCTGTCGGGGCTGGTGGTGCCGGCGTGGCTCACCCCGCTCAGTGCGACGCTGGTCCATGCCGGGCTGTTCCATCTCGCCATGAACATGCTGATGCTCGTCTTTACCGGCCGCGAGACCGAGCGGGCGATCGGCGCCAAGGGTGTGGTCACGCTCTATCTGGTCGGCGCCTATGCCGCCGCGGCCGCGCAGTGGCTCGCCGGCCCGATGTCGACCGCGCCGATGATCGGCGCCAGCGGGGCGAGCTCGGCGATCGTCGGCGCCTATTCGCTGCTCTACGGGCGCCAGCGTGCGAAGGCGATCGGCCCGATCCCGGCGCCGATCGTGCATATCGCCTGGCTGGCGGCGGCATGGATCGCGGTGAACCTGCTGATGGGCTTCGCCTTCCTGCAGGGCGGCGTCGAAGTGGCGATCTGGGCGCATATCGGCGGCTTCCTGCTCGGCCTGGTGCTGGCGCGGCCGATGCTGCTCTGGCGCTGGCGCCACGCCTGACGGGCGTCAAGCGCCGGCCTTTTCAGCCGTCATCCCGGCGAAAGCCGGGATCCAGTCGCCTCTCCCTTTCAGCAAGCGCCGCAACGGTGACCCCAATGGATCCCGGCTTTCGCCGGGATGACCGTTGGAGGGGAGGGCTTCACCCCTTCCGCTGCGCGATGTGCCGGTCGATCACATGGCCGAGCACCGTCATCGGCACGTTGCCGCCGAGCACCAGCGCATCGTTGAACGCGCGGAAATCGAACCGGTCGCCCAGCGCGGTTTTCGCCTGGGTGCGCAGCCGGTTGATCGCGGTGTGTCCCACCTTGTAGCCGCAGGCCTGGCCCGGCCAGGAGCAATAGCGGTCGACCTCTCCCTGGACCTCGTCCTCGGACGAGCCGTTCGCCTCGACGAACCAGCGGATCGCCTGTTCGCGGGTCCAGCGCTTGGCGTGGAGGCCGCTGTCGACCACCAGCCGGCAGGCGCGGAAGCCGAGCGACTGGAGGTATCCCAGCTTCGCCGCCGGGTTCGCGGCATAGACGCCGAGTTCGTCGCCCAGCTGTTCGGCATAGAGCGCCCAGCCTTCGGAATAGGCGTTGAACTGCAGCAGCGAGCGGATCAGCGGCATCTTGAAGGTATATTCGCCCTGCCAGGCATGGCCGGGGATCGCCTCGTGATAGGCTAGGTCGGGCAGGCTGAACCGCGTCCAGATCCCGGTCGAGCGCAGGTTGACCCACAGCCGGCCGGGCACCTTGCCGTCGATCGTGCCGGGGCCGCCATAGGCGCCCGGCGCGCCTTCTTCCTCTACGGCCGGGATGCGCTTCACCTCGACATTGCCGGGCACCAGCGTGTGGAACGCCTGCGGCATGCGGCTGCGCATGTCGTCGACGCTCTTCTGGAGGATCTGGATGATCTCGGCGCGGCCGGCATCATTGTCCGGGAAGGCGAAGCGCGGATCGGTGGCGAGCCCGCGCATCCGCGCGCCGACCGAGCCTTGCGTATAGCCGAGTGTTTTGAGGATCGTGTCCATCTCGGCCTGGAGCGCAGCGAGCTGTTCCTTGCCCATCGCATGGACCTCGTCCGGCGACATCGTGGTGGTGGTGCCGGCACTCAGCGCCCAGGCATAATAGGCGTCGCCATCCTTGAACTTCCACACCCCGGCGTCCGAGGTGGCGCGGGCGCGGTGCTTCTCCAGTTCGGCGATCTGGCGGTCGAGCGCAGGCGCGACCTGCTCGGCGGCGATCCTTGTGGCGCGCGCCGCATAGCTGCCCGGCATGCTGGTGGTGCGCTTGGCAATCGAGGTTACCACGTCCCAGGTCGCGGGATCGCCCTTGCGGGCGAGACGGATCTGCCGGAGGCACTTGTCGAGCAGGAAGTCGGGTGCGATCACGCCGACGCTCGCCGCCTGCCGCAGGCGCGCCGTCTCGCCGTCCAGCGCGCCGGCATAGGCCTGGAGCCGCTCGCAATAGGCATCGGCATCGTCGCGCGTGGCGATCTGGTGATCGCTGTCGAGCATCTTCGGCACGTCGAGATAGGCGCCGACATTCTGGACGACGACATAGGGGCTGTTGCGCCAGCTGCCGACCGCGACATCGCCATAGGGGAAGCCGATGCCCTTCAGACCATTGGCATAGGCGGTCTGGATCACGTCGAGGTGGACCCGCATCTCGGGGCTCACCGCGGTTACGTCGATCCGGTCGATCTCACCGAGCGTCGCCTTCAGATGCGCCGCCATCCTGGCGACACCGGCCGGCGTACGGTCGGCGAGGCGGTGCTTGAGGTCGGCGCGGGCGCCCTTGTCGATGCCGAGGCTGGACGCGCTTTCGGGGTTGAGCGCCAGCAGCGCCTCGGCGGTGCGATCGATCAGCGCCTTAGCCTGGGCCTCGGCGGCGGGCGCGGGCCGTGCCACTGCGCCGGTGGCCAGCAGGGCGCTCGATCCGAGCAGCACGTCGCGACGGGTGGTACGCATCAATTCGACCTCGATTGGTTTCAGTCTTGGGGAAGGGAAGGAAGCGGCTCCACGCGGAGCGTCGCGCCGTCGGCACCGGTGATCCGCACGCGGGCGCCGGCGGGGGCATCGGGTCCGCGCGCGGGCCATTCGCCATCGCCGACACGGACCCGGCCGCCATGGTCGCTCACCGGCTCGACGACGGTGACGACCGCGCCGACCAGCCGGGCGACGCGGTCGTTGAGCAGGGGATCGGCGGTCGCCACCGGAAAATCCCGGTACCAGCGCTTTCCGATCAGCACCGCCACCGCCGACCAGAGGGCAAAGCCGAGCAGCTGGCCGCCGGCCGGCAGGTCCGGGAACAGCAACGCGATCGTCCCGGTGATCGCCGCAGCGATGGCGAGAAACACCAGGAACACGCCGGGCACTACCAGCTCGGCGATCCCCAGCAGCGCCGCCGCGAGGAGCCAGAGCAGGGGCGGGTGCTGCAGCCAGTCCACCGTGGCGATCAACCCTGCTGGTCGAACGGGCCCGGGCGGCGCGCGGGCGGGGCTGGCGGGGCGGGGGGCTTGGGCGCGCCGCCGGACAGCGCGTCCTTGGCCAGCTCACCGATTCCGCCCAGCGTGCCGATCAGCTGCGTCGCCTCGACCGGGAACAGGATGGTCTTGGCATTGGGCGAGGTCGCGAACTTGCCGACCGCCTCGACATATTTCTGCGCGATGAAATAGTTGAGCGACTGGGCGCTGCCGGACTCGATCGCGTCCGACACCAGCTGTGTCGCCTTGGCTTCGGCCTCGGCGGCGCGCTCGCGGGCCTCGGCGTCGCGGAAGGCCGATTCGCGGCGGCCTTCGGCCTCCAGGATGCGCGCCGCCTTCTGCCCTTCGGCACGGAGGATCTCGGAGGCCCTCGCGCCCTCGGCCTCGAGGATGTTGGCGCGCTTCTCGCGCTCGGCCTTCATCTGGCGGCCCATTGCGTTGACGATGTCCGCCGGCGGGCGGATGTCCTTGATCTCGACGCGGGTGATCTTCACGCCCCAGGGCGTCGTCGCATGGTCGACGACCGACAGCAGCCGGGCGTTGATCTCGTCGCGCTTGGACAGCGTTTCGTCGAGGTCCATCGAGCCCATCACCGTGCGAAGGTTCGTCGTCGTCAGCTGGAGCAGCGCGACATACAGGTCCGATACCTCATAGGCGGCCTTGGCGGCATCGAGCACCTGGAAGAACACCACCCCGTCGGTGGAGATCATCGCATTGTCCTTGGTGATGATCTCCTGCCCCGGAATGTCGATCACCTGCTCCATCATGTTCACCTTGCGGCCGACACGGTAGAAGAAGGCGGGGTAGAAGTTGAAGCCGGGGGTGGCCACGGTGGTGAAGCGGCCGAAATGCTCGATCGTGTATTGATAGCCCTGGGTCACGATCTTCACGCTGGTCAGCAGGTAGAACAGCACCAATGCCGCCAGGCTCACCAGAAACACGAAAAGCACGTCCATACGCCCCGACTCCCCTCGCAATGGGGCCCAGTGCTAGCATAGAGAGCGCACATGACCAGCATCGCTCTCGCCCCCCGCACCGCCCTGTTCCTGCCCGCGTCCAATCCGCGCGCGATCGCCAAGGCGCGCACGCTCGCCTGCGACATGGTGATCCTCGACCTCGAGGACGCGGTGAAGCCGGAGGACAAGAATAGCGCCCGCCAGGCTGCGATCGCGGCAGCGGCGGAGGGCTTTGGCGAGCGGCTCTGCGCGATCCGGCTGAACGGCGTGGACAGCGACGAGCATGCCGCCGATCTGCACGCGGTCGCGGCCTCGGCGGCGGACATGGTCGTCGTGCCCAAGGTGGAAGACGCCGTAGTCGCCGCGCAGATCGCGCAGGCCACGGGCAAGCAGCTCCTCGCGATGATCGAGACGCCAGCAGGCGTCTTGGCCGCGCCGTCGATCGCCGGGGTGGCGGGCGTGGCCGGCCTGATCGCCGGTACCAACGACCTGAAGGCGACCCTTGGCATCCCCGCCTCGGCAGGCCGCGAGGGGCTCGCGCTGGCATTGCAGACGGTGGTGCTCGCGGCACGGGCGGGCAGGGCATGGGCGCTGGACGGGGTGTTCAACGCGCTTGCCGACCCCGAGGGCCTTGCCGCCGAGTGCCGCGCCGGCCGCGCCCTCGGCTTCGACGGCAAGACGCTGATCCACCCGGGCCAGCTCGCGACGGCGACCGAGGCCTTTGCCGCTAGCCGGCAAGAACTCGACGATGCTCGCGCCCTGCTGGCCGCCGCCGGTGGCGGGGCCGAGCGCTTCCGCGACCGGATGATCGAGGCGATGCATGTCGCGCAGGCCCGGATTCTTCTGCAACGCGCGGGTGAATCCGAATAAATTCTTTCGGTCCACCTCCGGTCGTGTCCCATTCTTCTATGTCTAGAACATGGAGAACATGCACGAAATCGACATGACGCTGCTCCAGGCGCTCGGAGCGATCGAGAATCTCCTTGCGCTGCCCTGCTGCGACGTGGCGGATCTCTCGCGCGTTCGATACCAGACGGCGCGGGCCGTGGCGACGCGCCGACGCGCGATCGACCTGCTGGTCAACGCCGCTGCCGCCGCCGGGGGCGCCAAGGCCGAGGTGGCGAAATCGCTGCGCGGCGGCAATCTCGACATGCGCATGTTCTACACCGACCATATCAGCGCCTGGCCGACTCCGCGCGCGGTCGCCGAATGGCCGGCCTATGTCGAGGCTTCGCGGACGCTGGCGGCGATCATCCGCAAGCAGGTGCAGATCGAGCGCGATCTGCTGTATCCGGATGTCCCGCCGGTCGTGTCAGCTGCCCTCTAGCGCATCTGCACCCTTGCGGTTACATGGGCCGCCAACATTCGACTCAAGGATTTGGCGCTCCCCATGGAAATCCCCCTCGGCCTGACTTTCGACGACGTCCTCCTCTATCCGGGCGAATCCGAGATCGTGCCGAGCATGGCGGATACCCGGACCCATGTGACCAAGGGGCTGGCGCTCAACATCCCGATCCTCTCCTCGGCGATGGACACCGTTACCGAAGGCGACATGGCGATCGTCATGGCGCAACTCGGCGGCATCGGCGTGCTGCACCGCAACCTCGAAGTCGAGGAGCAGGTCGAGGCGGTTCGCGCGGTCAAGCGGTTCGAGAGCGGCATGGTCGTCAATCCGATCACCATGGCGCCCACCGGCACGCTGGCAGAGGCGCAGGCGCTGATGGCGCGCCACCGGATCAGCGGCATCCCGATCGTCGAGGCGGACGGCAAGCTGGCCGGCATCCTTACCAACCGCGACGTCCGCTTCGCGGAGAACCCCAACCAGCCGGTTTCCGAGCTGATGACGCACCAGAACCTCGCCACGGTGAAGCTGGGCGTCGCGCAGGAAGAAGCACGCCGCCTGCTCCACCAGCGCCGGATCGAGAAGCTGCTGGTCGTCGACGATGCCTATCGCTGCGTCGGCCTGATCACGGTGAAGGACATCGAGAAGGCGGTCACCTATCCGCATGCCACCAAGGATGCCGGCGGCCGCCTGTGCGTCGCCGCCGCGACGACGGTGGGCGACAAGGGTTTCGCCCGCACCGAGGCGCTGGTCGATGCCGAGGTCGACCTGATCGTGATCGACACCGCGCACGGCCACAACAAGGACGTCAGCCGCGCCGTCGAGCGTGTCAAGAAGCTGTCGAACCGCGTCCAGGTGATCGCCGGCAACATCGCCACCGCTGAAGCCGCACGCGCGCTGATCGATGCGGGCGCGGACGGGCTCAAGGTCGGCATCGGCCCGGGCTCGATCTGCACCACGCGCGTCGTCGCCGGCGTCGGCGTGCCGCAGCTCACTGCGGTGATGGACGCGGCGAATGAGGCCGCCAAGTCGGGCATTCCGGTGATCGCCGATGGCGGCATCCGCACCTCGGGCGACATCGCCAAGGCACTTGCCGCAGGTGCCAGCGCCGCGATGATCGGCTCGCTGCTCGCGGGCACCGAGGAAGCGCCGGGCGAGACCTTCCTGTACCAGGGCCGTGCCTACAAGTCCTATCGCGGCATGGGTTCGGTCGGCGCGATGGCCAAGGGCTCGGCCGACCGCTATTTCCAGCAGGACATCAAGGACCAGTTGAAGCTCGTCCCCGAAGGCATCGAGGGCCAGGTGCCGTACAAGGGCCCGGCGCGCGACGTCATCCACCAGCTGGTCGGCGGCGTGAAAGCGTCGATGGGCTATGTCGGCGCGGCGACGCTCCCGGAGTTCCAGAAGAAGGCGCGGTTCGTCCGCATCACCAATGCGGGCCTCAAGGAAAGCCACGTGCATGACGTGACGATCACCCGCGAGGCGCCGAACTACCCGACGCGCTGATTGGCGGCAGGCACCGGCGCGCTCGCCTCGACCGGCTCTGCGGCGCGATCGGCGCGGCAGATCCGGTTGCGGCCGGTCCGCTTGGCGACGTACAGCGCGCGGTCCGCCTCGCGGTAGAGCTGGGCGAAATCGCAGCGGCCCTTGGCTTCGGTGACGCCGATGCTCGCCGTTATGCTGCGCGCCCCGATCACCTCGCTATGGTCGCACGCGGCCAGCTCGTGGCGGACATGATCGGCGAAGCTGGTGAGCGCGGGCCCGCAGAGATGCGCGACCAGCAGCGCGAATTCCTCGCCTCCCAGCCGTGCGGCGACGCACATCGGGCCTTCCCACCGCGTCAGCCGCGTGGCGATGGTGCACAGCACGGCATCGCCGGCATCATGGCCATGTTCGTCGTTGATCGTCTTGAAGCGATCGATGTCGATCAGCAGCAGCGCCAGCGTCGCGTCGTCGCGATCGGCGGCCGCGATCAGCGCGCCGGCGGCGTCGACGAAGCCGCGGCGATTGCGGATGCCGGTCAGCGGATCGCGCTCGGCGAGCCGGCTGGCGCGGGCCTCCGCCGCCCGGGCGAGGTCGCGCTCGGCACGCAGACGGGCGAGCCGGCGGCTCGCGGCGATCGACAGCCAGATCGTCTGCCAGGCGGAGGCGAACAGGACGAGGATCTGTGCGCCGCCGCCCCATAGGCGGCTGCCGATGTCGACGAACTGGGTGAGCGCCACCGCCGCCATCGGTACCGACCAGGCGGCGAGCAGGTCGCGTGCCTCGGCGCTGCCGCGACGCATGCCCCACGCCATGCAGAGCACTGCCGACAGCAGATTGCCCAGCGCGGTGATCGCTAGCACCGGAATGAGGAGATCGATGAGCGGTCCCTTCGCCAGCGTGCCGGGAACGCCCAGCACCGCCACCGCGGCGCCCAGCACGACCATCGTCCAGCGCAGCACCGCGGGGGCCTTGCTAGGGCCGATCGCGGTGAAGATGCTCATCGTCGCGAGCAGCATCGACAGGGTGGAAAGCGCGGTGCAGGTCTGCGCCGCCAGCGTGCCGGCGATGCCGGGGACGACCAGCAGGCTGAACTGAGACCAGATGATGCCCCAGGCGAACACCGCGATCGCCCACACCCCCTGCCAGGCGAGATATTGCCGGCGGATGCCGATCGCCAGCGAGAGATTGTACAGCGCGCCTGCCAGCAGCAGCGTCAGCGCCGCACCGATCAGCGCGGCGAGGATGCCGGTCTCCAGGTCCGCCTCGCCATCGTCGACGATCCGCAGGCGCAGCAGCTGTGCGCTGGCCAGATTGTCGATGCGCACCAGGATCGTCGTCACCGAGGCGCTGCGATCATTGGGCGTGAAGGCGATCTGCGCACCGGGGCGCCAATGGTCGCCAAACGCACCCTTACGAACGCGCTGCCATTCGATCCGCCCGTCGGTGTAGCGAAAGCCGACCGCCAGCCGATCGAACCGGGTCTGGTGAACGAGCAGCGTCGCCGCCTGTCCGGCGGGCAGATAGGATTGCGGCTGCAGCCGCAGCCACAGGCTTGCGCCCTGATAGGCGGCGGGCGTGCCGCCACAGGTAAAGGCGATGGTGTCTGCCGCCGCGTCCGCCACATCGACCGGCGACGTGCCGTGGCACACCCGCGAATCGACCGGCACCGGCGCCGCCGATGCCGCGATCGGGGCAAGCGCCAGCCACAGCAACTGCATCGCCGACCAGCGAAGCAGTGCAAAAACCGCCAGGCTGCGCACCGAACCTATTCCCCCACCTGCAATCCCCATGGCATGCGCCAAAGCTGGTTTACAAAAGATCACCGCCAAAGGCTATCCGGCTGAAACGCAAGGCGCGCACAGGTGGCTTTGCATTCGGCGCGCGATCCGCCTAGCGATCACGCCATGACTCCCGCAGCGCGTGTGCAGATGGCAATCGAGGTGCTCGACCAGGTAATCGGGGCGGCGCGGACGCGCGGCGCCGCGGCCGATGTGATCCTCGCGCGCTGGTTTGCCGAACGCCGCTTCGCCGGATCGAAGGATCGGCGGGCGATCCGCGCGCTCGTCTATGACGCGATTCGCCTGTGCGGCGAAGTGCCGGTGTCCGGTCGCGCCGCGCTGCTGGCGGTCGCGCGAACCCGGCCCGAGCTGGCCGCGCTGTTCGACGGATCGCACTATGGGCCGGCCGTGCACGTCGAAGGCGAGCCCGAGGCGGTGCCCGGCATCGCCCCGGCGTGGCTGGAAACGGCCTTCGAGGCATCGGGCCTCGAAGCCGCCGAACGCGCTGCGCTGCTCGGGCGGGCGCCGCTCGATCTTCGCGTCAACCGGCTGAAGACGACACCCGAGGCGCTCGCCGCCACGTTCGACGGGGCGGAGCGGCTCGCCTTCGCGCCCGATGCGCTGCGCCTGCGCGAGGACACGCCGGTCGACCGCAGTCCCGCCTATCTCGACGGTGCGTTCGAGGTGCAGGATGCCGGCAGCCAGTTGGTGAGCGCGCTTGCCGGCGCCGCGCCCGGCGAAACGGTGATCGACCTGTGCGCCGGCGGCGGCGGCAAGACGCTGGCGCTGGCCGCCGCTATGGACAATCGCGGCACGATCCTCGCCTGCGACGTCGATCGGCCGCGCCTGTCCCGCCTGCTGCCCCGCGCCGAGCGCGCCGGGGTCCATATCGCCGAGACGTTACTGCTCGATCCCGGCCGCGAGGCGGAGCGGCTGGCGGCGTGGCAGGACCGCGCTGACCTGGTGCTGGTCGACGCGCCCTGCTCGGGCACCGGCACGTGGCGGCGCAATCCGGAGGCACGCTGGCGGCTCACCCCGGCGCAGCTCGACCGCTATGTCGACACCCAGGCGCATCTGCTCGACTTGGCGGCGAGGCTGGTGCGGCCGGGTGGCCGGCTGGTGCATATCGTCTGCTCGCTGCTCGATGCCGAGGGGGCAGGGCAGGTCGAGCGGTTCCTGGCCGCGCAGCCGGGCTGGGCGGCAGTGCCGTTCGATGCGCCGGCCGGGCGTCGGCGCGGCGAGGGGCTTCGGCTCACGCCGCTGCACGACGGCACCGACGGCTTTTTTGTCGCGAAACTGGTGCGGCAATGCTAGCCCGGCGCGATGGAGTTTCGGAGATGTTGATGCGGTTCACGACGATCTCGGTGGCGGCGGCGCTGCTGGTGCTGACGGTTTCGAGCAGCCTTAGCGCGCAGCGGCCGGACAATCAGCTCGATCCCCGCTCGGTGGAGCTGGTGCGTCAGGCGCGCGGTGCCCAGGCGGCGGGCAATCTCGGCGGCGCCAATGATTTGCTGGAAACCGCGCTGGCGGTCGATCCGCGCAACCGCGAGGCGTTCGTGCTGATCGCGGATATCGCGCGGGCGCAGAACCTGCCCGGCAAGGCGATCCGCTTCTATGGCGAGGCGCTCAAGCTCGATCCCAACGACCTCGCCGCGCTGCGCGGCCAGGGTGAGGCGATGGTCGCTAAAGGCGCGATGACGCGCGCCAAGGACAATCTCGCCAAGATCAAGACCATCTGCAAGGCAGGCTGTGCCGAGGCGACGACGCTCGCCGCGACGATCGCCAAGGGCCCGCCGCCCACGCCGGTCGCTGCCAACGATGCGGCGACCAAGGATGTCGCCAAGCCCTGACCGGGTGTCAGGCGGGCGCGATCGCCGCTTCCAGCGCGCGCGCCCGGCTTTCCTGTGCGGCGACGATCGCGCTTGCGCGCTCCATCGCTGCTTGCAGCGCCGGATAATCGGCCTGGCCGGCCTGTGCCCGCTCGATGCGGAGTTGGTCGAGGTCGCCGAGCGTCATCGAACTGCGCGAACGCAGCCCATCGAGAACGCTGAGCGCCGTCTGGGCATCCAGCCAGGCGCTGCTGCCGGCGGCTAGACCGCGGGCACGCGCGACCTTGGCCTCGGCATCGCCGGCGGCACGCTGAAACTCCTGGTCGGTCGACTCGATCGTGGCGACCAGCGCCGCGATGCGCGCGTCGAGCGCGGCATCGGGTGTCGCCTGTGCGATCGGCCGCTCCGGCTCGGTGAAGTTCAGCCCCTCGTTCGCGCGCGGCAGCAGCGAAGGATAGCGCGTGCTGGTCTGGGCGCAGCCGGCGAGCAGCAGGGGGCCCGCGACGAAAAGGGGGAGCGATCGCATGGCCCCGCCATATGCGTGTGGAAAACTTGGCGCAACGGGCTTGCGCTGTCCGGATTCGATCGATAAAGGCTCGCCTCCACCACGCGCCCGTAGCTCAGCTGGATAGAGCATCAGACTACGAATCTGAGGGTCGGACGTTCGAATCGTTCCGGGCGCGCCACTACCCCCGCCAGAGCCCTGCTCGGCGGGGGTTCGTGTTTCTGGCGAGTGCGATGGACGAAGCGCTGCGATCAGACGCCGGCGTCGAGGCTGTCGAGAATGCGGCCCCCCGCCATGAACACCGCGATCGGGCATACCGCGAACAGCAGCTTGCCGCCGATGCCGGGGTAGAGGCTCATATAGTGCAGGCCTCGCTCGACTGCGCCATTGGCCAGCCCGAAGATCACCAGAAAAGCCTCGAACTTTGACTTGATCACGAAGAGGCGGCCGATCCGATACAGCATGGCCGAACCGCAGCAAGCGGCATGCCAGCCGCGGATTTCCGACGCTTTTCGGCGGGTGCTGGTGGTTAACTGTCAAGAAATCCGACAAGATCGAGGGCTTCGAGCAACGCGGTGCGGGCGCGCTCGATGCCGGCAATCAGGTCCGGATCGGCGATCTGGGCGGGGTCGATGGCTTCGGGCCAATGCGCCTCGATTACCGCGGCGATCCGGCCGAGCTTGGCGTCATCTACCAGGAAGCGGGGATCGATGGTCGCCGGGTCGGCCACCACGCGCAGGCGCAGGCAGGCGGGGCCGCCGCCATTGGCCATCGATTCGCGAACGTCGACGACCTCGAGCCGGCGGATCGGGCCGTTGCCCGCGACGTGCGCGGTGAGCCAGCGCCACACGCTTTCGGTCGCGCGTGCCTCGCCCGGAAGGATCAGGCCGGTCTCGCCGCCCGGCAGCGTGACCAGCTGGGCGTTGAACAGATAGGATGCGATCGCATCGGCCAGGCTGACCTGCGCCGCGGGCACCTCGACGATCTCGACCTCGGGCATCGCCGCCCGGAGCTGGTCGTAGAAGCGCGCCTTGTCCGCGAAGGCCTGTTCGTGCGCGAACAGCACGCGGCCGTTCGCTACCGCGACGACGTCGTTGTGGAAGGCGCCAGCAGCGATCGCCTCCTCCGATTGCTGGACGAACAAGGTCCGCTCGGGATCGAGCAGGTGGCGGCGGGCGATCGCGGCGCTGGCGTCGGGATGCTGCCGCGCCGGAAAAGGGCCACCGGCGATGCCATAGACGAAGACCTCCACGCCGGGCGCGTCGTGCGCCGTCGCGAGCCGCATATGGTTCGCCGCGCCCTCGTCGCCGAACGGGGCGGCGACCGGGCCGTGGACGGCGAACGCCGGATCGGCGAAGGCCAGCCGCAGCTGCGCCAGCGTCTCCGGCCATTCATGGCTGCGGTGCGGCATCGTCACCAGGTTGGCGACGCTCAGATGGCAGCGGCCGTCGGCGGTATCCGGCGCCGGGGAGACGGTCGCGGCATTGGCCGCCCACATCGGCGAGGCGGACAGCGCCTGGGCTTGGCTGTGCGGAGGTGCATGCGGGTAGCCAAGGCCCAGTTGGGCGAGCCAGCGATGGTCGGGCCGGGCATGGGGCAGCAAGATGCCCTGGTGCAGCCCCAGCGCGAGGTTGGCGCGCATCTTGGCGATGCCCTGCAGCGCGGCCGCGCGCGGGTGCGAGACCGCGCCCCGGTTCCGGGTCGCGGCGAGATTGCCGGGGCTGAGACCGGCATAATTGTGGCTGGGGCCGACGATCCCGTCGAAGTTGATTTCCACCAGCATCAGCGGGCTACCCACAGAAGTTCATCGCCGACGGAAAGGCCCAGCGCCTCGGCGGAAACGGGGTCGAGCACGACGCCGCTTTCGCTCGGCAGCACCTGGGCGAGGGCCGATTGGAACGAAGACAGGTGGCCGGTCGCGACCAGCGCGGGTTCGCCGCCACCGTCGATCGCCACGATCGGCGCGCGCTGCGCCTCGCGAACGGTCTTCACCTGGTCGGTACGCGCGGTCATGGTCGGGCCGCCATCGAATATGTCGATATAGCTTTCGAACGCAAACCCTTCATTTTCCAGCATTCGCATCGCCGCGCGACCCGAAGGATGGGGCAGGCCGATCACCGCGCGCGCGGTTTCGGAGAGCATCGCGGTATAGACCGGATGCTTGGGCATCAGGTCGGCGATGAACTGGTTGCCATGGGTCGCGTTGAATTCGTCGGCCTGCTGGAAGTTCATGCCGAAGAACCGCCCGGCGACGCCGTCCCAGAAAGGCGATCCGCCGGCCTCGTCGATCACGCCCCGCAGTTCGGCGAGGATCCGGTCGGCGAAGCGCGCGCGGTGCTGGGCGATGAACAGATAGCGGCTGCGGGCGAGCAGTAGACCCAGCCCGCCGGCGCGCTCGCCCGGGTGGAGGAACAGCCCGCCGACTTCACTGCAGCCCTCAAGATCGTTGACCAAGCTCAGGATCTCGGCGCGAAACGTGCGCTTCAGCTCCTGGCTGTGCTTGGTCACGGTGCCGATGCGATAGCTGTAAAAGGGCCATTTTTCGCCGACGCGGGTGAAGATCTGGCAGGTGCCGCGCACCTCGCCGGTCGTGACATTCTCGAGGATCAGGACGAAGAGATCGTCGCCCGGCTCGGCGTCGTCGCCCCGCGCGAACGCGCTGTGGCTACGCTCCAGCTTGGCGCGCAGGGCCGGCTTGTCCGGCGGCAAATTGGTGAAACCTCCGCCGGTTAGCTTGGCCATCTCGTACAGATGCTGAAGATCTTCGTCGCGCGCGGCGCGGATGCGGAAGCTGCTCATGGCCGGCCCTGTTCGGCGAGGCGGAGGATGGTGAGAACCGAGAGCGCCGCGCGCTCGGGCAGGCTTTCCGGGATCAGAAATTCCTCCTTCGAGTGAATGGCACCGCCGCGTGCGCCCATCGTGTCGACTACGGGCACGCCGCAGGCGGCGATGTTGTTGCCGTCGCACACCCCGCCGGTGGCCTTCCACGCGACCGGGATGCCGAGATCGGCACCGGCGCCGCGGACCAGTTCGAACAACCGCGCCGCGGCCGGGTCGATCGGCTTGGGGGGACGGTTGAAGCCGCCATGGAGCGCGATCCGCACCTCATGCTCGGCGGCAACCCGGGCGATGGCTGCGTCGAGCGCTGCCTGCGCCTGCGCGATGGTCGCCGGGTCGCTGGGCCGGACATTGACCCGCAGGACGGCGAGGTCCGGCACGACATTGTTCGGCCCGCCGCCATCGATCCGCGCGGGATTGACCGCAAGGCCCGGCGCGCGCGCGTCGGCGAGCAGCACCGCCAGTCGGGCGGCGGCGACCAGCGCGTTGCGCCCGTCGTCCGGATTGCGGCCGGCATGCGCGCTGCGGCCATGGACGACGAGCGAGAAATTGCCGGTGCCGCCGCGCGCGCCGGCCAGCGTGCCGTCGGGCAGCGCCGGCTCATAGGTGAGTGCCGCCGCCTTGCCCTGCGCGGCGCGGGTGATCAGCGCGCGCGAGGAGAGCGAGCCGGTTTCCTCATCGGCGTTGATGAGCACGGTATAGCCGAGCCGCGACGCGGCCGGGCTCGCCTCCACTGCCTCCAGCGCGGCGAGCAGCAGCGCCAGGCCGCCCTTCATGTCGGCGGCGCCGGGCGCGTTGAGGCTGCCGTCCGCGTTCCAGCCTGCCTGCTGGAACGGGTGATCGGCGCCGAATACCGTGTCCATATGGCCGGTGAACAGCAGCTGCACCGGCGCCTCCTGCCGCACCGTCAGCAGCAGGTGCCGGCCATGCGCCAGCGGTTCGACGCCGCCGGCGGCGGTGACGGTGTCCACCGGCTCGGGATCGATCAGGTGGAGGGCGCCGGGGAGGACTGCATAGGCATCCGCCAACGCGTCGGCCATCGCCGCCAAGCCTGCGAGGTTGCGGGTGCCGCTGTTGATCGCCGTCCAGGCGAGGATCCTCTCCAGCATCGGCGCGGCCTGCGCGCGCTCGATCGCCGTCCGTTCGATCGCGGATAGCTCGTTCATGCGGCTTTGGTAGCCCGGAAGCGGGGCGGTTGAACACCCCCGAGCCCGCTTGCCGGTCAGAAATCGACGACGAGCGCCGCGCGGCTGGTGGTGTCGGTGGTCAGGCGGCCGAGCGGCGGTGCGCTTTCATATTGCACCGTGTAGCTGAACTGCGCGGAAAGCGGCCCGATCAGCTTGGCGAGCAACGCCGACTTGGTCGCGACGGTGCTGTTGTCCTTTTCGACATAGGCCGAGGCCTGCTGGGTGACCGACATGCCCCGCGACAGCTTCCAGGCGAAATCGAGCGAACCGCGCGCGGCGATGTTGTTCTCGGTCGGTGCGCCGATGAAGCGCGTGTAGCGATAGGCGGGGCCCAGCTCGACATCGAGCTTCACCGCCGAGTTCTTGATCGCGCTGTAGCCGGCACCGGCCGACAGCGAGACACGGTCGCCAAAACCGGAGAAGCGGTCGCTTTCATATTGCGCGGCACCGTACATATAGGCGCGACTGTCGAACTTCCAGTTCGGCTCATAGGCGGCGAGGTAACGCTCGCGCGTGGTGACGCCGAGGCTCTCCTGATAATCGGCCTGGACGCGGACCTTGTGGCGCCACTCGATGCCTTCGCGCTTCACCTCGGCGGCGGCGGTGACGCCGATATTCTCCGAATTGCCGGTCTGCACATAGCCGCCAAGCTCGACATGCCCCTTGACCAGCTGGAGGAACCGCGCCTCGCGCAGCGCCTGCTGGGCCACCTCGCGCCGCTTGGACCGCCAGTCGCCGGCGAGCCGCGCGACGACGGGCGCGCTGGCCGGGTCGGCGGTCTTGGCATATTTAACGATCACCGCGACATCGGCCTCGTTGCCCGAACTCATCGCTGCATCGAGCATGGCCTTGATCGTCGGCGGGATCGGCGGATCCTCGCTGTTCGCAAGCAACAGGGGCAGGGCGAGGAGCAGGGCGCGCATGGTGCCCCTGTCCTAGCCATAGTTTCGGGGCGCAAAAAGGGCAGGTTATCGCATCTGCACAACGCGCGGCCTCAAGCTGCGGCCGGGCGGACAGGTTGCGACGGGCTTTCCCCGGGCCGACAAAGGCTTTGGAGGTCTATGTGGCATGATCAGGAACGCCGTCGTCTTTGGCGCCTCGGGAGGTATCGGCGGTGCGCTGGTGGCGCAGCTCGCGGCCGATCCGTCGGTTGCGACGATCCATGCCGTCAGTCGTCGGACGGTGGATCATGCGTCCAGTAAAATCAAATCGTTGACGTTTGATCTTGCGGATGAATCGAGCATCGTCTTGGTCGCGCGATCGGTGGGCGACGCGGTGGATATGGTGTTCGTGGCGACCGGCATGCTGCATCGCGACACCGGTCCTGCGCCGGAAAAGGCGGCCCGGTCGATCGACCCTGTGGCGATGGCCGAGCTGTTGGCCGTCAATACGATCGGGCCGGCGCTGATCGCCAAGCATTTTCTGCCGCTGCTGCCGCGCGATCGGCGGTCGGTGTTCGCGGCGCTGTCGGCGCGGGTGGGATCGATCGCGGACAATCGGCTGGGCGGCTGGCACAGCTATCGTGCCTCCAAGGCGGCGCTCAACATGCTGATGGTGAACTTCGCCGTCGAGCTGCGCCGCACCCATCCGCAGGCGATCGTCGCCGCGCTCCATCCCGGCACCGTCGACACCGCGCTTTCGGCGCCGTTCCAGCGCAGCGTGCCGCCGGAAAAGCTTTTTACGTCAACGCAGAGCGCAGGTTATCTGCTGCGCGTTCTCGCGCAACTGACCCCTGAAGACTCCGGCGGGCTGTTCGCCTGGGACGGCACCCGCATCCCCTATTGAGCGAGCCGCGCCTCGACCAAACTCTGCAGTGCCACCCGCGCCTTCAATCGCGCGGCGAGCAGTGCCATGCCGCTGATCTTGCGCTGGACGAACAGCGTGTCGGCAGGTGGCACGTGCCAGACGGCGCGATCCTCCACCATCTGCATGCCTTCGCCGCGCACGGCCTGGAGGAAGCTGCGATCGCCGAAGTCGAAATCGTCGGCGCGATCGGTCTGGTCGAGGATCAGGCCGATCATCCGGTCGATCACCGCCGGATGGCGGTCGAGCGCGGCATGGCTGAAGAAGCCGAGGTCGAGCGCCGCCGCGCGGACGGCGCCGCGATCGCTGCTGAGACCTGCCTGAAGCAGGTTCTTGTATCCCGTTGTTATAGCGTCTGAAATAGGCATGGCGGCGCCGAAATCTAGCAGCACCAGCCTGCCGGTTTCCGGCTGATAGCGGTAGTTGGCGAAATTGGGATCGGTCTGGATGAAGGCGAAGGCGAACAGCTCCTGCAGCACCAGGTCGATCAGCGCGGTGGTGACGCGGTTGCGCTCGCCCTGGTCCGCCGCCTCCAGCGTTTCGATCGGCTTGGCGGCGATATAGTCCATCGCCAGCACGTTCACGCTCGAGAGTTCCGGCACCGGCCGCGGCACCAGATAGCGGTCGTCGCCGGCAAGGTGGTCAGCGTAACGCGTCATCATCGCAGCTTCGCGGCCATAATCGGCTTCGTCGTGCAGCTGGCGCTTGGCCTCGCCGAGCAGCGGCGCGATGTCGAGGCCCTTGGGAAGCAGCCCGGAAAGACGCAGCAGCGTCGCGACATTGTCGACATCGGCGTCGATGCTTTCGCGTACCCCGGGATACTGGACCTTGATCGCCAGCATCCGACCATCGGGCAACCGCGCGCGGTGGACCTGGCCGATCGAGGCAGCGGCCATCGGATGCGCCTCGAACAGTGCGAAGCGGCGGCGCCAGTCCGGGCCCCATTCCTTCGCGAGCACGTGCTGGAGCTGGGCGGGCGGCATGTGGTGGGCGCGGTCGCGCAGCCGGGCGAGGATCTGGGTGAGCTCGTCGGGCAGCACGTCGCCGGCGTCGAGCGAGATCATCTGCCCCAGCTTCATCGCCGCGCCCCGCAGCTGGGCGAGCTGTTCGGTGGCGCGGGCGACATTGCCGGGGGTGAGGACGAGGTCGCGCAGCTGCGGGCGCTCGCCGGCGACGAGGCGCTTGGCGCCTTCTGCCAGCACGTTGCCGGCCACCCCGCCGGCAAGGCGCCCCATCACGCCGAAGCGCGCGAGCCGCCCCTTTGGCACTGCCCGCGAACGGCCGTCATATGCTCGATCATCCGCCATGGCGTTCCCTTTCGCGCATCCAGCGCTGGAGTATGGGCCGAACGCGCAGAAAGGCGCGATAGAGCCGTTCGAGTGCCCAGGTCATCCCCGGCAGCAAGGCCAGCAGCCCCAGCGGGCGGAGCAGCGGGATCGCCCGCCACATCGCCGCGAAGGCCGCCGCGCCGCTGTAGAAGCGCCCGCGCGCATCGCTGACATGGAAGCGGGCGAGCAGGTCGCCGCGGTCGAGCGGGCAGGTGGTCGCGCCATCGCTGACGTCGACGAAGCGGAGATTGCCGCGCCGGTCCAGCCGCCGCATCAGCGCGATCTCGCGGGTGCATAACGGGCAGCCGCCATCGTACCAGACGGTGAGCGCTTCAGCCATTCCAGCGGCTCCCGGCCGGCACCAGTGCATCGAGGAAGCGGGCGGAGTCCGCGCGGATCTCGGCCTTGCGCGCCTCGGTCATGCGATCGAGATTGCGGACGATCGGCCCCATCCGCTGGTTGCGGGCGAAGCGATCGCGGTGGCGGGCGACGAAGTCCCAGTAGAGATAGTTGAACGGGCAGGCATCCGGCCCGGCCTTCAGCTTCACCTTGTAGCGGCAGCCGGCGCAGTAATCGGACATCCGGTCGATATAGGCGCCGCTCGCCGCATAGGGTTTCGAGCCCATGATCCCGCCATCGGCGAACAGCGCCATGCCGATCGTGTTGGGCATCTCCACCCACTCATAGGCATCGGCATAGACCGCCATGTACCAGACATGGACGAGGTACGGGTCTATGCCCGCGAGCAGCGCGAAATTGCCGGTGACCATCAGCCGCTGGATATGATGGGCATAGGCATGGGCGCGGGTCTGCTCGACCGCGTCGCGGACGCAGGCCATGTCCGTGTCGCCGGTCCAGTAGAATTCGGGGAGCGGGCGGCGGGCCTCCAGGGCGTTTGCCTCGGCATAGCGCGGCATGTGCAGCCAGTAGATCCCGCGGACACATTCGCGCCAGCCGAGGATCTGGCGGATGAAGCCCTCCGCCGAGTTGATCGGCACCCGGCCGGCGCGCCACTCGACCTCGGCGCGGCGGCAGAGGTCGAGTGGATCGAGCAGGCCGATGTTCAGATAGAGCGCGAGGTGTGCATGAAACAGCACCGGTGCGCCGAGGCGCATCGCATCCTGATAGTCGCCGAAGCGGGGCAGGGCGTGGGCGAGGAAGTGATCGCGCGCCTTTTCCGCATCGGCGCGGGTGACGGCGAGGGCGAAGGGGTGGAGATCGCCGAAATTGTCGGGAAAGCGACGTTCGACCAGCTCCAGCACCTCGCGGGTGATCGCATCGGGTTCGAAGGCGGGGAGCGTCGGCGCGGTGATGCCGGGCGGGGGCGTGCCGCGATTGTCATGGTCATAGTTCCATTCGCCGCCGGCCGGTTTGTCCCCTTCCATCAGCAGCCGGGTGCGGCGCCGCATGTCGCGGTAGAAATACTCCATCCGCAACTGCCGGCGCCCCTGCGCCCAGGCGCGAAAGCCGGCCGGGTCGATCAGGAAGCGCGTGTCCGGCAGCAATGTCAGGCCAGGTACGGCCGCGAGGGCCTGTCGCAGCCGCCACTCGCCGGGTTCCGTACAAAGGATCTCGTCGGGCGCCAGCCCGGCGCGGGCGCGTTCGAGCTCGCCGACAAGGCTGCCGCTATTCTCCGGGTCGTCGAGCCTCGTGTAGCGCAGTTGCCAGCCCTCGACGCGGAGCGCTTCGGCGAAATGGCGCATGGCCGCGAAGACGAAAGCGAGTTTCTTCTTGTGGTGCGGCACATAGCCGGCTTCCTCGGCCACCTCTGCCATTAGCACGACATCCTCGGCCGGATCGGCTTCGGCGAGCGAGGAGAGGCCAGCGCTGAGCTGGTCGCCGAGCAGGAGGATCAGGCGCGCCATGCCATGCCATGTGGGGCAGCCAAGGCGCACGCACGCGATGTCTTTTCGGACAGGTTGAGCGCTGGCGGCCTGCGCGCGATCCCAGGAGCATGGAACATCCTGCTCCGCTTGCCCCCGCCGCGCGGCTCCTCGGCTATGCCGGGCTGCTGCCGCTGATCGGCTGTGCCGCCGGCCTGGTCCTGCTGCCGATGCACCGCGTGGCATGGCTCGACGCCGGCTTCGGCTATGCCGCGCTGATCTTCAGCTTCCTCGGCGGACTGTGGTGGGGGCGGGGCGTCGCGCGCGGCAAGACCTCGCCCGCATTGTTCGGCATCGCGGTGCTGCCGTCGCTGATCGCCTGGGCGCTGATGCTGCTACGGCTGCTCCGCTGGACGACGGAAGAGGCGCTGCTGGCGCTGGGCGCGGCGATCCTGCTCTCGCCGATCGTCGACCTGGTGCTCGCCCGCAAGCAGGTGCAGGTGGAGGGCTGGATCGCGCTGCGCCTCCAGCTTTCTACCGGGCTGGGCGCGCTGACGCTGGCGCTCGCGCTGCTCTAGCTACGCGGCGGCGGCGGCGCTGCCGATCATCGTGCCGAGCCGATGGCCGGAGAGCCAGGCCAGCTCCACCCGCGGGCCGTTCAGCCAGTCGCCACAGGCGCCCAGGCGAAGGTTGCCGTTCCACAGGGCGCCCTTGTCGACGCCCGGCGTCATCGCGAACCGCCAGCGGTGCGCCGCGAGGTAGCGGAGGGCGGGCACCGGACCCTCGGCATGGGCGAGCAGCGCGGCGAGCAGCGCCTGCGCCACCGTGTCCGGCGCATCCTCGAGATGCGCGGTGGACCAGGAGCCGTGGCCCTGCACCACCCAGGTCTCGCCATCGTGGCGGCCGGGCTTGGCGCCGTCCCGCGCGGCCCAGCCGATGATGCCATGCTGCCGGATGCTGTCGGCGGCGATCGGCAGCCGCCCTTCGAAGGCGATCATCGCGGTCCAGCAGGGCTGCGACCGCGCGGCCATCGCGTCGGCCGCCATCATCAGGTCGTGCGTGCCGAGGATTGCGGCGGCCTGTTCGGCGGGAAGGGCGATGATCGCGGCGTCGAAGGGGCCGTGCTGCTGCTCCTGCAGCCGGACGTGCCAGCCTTGCGCGCTGCGGGTGAGGCCGACGACATGATGGCCGAAATGGACGCGATGCGCCGATGCCATGTGGCGCACCGGGGCGTTCATCGCCGGGGTGCCGACCCACGCGTCGGGTCCGGCTTCGTGCCAGGGACTGGCCACGCCCTGCGCGTGCCAGTCCTGCACCTGCCGCCGAAACCGGTCGTCGCGCACGGTAAAATATTGCGCGCCGTGATCGAACTGCAGCTGCTGCCCGTCCAGCTCGACGCGCCGGGTGGACATGCGACCGCCGGGGCCGCGCCCCTTGTCGAACAGTGTCACCCGATGACCGGCAGCCTGCAACTGGTCGGCGCAGGCAAGGCCCGCAATGCCGGCGCCGAGGATCACCACCTCCATCGCAGCGACCCCGCTCAATAGCCCATCAGCGACATCAGTTCGGCCCGGCTGCTGCGATCCTCGAGGAAACAACCCAGCATCCGGCTGGTGACCATGCCGACGCCGTGCGTCTTCACGCCGCGTCCGGTCATGCAGCCATGCTGCGCCTCGATCACCACTGCGACGCCGGCGGGCTTGAGATGGGTCCAGATCGCCTGGGCGATTTCGGCGGTCAGCCGCTCCTGGATCTGCAGGCGGCGGGCATAGCCGTGCAGCACGCGCGCTAGCTTGGAGATGCCGACCACCCGGTCCTTCGGCAGATAGGCGATCGACGCCTTGCCGGTGATCGGCGCCAGATGATGCTCGCAGTGCGACTGGAAGGGAATGTCCTTCAGAAGCACGATCTCGTCATAGCCCGCGACTTCCTCGAAGGTGCGGGCGAGGTGCATGCCGGGATCCTCGTCATAGCCGGCGCAATATTCGCGCCAGGCCTTGGCGTGGCGAAGCGGCGTGTCGCGCAGTCCTTCCCGCTCCGGGTCCTCGCCGACCCAACGCAGCAGGGTGCGAACCGCTTCCTGCACTTCGTCCGGGACCATTTCCTGCGCAGTTTCGTTCTCGGCCCGCTCTATATCGTTGCAGAAGAAGTTCATCGGGCCTACCTTTCGTTTCACCGGCAGCGTTCGCCTGGCACGCCGGCATCGAGTGTCCTCCACATGAGGAACCCGGCCGAAACCGGGAACATGGACAAAAGGGTATCCGCTTGCGCGACCCTGTAAGGATGCAGAAAGCCGACCAATGCCACTGACCGACATGATCGCCGGGAGCGCCGTCGCCGCGGTGCTGAGCAACCCCCGCCTGCCCGACAATCCCATCATCGACTGCAACGAGGCGTTCATCGCGCTGACCGGCTATCAACGCGACGAGATCGTCGGCCGCAACTGCCGCTTTCTCTCCGGCGACAAGACCGAACCCTGGCTGAGCGAGGCGCTGAGCGCCGGGGTGCGCGAGAAGCGCCCGGTGATGGTGGAGATCCTCAACTACAAGAAGGACGGAACGCCGTTCCGCAACGCGGTGCTCGTCGCGCCGATCTTTGGCGAGGACGGCGAGCTCGAATATTTCCTCGGCTCGCAGATGGAAGTGGAGGGGCCGAAGGAGGGTACCACCCACCGCGCCACGGTGGCACGCGACAAGATCGACGCGCTGTCCCCGCGTCAGCGCGCGGTGTTGATCGCGATGGCCGCGGGCAAGCTCAACAAGCAGATCGCCTATGATCTCGGCCTGACCGAGCGGACGATCAAGATGCATCGCGCCGCGATGTTCCGCGCACTCGGCGTGCGGACCGCGGCGGACGCGGTGCGGATGGCGATCGAAGCCGGCTATTGAGCGTGGTCAGTCAGGGTCGCGCTCGCCGGAGGCGGCCGTGAGCGGGGCGGGATGCCCGTCCAGCGCGCGGGCGAGTGCCTCGCGGTCGAGCTTGCCCTCCCACCGCGCGACGACGAGCGTCGCCACTGCATTGCCGATGAAGTTGGTGAGGCTGCGGCACTCGCTCATGAACCGGTCGACGCCCAGCACCAGCGCCATGCCGGCGACGGGCACCTTGGGGACGATTGCCAGCGTTGCGGCCAGCGTGATGAACCCGGCGCCGGTGACGCCCGCCGCGCCCTTCGAGCTCAGCATCGCGACCCCGAGCAGCGCGAGCTGCTCGCCGAGCGAGAGATGGACCCCGGTCGCCTGGGCAATGAACAGCGCCGCCAGCGTCATGTAGATATTGGTGCCGTCGAGGTTGAACGAATAGCCGGCGGGAACGACGACGCCGACCACCTCGCGCGCGGCGCCGGCTGCCTGCATCTTCTCGATCAGCGCGGGCAGCGCGGCCTCGGACGAGGAGGTGCCGAGCACCAGCAGCAACTCGGCGCGCAGGTAGCGCAGCAGCTTGAGGATCGAAAAGCCGGTGAGCGCACCCACGGTGCCCAGCACGACCAGCACGAACAGCGCCGAGGTGAGATAGAAGGTGCCGACCAGCGCGCCGAGGCTGACCAGCGTGCCGACGCCATATTTGCCGACGGTGAACGCCATCGCGCCGAACGCGCCGACGGGCGCCGCCCACATCACCAGCGACACGAGGCGGAAGACCACGGTCGCGAGGCGCTCGAGCAGATCGGTCACGGGCGCGGCGGGCTCGCCGACCAGCGACAGCGCGATGCCGAACAGGATCGCGACGAACAGCACCTGCAGGATCGAACCGCTGGTAAAGGCGGACACCAGCGTTTCGGGGATGATCGCGAGCAGGAACCCGGTGAGCGTGCTCTCATGGGCCTTGGCGGCGTAGCCCTGCACGGCGCTGGCATCGAGCGTACGCGGATCGACATGCATGCCCGCGCCGGGCTGGATCAGGTGCGAGACGATGAGCCCGACGATGAGCGCAAGGGTGGAGAAGACCAGGAAATAGGCAAAGGCCTTGACCGCCACCCGGCCCAGCGATCCGACCCCGTGCGACCCTGCGATGCCGGTGACGACGGTGAGGAAGATCACCGGCGGGATGATCATCTTCACCAGCGCGATGAACGCCTGCCCCAGCGGCTGGAGGCCCGCCCCGAAGCCCGGCAGGAAGGCGCCGGTCGCCACGCCGGCGACGATCCCGATCAGGACCCAGGTATAGAGCAGGCGCCACCAGGGACGGTGCGGTTTGGTTCGATCGGCAGAGGGAAGCATGCGGCGAATCTAGGCGGGGGCCGGGATACGGTCAACGCGCCCCTAGTCCGCCGGTGCCGGGGCCGGATGCGCAGTCGAGGCGCGGCGGCGGTCCGCATAGGGCGTCGATCGGGTATCGCGGAGCAACTGCAGTTCTTCCTCGCAGACCGGTGTGATCGCGCGATCGACATAGTCGAAGCGCGCCGGATCGCGCAGGATCCGTGCGAGCACCCGCCGCAGCCGGACATAGGTATGGATCGTGCCGCCCAGCGAATGGCACAAATGGCCGAGATAACGCGGATAGAATGTCAGGGGATGTTCGATCGGCATGCCGGACCGCCGCTGCCGCCGGCGCTTGATCCGCACATAGCCCGCCTCGAGCTTCGCCACGCCTTCCAACCGCACCGCCTCGCGATAGGCGACCAGTCGGTTCACGGTCGTCAGCTTCTTGTTCGAGCCGAGTGCCACCATCCGCCGCAGGATGCGCTCCATATGCTCCCAGGTGTAGAAGCTGCGATGGGCATCGCGAAACGCCCGGTCCCATTCATCGTCGGTCATGTGGGCGTGGTGGGTGACGCGGTGGTTGAGATCGTACTTGTTGAGGTCCGGGTCCATCCAGGCGCCCACAGCGTGCAGGCGGCGATGATCCTCGCTGCCCGGCAGCGGCGTCAGATAGTTGAGGTAGAGCGTGTCAATGGCAAGCTCGTCCTTGAGGATGGCGATGTCGTGCAGGATCGATGGGTAGCTGTCGTTGGAAAAACCGATGATGTAGCCGCAAGTGATCACCACCGGATGCCGCTTCCACGCAAGGACCATCGCGCGATAATCCTCGACGCGGTTCTGGCGTTTCTTCGCGGCTTCAAGATTATCCGCGTTGATGTTCTCGAGACCGATGAAGATCTGGTCGGCGCCGGCGGCCACGCATTTCTCGACGAACCGTGGAATCCGATGTGCCAGCGTATCGACCTGGATGACCAGACGTGCCGGCAGCCCCTCCGCGGCCAGCGCGATCAGCTTGTCGCAAAAGGCTTCCCAGTTCTTGTTCCGGGCGAAATTGTCGTCGGTGAGGAAGAAACGGTTGAAGCCCTGCGCGGCATTTGCCCGCACGATCGCCTCGAGATCCTCGACCGAGCGGAACCGGCTCTTGCGTCCCTGGACGTTGATGATCGTGCAGAAGCTGCATTCGAACGGACAGCCGCGGCCGAGATCGAGGCTGGCATATTTGTTGATGTTGCGTGCCACCTGCCCCTTGGGCAGCAGCGGGATCGGCGCCCCTTCCAGGCCGGGCGTGACCTTGAGGTGATCGTATAGCGGCTTCAGTTGGCCGTTCCAGGCGTCCTCGAGCACCTCGTCGATACGACCTTGCTCGGCCTCCCCGGCAAACAGGCCGATGCCGAGTGCCTGCGCCTCGCGGAGTTCCGGGGTAAGCGTCTTCAGCATCGATACCACGCCCGAGACGTGAAAGCCGCCGATCGCGACCGGCACGTCCGCCGCGCGGAACTGCCGCGCCAGGTCCATCGCGCGCGGAAATTGGTTGGTCTGCACCCCGACCAGGCCGACGAACCCCTTGCCGCCCGCGCGGCGAATGGCGCGGAGAATGCGCTGTGGATCGACCCGGCTGTGGATCTCGTCCATCGGGTGGAGGTCCACCGTCCGGCCGGCGAGCACGCCGCGATCCAGCGCATTCTGGACGATGCCGGTGAGGCAGGCGAGCGAATTGGACGGGATGATCGACCGCCACCATTGGAGCGGATAACCCTCGTCGTCATAGCGCGTGGGCTTGATCAAATAGATTTGAAAATCCCCCATGCGGTAAAAATACCGCAAGACGAGACGATGGGCCAGCACAAGTATCTAAGCGGGCAGTACCGGAGGAAGTCGCCGCAAGACGATGCGCGGAAATGAAAAAGGGATGCTACCGAACCGGCAGCACCCCTATCCGGATCGAATTTGCGCCGCGTCAGCCGCCGTTGCCCGGCGTCGTGCTGTCCGTTCCGTTGTCCGGCGTGGCGTTGCCGATCATTGCCTCGGCCTCGGCATTGGCGCGGTCCTCGGCATCGTTCTGGTAGATCATCGCATTGGCTTCGGGCGCGCCATTGGATGCGTCCGCCACATTGCCCTCACCGCCGCTGCACGCCGCGAGCGGCACCAGCGCCATTGCGGCGGCCATCAGGCGAAGCTTGATCATCCGGGTGCTCCCACATCAATCTGAAACTCGTTTCGCCTGCGGTTCGACCGGCGGCGACGAACCCGGTGCATGGTATGGACCACGGGTTGCGTCAATCACAAATATGTCGCAACGCCGTGGATATGCCATGTTTTTGCCCGATTTGGGGCAGGTGTCACTCCTGGCTGGGAGTTTGTACCGGGCCAATCTCTTCGGGTGCATTTGCTACGATGGCGAGCATCGCCGCCCAGGCCGCGACGTTCTGGCGCAGCTGCTCGGGATCGATCTTGTCGAGCGTGTCGTCGGGCGTGTGGTGCAGGTCGAAATAGCGCAGGCCCGACTGGTTCATGCCGATCGTGCCGACGCTGCGCGCGAGGATCGGTTCGACATCGGTGCCGCCATGCGCCACGCCGCGGCCACGCTCGATGCCGATCGGATAGAGCGCGGTTTCCAGCCGGTCGGCGATCGCCTTTGCGCCGGTCGGGAGGTTGGTCTCGAACTTCCAGATCCGGTCGGCGCCGAAATCGGATTCCATCGCCAGCGCGTGGCGTTCGGCCGCATGCGCCTTGGCATAGGCCGCGCCGCCAAAGCCGCCGACTTCCTCGGCGCCGAACCACACCACGCGGATCGTGCGGCGCGGCTGGCCCAGCTTCGCCGCCTGCAGCGCCGCGGCGGTGGTGATCGCGACGCCAGCCGCGTCGTCAATCGCGCCGGTGCCGAGGTCCCAGCTGTCGAGATGGCCGCCGACGACGATGACGCCGGCCGCCGGATCGCTGCCGGGAATGTCGGCGATGACGTTGCCCGATTCCGCCTCGCCCTTGAATTGCGGCGTGACGCTGAGGCGCAGCTTCACCGGCCCGCGCTTGACCAGTCGCACCAGTTGCTCGGCGTCCGGCACGGAGAGTGCGGCCGCCGCGATCGGCGAGACACCCTTGGCCCAGGTGGTGACGCCGGTATGCGGGTTGCGGTGGTGATCGGTGCCGATCGAGCGGATCAGCACGGCGGCGGCGCCCTTGCCGGCGGCGATGCTGGGACCGGCGCGGCGGACGGCACCGTAATAGCCATATTGCGAGCCGTCCTGCGTCGGCACCATCGCATGGTCGATAAAGGCGATCTTGCCCTTGAGGCTGCCGGCCGGCGCCGCCTGGAGATCGGCGAGCGAGGGGAAATAGACGATTTCGGCTTCGAGCGGCTGCGCGCCGGTCGATCCCGAATAGCCGAGCGCGGCGATGCTGAGCTTCTGCGACGATGCGCCGAGCACTTCCGCCGTCTCCACGCCGCGCACCCAAACCGGCATGCGATAGGTCTCGATATGGACGTTCTGGAAGCCGAGCGCGGTGAGCTTCTTGACGCCCCAGGCTCGGGCACGCGCCTCGGCCTCGGTCGCGGCGAGGCGCTGGCCGACCTCGGTGGTGAGTCCCTCCACCACGTCCCAGGCAACCTCGTCCTTCAGCGCGGCGTCGCGCGCGCTCGCCACCTGGGCGGCGGTCTGGGCTAGGGCGGGAAGGGGAAGGGCGAGCGCGGCGGCGGCCGCGAGCGGGAGGACCTTGATCATATACGCGATGCTAACCAGCGGGTGACCGATTGCAATGGGGCTCGCTCGCCGTTTCCGGGGACCCACAAAATTTCTGGAGAAGAAATTGCAACGCGTTGAAGGAAGCCTGTTTTAATAATGTCGAAGATCTCGACAAGGTTGGCGTAGTCGTCAGTAAAATCATACAAATAGGTGATTTTCCATAGACATAAAATCCATGCCTGCGAGCGCCGTTCGAACCGACTTCTCTACAATGGCAGAGACGAAAATATCTGTAGGGAGGATGCCGGTGAAAACCGTGCTCATGAATTCGATTGCGTTCCTCGCACTCGCTGGCCCAGCCTATGCGGGTCCCGAAGTTGCCGTTCCGAACGGCGGCGTAGCCCATGCCGATGCCGGCGATCCGCAAGCGGCGCCCGCCTCCAAGCCGAACAAGGCGGTGTTCTCCACTGGCGTCGCCAAGGGCCGCGACCTGCTGGACAGCGCCATCTCGACCAGCGCGATCGGCGGCGAGCGCATCGAGCAAATTGGCGCCCGCACGCTGGGCGAAGTGTTGCGCACGGTGCCCGGCATCCGCGTCGAGGACTGGGGCAATGGCGGCTATGCCAATTACACCATTCGCGGCCTGCCGCTGGCGGGCACCGGCTCGAAATGGCTGCAATTCCAGGAAGACGGCCTGCCGGTCCTCGAATTCGGCGATCTTTCCCACCTCAACAACGACATGCTCGTGCGGCCGGACCTGAACCTCGCCCGAATCGAATCGATCCGTGGCGGATCGGCCTCTACCTTCGCCTCCAACTCGCCGGGCGGCGTCCTCAATTTCATCTCGAAGACCGGCGAGGAGGAGGGCGGTTCGGTCGAGCTCAGCACCGGGTTGGTCGATTATGACAGCCAGCGTGGCGACTTCGAATATGGCGGTCGCCTCTCCAGCAATCTGCGCTTTCACCTCGGCGGCTATTATCGCGCCGGCGCCGGCGCGCGCGATCCGGGTGCGAGCAGCTTCCATGGGGGGCAACTGAAGCTCAACGTGACCCGCGACTTCACCAACGGTTATGTGCGCGTCTACGCCAAGCTGCTCGACGACCGGCAAGCCTTCTACACCGCGGGTCCGATGGGGGTAACGGGGAGCGATGCCGATCCCACCTATACGCCGATCGCGAACTTCGATCCGCGGACGAACAACACCATCTCGAAGAACCTGCCGATCTTGCTCGGCGTGAGCATCGATCCGAAGATCCTCCCCAATCCGCTGTCGCAGGCATGGCGGGTAAAGTCCAAGGCGCTGGGCCTGGAAGCCAAGTTCGACATTGCCGCCTGGACCTTTGTCGATCGCATGCGGTACAGCAATAATTCGAGTGCGGTCGGCGGGTCGCAGCCGATCATTGTCACTTCGGCGGGGAGGCTGGCCGCGATGTTCGGCGGTCCTGGCGCGAGCTTTTCCTATGCCAGTGGTCCCAATGCCGGGCAGGCGATCACCAATCCGGCGACCTTGAACGGCAACGGTCTCGCAGCCTATACCGCGTTCAACACGCTGGGCAGCCCCAAGGCCGACTATTTCGTCAACGACTTCCGCGCCTCGCGGGTATGGAAGGTCGCCGGCGGAGACCTGACGCTGACCAGCGGCGTGTACAAGGCGCTCCAGAACTTCACCACCATCCTGTCGATGGACGCGGGCTATCAGGATTTCGCCGGACCGAACTCGGCGCTCCTCGATCTGCGCACGGCCGGGGGCACGAAGCTGACCCAGGGCGGGGTTGCCGCATTCAGCACCTTCCCCTTCACCGTGGCGGGCAACCGCTATGGCGACGTCGATCACGACATTACCGCGCCCTACGGGTCGCTGAACTTCCACAAGGGCCGCGTGTCAGTCGGCGGCAGCCTTCGCTATGACAGCGGCAAGGTGAAGGGACAGCGCTACGGCATCGAACTCGGCGGCAATCGCACGCGCTGGCGCCCGTTCGACATCAATGGCGACGGCGTCATCAGCCAGCCGGAGCAGGTGGCCGACGGCATCCAGGCAGACATGCCCGCCCCGGTCGATTATTCCTATCACTATGTCAGCTATTCGGTCGGCGTGAACTTCCGGATTTCGCAGAGCTTCGCCGCGTTCGCGCGCTACAGCAAGGGCGCCCGCGCGCTGGCGGACTCGATTTACTTTACGCCGATCATCAATTCGGTCACTGGCAAGCCCGCGCATCGCAAGGACGTCTACGATCCCGTCCGCCAGGCGGAGGCGGGCGTAAAGTATCGCACCGACACGCTGACCCTGAATCTGACGGGCTTCGTGGCCAACACGGCGGAGCAGAATTTTCAGGTCAACGCCGCTGCCAATGGCGTCCTTACGCTCGTGCCGTTCAGCCGCACCTATCGCGCCTATGGTGCGGAGTTCGAGGGCAGCTATCAGCGCGGTCCCTTCAGCCTGACCGCTGCGGCGACCTATACCCATGCCGAAATCAAGAGCGACAGCACCAATGCGGCGCTGGCCGGCAATACCCCGCGCCACCAGCCCACGCTGATCGTGCAGGCAATGCCGGTGGTGGACCTGGGCGCGGTCAGTCTCGGATCCTCGCTGGTCTATACCGGATCGAGCTACGCGCAGGACGTGAACAAGCTCAAGATGCCGGCCTACAGCACCGTCAACGCCTTCATCGAGTATCGACCGATCGATCGAATCACCGTTTCGGTCACCGGCAGCAACTTGTTCAACGCGCTGGGCCTGGTTGACGTCACCCAGGGCAGCATGCCTGCGGACGGTATCGTCAGCGTCCGCACGATCAACGGCCGCACCGTCGCGGGATCGATCCGCTTCAACTTCTGAGACCCTTTCGGGCTACCCCCCAACCTCACCCCCGTCGGACACCGTCCGGCGGGGGCTTTCTTTTGTCGCGGCGTGTGCGCATTGCGGCGCGCCCGCTGCGTTGCCAACCCGCGCCCGCATCGCTACATGCCACGCGTCTTTCCAGCATCCAGAATTTTCGCAACGGAGATCCGCCACCGTGGCTGCGCAGTACGCCTTCGTCATGAAGGACATGACCAAGACCTTCCCCGGCGCCCCCAAGCCGGTGCTCAACAACATCAACCTGCAATTCTACCAGGGCGCCAAGATCGGCATCGTCGGTCCGAACGGTGCGGGCAAGTCGACGCTCATGAAGATCATGGCGGGCATCGACAAGGATTTCGCCGGCGAGGCATGGCCGGGCGAGAACATCACCGTCGGCTATCTGCCGCAGGAGCCGCAGCTCGATCCGACCAAGAACGTGCTCGAGAACGTCAAGGACGGCGCGCGCGAAGTGGCGGACATGGTCGATCGCTTCAACGCCATTTCGGCCGAAATGGGCGATCCCAAGGACGACACCGATTTCGACGCGCTGATGGAGGAGATGGGCGATCTCCAGGCCAAGATCGATGCGGTCGACGGCTGGAGCCTCGACAACCAGCTCGAGATCGCGATGGAAGCGCTGCGCTGCCCGCCGTCCGACTGGCCGGTCGAGAACCTCTCTGGTGGTGAAAAGCGCCGCATCGCGCTCACCCGCCTGCTGATCCAGAAGCCGTCGATCCTGCTGCTCGACGAGCCGACCAACCATCTCGACGCCGAAAGCGTCAACTGGCTGGAAAACCACCTCAAGGAATATGCCGGCGCGGTGCTGATGATCACCCACGACCGCTATTTCCTTGACAATGTGGTCGATTGGATCCTCGAGATCGATCGCGGCAAGTATTTCCCGTACGAGGGCAATTACTCGACCTATCTCGAGAAGAAGGCCAAGCGCCTCGAGCAGGAAGACCGCGAGGCCACCGGCCGCCAGAAGGCGATTCGGGACGAGCTCGAGTGGATCCGGCAGGGCGCCAAGGCCCGCCAGACCAAGTCGAAGGCGCGTATCGCAAAGTTCGAGCAGCTGGTCGCCAGCCAGGAAAACCGCACGCCGGGCAAAGCCCAGATCGTCATCCAGGTGCCCGAGCGCCTGGGCGGCAAGGTGATCGAGGCCAAGAACATCTCCAAGGCGTACGGCGACAAGCTGCTGTTCGAGAACCTCTCGTTCATGCTGCCGCCGGGCGGCATCGTCGGCGTGATCGGACCGAACGGCGCGGGCAAGTCGACGCTGTTCAAGATCATCACCGGCCAGGAAACCCCGGACTCCGGCGATATCGAGATCGGCTCGACCGTGCGCCTCGGCTATGTCGACCAGAGCCGCGATCATCTCGACGACAGCAAGAACGTCTGGGAGGAAATCTCGGACGGGCTCGACTATATGAAGATCAACGGCCACGACCAGTCGACGCGTGCCTATGTCGGCGCGTTCAACTTCAAGGGCCAGGACCAGCAGAAGAATGTCGGCAAGCTCTCGGGCGGTGAGCGCAACCGCGTCAACATCGCCAAGATGCTGAAGCGCGGCGGCAACGTGCTGCTGCTCGACGAACCGACCAACGACCTCGACGTGGAAACGCTGGGTGCGCTGGAAGAGGCGATCGAGAATTTCGCGGGCTGCGCCGTGGTGATCAGCCACGATCGCTTCTTCCTCGATCGTCTCGCCACGCACATCCTCGCCTTCGAGGGCAACAGCCATGTCGAATGGTTCGAGGGCAATTTCGAAGCCTATGAGGAAGACAAGCGCCGTCGCCTGGGCGATGCCGCCGATCGTCCGACCGCGCTGGCCTATAAGAAGCTGACGCGCTGATCGTCGCCAGAGACAAGAAAGGGCCGCTTCGCCAGCTGCGAGGCGGCCCTTTTTGTTTGTCCGCGAACCGGGGCTACGCGGTGAAGCGCTTGGTGAAGCCCTTGTGCGCCTTGTCCTCCGCCACCTGCACGCTCTCGACATGCTCGACGCGGGCGAGCGGCGGACCTTCGCGGCATGCCTCGACCAGCAGGCTAAGCGCGGTGTCTTCGCCGGCGGCGAGGATCTCCACCCGCCCGTCCCGCAGGTTGCGGACCCAGCCGGTCAGCCCGCTGCGCTGCGCGGTTCGCACCACCCAGTCGCGATAGCCGACCCCCTGTACCCGTCCCGAAACCAGGATTCGCTGCTGCGCCATACGCTCCCTTTATACCCGCCCGACGATCTGGGCTCCACTCACCTGTAGCAGTCTGGCACAGATGGGAAGCGGGGAAGGCGAACGGTCCGCCGCAACTGGGGCAGGCCCCAGCGCGTCAGGGGTAGGTGATGGCGATCACTTCATATTCGCGCTCGCCTGCCGGCAGCGTCACGCGGCGAAGGTTGCCGATGCGGGCACCGCGCAGGGCGCGGGCGAGCGGTGCGTTCCAGCCGACCAGCCCCTTGCCGGCATCGGCCTCGTCGTCGCCGACCAGGGTGAGGGTGCGGTGGTTGTCGTCCTCGTCGGCGATGGTCACGCAGGCGCCGAAGTACACGCCGCTGCGATCCTCCTGGCGGGTGGGATCGACGACCTTGGCGGCCTTCATCCGCCGGGCAAGAAAGCCCAGCCGCCGATCGATCTCGCGCAACCGCTTGCGGCCGTAGATATAATCGCCATTCTCGGAGCGATCGCCATTGCCCGCCGCCCAGGCAATGGTGTCGACCAGCTTGGGGCGTTCGTGCCCGAAGAGCTGGTCATATTCGGCCTTGAGCGCCGCATAGCCTGCGGGCGTGATATAGTTGGGGCGATCGTTCATGATCGCCCTGCGCTATCAGCCCGGCCGGCTCTTGCCCAGATACCAGCTGAGGTTCGCCGTGCCCTTGCTGCGCGCATAGGAGGGATTCATCAGATCATAGACCACGGCGTTTTCCAGCACGCGCTGGACGTAGTTCTTGGTTTCGAAGATCGGGATCTGCTCGATCCAGCGGACCATGTCGCCGCCGGGCAGGCGCGGGTCGCCATAGGCGCTCAGCCATTTGTTCACATTGCCCGGCCCGGCATTGTAGGCCGCGACCGCCAGCGGATAGCAGCCGCCATAGTAATTGAGCATGCGCTGGAAATAGCTCGATCCGAGCTCGATATTGTAATCGGTGTCGGCGTTGAGCGCGCCGGGATTGTAGCTCCTGCCGAGCTTGATCGAGGTCTCACGCGCGGTGCCGGGCATCAGCTGCATCAGCCCGCGCGCGCCGGCGCGGCTTACCGCGTCGCGGTTGAACTGGCTTTCCTGGCGAGCGATGGCGTGGATGATCGTCCAATAATCGCGCTGCCCCTCGGGCACCTTCACGGAAGGGTAGCCGGCGGCGCTATAGTCGGACAGGCCGTTCTGCAACGCGCTGCGGCCGACCATCACGCCCAGATCCGGGCGACCCAGCGTGCGGCTGAGATCGGCGGCAAGGAGATGGTCGTCCTCGGTGGTCGCGTCCTCGGCGATCTTGCGGAGGAACAGGCTCTGGTCGCTGCGATTGCCCATCTGGCCGAGGAGCTGCGCGGCGCGGACGAGTTCGCGGCGGTAGAAGGCCTCCCGCGCGCCCGGCGTCGGAGTCTTGCCGGAAAGGTCGCGGGGGCCGCGCAGCGGCTGGCCGAGCCGCTCGACCGCGAGCTGGCCGTAGAACAGGTCGGGAAAGCCGCCGGCACGGGTGTAATAGGCCTGCGCGCTCGACATGTTCCCGGCAGCCTCCGCGGCGCGACCGGCCCAGTACATGCCCTTGGACTGCGTGCCGGGGGTCTTCGAGCCGCGGCCATAGCGCGCGAACATGCCGACCGCATCGTTCGGACGCCCGAGATTGTAGAGCGCCACCGTCCCCGCGAGCCAGGTGAGGCTGGTATAATCGTCGCGTACGCCGAGCGAGAGATCGCTGACGTCGGTGCCCGAGGGGAAGGCATCGTCCACCTGCGAAGCGATACGATAGGCAAGGTCATACTGCCCGTCCGCCAGCGCACCGCGCGCGGCCGACAGCAGCACCTCGTACCATTTCTCCGGATCGCCCGGGAAACCCGCCATCCGCCGCGGCTGGGCGAGGTACGACCGCATCAGCTGGGTTTGGCCGGTCTGGCCGAGCCAGCGCGCCCGATCGGCGATATAGCCATGATCGGCGCCGCCGCGTGCCTCGGCGAGGCTCGCCTTGCTCGCGGCGTCATAGGCGTTGGTGCGATAGGCGATCCGCGCGTCGAACACCGCGCGCAGCTCGGGCGAGGTGAAGGCCAGCTGCCGCGTCGCGATGCTCGTAGCACCCTGCCACAGCAGCATGTCCTCGCGCGCATCATGGTCGGCCGGGCGGAGCGCGGTGCCGAACGCGGCGAGCAGCTTGCTTTCGTCGGCGCCGCGCAGGACGCCCGCGCGCCAGGCACGCCGCGCCTGGTCCTCGGCCTCGGCGCGGCGGCCGGCGGCAGCAAGTGCCTCGGCATAGCGTAGCCGGCCGGCCGGCGTGATCGGCGGGAAGCGGGTAAAGAAACGGACGGCGAGGTCCGGCATGGTCGCGCCGCTGTCGAGGATCGTCTCGGCGGCCGCGCGGCGGCTCTTCTCGCCGGGCCAACCGGGATGGGCGAGCAGGAAATTGGCATAGTCGGAAAAGGCGTAATTGTCCGACTGCTGCAGCCGCTTCCATTCGACCAGCGCCGTGCTCACCGGATCGAACTGGGCCTGGGCCTGCGGCACGAAGCCGCCCGCCAGCGCCGCCAGCATCGCAGGGGTCACCTGCGAGGAGGCCGCCAGTCCCGAAACACCGGCGAACAGCAACGCGCCTTTGAGTACCGTACCGACCATGCTGGACATGATAGGAGATCCGCCCGTATCTGCCACCCCGTTTATACCGAAAAGAGGATGATTCCGCGCGATGTTTTCTGGATCGATCCCTGCGTTGGTGACGCCGTTCCAAAACGGCGCGTTCGCGGAGGAGGATTTCCGCGCGCTCGTCGAATGGCAGATCGGCGAAGGCTCCGCCGCGCTGGTGCCCTGCGGCACCACAGGCGAGGCCGCGACCATGCCGAAGGACGAGCATTTCCACATCGTACGGGTGTGTGCCGACCAGGCAAAAGGTCGGGTGAAGATCCTCGCCGGCGCCGGCTCGAACGACACGCGCGTGGCGATCGACAACGTCCATGCGGCGAAGGACGCAGGCGCCGACGCCGCGCTGATGGTGCCGCCCTATTACAACCGCCCGAGCCAGGAAGGCATTTTCCGCCATTTTGCCGCAGTGGCCGAGGCGACTGATCTGCCGATCGTGCTCTACAACGTGCCCGGCCGAACGGTCACCGACATCCAGCCCTCGACCATGGCGCGGATCGTCCAGGCCTTTCCCGAGCGCTTCGTCGGCGTGAAGGACGCGACCGGCAACCTCGGCCGCGTGTCCGAACAGCGCGCGGGCTGCGGCACCGGCTTCGTCCAGCTTTCGGGCAATGACGAGACCGCGCTGGCGTTCAACGCGATGGGCGGCGTCGGCTGCGTCTCGGTGACGGCGAACGTCGCGCCGAAGCTGTGTGCCGAATTCCAGGCGGCCTGGGCTGCCGGCGACACCGCCGGGGCGCTAGCCCTGCACGACAAGCTCTATCCGCTCCACATCGCGATGTTCACCGATGCCTCGCCGGGGCCGGTGAAGTACGCGATGGGCCGGGTCCGCCCCGGCTTCCCGCAGGAACTCCGCCTGCCGATGACCGAAGCGGGCGAAGCGAGCCGGAAGGCGGTCGACGCCGCGCTGGAATTCGCCGGGCTTCTCTGACGAACGGACCGGGGCGCCAACAAACGGCTGGCGCTCCGGCCGCTCCATCCCTACATCGCGCGGTCTTATGGCCCGTCCGCGTCCCGCAACTTTCGACAAAGTGAAGACCGTCGCCGAGAACCGGCGCGCCCGCTTCGACTATTTCATCGAGCAGACCTACGAAGCCGGGCTGGTCTTGACCGGCACCGAAGTGAAGTCGCTGCGCTTCGGCGAGGGATCGATCGCCGAGGCCTATGCCGAGGTGAAGGACGAGGCGGTGTGGCTGGTAAACGCCAACATCCCCGAGTTCAGCCACGGCAACCGCTTCAACCACGAGGCCAAGCGGCCGCGTAAACTGCTCCTTCACGAGCGGGAAATTAACAAGCTCCATGGGGCCGTTGCCCGCGAGGGCATGACGCTCGTCCCGCTGTCGGTATATTTCAACAGCAAGGGCCGGGCGAAGGTCGAGCTGGCGCTGGCGAAGGGCAAGAAGACGCATGACAAGCGCGAAACCATCAAGGAACGCGACTGGAAGCGCGAACAGTCGCGCATCCTCCGCGACCGCGGCTGAGGTGGCACGGCCGGGCCGCCTGCGCCGCCTGGCCGACAGCGCGATCCCGAGCCGCGAATCGATCGAGACCCATCGTTGGCTCAAGCCCATCGCCGGCCGGGTGATGCACAGTTCGCTGTGGCGCTTCACCCGCCGTTCGGTGCCGCGTGGGGTGGCGCTGGGAATGGTGACCGGCATCCTGGTGCCGATGGGCCAGATCCCGGCTTCGGCGGTGCTGGCGCTGCCGCTGCGCGCGAATATCCCGGCCGCTGCGGCGACAACCTTCCTGACCAATCCGTTCACGACGCCGCCGCTCTGGGTCGCCGCCTATTGGCTGGGAAGCTGGATGCTTGGGCCCGGTACGCCAAGCGCAACGGCGGCAGGCGAGGCGCCGGGCTGGCTCGACTGGCTGCTCCATGAGGCGGGGCCGGCGACGCTTACCGGTCTGGTGACGATTGCGGTCGCACTGTCGGTGCTGGGCTATGCCGGTACCGCGCTGCTGTGGCGCTGGTGGATCGCCCGCAAGCGCCGGCTGCGACTGCGCGCACGGGCTGCCCGCGACTGATCCGATACGCGATCGCGGCTTGACGCTGGCGCCGGGACCGAACAACGGTACCGCATGGCAAGTCTGCCCGATGCCGAGCTGCCCAAGCCGTCGTTGTTGCTGCCCCTGGCGGCAGCGGCCGTCACCGGCGTCGCTGCCGCCGGCCTCATCCTGTTCAGCCTCAACGATCGCGCGCTCGCCGCGGGCTTCCTGGGTGCCGCGGTGCTCGCGACCGGACTGGTCCTGTCGAGCGCGCGGCTGTTCCGCACGCCGATGACGGTCGAGCGCTATACCGATTGGGCGATCGCGCACGCGCTCGCCTCGGCCAGCGACGATGCCCTGGCGGTGACCGATCGCAGCGGCCGGCTGGTCTGCGCCAACCCGCGCTACGAGGCGCTGTTCGGCGGCTGGCCGACGCCGCCCAACCTGCCGATCGGCGAGGAGGGCGAGCGCGCGCTCGGCGCCTGCGCCCGCGCCGCATGGCGGGACGGGGAGAGTCGCTGCGGCGACGTCCAGGTGTTCGGCGCGCAGGTGGCGGTACGGGTCGCGCGGGTCGGCGACGAGTCGCTGGTCTGGCGGTTCATCGGCATCCACGCGCTCGATCTCGCGGTGCAGATGCAGGGCCTGCTGGTCGGCCCGACCGGCGACCGGCTGGGCGGCGCCGGCGTGATGGTGGTGCTGGTCGCCCCCGATGGCAGGATTCGCGCGGCCAACCGGGTGTTTCGCCACCGCGCCCTGGGCAGTGCCGAGCTGATGGCCGACGGCCGCGATTTCGCGCGGCTGCTGATCACCGATTCGATCGGGCAGGTCCGCTTCGAACGCGAAGGCATCGAGGGCACGCCGCTGCGCGTGCTGCAGATCCCGTTCCTTGAGGGCGAGGAAGCGCCGCTCCTCGTCGCGCTGCTGGACGAGGAGGCCGCGGCGATCACCAGCGCGCCCTTGGGGGGCAGCGCCACCGCGCATGTCCATTCGCTGATCTCGCTGTTGCCGACGGGGCTGGCGCTGATCGATCGCGACGGCCGCTTCCTGATGATGAACGACGCGTTCGTCCGCACCGCGCGCGTCAACCCGGCCGCGCCGCCGCTCTATCCGGGCGATCTGGTAGTGCGCGAGGACAAGGCGACGCTGGCCGATGCGGTGCGACGCTTCGCCGGCGGCGCGCCGCAGTCGCTCGAGATCACCGTGCGGCTGAAGGACGCGTCGGAAGAGCCGGTGGCGATCACCATCGCCGGCGCGCGCGGCCTTGCCGATGCCGCGGTGCTGCTCAGCCTCCGCGATTCGGGCGAGGAGGGCAAGCTCAAGCGGCAGATCGCCCAGGCGACCAAGATGCAGGCGGTGGGCCAGCTGGCGGGCGGCGTCGCGCACGATTTCAACAACATCCTGACCGCGATCATCGGCCACTGCGACCTGATGCTGATGCGCCATTCGCCCGGCGACAGCGATTATGACGACATCCAGCAGATCCGCGCCAATTCGAACCGCGCCGCCAGCCTGACGCGTCAGCTGCTCGCCTTTTCGCGCCAGCAGACGCTGCGCCCGCAGGTGCTGCAGTTGCCCGACATCATCTCCGAAGTTTCCAACCTGCTGAAGCGGCTGCTCGGCGAGACGGTGTCGCTCGACGTCAAGCATGGCCGCAATCTGGGCCCGGTGCGCGCCGATCCGGGCCAGCTCGAGCAGGTCGTCGTCAACCTCGCGGTCAACGCGCGCGACGCGATGCTGAGCAAGAACCCCAGCGGCGGCGGATCGCTGACCATCGAGACGCTCGCCGTCTCCGCCGCCGATGTGCGCCGGATGGACGACGACGTGCTGCCGGTCGGCGACTATACCGCCTTGCGCATCTCGGACACCGGCACCGGCATTCCCCCGGAGATCCTGCCCAAGATCTGGGAGCCGTTCTTCACCACCAAGGAAGTCGGCAAGGGCACCGGGCTCGGTCTGTCGACCGTCTACGGCATCATCAAGCAGTCGGGCGGCTATATCTTCGCCGAGAATGTTCCCGATGCGGGCGCCGCCTTCACCATCTACCTCCCCGTCCACACCGCGCCCGAAGCCGCGGTCGCCAAGCTGCCGGTGACCAAGGACAAGCCGGCCGATCTGTGGGGCACCGGCACGATCCTCGTCGTCGAGGACGAGGACATGGTGCGCGCCATCGCCGAGCGCGCGCTCACCCGGCAAGGCTATTCGGTGGTCACCGCCGAAAATGGCGAAGTCGCGCTGGAAACGATCGAGACGATGGACAAGCCCGACCTGCTGGTTTCCGACGTCGTAATGCCGGTGATGGATGGGCCCAGCATGGCGCGCAAGGTCCGCGATCGTTGGCCGGACCTTCCGATCCTGTTCATGTCGGGCTATGCGGAGGAACAATTGCGCCGCTCGATCGATCTCGACAATGTCGCCTTCCTGCCGAAACCCTTTTCCGTGCAACAACTTGCAGAAGCGGTGCAGGAGATCCTGGTGACCAAATAAGTGCTTGGCATGAAACCATTTTCCTGCAAAGGGGGACGCATGCAGGGTCCGCGTAACATTCTCATCGTCGAAGACGAGCCGTTGATTGCCATGATGCTCGAGGATTTCCTCGACGCGCTCGACCGGGTGCCGGCGGGCACGGCGGACAATGTCGCCGAGGCGCTCGACCGGATCGGCGCGGGCGGCATCGATGCGGCGATCCTCGACGTCAACCTGCGCGGCGGCGAGCAGAGCTGGCCGATCGCCGACAAGCTCGCCGAACTCGGCATCCCGTTCGTGCTGGCGACCGGCGGTGCCGACGACAGCATCGCGCAGTCGCACCGCGACCGCCCGGTGCTCTCCAAGCCGTTCACGCTGGACCGTGTCGACAAGGTACTCAGCAGCCTGAGCTGAACCCTTCGCTTAGGGTTGTGCGCAGGGCAGGGGCGACGCTAAAGCCCCTGTCACCATGACCGAACTCCCCAAGACCTTCGACCCCGCCGACATCGAATCCCGCTGGTACGCCCATTGGGAGGACGAAGGCCTGTTCCGCCCCGAGCGCGCCGGCGCTGAGCCTTGGACGATCGTCAACCCGCCGCCCAACGTGACGGGCAGCCTCCACATCGGCCACGCGCTCGACAACACGCTGCAGGACATCCTCGTCCGCCATGCGCGGCTGAAGGGCAAGGACGCGCGCTGGGTGGTCGGCACCGACCATGCCGGCATCGCGACGCAGATGGTGGTCGAGCGACAGCTCAACGCCGCCGGCAGCAAGCGCACAGACTTCACCCGCGAGGCGTTCGTCGACAAGGTGTGGGAGTGGAAGGCCGAGAGCGGCGGGCAGATCACCCGCCAGCTGCGCCGGCTCGGCTGCTCGATGGACTGGGCGAACGAGCGCTTCACCATGGACGAGGGCTTCTCCAAGGCCGTCCTCAAGGTGTTCGTCGAGCTGCATCGCCAGGGCCTGCTCTACCGCGACAAGCGCCTGGTGAACTGGGATCCGGGCCTCGGCACCGCGATCTCGGACCTCGAGGTCGAGACCAAGGAAGTCCGCGGCAGTTTCTGGCACCTGCGCTATCCGCTGGCGGACGGCTCGGGCTTCATCCAGGTCGCGACGACCCGGCCCGAGACGATGCTGGCCGACATGGCCGTGGCCGTCCATCCAGAGGACGAGCGCTACAAGGCGCTGATCGGCAAGCAGGTTCGGCTCCCGATCACCGGCCGCCTGATTCCGATCGTCGGCGACGAGCATGCCGATCCGGAACTTGGTTCGGGTGCGGTGAAGATCACGCCGGGCCATGATTTCAATGACTTCGAGGTTGGAGTTCGCGCTGGCATCAAGGCCGGCGAGATGCTCAACATGCTCGATGCCAAGGCGGCGATCTGCCAGACGCAGGACGGGCTGGTGCCCGCCGAACTGATCGGGCTCGATCGCTTCGAGGCCCGCAAGGCGATCGTCGCGCGGCTGAAGGACGAGGGCTTCCTCGTACCCTTCGTCGACAAGGAAGGCGCCGAGCACGACGCCGAGCCGCGCACGATCCAGACTCCCTATGGCGACCGTTCGGGCCAGGTGATCGAGCCGTGGCTGACCGACCAATGGTATGTCGATGCCGCGACGCTCGCCAAGCCGGCGATCGAGGCGGTCCGCTCGGGCGCGACCAAGATCGTGCCGAAGAGCTGGGAAAAGACGTACTTCAACTGGATGGAGAACATCCAGCCCTGGTGCGTCAGCCGCCAGCTTTGGTGGGGCCATCGCATCCCCGCGTGGTTCGACGCCGACGGCAAGGCCTATGTCGCCGAGACCGAGGAAGAGGCGCAGGCCCAGGCCGGGGAGGGCGTCGCCCTCACCCGCGATCCCGACGTGCTCGACACCTGGTTCTCCTCGGCGCTGTGGCCGTTCGCGACGCTCGGCTGGCCGGAGAACAGCGACCCCACGCTCGGCGGTCGCTATTCGAACGATGTGCTCATTTCCGGCTTCGACATCCTGTTCTTCTGGGATGCGCGGATGATGATGCAGGGTTTGCACTTCATGGAAGAGGTGCCGTTCAAGACCTTGTATCTCCACGGTCTTGTCCGAGCGGCGGACGGGCAGAAGATGTCCAAGTCCAAGGGCAACACAGTCGATCCGCTGGGCATGATCGACAAGTATGGCGCCGATGCGCTGCGCTTTTTCATGGCGGCGATGGAGAGCCAGGGCCGCGACATCAAGATGGATGAGAAGCGGCTCGAGGGCTATCGCAACTTCGCGACCAAGCTGTGGAACGCCGCGCGCTTCTGCCAGGCCAACGGCATCGCGGCGAGCAAGCAGCTTGAGGCGCCGACGGCGGAACTGGCGGTAAACCGTTGGATCATAGCGGAAACCATCGCGACGGTGCAGGCGCTGGACTTGGCCCTGGCCGATCTGCGCTTCGACGAGGCGGCGAACAGCATCTACCAGTTCGTGTGGAGCCGCTTCTGCGACTGGTATCTCGAGCTGATCAAGCCGGTGCTGCAGGGCGAGGGCGTCGCCGCGGCGGATGCCGAGGAAACCCGCGCGGTGGCTGGCTGGGTGCTCGACCAGATCCTCGTCATGCTCCACCCGTTCATGCCCTTCATCACCGAAGAGCTGTGGTCGAAGATGGGCCCGCGCGACCATGACCTGATCGTCGCCAAGTGGCCGATGGCGGATGCGCGCGCGCTCGATCCGTCGGCCGCGCAGGAGATCGACTGGCTGATCCGGCTGGTGAGCGAGATCCGCGCAGCGCGGACCGAGCTCAACGTGCCGCCGGGCGCGCGGCTGGCGCTGCACGTGCGCGAGGCTTCGGCGGAAACGGCTGCGCGGCTGATCGGGCAGGAAGCGGCGTTGGCGCGGCTGGGTCGCGTCGATCAGGCGCAGGGCGACGCGCCTGCGGGTGGTGCGCTGCAGCTGGTAGTCGACGAAGCGACGTTCGTGATGCCGTTGGGCGACGTGGTCGATCTGGAGGCCGAGCGCGCCCGTCTCACCAAGGCGATCGCAGCGGCCGAGAAGGAGCGCGACGGGCTGGCGGGGCGGCTCGGCAATCCGAGCTTCGTAGAGCGGGCCAAGCCCGAGGCGGTCGAGAAGGCGCGGGCGGATCATGCCGAGAAGGCGGCCGAGGCCGAGCGGCTTTCGGCGGCGCTGGCGCGGTTGGGGTGATCTAGCCCGACTCACCCTCACCCTTCCGCCGCTTCGCGGCTCCCTCCCTCTCCCGCAGGCGGGAGAGGGACATGTAACCCCTCTCCCGCCTGCGGGAGAGGGAGGGGCCCATCGCGCTAGCGATGGGAGGGTGAGGGTGACTCTCCCAAGCTACCCCGCCGCCTGCGGCACCATCACCTCGATCACCGCCGGCGCCACCTTCGCCGTCACCGGTGTCTTCGCCAGCACCTCGCCGTCGATCGAGATCGGCAGCGACGGCTCGGTCGCCACCCGCAGCGACTTGCCCCGGAAGGTGACGGTATCCTCCTTGCGCGCCTCGAGCCGCAGCACCGAGGCCGCCCAGTTGCGTACCAGTCGCGACTTGGTCGGGCCCTTCACCACTTGCACTACGATCTCGCCCGAGGCGACGCCGGCCTCGTCGACCAGCTCGGTGCCGCCATGAAACGGCCCGTTCGAGATCCGCACCTCCACCGCGCGCAGGCGCTTGGCATCCTTGCCCTCGCCGACGATCACCGTGAACGGCCTGAACTTGACGAACTGCAGCGCCGCCCAGCTGAGATAGCCCATCCGCCCGAACCAGCGCTTGGCGTTGTGCGGCACGGTCTCGGCGATCTGCGGCGACAGGCCGATCGCGGCGGTGCTGGCGTAATAATCGTCGTCGATCATGCCGAGGTCGATCCGTTTCGGCTGACCCTTGAGGATCGCGTCGACCGCGCCGTCCACGTCGAGCGGAATGCCGAGCGAGCGGGCGAAGCTGTTGGCGGTGCCGAGCGGCAGCACGCCCAGCGTCACGCCCTTGCCGACCAGCGTGTCGACCAGCCCGCTGATCGTGCCGTCGCCGCCGCCCAGGATCACCAGCTCGGGCTTTTTCGCCAGCGCCTTTTCCAGCGTCGCCTCGAGCTGGTCGGGATCTTCCACCGCATGGGCATCGACGGGCATGTCCTGCTCGCCGAAGCGGGCGCAGGCGCGGTCGAACCAGTCCTGGCCGTGGCGGGACTTGGTGTTGACGACCATCGCCGCCGATGTGAATGCCATGGGAGCCCCTCGATTGATGACGGAAGCGTAACGCCCGCGGTTGCCGATCGGGTCCATGCCCCCTGATCCAGCGGACAGGTGGCCTTGGTCCGCACTTGCGCGTTTGTGCGCCTATGACCGCACCCGTCCTGCTCTGGTTCCGCCGCGATCTCCGCCTTGCCGATCAACCCGCGCTCGTTGCCGCGGTGGAGGAAGGGGCGGTGATCCCGGTCTATGTGCTGGACGACGAGACGGCGAAGCATCGCGCGATGGGCGGCGCCTCGCGCTGGTGGCTGCATCAAAGCCTGGCAGCGCTCGACACCGCGCTGCGCGAGAAGGGGGCGCGGCTCGTCCTTCGACGGGGCAAGAGTGACGAAGAGCTGGCGCAACTCGCCGAGGAGACCGGCGCGACTACCGTCCACTGCGTCCGTCACTACGAGCCCTGGTGGCGCAATGCCGAGCGCGCGGTGGCGCAGCGGCTGACGCTCTGCTGCCACGACGGCAATTACCTGCTGCCGCCGGGCGCGGTGACCACGGGGGCGGGCAAGCCGTACAAGATCTTCACGCCCTTCTGGCGGGCGCTGCGCGAGCGCTTGCCCCCGGCACCGCCGCTGCGGGTGCCGCAGAAGATCGGCGCCCCGTCCAAATGGCCGAAGAGCGACACGCTGGAAGACTGGGACCTGCTGCCCACCAAGCCCGACTGGGCCGGCGGCTTTCGCGCGGAATGGACCCCCGGCGAGGCCGGCGCACACCAGCGGCTCCGGCGCTTCCAGGACCATGCCGCCCGCTATGACGACACCCGCAACCTGCCCTCGATCGAAGGCAGCTCGCGGCTGTCGCCGCACCTCCATTTCGGCGAGATCTCGCCGGCGCAGGTGTGGCATGCGGTCGAGGATGCCGGCGGGCAGGTCGAGGAATATCTCCGCGAGCTGGGCTGGCGTGACTTCACCCAGAACCTGATATGCCAGTTTCCCGACTATGCGGCGAAGAACGGCCGCCCCGCGTTCGACAAGATGAATTGGCGCAGCGGCCGGGACGCCAGGGCCGATCTCCGCGCCTGGCAACGCGGCCAGACCGGCTATCCGATCGTCGATGCCGGCATGCGCCAGCTCTGGGCGAGCGGCTGGATGCACAATCGCGTGCGGATGATCGCGGCGAGCTTCCTGATCAAGCATCTGCTGATCGACTGGCGCGAGGGCGAACGCTGGTTCTGGGACACGCTGGTCGATGCCGATTACGGGAACAATGCGGTGAACTGGCAATGGGTCTCCGGCTCGGGCCTCGACTCGAGCCAATGGAGCCGGGTGATGGCGCCGCTGTCCCAATCCGAGAAGTTCGATGCGGCGGGCTATATCCGCCAGTGGGTGCCCGAACTGGCCGCGCTTCCCGATAGCGCGATCCACGATCCCGAGGCGGCGGGATGCCGGCCGCACACCTATCCGCCCAAGCGGATCAACCACCGCGATGCCCGGGAACGGGCGCTCGCCGCGGGGCGGGCGCTCGGCTGAAGGGCTTGCTCCGGCGCTGCAGCCGTGCATGAAGCGGCGCATGAACGCTCCGGTGCAGGATCGGGTGCGAGTCGCCGCGCGCGGCTCCGGCCTATTGAGCCTTTTCGGCAATTTCTTTCATCGGCAGCTCGACCGGCTCGATCGCGGCATCGCCGAAGGCAGCCTCGAGGTGTTCACGCCCGACGGCCAGGTACGCCTGCTCGGGGGCGGGGCGGCCGGGCCGAACGCGGTGGTGACGCTGCAGAGCTGGCGGGCGCTGGTGCGGCTGGCGACGGGGGGCTCGGCCGGCTGGTACGAGGCGTGGGACAAGGGCGAATGGTCGAGCCCCGATCCGGTGCACCTGTTCGCACTTTTCAGCCGCAATCGCGCCGGGCTGGCAGCGCAGGCCCGCTCGCGCGGGCTCTCGCTGTTGCCACGGCGGCTGATGCACTGGATGCGGCGCAACCATCGCAGCGGCTCGCGCAAGAACATCGCCTTCCACTACGACCTCGGCAACGATTTCTACACCTGCTGGCTCGATCCCGGCATGAGCTATTCGAGCGCGCTCTTCCGCGACGCGGAGGAGGGGCTCGACGCGGCGCAGGACCGCAAGCTGCAGGCGATCCTCGATCGCACCGGCACCAAGCCTGGCGACACCATCCTGGAGATCGGTTGCGGCTGGGGCTCGTTCGCGGCGCTGGCGCTGCGGCAGGGACGCAAGCTGCACGGCATCACGCTGTCCACCGAGCAAAAGGCCTGGGCGGAGGCGCGCACCACCGGGATGGACGGCGCGCGCTTCAGCCTCACCGATTATCGCGACGTGACCGGCCAGTATGACGCGGTCGCCAGTATCGAGATGGCCGAGGCGGTCGGGCGCGAATTCTGGCCGGCCTATGCCGCCGCCATCGCCCGCGCGCTGAAGCCCGGCGGACGCGCGGCGCTGCAGGTCATCACCTTCGACGATGCGATGTTCGAGGGCTATGCCCGCAACGTCGATTTCATCCAGACCTATGTCTTCCCCGGCGGCATGCTGCTCAAGGAAAGCGAGTTCCGCGCGCTGGCCGAGGCCGCGGGGCTGGAATGGCGCGACCGCCATGCCTTCGGGCTCGACTATGCGGAAACGCTGCGGCGCTGGCGCGAGCGCTTTGACGCGGCCGCGGCAGCGGGCCTGCTGCCGGCGCAGTTCGACGAGCGGTTCGTGCGGCTGTGGCGCTACTATCTGATGTATTGCGAGGGCGGCTTCCGGGGCGGCGGGATCGACGTGATCCAGGTGACCCTGGTCAAGCGGGGTTGACCCCGCCTCAGCCGCAACGTGCGTCGGTGACGATGCCGGCCTTGTCGACATGCAGGTTGAGCCGGTCGACGCGGAAGTCCATCGTCACCGCCGAACCCGGCTCGATCCAGCGTAGCGTCCGGGCACCCGAATGGCGCAGCGCCTCGCTTGGATCGACGGTGGCTCGCGCTTTCCCCTTGAGGAAGAGCACGCGATTCGCATCGCACTCCACCACCGCCGGGATCGGGTCGGCCTTCTTCTGCGGGGCACAGCCTGCCGCGCCGGTAACCAGGGCGAGGAGCGCAAGGCGGGCGATCATGCGGGTTCTTCCGTCCGGCTCATCTTGAGCTTGCCGTTGCGCACCGCGAAGGCGAGTTGGCCCTCGACCAGCGCCAGCGCGTCCTGGCCGAACTGCTCGTAGCGCCAGCCTTCCAGGATCGGCAGTCCGTCGCGGACCCCGGCGGCCAGCGCCTCGAGGTCCTCGGAGCGGGCGAGCAGGCGCGGGGCGACGTTGACTTCCTTGGCGCGGATCTTGAGCAGCAGCTTGAGCAGATCGGCGACCAGCGCGCCGTCCTTGCCCAGCGCCGGCTTGCGCTCCTCGCGGCCGGGCATCTCGTTCGCGGGCATAGGCTTGGCGTCGGCGATTGCCGCCATCATCCGCCCGCCGATATCGTTGCCGGCCCAGGCGGCGGAAAGACCGCGGACCTTGGCGAGATCGCTCTGCTTGCGCGGCGGGTTGGCGGCAAGATCGGCGAGCGTCTCGTCCTTGACGATGCGCCCGCGCGGCAGGTCCTTGCCCTGCGCCTCGAGCTCGCGCCAGCGGGCCAGCGCCTTGAGGCGGCCGAGCACCTCGGGCTTGCGGCTGTTGATGCGGACGCGCTGCCACACCTGGTCGGGATCGTTGCGATAGTTTTCGGGGTCGGAGATCCGCTCCATCTCCTGGTCCAGCCACACACCGCGGCCGGACTTGCGCAGCTTCTCCAGCATCTTGGGGAAGATCTTCGAGAGATGCGTCACGTCGGCGATCGCGTAATCGATCTGGCGCTTGTCGAGCGGGCGGCGGGCCCAGTCGGTGAAGCGCGCGCCCTTGTCGACGACGATGCCGAGATAGGTGTCGACGAGGTTGGAATAGCCGATCTGTTCGCCCTGGCCGAGCGCCATCGCGGCGACCTGGGTGTCGAACATCGGGTGGGGCGTCTTGCCGGTAAGGTTGTAGACGATCTCGATGTCCTGGCCGCCGGCGTGAAAGACCTTGAGCACGTCCTCGTTGTCGGTCAGCAGGTCGAGCAGCGGCCCCATGTCGAGATCGGGGGCCTTGGGATCGATCGCCGCGGCCTCCTTGTCGTTGGCCACCTGAATCAGGCAGAGCTCGGGCCAGTAGCTGTTTTCGCGCATGAACTCGGTGTCGACCGTGATGAAGTCGGACTGCGCGAGGCGTTTGCAGAGTTCGGCGAGGGTGACGCTGTCTTCGATCAGACCATGAATGTGCATCGCATGCCCATATACCGGTCTTCGGGTTGACAAAAGTGGGGTCTAACCGGAATGCGCGCGGTCATAGTGTTTCAATATCGTCGCGCCGGCTCGTTCCGGCACCGCCAAGCGTGGCGGGAAGACGCCAAGGTGAGAAGAACCGCATCATGCACGCCTATCGCACGCACACCTGCGCCCAGCTCCGCTCCGCGGACGTCGGGCAAACCGTCCGCCTGTCGGGCTGGGTGCACCGCAAGCGCGACCATGGCGACCTGGTGTTCGTCGACCTGCGCGACCATTACGGCATCACCCAGATCGTCACCGACGCGAGCGGCCCGGCCTTCGACGCGATCGAGTCGCTGCGCTCCGAATCGGTGATCACCGTCACCGGCACGGTCGTCGCGCGCGATGCCAGCGTGGTGAACGCCAATCTGCCGACCGGCGAGATCGAGGTCCGCGCGGCCGAAGTGACCGTCCAGTCCGCCGCCGCCGATCTGCCGATGCCGGTGTTCGGCGAGCAGGAATATCCGGAAGAGATCCGCCTGCGGAACCGCTATCTCGATCTCCGCCGCGAGAAAGTCCACAAGAACATCCTGCTGCGCTCGAACGTGATCGCGTCGCTCCGCCGCCGGATGATCGACCAGGGCTTCACCGAGTTCCAGACGCCGATCCTTACCGCGTCGAGCCCCGAGGGCGCGCGCGACTATCTCGTCCCCAGCCGCGTCCATCCGGGCAAGTTCTACGCGCTCCCGCAGGCGCCGCAGATGTTCAAGCAGCTGCTGATGGTCGCCGGCTTCGACCGCTATTTCCAGATCGCGCCCTGCTTCCGCGACGAGGACGCCCGCGCCGACCGTTCGCCGGGTGAATTCTACCAGCTCGATTTCGAGATGAGCTTCGTCACCCAGGACGACGTGTTCGCCGCGATCGAGCCGGTGCTCCACGGCGTGTTCGAGGAGTTCGCCGACTGGGAGGGCATGGGCCGCAGCGTCAGCGCGCTGCCGTTCAAGCGCATCCCGTACCGCGAATCGATGCTCAAGTACGGCAACGACAAGCCGGACCTGCGCAACCCGCTGGTCATCACCGACGTGTCGGACTTCTTCAAGGGCTCGGGCTTCGGGCGCTTTGCCTCGATCGTGGAAGGCGGCGACGTCGTCCGTGCGATCCCGGCGCCGGGCACCCACGAGAAGAGCCGCAAGTTCTTCGACGACATGAACAGCTGGGCGCAGAGCGAGGGCTTCCCGGGCCTCGGTTATGCGACGCAGAAGGACGGCGTGTTCGGCGGCCCGATCGCCAACAACCATGGCCAGGACGGCATGAAGGCGATTGCCGAGGCGATGGGCCTGGGCCCGAACGACGGCATCTTCTTCGCCGCGGGCAAGGAAGCGCAGGCGGCCAAGCTCGCGGGCCTGGCGCGCACCCGCGCCGCCGAGCAGCTGGAGCTGATCGACAAGAAGCGCTTCGAGTTCTGCTGGATCGTCGACTTCCCGATGTTCGAATATGACGAGGACGCGAAGAAGATCGACTTCAGCCACAACCCCTTCTCGATGCCGCAGGGCGAGCTGGAGGCGCTGGAGACCAAGGATCCGCTCGACATCCTCGCCTATCAGTACGACATCGTCTGCAACGGCATCGAGCTGTCCTCGGGCGCGATCCGGAACCACAAGCCGGAGATCATGTACAAGGCGTTCGAGATCGCCGGCTATACCCAGGCCGATGTCGACACCAACTTCTCGGGCATGATCAACGCCTTCAAGTTCGGCGCACCGCCGCATGGCGGTTCGGCCCCGGGTGTCGACCGCATCGTGATGCTGCTCGCCGACGAGCCGAACATCCGCGAGGTGATCGCCTTCCCGATGACGCAGAAGGCCGAGGACCTGATGATGCACGCGCCGTCGGCCGTCAGCGACAAGCAGCTCAAGGAACTGCACATCCGCCTGGCGCCGGGCGTCGACGGCCCGAAGGCCGGCTGAGCGAGCAGGGCGGTCATGCGCGTCGCGGTGTTCAACACCAAGGCCTATGACCGCCGCTTTCTTGCCGAAGCCAATGCCCGCTTCGGCCATGACCTGACCTTCCTCGACCCCCGCCTCGATGCGGTGTCCGCCCCGCTGGCAGCGGGGCACGCGGCGGTGTGCGTGTTCGTCAACGACTTGGTGGATGCCGACGTGCTGGAGGCGCTGGCCAAGGTCGGCGTGCGGCTGGTGGCGCTGCGCTGCGCCGGCTTCAACAATGTCGACCTCGCGGCGGCAGGCCGGCTCGGCATCACGGTGGTGCGCGTACCCGCCTATTCGCCGAACGCCGTGGCCGAGTTCACCGTCGGGCTGCTGCTCGCGGTCGACCGCGCCATTCCGCGCGCCTGGTCGCGGGTACGCGAAAACAACTTCGCTCTCGATGGCCTGATCGGGCGCAACCTGCAGGGGCGGACGGTGGGCGTGGTCGGCACCGGCAAGATCGGCGCGCTGGTCGCCCGCGCGATGTGCGCCGGGTTCGGCTGCACCGTGCTGGCGAGCGACCTCCATGCCGATCCGGAACTGGAGGCGATCGGTGTCCGCTACGTGGCCCGAGAGGAGCTGCTGCGCACCGCCGAGATCGTCACGCTGCATTGTCCGCTGACGCCCGATACGCACCGCCTGATCGACGCACAGGTGATCGCGGAAGCGCGAGACGGGCTGGTGATCGTCAACACCAGCCGCGGCGCGCTGATCGATACGGCCGCGCTGATCGAGGGGCTGAAGTCGCGCAAGGTGCGGGCGGTGGCGCTCGACGTGTACGAGCAGGAGGCGGACCTGTTCTTCGAGGATCTCTCCAACGAGATCATCGCCGACGACCAGTTCCAGCGGCTGCTCACCTTCCCTAACGTGCTGATCACTGGCCACCAGGCCTTTCTTACCGAAGAAGCGCTGTCGGCGATCGCCGAGACGACGCTGGCCAGCATCGCCGATTTCGCGGCCGGTCGACCGCTCGCCAACCGGGTCGATGCAGCCTTGATTGCGCCTGCACGTTAGGGGCTCCCATGACGATCGATCTTTCCGACTACGAGGCCGGCGACTCCTTCGAAGGCGACTACGAAGCCGAACTTGCCAAGCTCCAGAAGCGGCTGAGCCACATCCAGACCGCGCATATCGTCCACAAGCGCCGCGCGATCGTGGCGTTCGAGGGCTGGGACGCGGCGGGGAAGGGCGGGGTGATCAAGCGCCTGACCGCCGAATGGGACCCGCGCTACTTCGAAGTCTGGCCGATCTCGGCGCCGACCCAGGAGGAGCTGTCGCATCATTTCCTCTGGCGCTTCTGGCAGCGGTTGCCGGCGCAGCACAATATCGCGGTATTCGATCGCACCTGGTATGGCCGCGTGCTGGTCGAGCGGGTCGAGGGCTTTGCCAGCGAGGCCGAGTGGCGGCGCGGCTATGCCGAGATCAACGATTTCGAGGCGCAGCAAGTCAACAACGGCGCGACGCTGGTCAAGATCTTCCTCCACGTGACGCAGAAGACCCAGGACAAGCGCCTGCGCGACCGGGTGACGCATCCATGGAAGCGCTGGAAGATCAGCCCGGAGGATTTCCGCAACCGCGCGCGCCGCGCCGATTATCTCGAGGCGATGCACGCGATGTTCCGCGAGACCGACACGCCGCACGCGCGCTGGACGGTGATCGACGGGAACAACAAGAAGGCCGCGCGGATCGCGGCGCTGACCGCGATCGCTGACCAGCTGGAAAAGCATGTCCCGATGGTGCCGCCGGAGCTGGACGCCGCAGTGGCGAAGGCGGCGAAGGAAGCGCTGGGGAAGTTTTAGCCCTGAACTCCTCCCCGGCACGGGGAGGGGGACCATGCGCAGCATGGTGGAGGGGCCGCCGCGCTAGCGGCGGTAGAACCTGAAGCTCTCGAAAGACCGCGCCTCCTGCGCTGCCCCTCCACCACCGTCTTCGGCGGCGGTCCCCCTCCCCGTGCCGGGGAGGAGTTTAGAAGTCACGCCGCCGCGAAGCTGCCGTCGTCGCCCAGCACGTGCAGCACGCCATCGGCAATCGCGAAATAGGCGCCGTGGATAGTCAGCTTGCCCGCCGCCTCGCGCTCGGCGACGAACGGGAAGGTCCGCAGGTTGCGCATCGACACGCGGACGGTCTCCTGCTCCATCGCGCGGACCGCTTCCGGGCCATCCCCATGCTCGGCACGGACCTTGTCCCGCGCTTCGTCGAGCATGTCGACCCAGTGCGCGATGAACCCGCCTTCGCCCTGTTCGGCGTCGGCGAAGCGCTGGGTGAGCGCGGCATGCGCGCCGCCACAGGCGCCGTGGCCCATCACGACGATTTCCGGCACTTCGAGTTGCGTCACCGCGAACTCGAGCGCCGCGGACACGCCGTGGCGCCCGCCGCCGGTCTCGAAGGGGGGCACCAGATTGGCAACGTTGCGGACGACGAAGATCTCGCCCGGCGAGGTGTCGAAGATCTGCGCCGGGTCGACCCGGCTGTCCGAACAGGCGATCACCATCACCTTCGGGCTCTGGCCCTCGGACAGTTCGGCCCAGCGGGCACGCTGGGTGCTCCAGCCTTCGGTGCGGAAGCGGCGATAGCCGCTGAGGAGTGCGTCGAATCCAGCCATTCGTTTCGCCTATCCATCCTTTTTGAACTTGTCGACCGCCCCAACGTTCACGGGCAACTTACGCTCCCTGCAACGCCATGCGCAATTTCCGGGGCTGGCGAAACGCGTTTCGGCGCTCTATCTGCCCCCCATGAACGAGCAGACTCCGCTGCCGCGCCCCGAGCGCGTCCGCAAGCCCGACTGGATCCGCGTCAAGGCCCCCACCTCGGAAGGGTTCGCCAAGACCCGCGCCCTGATGCGCTCCAAGAGCCTCAACACGGTTTGCGAGGAGGCCGCCTGTCCGAACATCGGCGAGTGCTGGACCAAGAAGCACGCGACGGTGATGATCCTGGGCGACGTCTGCACGCGCGCCTGCCGCTTCTGCAACGTCAAGACCGGCATGCCGCGCAAGGTCGATCCGCTCGAGCCCCAGCATGTCGCCGAGGCGGCGCTGCAGATGGGCCTGGAGCATATCGTGATCACCTCGGTGGATCGCGACGACCTGCCGGACGGCGGTGCCAGCCAGTTCGTCAAGGTGATCGAGGCGATCCGGAGCGCGAGCCCGACCACCACGATCGAGATCCTGACCCCCGATTTCCGCAACAAGCACGAAGCCGCTATCGAGGCGATCGTCGCGGCGCGGCCGGACGTGTACAATCACAACCTTGAAACCGTCCCGCGGCTCTATCCGATGATCCGCCCGGGCGCGCGCTATTATGCGTCGCTGCGTCTGCTGGAGACGGTGAAGCGGCTCGATCCGTCGATCTTCACCAAGTCGGGCATCATGCTGGGCCTTGGCGAGCAGCGCCTGGAGGTCCATCAGGTGATGGACGACATGCGCTCGGCCGACATCGATTTCCTGACCATGGGCCAGTATCTCCAGCCGACGCCCAAGCACGCCAAGGTCGAGGAGTTCGTGACCCCGCAGAACTTCCAGGCCTATGGCGCAATCGCGCGGGCCAAGGGATTCCTGCAGGTCGCCTCGTCGCCGCTCACGCGCTCCAGCTATCACGCCGGCGAGGATTTCGCCGAGATGCGCGCGGCCCGCGAGGCCAAGCTGGCGAAGGCGAGCGCCAAGGCCTGATGCCCAAGCACAGCGAAACCCGGCAGCTTCCCTATACGCCGGAACAGATGTTCGATCTGGTGGCGGATGTCGCGCGCTACCCCGAGTTCCTGCCCTGGGTGAGCGCGATGCGCGTCCGCTCGTCGAGCGACACGCAGGTCGTCGCGGACATGATCGTCGGCTTCAAGAGCCTGCGCGAGACCTTCACCTCGCGCGTCACCAAGGCGCGGCCCGAGACCGTCCATGTCGAATATGTCGACGGGCCGCTCAAGCATCTGTCGAACGACTGGAAGTTCCGGCCGGACGGGCAGGGCGGCTGTTACGTCGATTTCTGCGTCGACTTCGCGTTCAAGAACCGGGTGTTCGAGATGCTGGCCGGCCAGGTGTTCGACCGCGCGCTCCGCAAGATGATCGGAGCGTTCGAGGAGCGCGCGGCGAAGCTTTATGCCTCTTCGACGGGTGCCGCGGGTTCCGGCATCAGCAAGTCGAGCGCGCACAACGCCGCCTGAAGGCGGATGCCGCCGCGACCGTTGTTTTCGAACAGGCGCGCGTCGGCGACGACATGCTTGGGATCGGCGCCGCGGATCGCCTGGGCGAAGACGACGGTGCCGACCGGCTTGTTCTCGGTCGCCCCGCCCGGTCCGGCGATACCGGTGATCGCGACGGCGACATCGGCCTTGGTCCGCTCGAGCACGCCCTGCGCCATGCTCCAGGCGACCGCGATCGAGACGGCGCCGAAGGTTTCGAGCACGTCGAGGCTCACCTTCAGCACGTCCATCTTGGCGTCGTTGGAATAGGTGACGAAGCCGGCGTCGAAAACGTCGGACGAACCCGGCAATTCGGTCAGCGCGGCGGAGACCAGGCCGCCGGTGCAGCTCTCGGCAACGGCGACGCGGCGGCCGGCGGCGCGGTTGGCGTCGATGACCTTACGCGCGGCTTCTACGAGCTCGGTGGGAAGAATCGTGTCCATAACGGCAGCCCCCTTGCCATTGGATGATGGGTTGTACGAGTCAGTTCCTTGCAGGCACCCGTACGGTTGCGACAGCCTGCGCCGCCATGCCCTCGCCGCGGCCGGTGAAACCCAGCCGTTCGGTGGTGGTGGCTTTCACGCTCACCTGTCCCGGGTCGAGACCGAGGATCGCCGCGATCGAGGCGCGGATCGCCTCGCGGTGCGGGCCGATCTTCGGCGCCTCGCAGATCAGCGTCAGGTCGACGAAGTCGAGGATGCCGCCCTCGGCTGTGACCAGCGCGGCGGCATGTTCGAGGAAGCGGGCCGAGGCCGCGCCGCGCCATTGCGGGTCGCTGGGCGGGAAGTGCATGCCGATGTCACCCGCGCCGATCGTGCCGAGCAGTGCGTCGGTGATCGCGTGGAGCGCCACATCGGCATCGCTATGGCCCGACAGGCCCTTGCTGTGGGGCACGCGCACGCCGCCCAGCCACAGCGCCTCGCCCTCCGCGAAGCGGTGGACGTCATAGCCGGTCGCGGTGCGCACGCGCATCGTCGAGGCAAGGCGCGCCTCGGCGGCGGCAAAGTCGGTGGGATGGGTGATCTTTTCGAGCATCGGGTCTCCGGGGACGAGCGCGACCTGGCCGCCGATCGCGCGCAGCATCTGGGCGTCGTCGGTCGCCTCTGCCTCGGCGGGCCAGCGGCGGTGTGCGTCGAGGATGGCGTCAAAGGCAAAGGCCTGCGGGGTCTGGACACGGTAGAGAGCGTCGCGGGGGACGGTGTCGCCTATCAGGTCGCCTTCGCCGCGGACGAGCGTGTCGGCGACGGGAAGGGCAGGGATCGCCCCGCCGCTCGTTCCGAGGCTGGTCAACAGGTCGTCGATCACGCGGGCCGGCAGGAAGGGGCGAGCCGCGTCGTGGATCAGGACATGGGTGAAGCCGCCGGCAAGCAGCGCCTCTAGCCCGTTTCGGACCGACTCGCGCCGCGTCGGACCGCCGGTAACGAAAGGCGTGGTGCCCAGCGCGGCGTCGAGCAGTGCCTCCTGGCCTTCGCCGATCACGGTCAGCACCGCGTCGATCTTCGGGTGGCTGCGCAGCGCCTGGTGCGCATAGGCGAGCAGCGGCTTGCCGCCGAGCAGGGCATATTGCTTGGGCACGCTGCCGCCGGCGCGGGTGCCGCTGCCGGCGGCGAGGAGGATGGCGGCGGTCCTGAACGCGGTCATGGCGGAGCGCCTAGCCGAGTTTAGGGGGCAACGGTAGGGCCGACCCAATTCCTCCCCGGCACGGGGAGGGGGACCATTTGCGCCAGCAATATGGTGGAGGGGCCGCCGCGGCACGCGGCGGTGTCCCTGCGAGGCCACCGAGTCCCGCGCCTGACGGCGCGGCCCCTCCACCACGCGGCTGCGCCGCGCGGTCCCCCTCCCCGCGCCGGGGAGGAATTTGCGGCACCTTGCCCTTCCGGTCCATGATCGCTACATGCGCTGCCTGATTTTCAGGCAGAATTGATGCGCGAACTCGCCCCCATCCAGATCGGCCCCGTCACGGTCGAAGCCCCGGTGCTGCTTGCGCCGATGACCGGCGTTACCGATCTGCCGTTCCGGCGGGCGGTGCGGCGCTTCGGTTCGGGCCTCAACGTCACCGAGATGATCGCCAGCGCTGCCGCGATCCGCGAGACCCGGCAATCGGTGCAGAAGGCGGCCTGGGACCCGATCGAGGAGCCCGTCTCGATGCAGCTCGTCGGCTGCACGCCCCACGAGATGGCCGAAGCGGCCAAGCTCAACGAGGATCGCGGCGCGTCGATCATCGACATCAACATGGGCTGCCCGGTCCGCAAGGTGACCAACGGCGACGCCGGCTCGGCGCTGATGCGCGACCTCGATCATGCCGGCGCGATCATCCGCGCCTGTGTCGATGCGGTGAAGGCGCCGGTGACGGTCAAGATGCGGATGGGCTGGGATCTCGACAGCCTCAACGCCCCCGAGCTCGCCAAGATCGCCCAGGATCTCGGCGCGAAGCTGGTGACGGTTCATGGCCGCACCCGCAACCAGATGTATCGCGGCTCGGCCGACTGGAGCTTCGTGCGACGGGTGAAAGACGCCGTCTCGATCCCGGTGATCGTCAATGGCGACATCTGCTCGGTGGCCGATGCCCGCGAGGCGCTGGCGCAATCGGGCGCGGACGGCGTGATGATCGGCCGCGGCGCCTATGGCAAGCCATGGATCCTCCGCCAGGTGATGGACGCGCTTACGGCCAAGGGCGACAAGCCCGAGCCTTCGATCGAAGAACAATATCGCGTGATCACCGAGCATTATGTCGAGACGCTCGGCCATTACGGCAACGAGGTGGGCGTCAACATGATGCGCAAGCATCTCGGCTGGTACACCAAGGGGCTGCACGGTTCGGCCGAGTTCCGCAACAAGGTCAACCAGGTCGTCGATCCGGTGAAGGTGCTCGACATGCTGGCGGAGTTCTACGAGCCGTGGCTTTCCCGCGCGGCGGCCTGAGGCGGTTTCGCCCCCAGGCGGTCGAAGGACCGAACTTCGCCGAGCTGTTCGGCGCGCTGCCTGTGGCGGTGCTGGTGCTCGACCCCGACGGGCGGATCGCGCATGCCAACCCGGCTTGTGAGGTGCTGCTCAACCATAGCGAGACCAGCATGGTCGGCCAGCCCTATGACGCGGTGCTGCTGCCGCCCGAGGACTATGCCGATCGGCGCGACGGGCGCGGCTTCGCGGCGTTCGATGCGGAGATCGAGGCGGTGCGCGGCTCGCGGTTGCGCGTGGATTTCCTAGAAAGCCAGGTGCCCGATCATCCCGGCTGGCGGATCGTGACACTCCACCACGCCCCCCAGGCGCGCAAGATGGGGCATGGTCTCGATCGCAGCGCCGGCGCGCGTGCGGCAATCGGGGCGGCGGCGATGCTGGGGCACGAGATCAAGAACCCGCTGTCGGGCATTCGCGGGGCGGCACAGCTGCTCCAGACCGGCAGCGATCCCGATACCAATGCCGAGCTCACCCGCCTGATCACCACCGAAGTCGACCGCATCGCCGCGCTGATCGACCGGATGCAGGATTTCACCGACACCCGGCCGCTCGACCTCGCCCCGACCAACATCTACCCGCTGCTCGACCACGGCCGCCGCGTCGCGCTGGCGGGCTTTGCGCGCGGGATCGTGATCGAGGAATGGTTCGATCCCTCGCTGCCGCCGGTGCTGGTGGATCGCGACGCCTTCCTGCAGGTGCTGATCAACCTGCTCAAGAATGCGGCCGAGGCACTGAAGGGCCTCGCCCAGCCGCGGATCATCCTGTCGACCGCCTTCCGCCACGGCATGTCGGTCAATGCCGGTCCCGGCCAGCCGCGCCGGCCGTTGCCGATCGAGATCTGCGTGATGGACAATGGTCCCGGCGCCCCCGCCGACATCGCCGAGCATCTGTTCGAGCCGTTCGTCTCGGGCAAGCCGGAGGGCAAGGGGCTGGGCTTGCCGCTCGTCGAGAAACTGGTGCGGGACATGGGCGGGATCGTCCAATATGCCCGCGAACGCGAACCGGAGGTTACGGTGTTCCGCATCCTGTTGCCGCGAGCCACGGCATGACGCCGGGCTCGGTTCTGGTCGTCGACGACGACGCCGCGATTCGCACGGTGGTTGCCGCCGCGCTCAAGCGAGAGGGGCACCGGGTTGCCACCGCCGCCAGCGTCGCCGAGCTGCGCCGCGCGCTGACGACGGGCGTGCCCGATGTGCTGGTGACCGACGTGGTGCTGCCGGACGGCAACGGGCTGGACGTCGTCTCCGGCCTGATGGCCGAGCACCCGGCGCTGCCGGTGATCGTCTTTTCCGCGCAGAACACGCTGGCGACCGCCGTCCGGGCGACCGAGGTCGGCGCATTCGACTATCTGCCCAAGCCGTTCGACCTCGATGCCCTGACCCACGCCGTGCAGAGCGCGATGGCACGAGGTCGCCGCCGCCCTGCCGACCAGCCGGATGACGCTCAGGACGGGGGCCCGTCGTTGATCGGCCGCTCGCCGGCGATGCAGGAAGTGTACCGGGTGATCGCCCGGGTCGTGTCGAACGACCTGACCGTGCTGATCAGCGGCGAATCCGGCACCGGCAAGGAACTGGTTGCCAAGGCGATTCACGATCTGGGGCCGCGGCGGCGGGCGCCGTTCGTCGCGCTCAACATGGCAGCGATCCCGCGCGAGCTGATCGAGGCCGAGCTGTTCGGCCATGAGCGCGGCGCGTTCACCGGCGCGCAGGCGCGGGTCGCGGGCAAGTTCGAGCAGGCGGCCGGCGGCACGCTGTTCCTCGACGAGATCGGCGACATGCCGATGGACGCGCAGACCCGGCTGCTCCGCGTGCTGCAATCGGGCGAGTTCACCACCGTCGGCGGTGCGCGGACGATCCGGGCAGATGTCCGGATCGTCGCGGCGACCAACAAGGATCTCGCTCAGCTGGTGCAGGCGGGGCAGTTCCGCGAGGACCTGTTCTACCGGCTGAACGTGGTGCCGATCAGCCTGCCCGCGCTGCGTGAACGCCGGCAGGACATCTCGCTGCTCGCCCGCCATTTTCTCGACCGGGCTGTCGAAGACGGCCTGCCGCGCAAGCAGCTCGACAAGGATGCGGTGGCGCTGCTCGAGACGCTCGACTGGCCGGGCAATGTCCGCGAGCTTGAAAACCTGATGCGCCGAATCGCCGCGCTGTCGCGCGACGAGTGGATCGATGCGGCCGCGCTGCGTCGCGTACTGGGGGACGGCGGCGTGCTGCCGATCGTGCGCGACGCCGGGATCGAGGCGGCGATCCGGGCCCGGCTCGAACGGATCGCGCTGGAGGAACCACGCGCGCTCGACGACGGCACGCTCTACGATCGCATCATCGGCGAGGTGGAGCGGCCGCTGATCGAGATGATGCTTGCGCGCCACCAGCAGAACCAGCTGCGCGCCGCACGAGCGCTCGGCATCAATCGCAACACGCTGCGCAAGCGACTGGACACGCTGGGCATTTCCGCCCGGGGGGACGATCCGATCAGCTGAGCGCGGCCCCTGCGCCGGGCCGGGGCAGGTTAGTGACAATCCAGCAATAATATGTGTTCTTTTGGCCACAATCCCTGTGTATCAGGGGAGCAATGGTCGGCGTAGCTCCAACGAGTCTCGATAGCCCGCAAGCCTGGTCGCGCTCCGGCAGGGCGTTCCGGCTGGTCGAGTTCGCGGTGCTGGCGGTTGCGCTGGCGACACCGATCGTCACCTATTGGTTCGTCCAGCAGAACTCGAAGCAGCAATTGTTCAGCCCCGGCGTCGCCGCGACGCTGCTGCTCGTCAACCTGCTGCCCTATGTCGCGCTGATCGTGCTGATCGGCAGGCGGATCGCGATCAACCGGACCGCGCGCTCAGCACTGGCGGGCGGAGGGCGGCTGCACGTGCGGCTGGTCGCGGTGTTCACGCTGATGGCCAGCGTGCCGATCGTGCTGACGGTGATCGCGGCATCGATCATGTTTCAGTCAGGCATCAAGCTCTGGGGCTCCGAGCGGGCGCGGGCGGCGATCGACACGGCCGCGGCGATTTCGAACGAAGGCAAGAAGCTGGTCATCAACCGCTGGAAGCTCGAAACGAGTACGATGGTGGAGGACATGCTGTCGGTCGCGCCGTCGCTGCCCGAGCGCTCGCCCGATTTCCAGAAATGGTTTCTCAACCAGCTCTATTACCGCACGTTCAACCAGGGCGTGATCTTCCGGGTGCTGGACGACGACCGCGTCGAGGCACTCTATGCTTGGGAAGCACCCTCGTCGCCGGTGTTCGCACGGCGCGTTTCGCGAAACGTCCTGAAGCTGATGAAGGATGGCGAGAGCGCGATTAATTTCGATTCCGAGGTGATCTGGGTGATCATGCCGATCGATCGCTCGCGGAACCTCTTCCTGTATGTGGCCACGCCAAACAACGTGGAATTTCTCAATCGGCAGAATGTCGCCGCGGATCGCATCGGGCGGGAATATTCGGCGCTGATCGCACGGTCGCGCGCGCTCCAGCTGCAGTTCAACGCGATCCTATTCGGTGTCGCGCTGCTCATCGTAGGCATCGCGACATGGATCGCGCTTGCCGTGGCCGACCGGCTGGTGCGCCCGGTCGATCAGCTCGTGCAGGCGGCGGGGCAGGTCGCGGAGGGCGACCTCAGCGCGCGGGTGCCGACGCCGGAGACGATCGACGAGATCGCCACGCTCGGCATCGCCTTCAACAGCATGACCGCGCGGCTGCAGGACCAGACCACCGCGCTGGTCACTGCCAACGCCCAGCTCGACAGCCGCCGCGCGTTGATCGAGGCGGTGCTGTCGGGCGTGTCGGCCGGTGTGGTGGCGATCGGTGCCGATCACCGCGTCCGCCTGATCAACGCCTCGGCCAACGCGCTGCTCCGCCACCAGGCCGCCGACCCGGTGGGCCTGCCGCTCGAAGCGCTCGCTCCCGAACTGGAGACGATGCTCGCCAGTGGCGATCGCGAGGGCATCGTCCAGATCGCGACCGGTGGCGAGGCGCGGACGCTGGCGGTGAAGGTCACCTCGGACGAGGGTGGGCAGGTGCTCACCTTCGACGACATCACCCAGCAGCTCAACGACCAGCGTCGCGCCGCCTGGGCGGATGTTGCCCGCCGCATCGCGCATGAGATCAAGAACCCGCTCACCCCCATCCAGCTCGCCGCCGAGCGGCTCCAGCGCCGCTATGGCAAGCAGGTCGACCAGAGCGACGGCGTGTTCGCGCGGCTGACCGACACGATCGTGCGGCAGGTGGGCGATCTGCGGCGGATGGTCGACGAATTCTCCTCGTTCGCGCGCATGCCCAAGCCGATGTTCCGCCGCGAGTCGCTGCTCGATATCGCCCGCCAGGCGATGTTCCTGCACGAAGTCGCGCACCCGGCGCTGCGCTTCACGCTCGACGCGCCCGACCCCGCCCCGTCGCTGGTGTGCGATCGCCGCCAGATCGGCCAGGCGTTGACCAACATCGTCAAGAACGCGGTCGAGGCGATCGAGACGCGCGACGAGGCCGCCGGGCAGGGTGCGGATCTGCCCCAGGGCGAGGTGCATCTGACCATCCAGCCCGAAGCGGACGACAAGCTGATCCTGACACTGGCCGACAACGGCGTCGGCCTGCCGGTCGAGCGCGACCGGATCGTCGAACCCTATATGACGACGCGCAGCCGCGGCACCGGCCTGGGGCTCGCCATCGTCAAGAAGATCGTCGAGGAACATTGCGGCACGATCGCCTTTGCCGACCGCCCCGGCGGCGGCACGCGCGTGACCCTGTGCTTCGACACCGCGATGCTTGCCAGCGTCGCCCTTACCGAAACGCCGGACGACGCGCAGGACGCGCGACCGGCGATGCTCACCCGAACCGGAAGCAGAACATGAGCCTGGACATTCTCGTCGTCGACGACGAACGCGACATCCGCGAACTGGTAGCCGGCGTGCTGGAAGACGAGGGATATGCGACGCGCAACGCTGCCGACAGCGATTCCGCGCTGAGCGCCATCGCCGATCGCCGCCCGAGCCTGGTGTTGCTCGACGTGTGGCTGCAGGGCTCGCGGCTCGACGGGCTCGAACTGCTCGACGAGATCAAGCGCCGCGATCCGTCGATCCCGGTGCTGGTGATCTCGGGCCATGGCAATCTCGACACCGCCGTTGCGGCGATCCGGCGCGGCGCGTCCGACTTTATCGAGAAGCCCTTCGAGGCCGAGCGGCTGCTGCTGATGGTCGCGCGCGCCACCGAGACCGAGCGGCTGCGGCGCGAAGTCGCGTCGCTGCGCGCGGTGGCCGGGCGGGGGACCGATCTTCAGGGCACCTCTACCGCGATCAACACGGTGCGCGCGACCCTCAAGCGCGTTGCCTCGACCGGCAGCCGGGTGCTGATCACCGGCGGCGCCGGCGTCGGCAAGGAAGTCGCGGCGCGGCTGCTCCATGGCTGGAGCCAGCGCGCCGAGGCGCCCTTCGTGATCGTCAGCGCCGCCCGGATGACGCCCGATCGCGTCGACGAGGAACTGTTCGGGGTCGAGGAGAGCGGCGATCTCGTCCGCCCCGGCCTGCTCGAACAGGCGCATGGCGGCACGCTGTTCCTCGACGAGATCGCCGACATGCCGATCGCGACCCAGGCGCGCATCCTGCGCGTGCTGACCGACCAGAGCTTCAGCCGCGTCGGCGGGACCCGCATCGTCAAGGTCGATGTGCGCGTGGTTTCGGCCACCGCGCGCGACCTGATGGCGGAGATTGCCGGCGGGCGCTTCCGCGAGGACCTCTACTACCGGCTCAACGTGGTGCCGGTACCGATCCCGGCGCTCACCGACCGCCGCGAGGACATCCCCGCGCTGGTCGAGCATTATGTGGCGCATTATGCCTCGGAGCGCCGCGTGCCGACCCCGGAGATCGCCGCCGACGCGATGGTGGCGCTGCAAAGCTATGACTGGCCGGGCAATGTCCGTCAGCTGCGCAATGTCGTCGAGCGGACGGTGATCCTGGCGCCGGGCGACCGGATCGGCCGCATCGACGTCGACCTGCTGCCCCCCGAGGTGCTCGGCCGACAGAGCGAGAACGGCAGCGGCATGGCGTCCAGCGCGATCATGGGCGCGCCGCTCAAGGAAGCGCGCGAGAGCTTCGAGCGCGAATATCTGCGCGTCCAGATCCGTCGCTTCTCGGGCAATATCTCGCGCACGGCGAGCTTCATCGGGATGGAGCGCTCGGCCTTGCACCGCAAGCTCAAGCTGCTCGGCATCACCGACGCGCGCGACGATTGAGCCGCTATGGACGGAAGCGACCGAAACCCCTAGATTGGATCCCGGCGCCGGGGTGGCGCCGACCCTGACGCCGGGAACGGCGCACCGCGGGACAAATCCCGCCAAGAATAAATGGAGCCACCATATGGCAGAGAAGCAGACTTCGCTTCAGGACCTGTTCCTCAACTCGCTGCGCCGGTCGAAGACGCCGGTCACGATGTTCCTCGTCAAGGGCGTCAAGCTCCAGGGCATCGTCACCTGGTTCGACAATTTTTCGGTGCTGCTCCGCCGCGACGGGCAGTCGCAGCTGATCTACAAGCATGCCATTTCCACCATCATGCCCTCGGGCCCGATGGACCTCGCCGCGCTGCTCGCGGCGGCGGGCGAGTTCCAGCACAAGAACCCGGTGCTGCAGGAAATCTTCCTCAACGCGGTCCGCAAGCAGCAGGAAAACGTCACCATGTTCCTGGTGAACGGCGTGATGCTCCAGGGCCAGATCGCTGCCTTCGACCTGTTCTGCATGCTGCTCCAGCGCGAGGGCATGGCCCAGCTGGTCTACAAGCATGCGGTTTCCACCATCCAGCCGATGCACCCGCTGAACCTCGCCGAGGAAACCAATAGCGGCGACGACGATTGATCCTCGCATGAGCACTGGTTTCGAGCGCGACCCCGACGAATTCGCGCGGGGCGCAAAGGCGCTCGTCGTCTATCCGGACATGGGCGGCAGCTCGCGCGACGCTGAAGCAAGGCTGGAGGAAACCGCCGGTCTAGCCGCGGCGATCGGCGTCGACGTGGTCGAACGGGTTGCCGTGCGGCTGCGCCAGCCCAAGCCGGGCACGCTGATCGGCTCGGGCCAGGTGGAAGCCCTGGCGGAGACGGTCCGCGACGGCGAACTGCAGCTCGCGGTGTTCGACGCGGCGCTGACGCCGGTGCAGCAGCGCAACCTCGAGACGGCGCTCGGCTGCAAGGTGATCGACCGTACCGGCCTTATCCTCGAAATCTTCGGCGAGCGCGCCCGCACGGCAGAAGGCCGGTTGCAGGTCGAACTGGCGCATCTCGACTATCAGGCAGGCCGGCTCGTCCGCAGTTGGACCCACCTTGAGCGCCAGCGCGGCGGTTTCGGCTTCCTCGGCGGCCCGGGCGAAACCCAGATCGAGGCGGACCGGCGCTTGATCCGCGACCGCATGGCGCGGCTGCGGCGCGAGCTCGACCAGGTCAGCCGTACCCGCACGCTTCACCGCGACCGGCGCCAGCGCGCGCCTTGGCCGGTGGTGGCGCTGGTCGGCTATACCAATGCCGGCAAGTCGACGCTGTTCAACCGGCTGACCGGCGCGGGCGTGATGGCGGAGAACCTGCTCTTCGCCACGCTTGACCCGACGCTGCGCCAGATCGCACTGCCGGGGATCGACAAGGCGATCCTCTCCGACACGGTGGGCTTCGTCTCCGAACTGCCTACCCAGCTGGTCGCCGCGTTCAAGGCGACGCTGGAAGAGGTGGTCTCGGCCGACCTGTTGATCCATGTCCGCGACATCGCGCATCCGGATACCGAGGCGCAGCGCGCCGACGTGGAAAAGGTGCTTCAGGAAATCGGCGTGTCCGAGCAGACTCCGCGCTTCGAGGCGTGGAACAAGCTCGACCTGCTCGACGACGAGCAGCGCGACGAAGCGCTGGCGATGGCCGCGCGCCGTACCGACGAGGTGCGGGTGATCTCGGCGCTGACCGGGGAGGGCGTCGATGCGCTGGTCGAGGCCGTCGCCGGGCGGCTCACCGAAGGCCATCGTCGTTACACGCTGCGGCTCGATCCCGCCGATGGCGCGGCCGCCGCGTGGCTACACCAGCATGGCGATGTGATCGACCAGCATATCGAGGACGAGCAGGCGGTCTATGAAGTCCGCATGGCGCCGCGCGATTACGAGCGGTTCGTCACGCGGGGGTAGGGGCGGAAGCGCTATCGACGCCGCGTCTACTCTCAGTCCGTCATTCCGGCGAAAGCCGGAATCCATTGGCGCTACGTTGCGGCTCTTGCTGAAAGCGAGAGGCGAATGGATCCCGGCTCTCGCCGGGATGACGTGTGGACGATGGGGAAGGGCTCAGCCCCATCACCCCCGCTTGACCACCTGCCAGAGCGCTTCCTTGCCCTCCAGGTCCAGCCCCACGAACGCCTCGCCCGCGCGTTCCTCCATCGCCTTGAACCGCCGCTCGAACTTGCCATTGGCCGCGCGCAGCGCCGCCTCGGGCTCCACGCCCAGCTTGCGGGCATAGTTCACCACGGCGAAGAGCAGGTCGCCCACCTCTTCGGCGCGGTGGGCGTCGTTCTCCGCCGTCTCGACCTCTTCCAGTTCCTCCAGGATCTTCGCGCGCGCGCCCGTCGCATCGGGCCAGTCGAAGCCGGTGCGTGCCGCCCGCTTCTGGAGCTTCTCGGCACGCAGCAGCGCGGGCAGGCCGATCGCCACGCCGTCGAGCGCGCTCGACGCCCCTTTGGCGCCACGCTCCTCGGCCTTGATGACTTCCCACAGATGGTGCCCGCCCTCGGCCACATCGCCGAAGATATGTGGGTGGCGTCGCTCCATCTTGTCGCTGATCGAGGTGACCACATCCGCAAGCCCGAACTGCCCTGCCTCTTCGGCGATCCGGCTGTGGAACACCACCTGAAGCAGCAGGTCGCCCAACTCGTCCTTCAACTCGGCGATGTCGCCGCGTTCGATCGCGTCGGCCACCTCATAGGCTTCCTCGATCGTATAGGGCGCGATGGTCTCGAAGGTCTGCGCCACGTCCCATTCGCAGCCGCGTTTCGGATCGCGCAGGCGCTCCATGATGGCGACCAGGCGGTCAATGCCGGTGGGGGACGTCATGCAAAAGGCCTCCTGAACGCGGGTGCGGACAGGAGGCCTTTGGAGGTCGCGCGCGGCTTAGGCAAGCCGCGCCGGGGTCAGTCGAGGCGGCGCCCCAGTTCCTTGTTGAAGTAGAGCGCGATCAGCGTGCCGGCAGCGCCCGAGAGCAGGTACAGGCCCGACGCGATCACGCCCCAGTTGCTGGCGAGCAGCAGCGCCGCGAGCGGCGCGAAGCCGGCACCGAACAGCCAGGCGAGATCCGAGGTGAGTGCCGCGCCGGTATAGCGCGCCCGCTTCGGGAAATTGCTGGCGACCGCCCCCGAGGACTGGCCGAAGGCGAGGCCGAGCAGGATGAAGCCGAGCACCATGAACACCGTCTCGCCGGTATTGCCGCGTTCGAGCAGCTGCGGCGCGAAGCCCGAATAGGCGGCGATCGCGGCAGCGGTGTAGCCCAGCAGCGAGCGGCGGCCGATCCGGTCGGCGAGGATCCCCGAGATCACGATCGCGACGACGCCGCAGGCAGCCGCGCCGACTTCGATCCACAGGAAGCGGGTCAGGTCCTCGGTGGTGAACAGCGCGATCCAGGACAGCGGGAAGACGGTGACCATGTGGAACAGCGCAAAGCTCGCCAGCGGGGCGAAGGCGCCGATGATGATGTTGCGCCACTGTGCCTTGATCGTCGCGGTGACTCGCGAGGGGGTGAGTTCGCGGCTCTCGAACAGCTTCACATATTCGGGGGCCACCACCATGCGCAGGCGGGCGAACAGGGCCACCACGTTGAGCGCGAAGGCGACGAAGAACGGATAGCGCCAGCCCCAGCTCATGAAATCGGCGGAGTCGAGCGCGCCCAGGAAATAGGCGAACAGCCCGCTCGCCACGATCAGCCCGAGCGGGGCGCCGAGCTGCGGCACCATCGCATACCAGCCGCGGCGCGACGCCGGGGCGTTGAGCGCCAGCAGCGACGCGAGGCCGTCCCAGGCGCCACCCAGCGCCAGCCCCTGCAGCACGCGAAGCGCGGCGAGCAGGATCGCCGACCAGGTGCCGACCTGCTCATAGCCGGGCAGGAACGCCATCGTCACCGTCGCGGTGCCGAGCAGGAACAGCGCGAGGGTCAGCTTCGTGCCGCGTCCATGACGGCGGTCAATGCGCATGAAGATCTGCGTGCCGATAGGACGGGCGATGAAGGCGAGGGGGAAGAGGGCGAACGACCAGAGCGTGCCGGACACGCGATCCATGTACGGGAACACCAGCGCGGGGAACACCAGCACCGAGGCGATCGCGTAGACGAAAAAGTCGAAAAACTCGGACGTTCGCCCGATGATCACCCCAATGGCGATATCGCCGGGGCGGGTGTGATCGTCACCGGGCGAGGTGTTGATCAGGCGGGCGTCATGTTCGATCTGCGTCGAACCAAGCTCAGCATTTGCCATGGGTCATATCTACCGCAAAGCTTTGGGGAAAGCACCTAGGGAAACTCTCGGGTTGCAGCCATGGGACAAATTGTCCTATTTCGCGCCCGCACAACCCCTCCTAACTCGCGGCCGCTATGTTTCGATCCATGCTCCCGTTCCGTCGTGCCCTCCGGCCGGCGGCCTTGATCGCCACCCTCGCAGCCCCGCTGATCCTCGGCGGATGCGACCTGGTGGTGATGAATCCGTCCGGCGATGTTGCACGGCAGCAAGCCGATCTGATCCTCTGGTCCGTCTTTTTGATGCTGCTCATCATCGTGCCGGTGATGATCCTGACGGTGGTTTTCGCGTTCAAATACCGCGCGAGCAACACCGAGTCGGAGTACAAGCCCGACTGGGATCACTCGACCCGGATCGAACTGGTGATCTGGTCGGCACCGCTGCTGATCATCATCGCACTCGGCGCGCTGACCTGGCTCACGACGCACCAGCTGGACCCCTATCGGCCGCTGGACCGCATCGCGCCGGGCAAGCCGATCCCGGCGGATCAGAAGCCGCTGGAGATCCAGGTCGTCTCGCTCGACTGGAAGTGGCTGTTCATCTACCCAGAGCAGGGCATCGCCACGGTCAACGAATTGGTGCTGCCGGCCGACCGCCAGGTGCGCTTCCGCCTGACCTCATCGAGCGTGATGAACACCTTCTACGTGCCGGCGCTGGCGGGCATGATCTATACGATGCCGGGCATGGAAACGAAGCTCCACGCGGTGATGAACCGCGTCGGCACCTTCGAGGGCCAGAGCGCCAACTATAGCGGCGCCGGCTTCTCCTACATGCATTTCCCGACCCAGTCGGTGGATGCGGCGGGCTTCGACCAGTGGGTCGCCAAGACCAAGGCGTCGGCGCAGTCGCTCGACACCGCCCAGTATCTCACGCTCGAAAAGCCGAGCGAGAAGGTGCCGGCGATGCACTTCGGCACCGTCGAGGGCGGCCTGTTCGATCGCATCGTCCAGATGTGCGTGAAGCCCGGCACCGCCTGCGGCCACGGCATGATGCACCATGGTGCGGGTGCCCAGGAAGTCGCGCCTGCGGTAAACGATCGTCCGGGCGAAGGCGCCGATGGCGCGCTGATGAAGTCGCCGGATGAAATGAAGACCAGTCCGCACCTGACCCATCCGCACGGCGCTCCCGCCGGCCACTCCGAACCCGGCGCGGATTCGAACCGTAACATGACCCGCATGGACGCGCCGGCCTATCCCGGTCGCGCGGCGGCGGGCGAGGCTTGAGCACTGCCATGTCTGACACTTTGAAGATGATCTTCGGCCGGCTCTCGATCGAGAGCCTGCCGATCCACGAGCCGATCGTCGTCGGTACCTTTTGCGGCGTCGCGCTCGGCGGCATCGCGCTGCTTGGCGCGCTGACCTATTTCCGCCTGTGGGGCTATCTCTGGAAGGAGTGGTTCACCACCGTCGATCACAAGCGCATCGGCATCATGTACATGGTGCTGGGCCTGGTGATGCTGCTGCGCGGCTTCGCCGATGCGATCATGATGCGCGGCCAGCAGGCGATGGCGTTCGGCGCCAACGAGGGTTATCTCAACGCCCATCACTATGATCAGGTGTTCACCGCCCACGGCGTGATCATGATCTTCTTCGTGGCGATGCCCTTCGTCACCGGCCTGATGAACTTCGTGGTGCCGCTGCAGATCGGTGCGCGCGACGTCAGCTTCCCGTTCCTGAACAATTTCAGCTTCTGGATGACGGCGGCGGGTGCGGCGCTGGTGATGGCCAGCCTGTTCATCGGCGAGTTCGCGCGGACCGGCTGGCTGGCGATGGCGCCGCTCTCGGGCCTCGACTATTCGCCGGACGTGGGCGTGGACTATTATGTCTGGGCGCTGCAGATCGCGGGTGTCGGCACGCTGCTTTCGGGCGTCAACCTGGTCGCCACCATCGTCAAGATGCGCGCGCCGGGCATGGGCCTGATGAAGATGCCGATCTTCACCTGGACCGCGCTTGCCACCAACATCCTGATCGTCGCCGCCTTCCCGGTGCTGACCGCGGTGCTCGCGCTGCTCAGCCTCGACCGCTATGTCGGCACCCACTTCTTCACGAACACCGCCGGCGGCAATCCGATGATGTACGTGAACATGATCTGGATCTGGGGCCACCCGGAAGTTTACATCCTGATCCTGCCGGCCTTCGGCATCTTCTCCGAAGTCACCTCGACCTTCTCGGGCAAGCGCCTGTTCGGCTATACCTCGATGGTCTACGCCGTGCTGGTCATCACCATCCTGTCGTACCTCGTCTGGCTCCATCACTTCTTCACGATGGGCTCGGGCGCGAGCGTGAACAGCTTCTTCGGCATCACCACGATGATCATCTCGATCCCGACGGGTGCCAAGATCTTCAACTGGCTGTTCACCATGTACAAGGGCCGCATCCGCTTCGAACTGCCGATGATGTGGACGGTCGCGTTCATGCTGACCTTCGTGATCGGCGGCATGACCGGCGTGATGCTGGCGGTGCCCCCGGCCGACTTCGTGCTGCACAACTCGCTGTTCCTGGTCGCGCACTTCCACAACGTGATCATCGGCGGCGTACTGTTCGGCCTGTTCGCCGGCATCAACTACTGGTGGCCCAAGGCGTTCGGCTTCAAGCTCGACAAGAAGTGGGGTCTGGTCTCCTTCTGGTGCTGGGTGGTGGGCTTCTGGGTGGCGTTCACGCCGCTCTACGTCCTCGGCCTGATGGGCGTGACCCGTCGCCTGCGCCACTTCGACGATCCGAGCCTGCAGATCTGGTTCGTGATCGCCGCGATCGGCGCCGCGATCATCGCCGTCGGCATCGCAGCCTTCCTGCTCCAGATCTTCGTGAGCATCCGCAACCGCGAGGCGCTGCGCGACGACAGCGGCGATCCCTGGAACGCCCGCACGCTGGAATGGGCGACCTCGTCGCCGCCGCCGGCCTATAACTTCGCGTTCTCGCCGGTCATCCACGACCTGGATGCCTGGTACGACATGAAGTCGCGCGGTGCGGTGCGTCCGGTCTCGGGCTACCTGCCGATCCACATGCCGAAGAACACCGGCGCCGGCATCATTCTGGCGGGCTTCTCGCTGGTGTTCGGCTTCGCGATGATCTGGTACATCTGGTGGCTCGCGGCCGCATCGTTCCTGGGCCTGATCGTCACCGCGATCGCCCACACCTTCAACTATGATCGCGACTTCTACATCACGGCAGAAGAAGTGACCGAAACCGAGAATGCGCGCACCGCGGTGCTCGCGCGCCTGGGAGCCTGACGCGATGAGCGCCACGACCGTACCCAAGGGCAAGACGCCCGTTTTCTACCAGCTCGAGGAGGAGCATCACGAACCCGGCGGCAGCACGCTGCTCGGCTTCTGGATGTACCTGATGAGCGACTGCCTCATCTTCGCGATGCTGTTCGCGGCATGGGGCGTCTATGGCACCAGCTATGCGGGAGGCCCCACCTCCCACGAGCTGTTCGAGCTGCCGCTGGTGGCGGTGAACACGGCGATGCTGCTGTTCTCCTCGATCACCTATGGCTTCGCGATGATCGCCATGCAGGAACAGCGCAAGGGCGCCGTCCAGGCCTGGCTGCTGCTGACCGCACTGTTCGGCGCCGCCTTCCTCGGCATCGAGCTCTACGAGTTCTCGAACCTGATCCATGAGGGTGCGGGTCCGTGGCGCTCGGCGTTCCTCTCGTCCTTCTTCACCCTGGTGGGCACCCACGGCCTGCACGTCACCTTCGGCCTGATCTGGCTGTTCACGCTGATGGTGCAGATCGGCCGCAAGGGCCTGATCCCGGCAAACGTCCGTCGCCTGCAGTGCCTGTCGCTGTTCTGGCACTTCCTCGACGTGATCTGGATCGGCGTGTTCACCTTCGTCTATCTGTTTGGAGCCATGCGATGAGCGCGCACCCCCACAGCCACGCCGGCCATGACCATGGTCACGGCCACGATCATGGCCATGACGCGCCGCATTCGACCCGCGGTGGCTACATCACCGGCTTCCTGCTCTCGGTCGTCCTCACCGCGATCCCGTTCGGGATCGTGATGGGCGGCTGGATCGCCGACACCCGCGTGGCGGTGGCGATCTGCGCGGCGCTGGCGATGGTGCAGATCGTCGTCCACATGATCTACTTCCTCCACATGAACAGCAAGTCGGAGCAGGGCTGGACCCTGATGGCGCTGGTGTTCACGATCATCATCATCGTCATCGCGCTCGCGGGCTCGCTGTGGGTGATGTACAACATGAACCTCAACATGATGCCCGGGATGGCTTCCGGCGCCGGCATGTGAGCCGGCCGGCTTCCCGCAACGGGATGGCGATCGCGCTGCTGCCGCTGATCGCCATCCTTCTCGGCCTCGGCATCTGGCAGGTCGAGCGCCGCGCCTGGAAGCTGGCTTTGATCGACCGGGTAGAGCGGGGACTGGCCAAGGCGCCGGTGCCCTCCCCCGGGCCCGCCGAATGGGCGGCCGTAAATAGCGAAGCCGCCTATCGCCGCGTCCGCGTGACCGGCAGCTACCTTCCCTGCGGTACGAAGCTGGCCCAGGCCGTTACCGAGATCGGGCCCGGCAAATGGGTGATGACACCGCTCGTCACCGCGCGCGGCTTCACCGTTTTCGTCAATCGCGGTTTCCTGCCCGAAGGTCAGGCACTGCCCGACTGCAAGACTGAAGGCGCGAAGCCGGTGAGCATCACCGGCCTGCTGCGCCTCAGCGAGCCCAAGGGCGGTTTCTTGCGCGCCAACGATCCCGCCGCCAACCGCTGGTACTCACGCGACGTGGCGGCGATGGGGCAGGGGCTGCGGCAGCTCGCGCCCTATTTCATCGATGCCGATCGCGATGGCGACGGCTGGCCGCGCGGCGGGATGACCGTCGTCCGCTTCAGCAACAACCATCTCGTCTATGCGCTGACCTGGTTCGGCCTCGCCCTGCTGACCGCCTGGTTCGCCTGGCGGGCGTGGCGTGGACGCGGAGACGCATGACCACGGCGACGCCGGAGGACGCCGCCCGCCGCAACCTGCTGCTGCTGGTCCAGCTCCGCTGGCTCGCGGTGCTTGGGCAGCTGACCACGATCCTCGGCGTCCATCTGGCGTTCGGCGTACGCCTGCCGCTGGTGCCGATGCTCGCCACGGTGGGCGTGCTGGTCGCGCTCAACCTGGCGATGTACCCGGCCCGCGCGCTGCGTCCCGCGACCAACGGGCAGGTGATGGCCGGGCTGCTGGTCGACGTGATGTGCCTCACCGTCCTGCTCTACCTGAGCGGCGGCGCGACCAACCCCTTCGTGTCGCTCTACCTGCTGCAGGTGGTGCTCGGCGCGGTGCTGCTCGACACGGCCTCCAGCTGGGCGCTCGTCTTCCTCACCAGCGCCGCCTTCGCCTTTCTGTCCGTGGTGCACCGGCCGCTGCCGCTGCCGCCGATGCTGGCAACCTCGTTGTCAGGCGCGTTCCTGTTCGCGCTGTGGTTCAACTACACGCTTACCGCGACGCTGATCGTCCAGTTCGTCACGCGCATCGCGAGAAACCTGCGCGATCGCGACGCCCGCCTCGCCGAGCTGCGGCAGCGCGCGGCGGAAGAGGACCATATCGTCCGGATGGGTCTGCTCGCCAGCGGCGCGGCGCATGAGCTGGGTACGCCGCTCGCTTCGCTTTCGGTCGCGCTGGGCGACTGGCGGGCGGACGCAAGGATCGCCCGCGATCCCCAGCTGCTCGCCGAAGTGGCCGACATGCAGGCCGAGGTGGCGCGCTGCAAGGCGATCGTCGCCGGCATCCTGTTCGCCGCGGGCGAGGTGAGCGGCGAGGCACCGGCGCGGACCAGCCTGCGCCGCTTTCTCACCGGCGTGATCGAGCAATGGCCGCGCAACGATCAGGTGATCCTCGATTATCGCCTGCCGGGGGATCTGCCGATCGTCGCGGACCGGGCGCTCGGCCAGTCGATCGTGAATGTGCTCGACAATGCCGTGGAGGCGGGGGCGGCGCGGATCCACCTGGTGGTGAACGAGGCGGACGGCGCGCTGCGGCTGAGCTTTCGCGACGACGGTCGCGGCTTTCCGGCGGACATCCTGCCACGCATCGGCAATCCCTATAACAGCAGCAAGGGGCGCCAGGGCGCCGGGCTCGGGCTTTTCCTTGCGCATAACGTGTTGCGTACGCTGGGCGGCACGCTTGCCGCCAGCAACCGCGAAACCGGTGGCGCAGAGGTGGTGCTGCGGGTACCGGTGTCGGCCTTGGCGCTTGAGGATGAGGGCGAATGACCGGGCACAAGCTGCTGATCATCGAGGACGATGTGGTGTTCGCGCGGACGCTTGCCCGCTCCTTCGAGCGGCGCGGGTACCAGGTCGAGGTGCTGAACGGCCCCGAAGAGGTCGAGCCACGCGCCCGCGCCTTCGTCCCCGAACGGGCGGTGGTCGACCTGCGGCTGGGCGGCAGCTCCGGCCTGGTCTGCGTCAAGCAGCTGCACGACATCGACCCGACGATGCGGATCGTCGTGCTCACCGGGTTCGCCAGCATCGGCACCGCGGTGGAGGCAGTGAAGCTGGGCGCCACCAACTATCTGATGAAGCCCGCCAATACCGACGATATCGAGGCGGCGTTCGAGCGCGTCGACGGCGATGTCGATACCGAGTTGAAGGCGCGGCCGACCTCGATCCGCACGCTCGAATGGGAGCATATCCACCAGACGTTGGCGGATACCAACTACAACCTATCCGAAGCGGCGCGGCGGCTGGGGCTGCACCGTCGTACGCTCGCCCGAAAGCTCGACAAGAAGCACCTCTGACGGACCTTGCTCAGTGCAGAATGGCGGCGGGGTCGTGCCCGGTCGGCATGCCGTTGCTCGACAGGCGCGGGGAGGTGGCCCGGGCTGCATGCAGCATCTCGGTCGCCCGTGCGGCGTCGATGGCGGGGGAGAAGAGGTGCCCCTGGCCATAGGCACAGCCGATGCTGCGCAGCAGCTCCGCCTGCGACTCGGTCTCGACGCCTTCGGCGATGACGCCCATGTCAAGCTCCTGTGCGATGTGGAGCACGCCCTCGACGATCGCCCGGCTGGCGCTGTTCTGCAGCAGCTGATCGGTGAAGCTCTTGTCGATCTTGATATAGTCGACCGGCATGGTGAGCAGATGGGTGAGGGAGGCATAGCCCGTCCCGAAATCGTCGAGCGCCACCATCAGCCCCTGGCTGCGGAACCAGCGCAGCGTATCCGCGACGACCGTGTCGCCCTGGCCAAGATAGACCGTCTCGGTAATCTCGAGGGTCAGGTGGTGCAGGGGAACGCCGTGGCGCGCCAGCGTCTCCGGGATCAGCTCGCGCAGGCGGCCGCCATGAAAGTCGCTGGAGGAGAAGTTCATGCCGACATGGCGGGGCGCGATGCCGAAGTCGCACCAGCGGCGCAGGTCGGCGGCGACGCGCTCTAGCATGCGGTCGGTGATCGCACCGGCAACCTTGCCGTCGGTGGTCGCCTCGAAAAACTCTGCGGCAGAGATGATACGGTCGCCGGCGCGCATCCGGCACAATGCCTCGAAGCCGACCAGTTCGCCAGAACGCAGGTCGAGTATCGGCTGGTAGAACGGTAGCAAGCGGTCCTCGGCGAGCGCGCGCTCGACCGAGTGGATCGCCTCGAGCCGCTTGGCCATGCGGGTGGCGATGCCCGGCCAGTAGCGCACGAACGTGCCGCGCGCCGTTTCCTTGGCATGGTAAAGCGCGAGATCGGCGTTTAGGCGGACCTGTTCGGCGGTCTCGCCTTCGCCGATCAGCGCGCCGCCGGCGGTGGCACGGGGGAGGAGGTTGCGATCTTCCTCGGAAACCGGCTGGGCGATTGCGTCGAGCAGGCGCCGCGCCTTTTCCGCCGGGTCGGCAAGCGCCTCGGGGCTCTGCAGCAGCACCGCGAACTCGTCTCCCCCCAACCGATACGCACGATCGGGCGCCGCCGTCTCGGCTAGGCGCCGCGCCGCATGCGTGATCAGCGCGTCGCCGGCGACGTGGCCGAAGGTGTCGTTGACGATCTTGAGATTGTCGAGGTCGACCAGGATCAGGCCCCAGCCACCCGGTTCGCTGCAATCGAGATCGCTGAGCGAGGTGGCGAAGGCGGCGCGGTTCGGCAAGCCGGTGAGCCCGTCCAGCTGCGCCCGGCGCACCTGCTTGGCGCGCCAGATGTCCTGTTCGATCGCGATGCTGCACAGATGGAGGCACACGCGGATGATCCGTCGCTCGAGCGGCGTCGGGCCGCGCGGCACGCGGTAGTAGAAGGCGACGACTCCGGTCACTTCCCCGCGGCCGTTCTTGATCGGATTGGACCAGCAGGCGCGGAGCTCGAGCGGCCGGGTGAGATCCAGATACCGTGCCCAGTTGGGATCGGTCTCGATATCGGTGCTGGCATGGGGTTCGCCGTGATAGGCTGCGGCGCCGCAAGAGCCGACTCGCGGACCGATCATCATTCCGTCCAGCGCGTGGAGATAATGTTCGGGAAAGCTGGGGCCGGCGACGGGATGCAGCCGGCCCGCCACGTCGACGCGCAGCACCAGGCAGCGCACGTCGGGGAGGCGCAGTTCCACCTCGCGGCAGAGGCGATCGGCGACCGACGCCAGGTCGGCGCCCGTGGCGACCAGCTCCAAGATGTTGTTCTGAAGCGAGATGTCCACGCGTGTCGTCACCTTAGCAGGGGTTGCTGCGCAACTTGGCGTCCACGGTCTTGCCTCCAGCATAATCCGCGCCTCTGGGAAACTACGTATTACTGCAACTTTCCCGGCCTAGGCGGGCCGAATGACGTACCTCGACTCCACCCCTTTCGCGCCGGGACACACCCCGGGTTTCCTTGCGGGCCTGCCTGCCGATGGACGGGGGCACGCATGATTCGCGCGCTCCTCACCGCCGCGGCCCTCATGCTGGCGGCACCCCAAGCGAGCGACAACGCTCCCTATCTCACACCCGATCAATATCCGGACGGCATGGCGATCCTGCCGCCGCCGCCGGCGCCGGACAGTGCCGCGGCGGCGCTCGACATGAAGATCTTTCGCGACACCCGGGCGCTGGTCGGCAGCCCGCGCTGGAAGATCGCGACCGACGACGTCACCAACAATCCGCTGGCGCGGAACGCCTGCGCGATGGGCATGGTGCTCGATGCCGCGCACGCACCGGCGCTGGCACGGCTGATCGCGCATGCCGGAACCGGTCCGGTCGTCAGCACGGTCAAGTCGGCCTATCAGACGCCGCGTCCCTATCTGCGCGAAGACGGCCCGATCTGCGAAGCGAAGACGGCGCACCTCGCCGGCAACGGCGATTATCCGTCGGGCCACACCGCCAATGGCTGGCTGGAGGCGCAGATCCTGGCCGAGGTGATGCCCGATCATGCGAGCGCGATCCTGGCGCGCGGCCGCGCGTACGGCGAAAGCCGGGCGATCTGCGGTTCGCACAGCAGGAGCGCGGTCGAGGCGGGGTATCTCGCCGGCGCGTCCGTGTTCGCGGTGCTGCAGACCTCTGCGTCGTTCCGGAAGGATCTCGAGGCCGCCCGTGCCGAAGTCGCGCGGCTTCGTGCCACGGCGCCGCGCCCGGATGCGCAGCAATGCGCAGCCGAACGCGCCGCGCTCGCCGTGCGCCCGTGGTGACGTCGGTGTCATGAAGCCGTCGCGGTGCGACGCCAATAGCGGACCAATTCCAAGGGGATTCGGGATGCAGGGTGCAGGCGACGCGACCGCGCGGCCAACCAACTCCAACGCGATGCTGATGCTGGGCGGCCTTGCTGCGTTCAGCGCCTATTTCGCGATGTACGCCTTCCGCAAGCCGTTCGCGGCGGCGACCTATGCGGACGTGGCGGGCTGGCACTTCGCGATCGACTACAAGAGCGCGCTGCTGATCGCCCAGGTCATCGGCTATGCGCTGTCGAAGCTGATCGGGGTTCGGGTGATCGCGGAGAGCGGCCGACATGGCCGGGCGCGGCAGATCCTGATGCTGATCGGCGCATCCTGGGTGGCGCTGATCCTGTTCGCGCTCATTCCAGCGCCGTGGAACGTCGCCTGCCTGTTCCTCAATGGCCTGCCGCTCGGGCTGATCTGGGGGCTGGTGTTCAGCTATGTCGAAGGGCGTCGCGTGTCCGAGCTGCTCGGCTCGATGCTCTGCGCCAGCTTCATCCTCGCCTCGGGCGTGGTCAAGTCGGTAGCGACGTTGCTGATGGGAGCCGGCGTCCCGGAGCTGTGGATGCCGGCGGCGACGGGCCTGGTCTTCACGCCCGTCCTGTTCCTGTCGCTCTGGCAGCTCGAACGCCTGCCGCCGCCCGATGCACGCGACGAGGCGGAGCGGACCGTGCGGGTGCCGATGGGCGCTGCCGAGCGCACCGCCTTCCTGCGGTCACATGGCGGCACGCTGCTGCTGCTCGTGCTCGGCTATGTCGCGCTCACGGCACTGCGCGACATCCGCGACAATTTCGCCGCCGAGATCTGGGCGGGGCTCGGCTATGGCGGCGAGGCCAGCGTGTTCGCGGCGAGCGAACTGCCGGTCGCGCTACTGACGCTGGGGTCGCTGGCGCTGCTGATGCTGGTGCGCGACAATCTCCGCGCGCTGCTCGCGATGCACGGCATGATCGTGGCGGGCGCGCTCCTGCTGGCGGCGTCGACCCTCGCGTTCGAGGCTCGGCTGATCGGAGGACTGCCCTGGATCACGCTCACCGGCGCCGGGCTCTACCTCGCCTATACGCCGTTCAACGCGATGCTGTTCGATCGCATGGTCGCGACCATCGGCACCGCGGCGAATGCCGGCTTCCTGATCTACGTTGCCGATTCCTCGGGTTATGTCGGCAGCGTGGCGCTGCTGCTTGTCCACAGCTTCGGCGCGCCGCAACTCGACTGGCTGCGCTTCTTTGCGATCTGCTGCCAGGCGACCGCCCTGCTGGTGGCCGTGCTGACGAGCATCTCGGCGGTGCAGTTCCTGCGCAAGCGCTGGTCGGCGGGCGACGCGACGGGGCTCGCGCGCCGCGGTTGATCCGGGGCGCGTCGTCTCCTAGACAGTTCGGCAGGCGTCCGCTTGCGGGCGCTTCCAATGATCGCGCCGGTGCTTCGAAAGAGGCTTAATCGGGAATGCGGTGCGGGGAGCCTGCTCCCCAAATCCGCGGCTGTCCCTGCAACTGTGAGCGGATAGCGTGCGGCACTCGCCTCCGATCGAGAGGCAGCCACTGGGCCTTCGGGCCTGGGAAGGCGTGCCGTTCGCCATGACCCGCGAGCCAGGAGACCTGCCGGCGTCCGGTCGCTCTTGCCCTGGCCCAGGGGATGGCCGCGGCACGGTGTACTCCGTCTGAGCGACGCATGGAGCGGCGGGGGCCGCTCGTGGTCGCGTGGCCCGGTCGCTTGGGAAGCGTCCGGCCGGGGTGCGGGGCCGGCCGTTCGCGGTGGGCCCCGGCCAAGTCGCACGACGCCGCCGGAGTATGGTGCTTGTCCTTTCTATCCTTGCGGTCGCGCGTGGCCCTGCTGTTCGGCGGGCTCATCGTGGCCAATGTCGCCGCCTGGGGATGGGCGTTCACGCTGTTCCATGCCCAGCCGCTGATGCTGGGCACTGCGCTGCTCGCCTGGGGGCTGGGGCTGCGCCACGCCGTCGACGCCGATCACATAGCCGCGATCGACAACGTCACCCGCAAGCTGATGAACGACGGCCAGCGGCCGATCGCCACCGGCCTGTGGTTCGCGATCGGCCATTCGGGGATCATCGCCATCGCGTCGACCGGCATCGCGCTCACCACCCATGCGCTGGCCGGGATGGGCGCGCTCAAGGAGACGGGCGGCGTGATCGCCACGGGCGTCTCGGCGCTGTTCCTGTTCGCGATCGCGGGCATGAACCTCGTCATCCTGCACAGCGTGTGGAAGACGTTCCGGCACGTTCGCGCGGGCGGCGCCTATGTAGAGGACGACCTGAACCTGCTGCTCGCGTCGAGGGGGCCGTTGTCGAAGCTGTTCGGGCCGATGTTCCGGCTGGTCGGCAAGAGCTGGCACATGGCGCCGCTCGGCTTCCTGTTCGGATTGGGGTTCGACACCGCGACCGAGGTAGCGATCCTCGGCATGTCGGCGGGGCAGGCGGCGCAGGGCATGTCGCTCGGCACGCTGCTGGTGCTGCCGGCGCTGTTCGCGGTCGGCATGGTGCTGGTCGACACGCTCGACGGGGTGGTGATGCTCGGCGCCTATCAATGGGCATTCGTCAAGCCGATCCGCAAGCTCTACTACAACGTCACCATCACGCTGGTCTCGGCGCTCGTCGCGATCGTGATCGGCGGGATCGAGACGCTGGCACTGATCGGCGACAAGATGGGCTGGACCGGCGGTGCCTTCGGGCTCGCCGCCGAGCTAGGCGCGCACTTCAACGGCCTTGGCTTCGCGATCATCGGCCTGTTCGTCGGCTGCTGGCTGGTGAGCTTCGCCATCTATCGCTGGCAGAGGCTGGACGAGATCGAGGTGCGCGGCTAGAGCAACGGGCGAAGGCTTGCCTTCGAAGATCGCGCCGGTGCCCGGTAGAACGGGCTTAATCGGGAATGCGGTGCGGGGAGCGATCCCCAAATCCGCGGCTGTCCCTGCAACTGTGAGCGGATAGCGCGATGCACTGGCCTCCATGCGAGGGGCAGCCACTGGGCCGGCAAGGCCTGGGAAGGCGTGCAGCGTGCCGTGACCCGCAAGCCAGGAGACCTGCCGGCGCAACGGTCGCTCTTGCCTTGGTCCAGGGGATGGCCGCGGCACGGTATCTGCTTCCGTTCGAGCGACGAAGCTGTGCGGCTGGGGCTGCACGTTCGCGTGGTGTCGGGCGTCCTTCGCGCCCGCCCGTCGTCGCGCGCCGGCTGGACGCTTGTCCGGCAAGCCCCCGCCTGGTCGCTCCGGCGCGGGGGGAAGAGTTCATGACCGACCTTGCCAAGGTCCCCGTCACCATCGTCACCGGCTTTCTCGGCGCCGGCAAGACCACGCTGATTCGCCACCTGATCCAGAACGCAGGAGGCCGCCGCCTGGCGGTGGTCGTCAACGAATTCGGCACGCTCGGCGTCGATGGCGAGATCCTCAAATCCTGCGCGATCCCCGATTGCCCGGCGGAGAATATCGTCGAGCTGGCCAATGGCTGCATCTGCTGCACCGTCGCCGACGATTTCATCCCCACGATCGAGCGGCTGCTGGCGCTGGCGCCGCGCCCCGACCACATCCTGATCGAGACCTCCGGTCTCGCCCTGCCCAAGCCGCTGCTCAAGGCGTTCGACTGGCCGGCGATCCGCAGCCGGATCACGGTGGACGGCGTACTCGCACTGGCCGATGCCGAGGCGGTCGCCAAAGGCCGGTTCGCCCCCGATCTGGCGGCGCTGGAAGCGCAGCGCGCCGCCGATCCGGGTATCGATCACGAGACGCCGCTTGCGGAGGTATTCGAGGACCAGCTCGCCTGCGCCGACATGGTGCTGCTGACCAAGGTGGATCTGGCCGGCCCGGACGGCGTCGCCGCCGCGCGCGCGGTGATCGCTGCCGAGGCGCCGCGGCCCGTGCCGGTGGTCGAGATCCGCGAAGGCGCGATCGACCCGCGCGTGATCCTGGGGCTGGGGGCTGCCGCCGAGGACGATCTCGCCGGGCGCCCCTCGCATCATGATGGCGCCGACGACCATGAGCATGAGGATTTCGACAGCACGGTCGTGACGTTCGGCGAGATCGCCGATCCCGCCGAACTGGTCGCCCGCATCGAGCGGCTGGCCCGCGAGCACAAGGTGCTGCGCGTGAAGGGCTATGCGGCGGTGACGGGCAAGCCGATGCGGCTGCTGGTGCAGGCGGTCGGCGCGCGGGTGCGGCACCAGTACGACCGGCCCTGGCGCCCCGGCGAGCCGCGCGGCACCGCGCTGGTCGCGATCGCCGAGCATGACGATGTGAACCCCGACGCCTTCCGCGCGGTGCTGGCCGGCTGAGACAGGCCGCCGCGATGCACATCCTGTTCCGCGAAACGCACGGGCTGGAGGAAAACGCCGTGCCCCAGGACCTCGGGCAGTCGCCCGCGGACCTGGTGGTGCTGTCCTTTTCCGACAGCGACCTCGGCGCGTTCGCCGCGGCGTGGCAGGCGGGTCGGGACCGGCTGCCGTCGCTCCGGCTGGCGAACCTCGCGGCGCTGATGCACCCCTTGTCGGTCGACACCTATGTCGAGCGGACGCTGGCGGACGCGAGGGGCATCTTGATCCGGCTGATCGGTGGCATGGCTTATTGGAGCTACGGGCTTCAGCAGGTCGAGGCGTTGGCGCGGGAGCGGGGGATCGCGCTGGCGGTACTACCGGCGGACGGGCGTGCGGACGAGCGCCTGGATGCTGCGTCCACCGTATCGGTGGCGGTGCTGCGCGAGCTGGCTGGATTGTGCGATGCCGGCGGGGCGGCAGCGGCGCGCGCGGCGCTGGGGGTACTGGCGGGGGCGGCGGGCATTGGATCGACCGCCCCCGCGACGTACACGCCGCTGCCGGCGTTCGGCCTCTGGCATCCGTTGCACGGCGCCTTCTGCTCCCCCATCGGTCATCCCCGCGAAGGCGGGGATCCATTGATGGGAAGCCTTCGGCTCCCGCCCACAGCGTCCTGGCAAATGGATCCCCGCCTGCGCGGGGATGACGGTGTACGTGGGGACGCGGATCGGCAAGGCTGGACCCGCACCGGCCGACCGTTGGTGCTGATTGTCTTCTACCGCTCCTATCTCGCCGCCTGCGACGTCGATCCCTTTGTCGCGCTCCACCATGCCTTCGAGCAGCGCGGCTTCGACACGCTGTCGATCTTCGTGCCATCGCTCAAGGCGCCGGATGCCCGTGTGCAGGTGGAGGCCTGGGTACGCGGGTTCGCGCCCGCCGCGATCGTCAACGCTACCGCGTTCTCCGCCCGCGACGCGGCGGGGAAGTCGCCGCTTGATGGCGCCGGCGTGCCGGTGTTCCAGATCGCGCTGGCCACCGCTTCCCGCGAGGCATGGGCGGGGGCCGATCGCGGCCTCTCCCCCGCCGATCTGGCGATGCACGTGGTATTGCCGGAGGTGGACGGACGCATCTTTGCCGGGGTCGCCAGCTTCAAGCAGGCCGATCCGCGCGACGATGATCTCGGCTTCGCGCGCATCCGCCACCACGCCGATCCCGAACGGATCGGGGCGATTGTGACGCGGGTCGCCGGCTGGATTGCGCTCTGCGGCAAGCCGGGCGCGGCGCGGCGTCTGGCGCTGCTGCTCTCCACCTATCCCGGCAAAAGCTACCAATTGGCGCACGCCGTCGGCCTCGATGCGCTTGCGTCCGCCGAGGCAATCGCCGCCGATCTGGGCGAGCCGATCGAGGCGCTCGCTGCGCGCCTGCAGGCGGAGACGCTGCATTGGCCGCTTGCCGCCTATCGCGCGGCGCTGGCCGAGATGCCCGCGGCGCTTGCCGCCGAACTGGAACGGCATTGGGGACCACCCGAAGACGACCCCGCGCTCCGCGACGGGTGCTTCGACTTCCCTGCCATTGTCGCTGGCCGACTGCTGGTCGCGCTCCAGCCGGAGCGGGGCGACCCCGCCGAGCGCGATGCCAGCTATCACGACGTCACGCGCGTGCCCCGCCATGCCTATGTGGCCTTCTACCTGTGGCTGCGCGCGCAGGGCATCGATGCGCTGGTCCATATCGGCGCGCACGGGACGCTCGAATGGCTCCCCGGCAAGGCGGTCGCGCTTTCGGACAGCTGCTGGCCGGAGGCGCTGACCCGCGGATTGCCGATCCTCTACCCGTTCATCGTCAACGACCCTGGCGAGGCCGCCCAGGCCAAGCGGCGTACCGGCGCGGTGACCGTCGGGCACCTGCCGCCGCCGCTGAAGACCGCCGACACCGGCGCGGGGCTCGCCCGGATCGAGGCGCTGCTCGACGAGTTTTCCAATGCGGTCGGGCTCGACCCGGCGCGTCGCGATCGGCTGCAGGCCGCGATCTGCGAAGAAGCGCGTGCCGCCGGGCTCGAGGCGGAGCTGGGCCTTGACGGGGCCACCAGCGCCGCCGAGGCCGTCACCCGGATCGACCGCTTCGTGTGCGACGTGAAGGAGTCGCAGTTCGGCGACGGGCTGCACGTGTTCGGGCAGGGTACGTGCGGGGCGGCCGAGCGCGCCGGGCTCCAGGCGGGGCTGGCCGGCGCACGGGTCCCGGCCGGACCGTCGGGATCGCCCTTTCGCGGCCGGCACGACGTGCTGCCTACCGGCCGCAACCTCTACGCGATCGATCCGCGCGCGGTGCCCTCGCGCGCCGCCCACGCACAGGGCATCGTGCTTGCCGACGAACTGGTCCGCCGCCACCTCCAGGACCATGGCGACTATCCCAAGGGGCTGGTGGTCGACCTGTGGGGATCGGCGACGATGCGGACCGCCGGCGAGGAGTTCGCGATGGCGCTGCACCTGCTTGGCGCCGCGCCGCTATGGGACAGCGGATCGGAGCGGGTGACGGGCATCGAAATCCTGCCGATCGCGATGCTCGATCGACCGCGCATCGACGTGACCCTGCGCGTCTCGGGCCTGTTCCGCGACGCCTTCCCGGTGTTGCCGCAGCTCTTCGGCCAAGCCGTGCGGGCGCTGGCGGCGCGCGACGAGGGGCCGGAATGGAACCCCTTTGCCGGTCAGGACCCGGCGCCCCGCGTCTATGGGCCGCAGCCGGGCAGCTACGGCCTGGGCATCGGTGCTGCTGCCGAGACCTATACGGAAGATGCCCGGCGACAGGCGGGGGAGGCATGGCTGGCAGCATCGGCACACGCGCTTGACGGCGGTGACGCGGTCTCGGACCTGATGGGCATCCGCACGCGGGTGGCCGCGGCCGACGCCTTCGTCCATCTCCAGGACCTGCCCGAAACCGACCTGCTGCTCGCCGCCGACTATGCGGCGCACGAAGCCGGCTTCGCCGCCGCCAAGGCGCTGACGGGCGGCGAGGCGACACTCTACCATCTCGACGCCCGCGATGCCGCACGGCCGGTCGCCCGCCCGCTGACCGAGGAGCTTGCCCGCGTGGTGCGCGCGCGAGCGGCCAATCCGGCATGGATCGCGGGGATGCGCCGCCACGGCTTCCGTGGCGCGGCCGAAATCGCGGCGACGCTCGACCATCTCGGCAGCTTCGCCCATCTCGCCGGCGCGGTGCCGCCGCAGCTGTTCGATCTCTACCATGACGCCACGCTGGGGGATCCGACGGTCCGCGCCTTTCTTGCGGATGCAAACCCGGCCGCGTTGGCGGCGATGGAGGCGCGGTTCGCGGCGTTGCATGCCGCCGGCCTGTGGCAGACGCGGCGCAACTCGATCCTCGCCAGCCTGGGGACGGGCGCATGAGCGGCTTTGCGGTGCGCGGCTGGTGCCCCGATGCGTGGCGGCCGATGGTGGCGGGCGATGGCCTGCTGGTGCGGGTCAAGCCGCGGCTGGGGCGGATCGACCAAGCACAGATGCAGGGCCTTGCCGAGGCCGCCGTCGCGCATGGCAACGGCCTGATCGACCTGACCAGCCGGGGCAATCTGCAACTGCGCGGGGTCAGCGAGGCGGCATGGCCGGCACTGCTGGAGCGGCTGATCGCCCTCGAGCTCGTTGATGCGGACCCGGTGCGGGAGCTGCGGCGCACGCTGCTGGTCGCGCCGGACTGGGCGCCGGGGGACGACACCCATCGGATCGCGTGCGACCTGCTGGCGCGGATCGACGAACTGCCAGCGCTGCCCGGCAAGGTGGGGCTGGTGATCGATGCGGGCGACGCACCGATCCTGTCGGGCGCGCCCGGCGACTTCCGGATCGAGCGCAGTATCGCCGGTACCTTGATCCTGCGTCTGGAGGAGCAGGCGACGGGAACGCCAATCGCGACCGGGGACGAGGCGGCGGCGCTGCTGCGCATCACCCGCTGGTTCGTCGAGACGGGCGGCGTGGCGGCCGGGCGGATGGCGCGGCACGCCGCTCCGCTGCCGGACTGGGCCGCATGCCAAATCGCGCCGGCGGCACCGCGCCCGCGGGTCCAGCCGGGTACGCATCCGCTCGGATCCGTACTGGGTGCGCCGTTCGGGCAGTTGCGTGCGGACGTGCTTGGCGATCTTGCCGGGCAGGGCGTTGCGGCGGTCCGCGTGACCCCATGGCGGCTGCTGCTCGCCGAGGGCGCGGCGGTGACCCACCCCGCGCTGACCTCCGACGCTGCCGATAGGTTGCTCGACGTTGACGCCTGTTTCGGTGCGCCGGCCTGCCCGCAGGCGAGCATCGAGACCCGCAGGCTGGCCCGGCGCCTCGCGCCGCTGGTGTCGGGCCGGTTGCACGTGTCGGGCTGCGCCAAGGGCTGTGCCCGCGCCCAGCCGAGCGACGTGACGGTAACCGGCCGCGCCGGCCGGCATGACCTTGCCTTCAATGCCCGCGCCGATGCGCCCGCGCTGCACGCCGGGCTCGACGCCGACGCGCTGCTTTCCCTGTTTGGAACCGATTGATGCCGCATAGCTACGAAACCGATGGCGCTGCCATCTACCGCCAGTCCTTCGCGATCATCCGCGCCGAGGCCGATCTCGCCCGCTTTTCGACGGAGGAGGAGCCGGTGGCGGTGCGGATGATCCATGCAGCGGGGATGGTCGCGCTCGCACCGCAGATCAGGTTCTCCGCCGGCTTCGCCGCCACTGCCCGCGCCGCGCTGGCGGACGGCGCGCCGATCCTCTGCGACGCACGGATGATATCCGAGGGGATTACCCGCGCACGGCTGCCCGCGCGCAACGCGGTGCTGTGCACGCTCCACGATCCGCAGGTGGCGGATCTCGCCGCGGCGATGGGCAATACCCGCTCGGCCGCCGCGCTCGAGCTCTGGCGGCCGCATCTTGCCGGCGCGGTGGTCGCGATCGGCAACGCGCCCACCGCACTGTTCCACCTGCTCAACATGCTCGAGGATCCGCACTGCCCGCAACCGGCGGCGATCATCGGCTGTCCGGTCGGCTTTGTCGGCGCGGCGGAATCGAAGGCAGCATTGTGGGCGGCACCGCCGGTGCCGTGCTGCATCGTCGAGGGTCGGCTGGGCGGCAGCGCGATCACCGTCGCCGCGATCAACGCGCTGGCGAACCGCGCCGAATGAGCATGGGAACCATCCACGGCGTCGGCCTCGGCCCCGGTGCCCCCGATCTGCTCAGCGTCCGCGCGGACCGGCTGGTACGCGGCGCGCGGCATGTCGCCTATTTCCGCAAGGCGGGGCGGCCGGGCCAGGCGCGACGGATCGCCGAGGGGATGTTACGGGCAGACGCCATCGAGCTGCCGATGGAATATCCGGTGACCACCGAAATCCCGGTCAGCGACCCGCGCTACAACGCCTGCCTCTCCGCCTTCTATGCCGAGTGCACCGATCGGCTGCTGACATTGGCCGAGGCTGGCGAGGACGTGGTCGTGCTGTGCGAGGGCGATCCCTTCTTCTACGGCTCGTTCATGCACCTCCACACCCGGCTGTCGGGCAAGGCGCCGGTGGCGGTGGTGCCGGGAATCACCGGCATGGCGGGCGCGTGGAACGCGACCGGCCAGCCGATCACCTGGGGCGACGACGTGTTGACGATCGCGATGGCGACGCTGCCCGAGGACGAACTCGCCCGCCGCATCCGCGATACCGACGCGCTGGTGGTGATGAAGATCGGCCGCAACCTCGCCAAGCTCCGCCGCGCGGTGACGGCCGCCGGTCGCGAGGCGGAAGCCTGGCTGGTCGAGCATGCCGCCATGCCGGAACAGCGCGTGACGCCGCTGGCCGAGGCGACCAGCGTTACCCCCTATTTCGCCATCCTGCTGATCCATGGCCGGGGGCGCCGCCCATGAGCGGCTGGCTCGCCATTGCCGGGCTGGGGCCGGGCGACGATGCGCTGGTGACGCCCGAGGTGACCGCCGCCCTGGCCGAGGCGACCGATGTGGTCGGCTACATCCCCTATGTCGCCCGGGTCGCGCCGCGGGACGGGCTTCGGCTGCATCCCTCGGACAACCGGGTGGAGCTGGACCGCGCCTCGCTCGCCCTGCGGCTCGCGGAGGAGGGCCGGCGCGTCGTCGTCGTGTCCTCTGGCGATCCCGGCGTCTTTGCGATGGCGTCGGCGGTGTTCGAGGCGCTGGAGGCGGGCCCGCCAGACTGGCGCGCGCTGGACGTGCGGGTGCTGCCCGGCATCACCGCCATGCTTGCAGCGAGTGCGCGGGCGGGTGCACCGCTCGGCCATGATTTCTGCGCGATCAACCTCTCCGATAACCTCAAGCCCTGGGCGCTGATCGAAAAACGGCTGCGCCTGGCCGTCGATGCCGATTTCGCCATGGCGTTCTACAACCCGCGCTCGAAGGCGCGCCCCGAAGGCTTTGCCCGCGTGCTGGAAATCCTGCGCGACGCTTGTGGCGCGGATCGCCCGATCCTGTTCGCCCGCGCGGTGTCCACGCCGGACGAGGCATTGCGGATCGTCACGCTGGGCGAGGCGCGGCCGGAGATGGCCGACATGCGCACGCTCGTCATCCTCGGCTCCAGCCAGACGCGGGTGATCGCGCGGCCGGGGCAACCGATCCTCTACACCCCGCGCTTCGCGGGCGACGGCGTATGAGCGAGCCAGTCGAGCACCGCTTCGGGGGACGAGACTTCGCGCCGCGGCGGCAGGGCCGGGCGGTCGATCATCAGCACCGGCAACCCCAGTGCACGGGCGGCGATCAGCTTGGCTTCGGCGCCGCTGCCCCCGGCATTCTTGCAGATGACGAGATCGACGCGGTGCGTCTCGATCAGCGCACGGTCGCCCTCGGGGGTGAACGGTCCGCGATCGACGAGCAGATGATGGTCGGGGAGCGGCGGCGGTGCGGGCGGCGCGTCGACGAAGCGCAGCACGTAATGATGCTGCGGCTGCGCGGCGAAGGCGTGGACATGCTGGCGGCCCAGGGCGAGCAGGACGCGCCGCGCGGGGCCCTCCAGTGCTGCCACGGCGCCCGCAACGTCCGGCACATGCCGCCAGCGATCGCCTTCGCCTGGACGCCAGGCCGGGCGGGTGAGAGCGAGCAGCGGCACGCCCGCCGCTTCCGCCGCCGCGACGGCGTTGGCGCTCATCGTCGCCGCGAAGGGATGGATGGCATCGACCAGATGGGTGATGCCCTGGTCGCGCAGATGGGCGGCAAGACCGGCCACGCCGCCAAAGCCGCCGACGCGCACCGGGATCGGCTGCGGCCGGGGATGTTCGGTTCGGCCGGCATAGCTGAGCGTCGCCGCTATCCCACGCGCCGCCAGCAGTCGTGCCAGCGCGCTCGCTTCGGTGGTGCCGCCCAGCAGCAGGACGTTCGGCATGGCTGACCTTCCCTGGCTGACGATCCTCGGTATCGGCGAGGATGGGGTGGAGGGGCTCTCCCAGGCCGCGCGCGCGACGCTGGACGGCGCTGAACTGGTGATGGGGGCTGCCCGCCACCGCGCGCTCGTGCCGGGGCTTAGGTGCGAATGGATCGAATGGCCAGTCCCGTTCGCCGACGGCATCCCGCTGCTGCTCGCGCAGCGCGGCCAGCGCGTGGTGCTGCTCGCCTCGGGCGACCCGTTCTGGTTCGGGGCGGGCTCCAGCGTGACGCGGCACCTCGCGCGCGACGAATGGGTGGCGCATCCGGCGCCGTCGAGCTTCGCGCTGGCGGCGGCGCGACTGGGCTGGGCCTTGCAGGAGACGATCTGCCTGGGGCTGCACGCCGCGCCGATCGAGCGGCTGCGCCCGCATCTCGCGCCGGGGCAGCGGCTGCTGGTGCTGGTGCGCGACGGCGCGGCGGCGGGGATGCTGGCGGGCTATTGCGCGGCACTCGGGTTCGGCCCCTCGACCCTGCACATCTTGGAGGCGCTGAACGGCCCGCGCGAGCGGGTTCGCCGGACCCTGGCGAGCGACTTCGCGCTGGACGACGTCGCGCATCCGGTGGCGGTGGGCATCGACGTGGCGGGCGAGGGGGCGGTACTCCCCCTGGTCAGCGGGCGCGACGACGCATGGTTCGCCTCGGACGGGCAACTCACCAAGCGGGCCATCCGGGCGCTCACCCTGTCCACGCTGGCGCCCCGACCGGGTGAGCTGCTCTGGGACATCGGCGCCGGATCGGGATCGATCGGGATCGAATGGCTGCTCGCCCATCCCGCCAACCGCGCCGTGGCGATCGAGGCCGATCCGGTGCGCGCCGATCGCGCGCGGGCCAATGCACTGGCGCTCGGGGTAGACCGGCTGCGGGTGGAAACCGGCCGCGCGCCGGCGTGCCTGCCGGTGGACGCGCCCGACGCGGTCTTTGTCGGCGGGGGGCTCTCACAGGCGCTGCTCGATACACTGTGGACTTGCATCCCGGGCGGCACGCGTCTGGTGGCGAACGCCGTGACGCTCGAGTCCGAAGCGCTGCTGGCCAGTTGGCAGGCGGCGCGCGGCGGCGCGCTGCTGCGGATCGAGCTCGCCGACGCCGTGCCGCTGGGGCAGCGCCATGGCTGGCGGTCGCGCTATCCGGTCGTGCAGTGGAGCGTCACGCGATGATCGTCGCGGGCTTTGGCTATCGCACCGGCGCAACGCCGGCGTCATTGCGCTCTGCACTCGCGCTGGCGCAGGCCGGCGCACCGCCCGTCACCCATGTTGCGACGCTTGCCGACAAGCTGCCGCTGCTGGCGGCACTCGGCCTGCCGATGCTTGGCGTGAACGCGCTGGATGACATTGCGACGCCGACCCGTTCGGCCGCCAGCCTCGCCGCACGCGGTACCGGCAGCGTTGCCGAGGCGGCTGCGCTCGCGGCCGCGGGCGCGGGTGCCCGGCTGCTTGTCGCGCGGTGCATCTCCCCCGATCGGATGGCGACCTGCGCCATCGCCCAAGGAACTTCTGCATGACCGTCCACTTCATCGGCGCCGGCCCCGGCGCGCCCGACCTGCTGACCCTGCGCGCGCGCGACCTGATCGCGGCCAGCCCGGTCTGCCTCTACGCCGGATCGCTGATCCCGGAGGCGATCCTCGCCCATTGCCCGCCGGGTGCGCGGATCGTGAACACCGCGCCGATGGATCTTGACGCGATCCTCGCCGAGATCGTCACCGCGCACGCCGCCGGCCAGGATGTCGCGCGGCTCCATTCGGGCGATCTTTCGATCTGGTCGGCGATGGGCGAGCAGCTGCGCCGTTTGCGCGCGCTGGACATTCCATTCACCGTCACGCCGGGCGTACCCGCCTTCTCCGCCGCCGCCGCGGCGCTGGAGGCGGAGCTGACGCTTCCCGAGCTTGGGCAATCGCTCGTGCTCACTCGCACGCCGGGTCGCGCGAGCCGCATGCCCGAACGCGAGCGGCTGGCCAACTTCGCACTGAGCGGCGCGACGCTGGCGATCCACCTGTCGATCCACAATCTCGCCACCGTGGTCGTCGATCTCCTGCCGGCCTATGGCGCGGACTGCCCGGTGGCGGTGGTGTGGCGGGCGAGCTGGCCCGATGAGCGCATCGTGCGGGCAAGCCTCGCGACGGTCGAGGCAGCGGTCGCCGGCAGCATGGAACGGACCGCGCTGATCCTGGTAGGGCCGGTGCTCGCCGCCCAAGGCTTTGCCGAAAGCAGCCTCTATGCTGCCGGCTATGACCGGCGATTCCGGCCGCAGGACTCCGGCTCGCGCTTTGCGGGGACCAGCGAATGAGCCCGCCCGGCCTGATCGTCGCGGCGCCCGCCTCGGGCAGCGGCAAGACGCTGGTGACGCTCGGGCTGCTGCGCGCGCTCGCCGAGGACGGGCTGGCGGTGCAGCCGTTCAAGAACGGGCCCGACTATATCGATCCCGCCTTCCACCGCGCGGCAGCCGGACGGCCCTCGTTCAACCTCGACAGCTGGGCGATGGACGCGGCGATGCTCGCGGCGATCACGGCGCGCGGGGCGGGGGCCGATCTGGTGATCGCCGAAGGTTCGATGGGCCTGTTCGACGGCGTGGCGCACCCTGGTGCCGCCGGCACCGGGGCAACCGCCGATCTCGCGCGGCGGATGGGCTGGCCGGTGGTGCTGGTGCTCGATGTGTCGGGCCAGGCCCAGTCGGCGGCGGCGACCGCAGCGGGCTTCGCACGGCTCGATCCCCGACTGCCGTTCGCAGGCGTGATCCTCAACCGCGTCGCCAGCCCGCGCCACGAGCGGCTGGTCCGCACCGGCATGGCAGCGGCCGGCATCGCGGTGCTGGGTGCATTGCCGCGCCGCGCCGACCTCATGCTACCGGAACGCCATCTCGGGCTGGTACAGGCGGCGGAGCATGCCGATCTCGACCAGCGGCTCACCGACTATGCGGCGTTCGTGCGGGCACATGTCGACCTCGCCGCCGTGCGTGGAGCAGCTAGCTGCCATCCGCCCCTTGCCCCGACGGCAGCCGCCAGCCTGCCCAAGCCACCGGCGCAGCGCATCGCCATTGCGCAGGATTCGGCCTTCTCGTTTGTTTACCCGCATCTGATCGACGGGTGGCGCCAGGCGGGGGCCGAGATCCTGCCCTTTTCGCCGCTCGCCGACATGCCACCTGCCGAGAACGCCGATCTGGTCTGGCTGCCGGGCGGCTATCCCGAACTCCATGCCGGCAGGATTGCCGCCGCGACGCGCTTCCTCGCCGGCCTCCGCGCGCATGCCGCAACCCGGCCCGTCCATGGCGAGTGCGGCGGATACATGGTGCTGGGCGAGGCGCTGGTCGACAAAAGCGGGGAGACGCACCGCATGGCCGGACTGCTCGGGCTTGTTACCAGCCACGCCGAGCGTCGCATGCACCTGGGCTATCGCCAGGCCCGGCTGCTCGCCCCCGTGGCGGGGATTGCGGCGGGCGCACGGCTGACCGGCCACGAGTTCCACTATTCGACCATCGTCTCGCAGACCGATGCCCCGCTGGCCGTGGTCACCGATGCCGAGGGCAAGCCGGTGGCCGAGACCGGTTCGGTCCGCGGGCAGGTGACCGGCAGTTTCTTCCATCTGATCGCGGCGGCCGCATGATCGCGCTGCACCTGATCGGCATCGGTACCGGCAATCCGCGGCATCTGACCGGCGAGGCGGTCGACGCGCTCAATGCCGCCGATCTGATCCTGGTACCGCGCAAGGAGAATGCGCGCGACCTCGCCGATCTGCGCCAGACGATCTGTGCCGCCGTGCTTACGCGCGACGTGCCGATCGCCAGCTTCGCCATGCCGGTGCGGGCGGGGGAGGGCGACTATCTCCAGGCGGTCCACGACTGGCACGACGCGATCGCCACGGCCTGGCGTACTGCCATCGTCCGGCACTTGCCGGGTGGGGGCAAGGTGGCGCTGCTCGTCTGGGGCGATCCTTCGCTGTACGACAGCAGCCTGCGGATCGCGGCGCGCTTCGCCGGCGCGGGCGTGCGGGTGGTGCCAGGGATCACCAGCATCCAGGCACTCACCGCCGCGCATGCCATTCCGCTCAACCCGCTGGCGGGTCCGGTGACGATCACCACCGGACGGCTGCTGCGCGCGCACGGATGGCCGAATGGCGCCGATTCGCTGGTGGTGATGCTCGATGCCGGCGGCGCGTTCGAGGCGCTCGACCCCCAAGGCGTCACCATCTGGTGGGGTGCCTATCTCGGCATGCCGGAGCAGGCGCTCGCGCATGGGCCGCTTGCCGAGGCGGGGCCGAAGATCCTCGCCACCCGCGCGGCGCTGCGTGCCCGCCATGGCTGGATCATGGACGTTTACCTGCTGCGAAAGGACCCCCGATGACCCGCGACGACGAAGCGCATGCCGAGAAGATGCGCAAGATCCAGGCCGCCCGCGCGACGATGATGGCGACCAAGACCGAGGAGAAGGGGCTGCTGATTGTCCATACCGGCAAGGGCAAGGGCAAGAGCAGCGCCGCGATGGGCATGGTCGTCCGCGCGATCGGCCACGGCATGAAGATCGGCGTCGTCCAGTTCATCAAGGGCGCGATGCGCACCGGCGAGAAGGCGGTGTTCGACGCGTTCCCGGACCAGGTCGAGTTCAAGCCGATGGGGGAGGGCTTCACCTGGGACACGCAGGACCGCGCCCGTGACATCGCCGTCACCCGCACCGCCTGGGACGAGGTCCGGCGGATGATCGCTGATCCGTCTTACGATATGGTGCTGGCCGACGAGCTCAACATCGCGCTGCGCTACGACTATCTGCCGCTCGACGAGGTGCTGGCAGTATTCGCCGCGCGGCCGCCGATGCAGCACGTGATCGTCACCGGCCGCAATGCGCCCGAGCCGCTGATCGAGGCCGCCGACCTGGTCACCGAGATGACGCAGGTCAAGCACCCGTTCCGCTCGGGCGTGAAGGCGCAGGCGGGGATCGAGTTCTGAGCACGCCGCCCGCCTTTGACGACGCATTCCTCCGCCAGTTCGACACGCTGCTGCGCTGGCGCCGCGACGTGCGCCATTTCGCCGCGCAGGCGATCGCACCGGCGGACATGGCGGCGCTGCTGGAGGCGGCCGTGCTCGCGCCCTCGGTCGGCAACGCGCAGCCCTGGCGCTTCGTGCGGCTGCGGACTCCCGCGCTGCGCGAGGCGCTTGCCGGCCATGTCGATGCCGAGAACGCCCGCGCCGCTTCCGGCTATGCGCAGGAGGGGAGGCGCGAGGCGTATCGCGCGCTCAAGCTCCACGGGCTGCGCGAGGCGCCCGAACTGCTCGCGGTGTTCTGCGACGACCACGCGACCGCCGGCCACGGCCTCGGCATCGCCACCATGCCGGAGATGCTGCGCTATTCCTGCGTCACCGCGATCCACACGCTATGGCTGGCGGCGCGGGCACGGGGGATTGGCTTGGGCTGGGTATCGATCCTCGATCCCGCTGCCGTGACCGCGCTGCTCGACGTGCCGCCGGACTGGACGCTGATCGCCTTGCTATGCCTCGGCTACCCCGAAACGCCGTCCGACACCCCAGAACTCGAACGCCGGGGCTGGCAGACGCGCGAGCCACTCGCCGACCGTCTGTTCGAACGCTGAATTATCAGGAGATTCCGATGCTTATCCCGGTTGAAGACGGTCCCGCGATCGTCGTGTGCAACACCTGCCGCTTCAGCGCCGACGCGCGCGAAGACGCTGAAGGACGCCGTGGCGGCGCGGCGCTCGCCGAAGCGCTGACGGAGACGCGCGACGCCGACCCGCGCTATGCCGGGATCGCGATCCAGCCGATGCCGTGCCTGTTCGCGTGCAGTGCGCATTGCACGGTGCATCTGCGCGCGCCCGACAAGGTCGGCTATGTTCTCGGCCGCTTCACGCCGGATGCCGACGCCGCGCGGGCCATCCTCGACTATGCGGTGGCCTATGCGGAAAGCGACCACGGCAAGGTGCCGTTCGCGCAGTGGCCGCAGGGCGTCAAAGGCCATTTCATCGTCCGGGTGCCGCCAGCGGGGCTGTTGGTGGAGGGCTGAGGTTCACGACCGACCGGGCTGCGGCGATCGCAAGAGCCCCCGGTCTCGGCCAACGAGAAATCGATAATCTATATTATGTAAAATGAGAGATCAGTTGGACGCGGCATGCTTCTTCGGTTCCAGCACCAGCACATGCCCTTCCACCCGCCAGCCGTGCAGCCGGGACAGGAAGTTCATGCCCAGCAGGTTCATATTGCCGAAGTTCGGCGAGACCACCGCGCCCAGATCCCTGGTCTCGAGCGATCCGATCGACACGGTTGCGATGCGGCCGCGCCGTGCCGCGATGGTGCCGTTCGATGTCTTGAGGATCGCCGGCAGGCCTTCCGACATCGTCAGCCCGGCCTCCTTGGCGGTCGCTTCGGAGATCGCCGTGATCGATGCGCCGCTGTCCACCAGCATGTTCCGCTCGACTCCGTTGATCCGCGCCCGGACCCAGAAATGTCCGTCCGGGCCCATCGGAACCCGCACCGTGTCGCCCTGGACGCGCTGGTCTTCGAGGCCGAACGTCTCGGTTACCCAGGACCAGGCGTCCATCAACTGGTAGCGGTGCCCGACGACGACGGTCACGAGCAGCACGATGGCGGCCCATCCCAGCGCCGCCCGCAGCACCAGGCCGATGCGCACGCGACGGAGCGAAAATGCGCTGATCACCAGCACCAGCGTCGCGACCAGCCAGATCAGGTTGGCGCCCTGCATGCCGCTCATGCGGACAACTCCAGCCCGTCATAGCCGGGCTCGACTCCGGCAGGCAGTTCGGCGAGGAGCGTCGCATAGTCCATCGAATGGTCCATGTGCACCAACCGCGCGCGCATCGGCGCGAGGTCGTCGATCCAACCGAGGACGGCGTCGAGATGCGGATGCGTCGGGTGCGGTGCGCGGCGAAGCGCGTCGACCACCCACAGGTCCAAGCCGGTGTAGAGCGCCCGCATGTCGGGTGTCATCTCATGAAAATCAGTCGCATAGCCGATGGCCTTGCCATCATGTTCGAAGCGCAGGCCGGCCGAGGTGATACCACCATGCGGCTGATCGACGACCCGAACGGCGATGTCCCCGATCGAGAAGCTGTCCGGCATCGGCTCAATCGCAACCACCGGTGGATAGTATTTTCCTCGGCCTTCAAAGACATAGGGAAAGCGTTTGCCAAGCTGTTCAAGCGTGAACGGCCGCGCCAGCCCGCGCACCGGCGTGCCGCTGCGGGCGTGCATCACCTGCCGCAGGTCGTCGATCCCATGGCAGTGATCGGCATGGTCGTGCGTCCAAAGTACGGCGTCGACATCGGCCACCTCGGCCGCAATCAACTGTTCGCGCATGTCCGGGCTGGTATCGACGAGGATCGTCGTCGTGGCGCTGCGCACCAGCACCGAGGAGCGCGTGCGGCGGTTGCGAGGCTCGCTCGGATCGCACGCCCCCCAATCCGGACCGATGCGAGGAACGCCCGAGGAGGTTCCCGAGCCGAGGATGCGGATGCTCAGCACGAAGGGCAGGTCCCCTGCCCGGTCACGCCAGCGTCTTGGCGAAAAGCGTGTGGAAGTTGGCGCGGGTGGCCTCGGCGAGCATCGCGGGATCCTCGCCGCGGAGCTGCGCGAGGAACCGGCACGTGTCCGCTACAAAGGCCGGCTCGCCGGTCTTGCCCCGGTGCGGCACCGGCGCGAGGAACGGCGCATCGGTTTCGATCAGCAACCGCTCCAGCGGCAGCGCGGCGGCGGTTTCCTGCAGGTCCTTGGCGTTCTTGAACGTCACGATACCGGAAATCGATATGTAGAAGCCGAGTTCCAGCGCGATCTCGCCAAAGGCGCGGCTCGCGGTGAAACAGTGGATCACGCCGGGGAAGGCCCCCTTCCCCATTTCCTCGCGCAGGATCTCAGCGGTGTCTTCCTCGGCGTCGCGGGTATGGACGATGATCGGCAGCTGGGTTTCGCGGGACGCCGCCAGATGCGCGCGGAAGCTCGCCCGTTGGCGATCGCGGTCGCTGTGATCATAATAATAGTCGAGCCCGCTCTCGCCGATGCCGACCACGCGCGGGTGCCGGGCGCGCTCGACCAGCTTGGCGGTGTCGACATGCGGGTGCGTGTCCGCTTCGTGCGGGTGAATCCCGACGCTGGCCCACACATCCGCCTCGCGCTCGGCGACGGCGATCACCTGGTCCCACTCGTTCTCGCGGGTCGAGATGTTGAGCATTGCCACCACGCCAGCGTCGCGGGCGCGCGCCAGCACTTCGGGCTGCTGCTCGCCGAGACCCTTGTAGATCAGGTGGCAATGGCTGTCGGCGAGCTTCATGCGTCCTCGGAGCTTTGCAGTTCAAGTCGCGGAAAGATGGGGGTTGGAGGTGCGATCTTGAAGTCCGCATCGCCGTCCGGGCCGAACTGCGCGAGCAGCTTGGCCGCCGAGGTCGGCACCACCGGCTCGATCGTCACGCCCAGACGACGGATCGCCTTGAGCAGCGTGCCGAGCACCGCGTGCATCCGCTCGGGATCGGTCTTGCGCAGCGTCCAGGGTGCCTGCGCGTCGATATACTGGTTGCAGGCGAACACGCCGGTCATCCAGGCCTCGACGCCCTGGCTGAGCGCCAGATCCTGGAACGCGCGGGTGAAGGCGGCGCAGGCGGTGTCGACCTCGGTCAGCAGCACCGCATCGGCGTCTTCCGAACGGCCGGCCTGCACCGCGCCCTCGCAATTCTTCGCGATGAAGCTCAGCGTGCGCTGGGCCAGATTGCCGAAGCTGTTCGAAAGATCGGCATTGGCGCGGGTGACGATCGCCTCGTCGCTGAACGTGCCGTCCTGACCGAAGCTGACGTCGCGCAGCAGGAAATAGCGCAGCGCGTCGACGCCATAAGTCTCGGCAAGCTCCATCGGATCGACGACATTGCCGACCGACTTGGACATCTTCTCCCCGCGGTTGAGCAGGAAGCCGTGGCCGAATACCTGTTTCGGCAGCGCGATGTCTGCTGACATCAGGAACGCTGGCCAATAGACGGTGTGGAAGCGGACGATGTCCTTGCCGATCAGGTGCAGGTCGGCCGGCCAGTAGCGCGCGAGCCGCTCGGCATCGTCGGGGAAGCCCGCGCCGGTCAGATAGTTGGTCAGCGCGTCGACCCAGACATACATGACGTGCCCCGGCGAACCGGGCACCGGCACGCCCCAGTCGAAGCTGGTGCGGCTGACCGAGAGATCGACCAGCCCGCCCTCAACAAAGCGCAGCACCTCGTTGCGGCGTGATTCCGGGCGGATGAAATCCGGGTTGGCGGCGTAGAAGTCGAGCAGCGGCTGCTGGTACTTCGAGAGGCGGAAGAACCACGTCTCCTCCTTGGTCCACTCGACCGGCGTGCCTTGGGGCGAGAGCTTCTGCCCCCCTTCCCCTTCCTGCAACTCCTTCTCCTCGTAGAACGCCTCGTCGCGGACCGAATACCAGCCCTCGTAGCGGTCGAGATACAGGTCGCCCTTGGCCGCCATCTTTTCCCAGATCGCCTGGCTGGCGCGGTAGTGATCGGCCTCGGAGGTACGGATGAAACGATCGCACGAAATATCGAGTTTCTTCGCCATCACACGGAAATGGTTCGACATTTCATCGGCAAGCTCGCGCGCGGTCATGTCGCGGGCACGGGCGGTCTGCACCATCTTGAGGCCATGCTCGTCGGTGCCGGTCTGGAAGAACACGTCGCGACCCTGTTGGCGCTGGAAGCGCGCGATCGCGTCGGCAGCGATCATCTCATAGGCATGGCCGATATGCGGCTTGCCGTTGGGATAGTGGATCGCGGTGGTGATGTAGAAGGGGTCAGCCATGCCCGCCGCTTTAGGATGCGGCGCAGCAACGGGCAACCTGTACGCTTAGCGGCGGGCGAGCCGCGCGAGAATGCCGCTCATTTCGAACACGGTGGCGGTGGCGTCGAGCGACAGGCCCAGCGCCGCCCCGGCCAGTTCGCGCGCGGCGGCATAGGCGTCGAGCGCCGTCCGCAGCGCCTCGCCTTCCAGCCGCTTCGCCCGCGCGGCGATGAAGCTGGGCGTGCGCTCCAGGAACGCCTCGTAGCGCGGCTGCGCGGCCTTGGCGCCGAGCTGGCGGCCGAGGCGCGTGCGCAACGCATTGTCCGGATCGCCATGATCGGCCAGCTGCGCCATGTCCGCCTCCAGCGCCGACAGGTCGAGCCCGGCGAAGCGCAGCGCGCGCCCCGGCGAGCCCTCGGCGGCTTCGACCAGCGCGGCGATCTCGATCTCACTGGCTTCGGGGATCTGGCGGCGGAGCACCGTCGTCGTCTCGGCATCGCTCAGCGGCTCGAACCGCAGCAGCCGGCAGCGCGATCGGATCGTCGGCAGCAACCGACCCGGGGCGTGGCTCACCAGCAGGAAGATGGTCCCCGCCGGCGGCTCCTCGAGGTTCTTGAGCAGCGCGTTGGCGCCGCCCCGCTCGAGATCGTCGATCGCATCGATGATCACCACCCGGCGCGGGCTCAGCGATGGCTTGGTCGCGAACAGCGGCTGCAGGCTGCGCACCTGCGCGATGGTGATCGAACGGGCGAGCGCCTCGTCGGGCTTGTCGGCATCCTTGGGCAGCCGGGCGAGGATCTTGAGGTCCGGATGGCTGCCCGCGGCGATCAGGCTGGCGGTGCGGGTCGTCTCCGGCACGTCCCAGCCCGGCAGCAGCCGATCGGGCTCGGCGGCTTCGGCCAGCATCCGCGCGGCGGCGATGCGGGCGAAGCCCCCCTTGCCCACACCCTCGGGCCCGGCGATCAGCCAGGCATGGTGCAACGCGCCGCTCGCCATGGCGGCGGCGAGCGCGTCGCGGGCTTGGCGGTTGCCGATCAGGGCGTCGGCCAAGGCGATCAGGCCAGATGGAGCAGCGACATCAGGCCGGCCCAGGCGCGGCCGAAAAAGCCTGCCTGGCCGACATCCTCGGCGGCGACCAGCGGCAGCACCTGCTGCGGCATGCCTTCGCCTTCGATGATCAGGTCGGCGATATGGTCGCCCTTGTGGAAGCCGGCCTTGACCGGGCCCTGGTAGACGATCTTGCCGGCCAGCTTGGGGCTCAGGCCTGAGGGCAGCGTGATGTTGAGGTCGCGCGGGGCGACGACGGCCACCTTGTTGGCGGTGCCGCCCTGCACGTCGACGGTGCCGACGGTGCGGTCCTTCTTCACCACCGGCTTGGTGCTCCAGGCAGCGAAGCCCCAGCGCATGAAGCGCACGGATTCATCCGCACGCCCATTATAGGTGTCGAGTCCGGCCAGCACCATGACCAGACGGCGGCCGTTCTGCTCGGCCGAGCCGGTGAAGCCATAGCCGGCCTCTTCGGTGTGGCCGGTCTTGAGGCCGTCGGCGCCCGGTACCTTGCCGAGCAGCGGATCGCGATTGCCCTGCTCGATCGCGGCGCCAGCACCCAGGGTCTTGCCCCAGGTGAAGCTCGGCAGCGAGTAGAAGGACTTGTAGAGATCCGGGAAGTCGCGGATCGTCGCCGCCGCGAGATGTGCCAGGTCGCGCGCGGTCACATAGGTGCGGCCCTCGTCCGGCCAGCCGTTCGACGTGCCGAAATGGCTGTTGGTCAGGCCGATCTTCTTGGCCCGATCGTTCATCAGGTTGACGAAGCCCTCTTCGGTGCCGGCAATGCCTTCCGCCAGCACGACGCACGCGTCGTTGCCCGACAGCGTGACGATACCCTTGAGCAGGTCCGCCACGGTCGGCTGCTCGCCGACGCCGAGGAACATGGTCGAGCCCTGCGAGTGCCACTTCTTCCAAGTCTCGGGGCGCACCTCGATCTTCTGGTCGAGCTTGAGCTCGCCCTTCTTGATCAGGTCGAACGCGACATAGACCGTCATCATCTTCGCCATCGAGGCCGGCGGCATGCGGCGATCGGCATCCTTGGCGAACAGGATCGCGCCCGAGGACATGTCCTCCATGTACGCGATCGGCGCAGGCGTCGGGAAATCCGGGCCGGCGGCGTGCAGCGGCGCGGCGATGGCCAGCGCCAGGAACGAAACGGCGGCGAGCTTCTTCATGATGATCGGTCCAGAACGCGAGTAATTACCCCTATCGGACCGAGGTGCGGCGCGCATCTCCGAACCCGGCCCGAACGGCCCCTTCCCGTGCCCGCTCCGCTGCCGCCTCCGTCGCGAAGGGGCCGAGCTGGACGCGGTAGAGCCCGCCCCCTGCCTTTACGAAGCCCTTTAGCTTTTGGGCAAGCGCAGTCGCGCGTTCGGCCGAAGAAAGTGCGGCAACCTGCACCAGATAGCGGCCCTGGGCCGGTATCGGCGCCGCAGATTTCGCCGCCGGCCGACGTTTCGGAGGCGCGACGTCGGCCGCTTGCTCGTGCGGGATGACGTCGACGATCGGATCGGGCTGCACGGGCGGAGGGGGCGGCGGTGGCAGAGGCGCGTTCGCCTCGGGGCGTGGCGGCAGCTGGAGCCGCAGCGCGCGCAGCAGCGCGGGCGGCGAATCGATCCGCGGCTGCGCGGCGCCGGCGCTGCGTAGCGCGGCCTGGTCCTCGGTCGAAGGGCGCACCGCGCGAATCCGCACGGGCACCAGCCGGTCGGCGGGAAGGCCGAGCTGGCTGGCGGCGCCTTCGGAGATCGCGGCGATGGCGCCCGGCGCCTCCGCGGTTTCGGCGATGCGGACGAGGATCGTGCGGCCGCTGTCGAGCGCGGTCACCTCGGCATAGCTTTCCACCGGCAGGTCCGGGCTCACCGCCAGGGCCGCGGCACCGAGTGGCAGCACGGCGGCATAGCCTACCGCATCGTACCGCCCCTCGCCCGGCTGCAGTTGCGACGTGGCGTGCGGGCCGTTTGCCGCTGCGGTCGGATCGGCGTCCTGGGCGTGCGCGCTCGCTGCGGCAAACAGCGCAACGGCAAGCGTGATCGGTCTAGCGTTCCACGGCATCGGCCAGCAGGCCTACCGACAAAGCGTAAAAATTCGAGCAATTATAGTCGAGGATCACGCGATAATTGCCGGTGAGCAGATAGGCGGTGACACCGGGCCCGTCGGGCTCGAGCAGTGTCGCCAGCACCTCGTCGCCAGGCCAGGCGCGCGCCTGCGGCACCACGCCCAGCGCACGCCACTCGGCCATCGTCTTCCACTGGCTCTGGCGGCCATGGACACGGGCGCAGCGCGGGCTGGTCGTCCGGCTGGCGATCGAGCGGCGATCGAGCGATGCGGGAACCGACACGGCAAAGCCCCAGGGGACCCCTGCCCGCCATCCGGCATTGACGAAATAATTGCCGATCGACGCCAGCGTATCGGCATCGCTGTTCCAGATATCGGCGACGCCGTCGCCATCGCCGTCGCGCGCGAGCCGCAGATAGACGCTCGGCAGGAATTGCGGCCCGCCGAACGCGCCCGCCCAGCTGCCGACGAGCTTCTCGCGCGGCACCCCCCGATCGATCATCTTGAGCGTGGCGATGAACTCGTCGGTGAACAGGGCGCGGCGGCGGCCTTCATAGGCGAGGCTGGCCAGGGCGCGGGGCAGATCGAAGCCGCCCATCACCCGCCCGTAATTGGTCTCATGCCCCCAGATCGCCACCATGATCGATTCGGGCACACCGGTCTCGCGCTCGATCGCCGAGAGCCTGCCGCGCGCGCGCAGATAGGCGGCACGACCGCGCTGGATCCGATCGGCATCGACATGGCGGGCCCGATAGGGGGCGAAGGCGGGGACCGGCGCATTGGGGCTGCTCTCCGGCTGCTGGCGATCGAGTTCGACGACCCGGGCATTGTAGGTGAGCGCGGGGATCACCGCGTCGATCGTGCGCTGGCTCACCCCGGCGGCGGCCGCCTGTTGCGCAAGTGTCGGAAGATAGCGCTGAAAGCCCGCCTCATCCTGCGCCTGTACGGGCACGGCGGCGATGGCGGCGGCAAGGGCGCCGGCGAGGCCCCCGATCCGGAATAAGCGAGTACGCGGCATGGACGCGCTGTTGCACAGCAGCACGGCGGCAGAAAGCCCCTGCCCGGCGCAACGCGACGAAAACGCCGCGGGGCGACGATCAACCGATCCGCACAACAGCGATTGATCCCGCGGGCAACGTCGATTAGGCGCGGTGCTTCCGGAGAGATGGCCGAGTGGTTTAAGGCAGCGGTCTTGAAAACCGCCGTGGGTGCAAGCTCACCGTGGGTTCGAATCCCACTCTCTCCGCCACGGCTGCAATCCGATGCGCCTTATCGCCGCCTCCTATACAGGTGGCGACCGTAACCGATGCGTCCGGCGATATGTTCTACACCGAAGCAGAGCGCAGCGCCTATGCCGGCCGACGCCAGCCCCGCAAGCCAAATCAGCACTCCCATGGCAAAGTAGAAGAAAACAATTACGAATCCCGCAACGATGAGAACGCCGCTAAGCAGCAGAAACCCGTAGCCGAGGAATGTCACAGGTAAGGCCGCGACGGTAAAAACGAAGGATAGAACGGATCGCATCGGAGCGCCCTCGCCTTAGTTGTGACCCGCAGTTTTGGAAGATGCGTGCACGCGCGAAAGATTGATCCAGCCTTGCTTGATTCCGTCTGCCGCTCGGGCGACGCCAAACTGCTTCAGACCGGCGCAGAACCGATCTTTTCCTCCGGCCTGCGATACCAGCGCGCTGCGATTCGCCAGGACGGCAAGCTGCATGTCGCTGCTAAGCGAGTGACCCGCGCTTTGGTGGGAGCTCTCGAATGCTCGGAGCCGAGCGGGCAAGTCGCCCAGCGCGGCCTGCATTCCGCAAATCTCGAGAAGGTCGATTTGTTGGGAGAGCGTCGTGGCGATATGGGCCTCGTCCATACTGGCCTCGAACTTGCCTGATGTCGCTGTCGGAACACCGAGGCTCCCCACCAGCGCCAAAACCGCGAACATCTTAGGCATTTTTCTTCCCCGCTTGTTGTTGCCGCACTTTGAAATCGTGCGGTTCAACCTCCGATGAATAAAATTGATTAACGGAACCTATCGAGCGCGGATCTATATTCAGCAGGCCACGGCTCTGCATCCAGCAGGCCACGGCCCTGCAGCGCAACCTTGGGATCGGGTGGGCGATGGCGAGGCACTGCACCGCGCGTCGTCCTCGCCACACGAAAAAGGCCCCCGGCGCACCATCGTGCGCGGGAGCCCTTTCGCGAAGCTTTGGGGCCGGACGGTGCCGTCCGGCCCGAACGGCTTACTTCTTGCCGAGCGTGAGGCCGCCGAAGCGCTTGTTGAAGCGCGCGACCTGGCCACCCTGGTCGAGCAGCTGACCGCGACCGCCGGTCCAGGCCGGGTGCGCGAGCGGATCGATCTCGAGCTGCATGAGATCGCCTTCCTTGCCCCAGGTGGAGCGCGTCTCGTACACGGTGCCGTCGGTCATCTGCACCTTGATCATGTGATAATCGGGGTGGGTGTTCTGCTTCACATCGAATTCCTTGAGAAAAGCCGCCGGTTTCCGACCGGCAGCGGACGCGCGCGCCTAGCAGAGCCCGTGCGCCAACGCAACCTTATTGCCGCATGCCCCACCAGCGGCGGAGCGCTACGAGCGACCAGATCGCCTCGACCAGCCCGAACGGCCAGGCCCCCTGGAGGAAGCCATAGGCCGAGCCGAGCAGGCAAGCGCCGGCAAAGCCGAGCACCCACCAGGTCGAGCGCGCTTCCAGCGCATAGGTGACCAGCATCGCCGTCACCGCGAACAGGCCGAACCAGGTCAGTGCGTCCATGGTCCGGCCTCTGCCCGGCTTACGCGCTGGGCGGATCGGCGATCATCGCGGTGAATTCGCATTCCGCCGCCAGTTCGCCGTCGATCAGCGCCTTGCCGGCGAACTTGCAGACGCGCGAACGCTTCTGCACGAACGCGACATGGAGCTTGAGCAGCACGCCCGGCTCCACCGGCTTGCGGAACTTCACGTTGTCGATCGCCATGAAGTAGACGAGCTTGCCCGAGCCGGCGAGCCCGAGCGACTCGACCGCCAGCACGCCCGCCGCCTGGGCGAGCGCCTCCACGGTGAGCACGCCCGGCATGATCGGACGGCCGGGGAAATGGCCCTGGAAGAACGACTCGTTGATCGTCACCGCCTTCACCGCCACGATCGACTGGTCGAGGATCAGCTCCTCGACGCGGTCGACCAGCAGCATCGGAAAGCGGTGGGGCAGCGCCGCCATCACCCGCCCGATATCGAGCGGACCGATGTTGCTGCCCCCCTGCTCGCCCCCGCTCACCGCGGTTCGGGCTTCGCCGGCTTGGTTGCGCCCGCGGCCGGACGGGCTGCCGGAGCGGCCGCACCCGGCGCCGCGGCGGCACCCTGCTGCTGTTGCTGCTGGGCGCGCGCGGCGGCCAGCTGATAGGCGCGACGCTTCAGCTCGTTGACCTGCTGCTGGAACTGCAGGGTGCGCTGCTGCGGCTGCCAGTTCGCCGGCGGGGTGATCGCGACGGTCGGCGTCTTGTCGAGCTCGGCGACGACGGCGTCGCTGATGTCGATCGCGTCGGGCGCGTAGACGATTGCTTCCGGCGACAGGATCACGTTGACCTTGCGCGCGTTGACGACCGAGATCTGGGCGGCGTCATACAGCGCGAGGATCTTCTCGAACGCGAACAGTTCCGCCAGCACCGAGGGCAGCTGCAGCTTCTGGATTTCCTCGTTCGCCTGGTTCTGCAGGGTCATGAGCTGGGTGTAGTTCGGATCCTTGCGCGCGGCCGCGGCCTGCTCTTCGGCTTCCGAAACCTGACCGTCCTTGTTCGTGTCGATCGTCGCGATCAGCGCGCGCGCGTCGGTCTGGAACTTGGTCTGGCGCGCCTGGATCTGGTCGCGCACCGGCTTGAAGGTGGTGTCGAGCTGGTTCTCGGCGGCAGTGAACGCCTTGGCCTTGGTGATCACCTCCATCGTGTTGATGGTGGCAATACCGGCAACCTGCGCCGAGGCCGGGATGGCCGCGACGAACGCCGCCGAGGCAGCGAGCGCCGCCACGAGTACACGATGCTTCATCATTAGAACTGAGTCCCTACGTTGAAAGTAACAAGCTTCTTGTCGTCGCCCGGCTGGCTGACCAGCGCCTTGGCGACATCGATACGCAACGGGCCGAAAGGCGAATTCCAGTTGACGCCGAAGCCCACCGAAATGCGGGGTGCCGCGGTGCTGCCGCGATACTGCTCGTAGAACACCGGCGTCGAGTTGAGCGCGCGGGTGTTGACCGAGGTGCCGACGCAGGGCTGACCAGCGGCGGCCGCGTAGCCGATCGTGCACGGCGTGAGGCTGCCCTGGAAGGTGCCGGTGGTCACCGTGTACAGCGCATTGCCGGCGCTGTCGTTGAGCGGCCGCGGCAACAGCGACGGCGAGCCGTCCTTGTTGATGCCCGGCAATCCCGTCTTCGGATCGATATAGGCCGGGAAGTAATTGTTCGTGTCCGGTCGGCGGATCGAGAACAGCGAACCCATCTGGACGTAGATCGACGGACGCAGGCCAAGCTCCGCCGCGCCCGAGCCGAGCGGCAGTTCGAGTTCGGCCTTGGTCAGGTAATAGCCCTTGCCGCCTAGCGCGTCGTCGATGATCTGGTCGCGGCTGGTGACGAGCGCCTGGGTGCCCAGCGCCGGATCGCCGGTATACTGATAGCGCTGCACGCGCGGGCCGACGCCGCGGATGTCGAAGCCGCGGAACTGCGGCTCGCCCAGATAGAAGCGATCGGTGATCCGGACTTCGCTGCCGTCGAGGCTCTTGATCGCCCCGCCCTCACCGGTGAGCGAGAAGACGAAGCCGCTGCCGAGGCCCCAATATTTGGCGGCGTCGACACGGCCGCGAATATAGCGCACGTCGCCACCAAGGCCTGCTGCGTCCACGCCCACCGAAACGCGCTGGCCGCGCGTCGGCCGCAGGCGGCTGTTGAGGCTGTCATAGATCAGCGACAAGCCGACCAGCGAGGTCAGACGGTTGCCCACCGCTTCGCAATAATAGCGGCCGGCAAGGAACGGATCGCACTTGCCGTCGGTGTAGAAGGTGTTCTTGTTGAGGGTGACGTTGTCCTTGGCGAGATAGTAGCGCGCCGACAGCGTCCAATATTCGGTGAGCGGCAGGCCCGCGACCAGCTGGAAGCCGGTCGAGACCTGCTGGTAGGTGGTGTTGCGGGTGTTGTTCAGGCCGAGATTGAAGCTGTTATAGTCACGCCGGAAGATCGTCGCGCCCAGGGCGATGTTGCTGTCGAACAGATAGGGCTCGGTGAAGCCGAGCTCGACCGACTTCGAGTAGCTCGAATAATCGGCCGAGATGCTCGCCGTCTGGCCCATGCCGCGGAAGTTGCGCTGGCGGATCGATGCCTGGAGGATGAAGCGTTCGAGGCTCGAGAAGCCCGCCGACAGCGTCAGTTCGCCGTTCGGCTTCTCTTCCACGTTCGCGCCGAGCACGATGCGGTCCGGCGCCGAGCCTTCCTTGCGCTCGATCTCGAACTTGTCCTGGAAATAGCCCAGGCTGTTAATGCGGTCCTGCGAGCGCTTGACCAGGAAGGTGTTGAACGCATCGCCTTCCGCCACGCGCAGTTCGCGGCGGATCACCTTGTCCTGCGTCTGCCGGTTGCCGGTGATCTCGACCCGCTCCACATAGGTGCGGTTCGCCTCGCCGATATGGAAGTTGATCGACATAGTCAGCGCATCCTTGTTGCGCTGATAGTCGGGACGAACGTCCGCAAAGGCATAGCCGAACAGGCCGGCGGTCTCGCTCAGCTGCTCGATCGTGTCTTCAACGGTCTTGGCGTTGTACCACTGGCCTTCCTTGATCGGCAGCGCGGCGGCGAGCTTCTTGTCGTCGAAGTCGCGGATCGCGCTGTCGACCGTCACCGGGCCGAACTTGTAGCGGGGGCCTTCCTCCACCACATAGGTGATGATGAAGTCCTTCTTGTCCGGTGTCAGCTCGGCCACCGCCGAGATCACGCGGAAGTCGGCATAGCCCTGGGTCAGGTAGAACTGGCGCAGCTTCTGCTGGTCATAGGCCAGGCGGTCCTGGTCGTACGACGTGTTCGAGCTGAGGAAGTGCGAGAAGCTGGCGACCTTGGTGGCCATCTGCGCGCGCAGCTTCTTGTCGCCGAACACCTCATTGCCGATGATGTTGATCTGGCGGACCTTCGACTTGGCGCCTTCGTGGATCTCGAAGATCACGTCGACACGGTTCTGGTCGAGGCTGACCATCTTCGGCTCGACGCGGGCGGCGAAGCGGCCCTGGCGGCGATACAGCTCGATGATCCGCGCGATGTCAGCACGCACCGCGGTGCGGGTGAAGATCTGGCGCGGCTTGAGCTTGATTTCCTTGTCGATCTTGTCCTGCTTCAGCCGCTTGTTGCCTTCGAAGACGACGCGGTTGATCACCGGGTTCTCGCGGATGCGGATGATCAGGTTGCCGGTCTCGACACCCTCGATCGTCACGTCGGCGAGCAGTTCGGAGGCGAGCAGGTCCTTGATCGCCTGGTCGACCGTTTCGTTCGAATAGTTATCGCCGACCCGGAGCCGGGTGTAGCTGAGCACCGTCTCGGGCTCGATGCGCTGCGAGCCTTCGACCCGCATCGACTTGATCGTCCGCACCACCGCCGGCGTCGCCGGAGCGGGTGCAGCCTGAGGCTGGGCCGCTGCGGCCGCGGGCTTTGCCGCGGTCTGCGCGTCCGCCGGCGCTACCACGCCCGACAGGATCGTCCCTGCCAACAGCGTAGCCGTCGCCCGCGCGCCCAAATTGCTTGCCTTTATCGCAGTCACCATCCCACCCCAGTCGGAATCCAAATATTGCCGGAACGCGCGCGGCACAATTGCCGCCCTGCACGAACCCCCTTAGCCGATCAAGCCGGCCAGATGCCTCCACACACCGAAAGCGCCCAGATCGTTGAGCGTGACGAACAGCATCAGCGCGAGGATCGCCAGCATGCCGCCCCGAAACGCCCATTCCATCACCTGCGGCTCCACCGGGCGCCGGCGGACCGCTTCCACGGCGTAGAACAGGAGATGACCACCATCCAGCACCGGGACTGGCAACAGGTTGATGAATCCCAGATTAATGGAAACGAGCGCGATCAGGAACGCGAACTCGATCGGCCCCATCGAAAGTCGCTCGCCCGAGACCTGCGCGATCTTCAGCGGACCGCCGAGCTCGGACACCGAACGGCGACCGGTGATGATCTGGCCGAGGCCGTCCACCGTCATCCGCACGATGTCGCCGGTCGTGCGCAGGCCGACCAGCGGCGCCTCGAGAAGGCTCACCGGGACCTGGGTCGATCCGGCCGCGCCGATGCCGAGCTGGCCGATGCGGAACTCGTTGCCGAAGCGATCGCGCTCCATCCGCGTGCCGATCACCGCGTCGACGCTGCGCTCCGCCCCGCCGCGGACGAAGTCGATCCGCACCGGCTCGTTGGGCCGCAGCTGGGTGAACTGCACCATGTCGGCATAGGTCTCGACCGTGCGACCGCCAAGCCCGGTGATGCGATCTCCGGGCTGCAGGCCGGCGCGTGCCGCGGCGCTGCCCTGGAGAACCGTGCCGACCACCGAAGGCGTCCGGTTCTCGCCGAACATGAAGGCGAAGGCCGAGAGGATGACGATCGCGACGACGAAATTGGCGATCGGCCCGGCGGCAACGATGATCGCGCGCTGCCACAGCGGCTTGGCCTGGAACGTCCTGGCGCGCTCGCTTGCCGGCAGCTGCAGCCATTCGGGCGAAGGCTGGCTCGCCGGGTTCATGTCGCCGGCGAAGCGGACATAGCCGCCCAGCGGCAACAGGCTGAACTTCCAGCGCGTGCCGCGACGATCGGTGACGCCGGCGATCTCGCGGCCGAAGCCGATCGAGAATTCCTCGGCCTTCACGCCGAAGAGACGGCCGGCCAGATAATGTCCCAGCTCGTGCAGGAACACGAGCGGCCCGATCACCAGCGCGAACGCCAGAATGGTGAGCAGGATGCCGGGGGATTGGATCAAGCGACGCAGTCCTTCACTCGCTCAGCCGCATAAAACCGCGCCTCCTCGTCGATCGCCAGCACGGCGTCGAGCGTCTCCGGCGCGGCCGGGTCATAGCGGCTAAGCGTATCGGCAGAGATTGCGGCAATTTCAAGAAATCCGATCCGGCCGGCAAGAAAGGCTGCGACAGCGACTTCGTTGGCTGCGTTGAGGATCGCAGGGCGTGCCCCGCCCGCCTTCAAGGCTTCCATCGCCAACGTGAGCGCCGGAAAGCGATCGAGATCCGGGTTTTCGAAGTCTAGCCGGCCCACCGCGGCAAGATCGAGCGCGGGGCACGGTGTCTCCATCCGCTCGGGCCAGGCCAGCGCATAGGCGATCGGCGTGCGCATGTCGGGCGTGCCGAGCTGGGCCAGCACCGATCCGTCGACATATTCGACCATCGAATGGACGACCGACTGGGCATGGACCAACACCGCCAGCTGCTCGGCGGCAACCGGGAACAGATGGAAGGCCTCGATCAGTTCAAGGCCCTTGTTCATCATCGTCGCCGAATCGACCGAGATCTTGGCGCCCATCGACCAGTTGGGATGCGCCACCGCCTGTGCCGGGGTGATGCCGCGCATCTCCGCCTTCGGCGTGGCACGAAACGGGCCCCCGCTGGCGGTGAGGATGATCCGGCGAACGCCCTTGGGCGCGGTGCGGTCGAGGCACTGGAACACCGCGTTGTGCTCCGAATCGACCGGGAGCAGCGTCGCGCCATGCGCGCGGGCCGCCGCCATCATTACTTCACCCGCCGAGACCAGCGATTCCTTGTTGGCCAGCGCAACGGTACCGCCGGCCTCAAGCGCGGCCATCACCGGCTTGAGCCCGGCCGTGCCGACGATCGCCGCCATCGTCCAGTCCGCGCCCATGCGGGCGACGTCGCACACCGAATGGGCGCCGCCCATCGTTTCCACGCCGCTGCCGGCAAGCCGTTCCTGCAGCGCCGGCAGGCATGCCTCGTCTGCCACCACCGCGCAGCGCGCCCTGGTACGGATCGCCGCTGCCGCCAGCTTCTCGACATCGCAATTGGCGGTCAGCGCCACGACTTCGAAGGCGTGCGGATTTCGTTCGATCAGATCGAGCGTCGAGGTCCCGACCGAGCCGGTCGCCCCCAACACCGTGACGCGCTTCACCACCAGAAACCTCCCGAGACCACCTGATGATGGATCGCAAAAAACAGCGCCGCAACCGGTGCGGCGAAGACCAGCCCGTCGAGCCGATCAAGGATGCCGCCGTGCCCCGGCAGCAGATTGCCCGAATCCTTGACGCCGGCGACGCGCTTCAGATGACTCTCGTACAGGTCGCCGACCTGTGACGCGATCGCCACCACCGGCGAGATGCCGACGAGCCACCAGCCGATCGCCACGCCGGGTGCGGCGGCGACGAACAGGGCCGAGAAGAGGATCGCAGCCGCAAGCCCGCCAACCAGGCCCGCCCAGGTCTTGTTCGGGCTGATCGCCGGCGCGAGCTTCGGTCCGCCGATCGCGCGGCCGGCGAAATAGGCGCCGCTGTCGCACACCCAGACGATCGCCATCGACCAGAGCGTCGCGGCGAAGCCCTGCGGATGATCGCGCAGCAGCAGCAGCGCCAGCACCGGCAGGCCGACATAGATCTGCCCCGCCGCCAGCTTGGCGTTGCGGGTAACGATGGCGACGAAGAAAAACGCGCCGAACACCAGCCCCAGGGCGAGAAACCCGGGGCCCGACGCCGCTGGGCTGAGGATCGCCAGCGGCACCATCAGCACATATTGGCTGAGCCGGCGCTTCGCTTCATCGCCGGCGAGCAATGCCCATTCGCCGATCATCAGCACGGCCATGATCGTCACGACCAGCCAGAAGCCCCAGCCGCCGGCCCAGAGCGCCGCGAGCGCGAGGCCGACCAGCGCGACCCCGACGACGGCGCGTTTGGGAAGGTCCGAATTCTTGCTCACAGGCCTCCGAAACGGCGCTGCCGCCGCCCGAACTGGGCAAGCGCATCGGCAAGGGTCCGCTCGTCAAAGTCCGGCCACAGCGTATCGACGAACAGCAGCTCGGCATAGGCGGCCTGCCACAGCAGGAAGTTGGAGAGCCGCTGCTCGCCGGAGGTGCGGATCATCAGGTCGAGCGGCGGCAGGCCTGCCGTTTCCAGCTCGCTCTCGAACCGCGTTTCGTCGATCGTCGCGGGATCGAGCGTGCCGTTGCGCGCCTGCTCCGCCAGCTTGCGGGCCGCGGCGAGGATCTCGGCCTGCGCGCCATAGTTCAGCGCGATCACCAATGTCGGCCCTGGATTGTCCGCGGTCCGCGCAACGGCGCCATCGATCATCGCGACGAGATCGGGCGAGAGCTGCCGCCAATCGCCGATCACGCGCAGTTTCACGCCTTCGGCAATCAGTTCGTCGAGCTCGCTGGCGAGGAACTGCCGCAGCAGCCCCATCAGCGCGCCGACTTCTTCCTCCGGTCGCCGCCAATTTTCGGACGAGAAGGCGTAGAGCGTCAGCACCTCGATGCCGAGCGTGCGTGCAGCACGCGCAACGCGGCGCACCGCCTCCACGCCCTGGCGATGCCCGGCGACGCGCGGCAGCAGCCGCTTCTTCGCCCAGCGGCCATTGCCGTCCATGATGATCGCGACATGGCGGGGTGGCGGGGTGCCGCCACCCGAAGCGGAGGCCAGCTTAACGGCCACCGCGCCCTGCCCTTTCGGCCGCACCAGAGCCCCCGGCGCGGATCACTTGCCCAGGATTTCCTTTTCCTTCGCCGCCGCCGCCGCGTCGATATCGGCGATGGTCGCGTCGGTGATCTTCTGGACCTCGGTCTCGTGGCGCTTGCGCTCGTCCTCGCCGAACACGCCCTTCTTCTCGTCGGCCTTCAGGCTGTCCATGCCGTCGCGACGCACGTTGCGCGCAGCGATACGGGCCTTTTCGGCGTACTGGTTGGCGAGCTTGGCGAGTTCCTTGCGGCGCTCCTCGGTCAGGTCGGGGATCGGCAGGCGCAGCGTCTGGCCGTCGACGATCGGGTTGAGGCCGAGGCCCGCCGAGCGGATCGCCTTGTCGACCGGGCCGACGTTCGACTTGTCCCACACCTGCACCGAGAGCATCCGCGGCTCGGGCGCCGAGACGGTCGCCACCTGGGTGATCGGCATGTGCGAGCCATAGACCTCGACGGTCACCGGATCGAGCAGCGTGGTCGAGGCACGGCCGGTGCGGAGACCGGTCAGATCGTGCTTGAGCGATTCCACCGCGCCGGCCATGCGGCGCTCGAGATCTGCCTTGTCGTAAGCGGCCATTTTGGCGTTCCTTGAAGCTTGGGTAATGTGGGTTACGCGGCGTTCGCGTCCTGGACGATGGTGGAAGTCCCCTCGCCCCGAAGCACCGAAGCGAGATTGCCCTCGCCGCGGATGTTGAACACCACGATCGGGATATGGTTGTCGCGGCAGAGCGCGACCGCCGACGCGTCCATCACCTTCAGATTGTCGGCAAGGACGCGGTCGTAGCTGAGCGTCTCGTAACGGGTCGCGGTCGGGACCTTCTTGGGATCGGCGTCGTACACGCCGTCGACCGAGGTGCCCTTGAACAGCGCATCGCATTTCATCTCGGCGGCACGCAGCGCGGCGGTGGTATCGGTGGTGAAGAACGGCAGCCCCGTACCCGCCGCGAACAGCACGACGCGGCCCTTCTCCATGTGCCGCTCGGCGCGACGGCGGATATAGGGCTCGCAGACGCTGGCCATCGGGATGGCGGACTGGACGCGGGTCTCGACGCCGACCTTCTCGAGCGCGTTCTGCATGGCGAGCGCGTTCATCACGGTGGCGAGCATGCCCATGTAATCGGCACTGGCGCGGTCGAAGCCCTGCGCGGCGCCGGCGATGCCACGGAAGATGTTGCCGCCGCCCACGGTCATGCAGATCTCAAGACCGCTTTCCTTGGCTTCCTTCACCTCGAGCGCGACGCGCTCGCAGGTCTCGGGATCGATACCGAACTGGCCCTGGCCCATCAGGACCTCCCCCGACAGCTTGAGAAGAATGCGGCGGAAGGTCGATATGGTCATGAGGTTCCTGATATCTTGGGTAGCGGACAGCGAAGCGGCGCGGACCCTAGAGGAGCCGCGCCGCGCGAACAAGCGTGGATGCCGGGGAAAAACCGTCGAAACGGCCCCTCCCGGCGCGCCTGATTACTTGGTGAGACCGGCGGTCGCGGCCACTTCGGCAGCGAAGTCGCTCTCTTCCTTCTCGATGCCTTCGCCAAGCTGGAAGCGGACATAGTCCTTCAGCACGATCGCCGAGCCCGAATCCTTCGCCGCCTTGGCGATGACGTCCGACACCGGGGTCTTGCCGTCCATCACGAACAGCTGGCTGAGCAGGGCGTTCTCCTTGGCGAACTTCTTCACCGCGCCATCGACCATCTTCTCGATGATATCGGCCGGCTTGCCGCTCTCGGAAGCCTTTTCGGCTGCGATCGCACGCTCGCGGGCGAGCACGTCCTGGTCCAGGCCGCTCTCGTCGAGCGCCAGCGGGAAGGCGGCGGCGATGTGCATCGCCAGCTGCTTGCCGAGCGGCTCGAGCACGTCGACACCGGCTTCCGACTCGAGCGCGACGAGCACGCCGATCTTGCCGAGGCCCGGGGCCGCCGCATTGTGGACGTACGGGATCACCGCACCCTTGGCGACTTCGACCTTCTTGGCGCGACGCAGCACCTGGTTCTCGCCGATCGTCGCGATGTTGGCGGTCAGCGTCTCGTCCACGGTCTGGCCCGACTCCATCTTCGCGGCCTTGATCGCGGCGATGTCGTCACCGGCTTCCAGCGCCAGCGCGGTGGTCTCGCGGACGAAGTTCTGGAAGATCTCGTTCTTGGCGACGAAGTCGGTCTGCGAGTTCACCTCGACGGCGACACCCTTGGTGCCGGCAACCGCCAGGCCGACCAGGCCTTCGGCGGCGGTGCGGCTCGACTTCTTGGCGGCAGCCGCGAGGCCCTTGGCGCGCAGCCAATCGGCAGCGGCTTCCATGTCGCCGTTGGTTTCGGAGAGCGCCTTCTTGCAATCCATCATGCCGGCGCCGCTCTTTTCGCGGAGTTCCTTGACGGCGGCTGCAGTGATCTCGGCCATGTCTCTATTCCTCAGTTAAAAGTCGGGCGGAGCAGTGCGTGTCGCCCTGCCCCGCCCCGATTACGGTTCGATGACGCGGGCGATCAGCCTTCGACGGCTTCCTCGACCGGCGGCTGCTCGGCAGCACCGAAGTCATAGCCCTGCTGCATCAGCGCCTCGCGGCCGCCGCGGGTCGCGGCGATGGCGATGGCTTCGCAGTAGAGGCGAATGGCGCGGCTGGCGTCGTCGTTGCCCGGAACCGGGAACGCGATGCCGTCCGGCGAAACGTTCGAGTCGAGCACGGCGACGACGGGGATGCCGAGCGTGTTGGCTTCCTTGATCGCCAGCTCTTCCTTGTTCGCGTCGATGACGAACATGATGTCGGGAATGCCGCCCATGTCGCGGATGCCGCCGAGCGAGAGCTCGAGCTTGTCGCGCTCGCGGGTGAGCTGCAGCACTTCCTTCTTGGTGAGGCCGTGCGTGTCGCCCGACAGCTGCTCTTCGAGCGTCTTGAGGCGCTTGATCGAGTTGCTGATGGTCTTCCAGTTGGTGAGCATGCCGCCCAGCCAGCGGTGGTTGACGAAGTGCTGGCCGGCGCGACGCGCTGCCTCGGCGATCGGCTCCTGCGCCTGGCGCTTGGTGCCGACGAACAGCACCTTGCCGCCAGCGGCGACGGTGGAGCTGACGAACTCGAGCGCGCGGGCGAAGAGCGGAACGGTCTGCGACAGGTCGATGATGTGAACGCCGTTGCGCTCACCGAAGATGTAGGGCTTCATCTTCGGGTTCCAGCGATGGGTCTGGTGACCGAAGTGCGCGCCCGATTCGAGCAGCTGCTGCATGGTGACGACGGGTGCCGCCATAGGGATAACTCCTTCCGGTTGGTCCTCTGGGAAGCGGGAATTCGGAGAGGCTCCGAACACCGGGCTATGATGCTTCCCATGCGGGGTTGAGGCCGGCCGCTTAGTCGATCTCGCCTGCAGACGCAAGCTGGAACATTATTGGAACATCGCTTGACGGCGGAACAGGAATGGAACATACGGCGATCAGAACACGACTGATGGAACAGGCGGGAGTCTCGGCGGTTCGAGGTTCTTGGGTTCCGCTGGGATCGGCGTTGAAGATCAGGAGCCGGGTAATGACTGGATTCGCTGTCTTTTTTCTGTTCGGGTCGGCTTTCGCGGCCGCCGTCTGGGCGCTCTACGCAAGCATTCATCCACAACTGCATCGCTTTGCCGAACTGTTCGGCATGGCGCGGCCGGTAGTGCTCCCCGCCCCGTCGCCGCGCCTGTCGCGGGTCAGGGTGCGATCGGTTCCGGCGCGGATGCCGCGTCCCCGCCCGCAGCGCGCAGCCGCCTGATCCGGCGGTAGGAACGCACGCTGAACGGGATGCTGACGAGATAGGCGATCGCGACGATCGCCAGCGTCGTCCAGGGTGCCGAGACCAGCGCCGCGGCAAGCGCGACGAGGACGGCGATCGCCTCGAACCGCACATTCTGGCGCAGACGGATCTTCGGACCGAAGGTGGCAACGCTGGAAACCATCAGGATCGCGATCAGCACGGTCCAGATGGCGATCAGGATCGGCGCACGGGTCAGCGGCTCGCCGGTCCAGAGCCAGAGGTACAGCGGCGTCAGCGCGAGCGCGGCCCCGGCCGGCGCGGGAACGCCGGTGAGGAAGCCCGCCGACTTGTGCGGCTGCTCTGCAAGATCGATCTGCGCGTTGAACCGGGCGAGCCGCAGCGCGCAGAACAGGGCGTGCAGCAGCGCGACCAGCCAGCCGAACCGACCGAGATCCGAAAGCGACCAGAGATAGAGGATCAGCGCGGGCGCCACGCCGAACGAGATCGCGTCGGACAGACTGTCGAGCTCGGCGCCGAAGCGGCTCTCGGCGCGGACGAGGCGAGCGATGCGGCCGTCGATGCCGTCGAGCACGGCGGCGGCGAGCACCATGAGCACCGCCGCCTCCCAGTTGCCGAGAATGGCGAAGCGGATGCCCGTCAGCCCCGAGCACAAGGCGAGTGCGGTGACGGCGTTGGGCAGCACCGCGCGCAGCGGAATGCCGCGCGGCAGCGCCGGCCTGCGCCCCAACCCGCGCCGGACGCGCGGGCGCGGATCGCTCATTGTGCCACCCCGGCGACGTTAGGCGCGTTGCGGCGGGCGAGGATCGTCTCGCCGGCAATGGTGCGCTGACCCAGGATGACCTGCGCGCCATATTCCTCGGGGAGAAACACATCGACGCGGCTGCCGAAGCGGATGAGCCCGATGCGCTGCCCCGCCACGACCATGTCGCCCGGCTTGACGAAGGCGACGATGCGGCGCGCCACCAGCCCGGCAATCTGGGTGAAGCCGATGCGCAGCCCGTCGCGATCCTCGACCACCATGTGCTGGCGCTCATTCTCGTCGCTCGCCTTGTCGAGATCGGCGTTCATGAACTTGCCGGAGATATAGATGACGTGCCGGATCGTGCCGGTGATCGGCGTGCGGTTCACATGCACGTCGAACACGCTCATGAAGATCGACACGCGCACCATCGGCGCGGTGCCGAGCGCGTGCGGGCCGGCGAGTTCGGGCGGCAGCGGCACCCGCTGGATCATCGTGACGAGGCCGTCTGCGGGCGCGACGAGCACCCCCTCCTCTACCGGGGTCACGCGCACGGGGTCGCGGAAAAAGGCGGCAACGCCAAGCGTCAGGAACAGGAGCGGCCAGGTGAGGACGTCCCAGACCCAGAGGCTCAGCAGCGCGATCACGGCGGCGATCAGCACATATTTGCGGCCTTCGGGGTGAATATCGGGAAAACGCCACTTCACCGTCGAGGTGCCGACCGGGGGCTTATCGAGCGATGTCATACCCCGAGGTGTAGCCCCAGCGCGCGAACTTTCCTAGATGGCGGGTTCCGTATCGGCACACCGGTGCGCGCCAAGCTCCGCCCACGAGCGCGCTTCCGTGAAAAATGTACGCGCAGCTTTGCCATATCGCCGGGCTGGCACGGTCTATCTGGCAGACACGCAGCCACGGGGAAATTGCATGCGACCCGCCACGACCGCTTCAGGCCAACCCGCAGCTGGTCGGATTGTCCCCATGGCGCGCCAGAGCATCCGCGCCGCCGCGCTCTATCTGCGGGACCTCGCCCTGATCGCACCGAATGTCGACCGTGTCCGCAAATATGGCCATGGTGCGCGCGCCACCTATATGGGCAACAATCGGGTACTCGTGAAAGTGGTGCTCCGAGGACACTGCATCGCCTATCTCGTCGAGGCCGACGATTTGCTGATCAGTCCGTGGTTCATCATCACCGGCAGCTACGAAACGCGCGTCACGAACTTCTTGCTGCGGAGCCTGCGAAGAGACAGCAACTGCTTGGATGTCGGTGCCAACTTCGGCTATTTCGCCTGTCTGATGGCGCGCTTCTGCCCGGACGGGCAGGTCTTGGCGGTCGAGCCGGACGCTCAAGTCTTCCCGCTCCTGCGCGATAATCTCGCGATCAACGGCTTTTCCGACCGGGCGACCGGGCTCCATGCCGCCGTCGCCGATTCAGAGCGCATGCTCACCCTCTACCGTCGTGACCTGCGCTCGGCCAATACGAGCATCGTCGCAGCGACGGAAGCGTTCACGCAGCTGATGGGCGAGCCGCCCGTCGAACCCTTTGCAGTTGCCGCGACCACGATCGATACGCTGGCAACGACACTGGGCGGCCGTGTAGATTTCCTCAAGATCGACGTCGAAGGCGCCGAACCGTTGGCTCTCGCCGGCGCGCGCGAGACGATTGCCGCAAATCCGCAGATCCAGATCGTGATGGAATGGTCACCCGGCCAAATCGAGGCGGCGGGATTTCAGCCCCGAGCCTTTACCGAGCTGCTCGGCATGCTGGGGTTGGAGGCCTTCGATTTCGACAAACGCGGAAAGCCGATCGCGATCACCGCGCTATCGACCCTTCCCTACCGTGCCGGCGTGCTCTTGCGCCGTCGCGCGCGGGCGATGGCCAATATTGGCAACAACGGGCCGCTGCTGCGTTAATGCCTTGACCAGAAACGGGATCGTTTTCGACGCGGCTCGCTTGCAAGTTGGCCGGAATTTGCGCAACCGATGTCGCTGAAGCGTAATATTTTCGTAAGGAAGCCCATGCCCCCTTCGACCGCCACCGCAAAGCGCCGCAGCGCCCGCCGCGGCCGCCCCGCCGGTGTGCCCTCCCCCACCATGTTCTTCCTGCAGCAGTTCCTGAAGCGCCCGGTGATGGTGGGCGCCGTTGCGCAATCGTCGGGCCGACTGATTCGGCGGATGCTGCGCAAGGTCGACTGGGCGAACACCAAGCTGTTCATCGAATATGGCCCCGGCGTCGGTACCTTCAGCCGTCCGATCCTCGAGCGGCTCGCGCCCGACGGCACGCTGATCGTGATCGATACCAACCCCGATTTCATCCGCTATCTGCGCCAGTCGATCGACGATCCACGTTTCGTCGCGGTGCTCGGCTCGGCGGCCGACGTGCAGAAGATCGTCCGCGACAACGGCTTCGACCATGCCGACTATATCGCCTCCGGCCTGCCCTTCTCGACGCTGCCCGACGGCGTCGGCGATGCGATCGCCAAGGCGACGCGCGAGATCCTGCGTCCGGGCGGCGCGTTCCTCGTCTACCAGTACAACCCCAATGTGCGGAACTTCCTGACACCGCACTGGGAGCATATCGAGCACGAGATGGAGTGGTGGAACATCCCGCCGGCCCAGCTCTGGTGGGCCTGGAAGGACTGACCCTTCCCACCGAACATCAAGAAGGGCGGCCATGGACTTCCACGGCCGCCCTTTTTGTTTCAAGCGAAGGGACGGCGTCAGCCCCCCCCAGCGATCACCAGTTCCACATCGTCCCGTCTTCGAGGCGGGCGACCGGCAGATAGGCCGGCTTGTACGGGTATTTCGCCGCCAGTTCCTCGTCGATGTCGACGCCATGGCCCGGCGCCTCGCCGCAGAACAGATAGCCCTTGTCGAAGTGGTAATCGTGCGGGAACACTTCGTCGGTCGCCTCGGAGTGGCGCATATATTCCTGGATGCCGAAATTGGGGACCCAGGTGTCGAAATGGAGCGCGCAGCCCATCGTCACCGGCGACAGGTCGGTGGCGCCATGGCAGCCGGTGCGCACCTGGTAGAGGCTGGCGAGATCGGCGAGGCGACGGAGATGGGTCAGGCCGCCGGCGCCGACCACCGTGGCGCGCAGATAGTCGATCAGCTGGTTCTGGATCAGGTCCTTGGCGTCCCAGATCGTGTTGAAGATCTCGCCCACCGCCAGCGGGGTGACGGTGTGCTGGCGGATCAGCTTGAACGCTTCCTGGTTCTCGGCAGGCGTTACGTCCTCCAGCCAGAACAGCTGGTAGGACTCGAGCATCTTGCCGAGATTGGCGGCTTCCTGCGGCGTGTAGCGGTGATGGCCGTCGTGCAGCAGATGATGATCGAAGCCATAGGTCGCGCGCAGCTTCTCGAACAGCTTGGGTACATAGTTGAGCGCCTTGCGCGTATCCCAGCCGGTCACTGAGGGCAGCGCCGCATCGGCGGGCTCGTAATAAAGCTTGCCGCGGCCCACGCCGTAGGCGTCCTTGATCCCCGGCACGCCGGTCTGGGCGCGGATCGCCTTGTAGCCCATCTCGATATACTGGCCGACGGCATCCACGGTCTCGTCGATGTCGCTGCCATTGGCATGACCATAGACCATCACGCCATCGCGGCTGCGGCCGCCGAGCAGCTGGTAAACGGGCATGCCGGCCATCTTGCCCTTGATGTCCCACAGCGCCATGTCGACCGCCGCGATCGCGCGCATCGTCACCGGGCCGCGGCGCCAATAAGCCCCGCGGTAGAGATACTGCCAGATGTCCTCGATGCGGCGCGGATCCATGCCGATCAGGCACGGGATCACGTGATCCTCGAGATACGACACAACCGCCAGTTCGCGGCCATTGAGCGTGCCGTCGCCGATGCCGTAGACGCCCTGATCGGTATGGATCTTCAGCGTCACGAAATTGCGGCCGGGACAGGTTACGATAACCTTGGCCGAGACGATCTTCATCGAGCTACCTCTATAGGCTGATTGTTGCCTCTGGCCTGACCAATCGAGCCTCAGCTGTCAAGGGGCGTCGGATTGGCCAGACCCAGAAATCGAACTTATCGGGCGCTCCCTAATCTTTCTTCAATGCGCGCCGCGTCCGTAGCACCGCCCAGGCGCGATCAGAAGGCGACCTTTCCGAACACCTGCCGCGTCACCGGATGGCTGGTGCTGAGCCCGCCATCGACCGCGATCGCCTGACCATTGACATAGCTTGCCGCATCGGAGGCCAGGAACAGGGCAACCTGGGCGATTTCCTCAGGCGACCCCGCGCGCCGCAGCGGGTTGAGCTGGCCGAGCCTGGCCTCCTTGCCTTGCGCGCGGGCGTACTCGAAGGCACGCTGCGTCATGCCGGTTTCGATGAGGCCGGGGCAGATCGCATTCACCCGCACGCCCGACGTGGCAAGCTGCTGCGCGGCGGTCTGCACCAGGTTGATCACCCCCGCCTTGGACGCCGAATAGGGCGTGCCGCCTGCGCCCGATCGTAGCCCGGCGACGCTGGCGGTACACAGGATCGCTCCGCCGCCACGCGCGACGATCTGCGGCGCGGCATGCTTGATCGCGAGTGCCGGGCCGATCAGATTGATCCGCAGGACCTCCGTCCAAAGCTCTACGGAAGCGTCGAAAATTCCTGCCGTGCCGCCGGCGATCCCGGCATTGGCGTGGAAGATGTCGATCCCGCCGAAGCGGGCGCACGCGGCCGCCACCAACTGCTCGACCGCCTCCTCGTCCCCTGCATCCATCTCCACGGCGAGCGCGGCGTCGAGGCCCTCGATCGCGGCGTGCACGGCGCTCGACAGGTCCGCCGCGACCACCGCGGCGCCATGGGTCGCGAAGGCTCGCGCGGTCGCCCGCCCGATCCCGGACGCCGCACCCGTGACAACCACCACCTTGCCGGTGAAATCGAACGCGCTCATGCTGCCCCCGCTCGCTGCGCGAACTGCCAGGCAGCAGCGGCCAGACCCGGCAGGCGCGCGACCGTGTTCGCCGCGTCGGCGCTGGATGCATTGCCGTCGAGCATGCGCTTCTTGATGCCCTGAACGATGCCGGCCAAGCGGAAGAGATTGTAGGCGAAATACCAGTCGAGGTCTGGCACGCCGTCCCGCCCGGTCGCCGCACAATAGCGCGCCACCATTGCCTCCATGGTCGGAATGCCGGTCTCGGGCCCGGCCAGTCCCTTCACCCCCGAGCGCCCCTCGGGCTCGGTCACCCAGTTCATCAGGAAGTAGGATAAGTCCGCCAGCGGATCCCCGAGCGTCGACAGCTCCCAGTCGAGCACCGCCAGCACCTGCGGGGTATCGGCGGCGAAGATCATGTTGTCGATGCGATAGTCGCCATGGACGATGCTGGTGCGGGTCTGGGCCGGCACGGTGCTCGGCAGGAAGGCGATCAGCGACTCGATTTCGGGCACTTCGTCCGTCTGGCTGGCGCGATACTGGCGGGTCCAACGCTCGACTTGGCGCGCGAAGTAATTGCCCGGCCTGCCATAGTCGCCCAGCCCGACCGCGTCGGGATCGATGGCATGCAGTGCGGCGAGCGTGTCGATGATCGCTTCATAGGTAGCGGTCCGTTCGGCGGTCGCCATGTCGGGCAGCGCGCCGTTCCACAGCGTCCGCCCCTCGACCAGTTCCATCAAATAGAAGGGGGCGCCGATCACCTGCCGGTCTTCACAGAGCGCGTAGGGCCGCGCCACCGGAAAGCCGGACGGATGCAAGGCCGCGATCAGCCGATACTCGCGCTCGACGGCATGCGCCGAGGGCAGGATCGTGCCGAACGGCTTACGACGCAGGACATAATGTCCTGTAGCTGCCTCCACGCGATAGGTCGGATTGCTCTGACCGCCCGGGAACTTGGTGACGGTAACCGGCCCCGCAAGGCCGGGCACATGGGCTGCGCCCCAGGCGGCCAGGCGGATTTCGTCCAGATCGCTCATGCGGCGGCGGCCCCGAACAGGCGGACTGCGTGCATCCCGCTTCCTCCTACCGGCTGACGCCGAGGTCGCCGGACGAGGCGCGATCCGCCTTGAGGTCGGCATATTTGCCGAACTCGGCCCGGGCGATCGCGCGGGCATGCACTTCGTCGGGGCCATCGGCCAGCCGCAACGTGCGGACGCTGCCCCAGTTATGCGCGAGATCGAAGTCATCGCTCACCCCTGCCCCGCCATGCGCCTGGATGGCATCGTCGAGGATCTGCAGCGCCATGCCCGGCGCCTGCACCTTGATCATTGCGATCTCGAGCTGGGCCGCCTTGTTGCCTGCCTTGTCCATCATGTCGGCCGCTTTGAGGCAAAGCAGCCGCGTCATTTCGATGTCGATGCGGGCGCGGGCGATCCGCTGCTCCCAGATCGAATGATCGGCGATCCGCTTGCCGAACGCGACGCGGGTGACGAGCCGCTTCGCCATGGCGGCGATCGCTTCCTCCGCAACGCCGATCGTGCGCATGCAATGATGGATCCGGCCTGGGCCGAGGCGCCCCTGCGCGATCTCGAACCCGCGGCCCTCGCCGAGCAGTAGATGGTCGACCGGCACGCGCACGTCGCGCAGCACGATCTCGGCATGGCCGTGCGGCGCATGATCATACCCGAACACCGAAAGCATCCGTTCGATGGTGACGCCGGGGGTGTCGAGCGGCACCAGGATCATGCTCTGCTGGGCGTGCCGGGCGGCGCCGACATCGGTCTTGCCCATCAGGATGGCGATCTTGCACCGGGGGTCGCCGGCGCCGGAGGACCACCATTTCCGTCCGTTGATCACATAGTGATCGCCGTCGCGCTCGATCCGCGTCTCGATATTGGTCGCGTCCGACGAGGCGACCGCCGGCTCGGTCATCAGGAAGGCCGAGCGGATCTCGCCGCGCATCAGCGGCGCCAGCCACGCCTCCTTCTGCGCACGTGTGCCGTAGCGGTGCAGCACTTCCATGTTGCCGGTATCGGGCGCCGAGCAGTTGAACACCTCGGATGCCCAGCCAACCCGGCCCATCTCCTCCGCGCACAGTGCATATTCCAGATTGGTGAGTTGCTCGCCTTCGAAGACGAAGCTGTCATCGACCGGCGGCTGGCCAGAATGAGGCGGCATGAAGAAATTCCAGAGCCCCGCCGCCTGCGCCCGTGCCTTCACCGCTTCGAGGACCGGATTGACCGCCCAGCGATCTCCCGCCACAGCCGCCGCGCGATACTCGGCATCGCGCGGCTGGACCTCGGCGTCGACAAAGGCCTTCACCCGGTCGCGAAAATGGGTTTCGCGCGCGTTCAGCGTGAAGTCCATGGCATCGCTCTCCTGTCATTCTTTGGCCAGAGGCTTACCCCGTACCCGATATTCGGTAAAGGGCGCCGCCCAATCAAAATCGCGACATACCGGCATCAAAAAACCGTTTTGGCGCCCGACGGAAACGGCTAAGCTGGCGCGATGCAATCGCCGCCCAAGATCGAGACCACAAACACGAAGCGGTTCCAGGCCAAGCGCGACGCTATCCTCGCCGCCGCGGCTGCCGCGATCAACGAGCAGAGCGCGAAGGGTATGACCTTCGCCGACGTCGCGCGGCGGGTGGGGCTGAACACCACCTCGGTCACCTATTATTTCAAGCGCAAGGAGGACCTTGCCGCCGCCGCCTTCGAGCAGACGCTGGCCTGGCTCGACGCGATCCTCGACCAGGCACTCGCAGAGGCCACGCCGGAGGCGCGCGTCGCCCGCTTCCTGGGCGTCAACATGGAACGGCTGGCGCGGATCGGCCGCGGCGAGGAACAGGCGGTCGCGATGTTGTCCGATCTGCGCGCGATGGAAGAGCCGCTGAAGGGCAAGCTGCTCACCGGCTGGCGCAACATCTTCCGCAAGACCCGCAGCCTGTGGGGCACCGAGGGCAGCCGCGCCGAGACCGACCTGCGCGGCGCGCGGGCGCATGTGCTGCTCGAGAACAGCTTCTGGCTCAACGCCTGGATCTCGCGCTACGAGATCGACGAATATCCGCGTGTCGAGGCGCGCCTGATGGACGTGTTCCGCCACGGCATCGCCGCGCCGGGCGAGCGTTGGGCGCCCGAATTGTTCGAGTTGGTCCATGAAGAACCCGAACCCGGCCGCGAGGCGTTCCTGCTCGCCGCCACCCGGCTGATCAACGAGCTCGGCTATCGCGGCGCCTCGGTGCAGCGGATCGCCTCGGAGCTGAACGTCACCAAGGGCAGCTTCTATCATCATCTCGATGCCAAGGATGACCTCGTCATCGCCTGCTACAAGCGCAGCTTCGACATTCTTGCCGATGCGCAGCGGCTGGCGGAAAGCCACGCAGGCAGCCAGTGGCAGCGGATCGAGAGCACGCTGGCGACGCTGCTCGACTATCAGTTTTCGGAGCGCGGCCCTTTGCTGCGCACGACCGCGCTTTCCGGCCTGCCGTCGCACGTGCGCAACACCATGCTCGATCGCTCGAACCGGATCGCCCGGCGCTTTGCCGGCATGCTCTCCGACGGCATCGCCGAGGGCACGATCCGGCCGATCGACCCGCTGGTCGCCAGCCAGGCGCTGATGGCGCTGCAGAACGCCGCGTTCGACATGCGCAAATGGGCGAGCACCATGCCGCGCGAGCGTGCGGTGACCTTCTACGCGTCCACGCTCGCCTATGGCCTGTTCGACGATCGCGTGCTGCGGGACTGATTAAAAAGAGGCCGGAGGATCGCGCCTCCGGCCCAGTGCTTTCCTCCCCAGGAAATTCAGAAGCGGGTGCGCACCGTTACGCCATAGGTGCGCGGTTCGGCGAGATAGGCCGAGAAGATCTGGCGCCCGCCCGGATAGCGGGGATCGGTGAACGGCGCGCCGGTCGCCCCCTCCTGGAAGGGCGAGTTGAACACGACCTGGCTGTAATGGGTGTCGAACAGGTTCTGCCCCCACAGCTCGATCGCCCAGCGCTCTTCCTTGCCGCGGATGCCGATGCGGCCGTTCACCACGTTGAAGCCGTCCTGGATCTTCTGCGGGAACAGGTCGGAGCCGGTGTTGAAGTCGCTCGTCAGGCGGGTGTCGAAATAGACCAGGCCGCTCAGCCCCGAATTGCCGAGCCTCGGAGTCCAGGCGACCGATGCAGTGGCGACAATCTCGGGGGCGTTCGACAGGTTCTTGCCCGGCAGCAGCCGCAGCGCCTGGTCGAGCGGCGCGCCGGTGTCGCTGCCGACGAGCTGGTTGCGATAATGGGTGTCGGCATAGGTGAGCCCCAGCCCGACGCGGAAATCGCGTATTGGCACCAGTGACGCTTCGAGCTCGACGCCTTGCGAGACCACGCCATAGCCGACATTCGATGCCGAACAGGCGCCGGTAGTGGCAGCGGCGGCGTTGTAGTTGCTCGCGGTGGTGAACTTGCTCTGGTCGCGATCGCCGCCGTTCAGGCTTGCAGTGCAGCCGTTGATGTTCTGCACCAGGAAGACGGTGCCGTTGAACGTGTTGAGCTGGAAGTTCTTGAACTGCTGGCGGAAGGCCGAGAGGTTCAGGCTGAACGCGCGGGTGGAGTATTTCAGGCCGATCTCGAAGGCATCGTTGGTCTCCGGCGCGAATTGCAGCGCGCCGACCAGCGCCTGCGCCCCGCCGGCGGCAGCGAAGGGCAGGATCGGCACCTTGAGCGCCGACTTGTCAAGGTTGAAGCCACCTGCCTTATAGCCGCGCGAATAGCTGCCATAGAGCAGCAGGTCGTTGGTCGGCTTGTACGAGAGGATCGCGGTGCCCGTGAACTGGTCTTCCTTGCGGGTGTCGCTGATCGAGACACCGTTGAGTTCGGCGGTGGAATTGCCTTGGCACGACAGGCCGAGGATGCCGTCGATGACCGCCGTCAGCGACGCAACCGAGCGCAGCGGCAGCAACGCGTTCTGGTTGGCGACGCAGGCGGTGTTGTCGTTGCCGAAGGTGGCGTTGAGCCGCTTGCGCTCGTTCGTGTAACGAAGGCCAAGGGTGAGGTCCAAGCCTTTGGTAACATGGAAGATGTTATGCGTGAACAGCGCCCAGTTGCGGCTGTTCTGCTTGTAGAAGTCGCGCGTCGTGCCGCGATCGTTGATACCGTCCAGCCGATCGAACGCGGCGTAGATCAGCGGCGATGCGGCGCCGAACACGGCAGGTCGCGCCGCAAGGCATCCCGCCGAGGCCGGCGAATAGAGTCCCGCCAGCCCGCCGCCGGAGACGATGCGGCAGGTCGCGAAACGGCCATATTGGTTGCCGAAGCGCAGATTGTCGACGACGGTCAGGTCCTCGTTCGCGTAATAGCCGCCGACCAGCCAGTCGAGCCGCTCGTTGAAGGCCGAGCCGTTCAGGCGCAATTCCTGGCTGAAGGTTTCGAACGCGCGCGAGGAGTTGGCATTGGGCGCGCGGTACAGGATGTCGACGAAGCTGTAGTCCGTGTCGGCGCCCTGGCTGGCGAAATAGTTGCGATAGCCGGTGATCGAGGTGAGCTTGACGTCGCCCAGCGTCCAGTCGACCTGGACCGAGCCGCCCCAGTCCTCGGTGATGCCGCCATAGCTGCGACCCGGCGTCGAATAGACGTTGCGGCTGAACGGATTGCTGAACGCGGCCATGGGCTGGCCGAGATCGCGCATCACCCGCACGATGTTGTTGGACGACGGGCTGGTCAGATCGCCGATGTTCGGGTTGGTCGCCGAATCGACATAGGCTGCGGCGCAGCACTCTTCCTTGCGATGCGTATAGTCGCCGATCAGGCGGATGCGCAGGTCGCTGGACGGCTCGAACAGCAGCTGGCCGCGCAGGAAATAGCGGTCGCGATTGTTGACGTCGCGATTGTTGGTCACGTCGTGGTAGAAGCCGTCGCGCTTCATGTAGACGCCGTCGAGCCGGCCGGACACCGTCGTGCTGAGGGGCACGTTGACATAGCCCTGCAGGCGGATCGCATTGTAATTGCCATAGGTCGCCTCGCCGCCTGCCCCGAAGGTCGGGCTCGGCATCTTCGAGACGATGTTGATGATGCCGGCCGAGGCATTGCGGCCGAACAGCGTGCCCTGCGGCCCGCGCAGCACCTCGATCCGCTCGATTTCGCCGAGTTCGTTGAGGCCGATGCCCGAGCGCGAGCGATAGACCCCGTCGATGAACACCGCCACCGAGCTTTCGAGCCCCGGATTGTCGCCGACCGTACCGATACCACGAATACGTGCCGAGCCATTGGCTTCGCTGCCCGTCGACGAGACGAGGAGCGAAGGCGCCACCTGGTTGAGCGCGCGAATGTCGTTGGCACCGGTCTGCTGTAGCGTTTCGGCACTGACTGCCGAGACCGCGATCGGCACATCGGCAAGCGCCTGGGCGCGGCCCTGCGCGGTGACGATGATCTCGTTATCGGACTGCGCGGCATGTGCCGCACCAGGATCCTGTTGTTCGGGGGGTGTCTGTTGCGCGTGCGCGGGCGCTGCGAGCGCCATGACGAGTGCCGGCACTGCACAGGCCGACATAAGGCGTAGCCGCATATCAATCCTCTCCACCGAGGTTGGAGCTGTGTTTCCGCTCCATACCCGAAGCTCGAATACACGCCTTCCGCTAAGGGTCGTCAAGCAAAACTAAAGTTGCAAAATGCCACTTGAATGCAATCGTTGCAGATGGGGCACAGTGTTGCACAAACCGATGCGGTGGCCTGTAGCCTTCGGCCCCGTGGGCTCCCTATCATGTCCGGGTAATCGCCTGCGGCTTCTGGTTCCTCGCGCAGCCGGGCAGTTCAACGGCGCGCCATGGCAACCTGCGCGACGCTGCGTTACGATAGGCCTGATGGCCAGGAGGGGGAAAGCAGCATGTCGTTTCATCATCGCGCGGTACCGATCGTCCTGGCGGCGGTGCTGATCGACTCGATCGGCTTCGGCGTGATCCTGCCGGTGCTGCCGCGGCTGATCGTCACCCTTTCGCACACCAGCCTAGACGATGCCGCCCGCATCGGCGGCTGGATGCTCGTCGCCTTCGCCGTCGCGCAGTTTTTCGCCGGCCCGGTGCTCGGCACGCTCGGTGACAGCATCGGCCGCCGCCCGGTGCTGCTGTTCTCGATGGCCGCGTTCGCGATCGACTATGCGCTGATGGCCGCTGCGCCGACAATCGGATGGCTGTTCGTCGGTCGGGTCGTCGCAGGCATCGCCGGCGCGGTCTATGGCCCGGCCAATGCCGTGCTGGCGGACGTGACCCCGCCGGAAAAGCGCGGCGCGACCTTCGGCCTGATGGGCGCCGCCTTCGGGATCGGTTTCATCCTGGGGCCGGCGATCGGTGGGCTGCTCGCCAGTTTCGGCCCTCGCGCGCCGTTCCTCGCCGCGGCGGTGCTGGCCGGGCTCAACGCGCTATGGATCCTGTCGCTGTTGCCCGAGACGATCGATCCCGCACGCCGCCGCCCCTTCCGCTTGCGCAACGCCCACGTCTTCGCCGCCTTCGGTCCGCTATTCCAAGCCGGCAAGGCAAAGCCGCTGCTGCTGGCGGCCTTTCTGTGGCAGCTCGCGCACATGGTCTATCCGGCGACCTGGGCGTTCTTCGGCGAGATCGCGCTCGGCTGGGACGAGCGGATGATCGGCTGGTCGCTCGCCGTTTCCGGCATCTGTATGGCGCTGGTGCAGAGCTTCGTCACCGGCCGCGCGATCGCCGCCTGGGGCGAGGAGCGCACCGTGGTACTGGGCATGCTCGCCGGGGGCCTCGCCTTTCTCGGCTATTGCTTTGCGCGGCAGACCTGGATGGTGTTCGCGATCATCCCCTTCGCCGCCTTCCAGGGACTGGCATTTCCCTCGATTACCGCGCTGCTGTCGCGGATGACCGATCCGTCGCGACAGGGGGCGCTGCAGGGCGGCATGTCGGCACTGAGCAGCACCGCGCTGATCCTTGGGCCGCTGATCCTCAGCCAGTCGCTCGCCTTCGGGGCCGAGCGCGGGTTCCAGGGCGGCAATTTCGCCGTGGCAGCGCTGCTGGCATTGAGTGCGCTCGTGCTGATCGAATGGAAAGTCGTCCCGCGCGTCCATGGCGCGGCCGCGGCCTAGGTCCAGCACGAACGACAATTTGCGACACTTTGCGGGTGGCGATGACAAACCCGTGCGACAGCCGGCGCCGAAACAAAGGGCGTGCCGGGGGCGCGCCCCTGTCCCCGGCACGCCCTTCTCTCCAGGAGTTTCGGATGCTCAAACGTGTCACCCTCGCCGCGCTCGGCGCCTCGCTGCTCGCGGGCTCGGCGCTCGCGGCCCCGGCGGCGGCGCAGGACGGCCCGCGCGGCCCCCGCCCCGATCCGCTCGCCATGGCGGACCAGAACAAGGACGGCATCGTCACCCGCGACGAGATGCTCGCCAGCGTGGCGACGCGGTTCAATGCGATGGACGCCAATCACGACGGCAAGGTCACGCCCGAGGAGCGCGAAGCCTATCATGCGGCGCAACGGGCACGCATGGCTGGCCGCATGGCGCCGAAGAAGGACCTGACGCTGGCCGACGAGCAAGCGCGTGCCGCCCGGCTGTTCGACAGGATCGACACCAACCATGACGGCAAGATCGACGCCGCCGAGCGCCAGGCGGCCGTCCAGCGCATGATGGGCATGCGCCGCGGCGGCGGCTGGCGCGGCCGCCAGGGACCGCCCCCGGGCGACACGCCCCCGCCCCCTCCGACCGGCGGCAACTGACGCCAGCCGGAGCAGCCGGGCGGGAGGCCGCGGGTCCTCGCAGATCCTGTCCCCGTCGGGATCGCAGGCGCCTCCCCTGTCGCCGCACCGCGCGGTCCGCGGATCTCCTCCCTCCCGCCCGGCTCTTTTCCCTGCGCACAAAGGCGTTACTCTATTGACGATGTCCGAGGTCCCCCATCTCCTGCTCGTCGACGACGAACGTTCGATCCGCGAGCCGCTCGCGCAATATCTGACCAAGCAGGGGTTCCGCGTCACCCAGGCGGGCGATGCCGAGAGCGCCCGTGCGCGGCTCAACGCCTATGCGATCGATCTGGTGATCCTAGACATCATGATGCCGGGCGAGGATGGCCTGAGCCTGTGCCGGCACATCCGCGAGACGAGCGAGACGCCGGTCATCCTGCTCACGGCACGCAGCGAGGAGACTGATCGGATCGTCGGGCTGGAAATGGGCGCGGACGATTATGTCGTGAAGCCGTTCAGCCCGCGTGAACTCTCGGCCCGCATCAAGGTGGTGCTGCGCCGCTGGTCGGCCGGCGGCGCCAAGCAGCATGCACCGGAAACCGGCGCCTTCGCCTTTGCCGGCTGGGTGCTGCGCACCGGCGAGCGCGCGCTGGTCGATCGCGAAGGCGTGTCGGTGCCGCTGTCGACCGGCGAATACAGCCTGCTCCACGCTCTGGTGACGCGCCCCCGCCAGGTGCTCACCCGCGACCAGCTGCTCGATCTCACCCAGGGCCGCGAGGCCGCGGCGTTCGACCGCGCGGTCGACAACCAGGTCAGCCGGCTGCGCAAGAAGATCGAGCCGGACCCGAAGAACCCGTCGATCATCAAGACCGTCTGGGGCGGCGGCTACACCCTCGCGGCGGAGGTTACCCGGCTTTGACCCGGTTCCTCCCGACCAGTCTCATTGCCCGGATCGCCCTGCTCGTCGCCGCGGCGCTGTTCGTGGCGCAGGCGATCAATTTCACGCTGCTGCTCCACGAGCGCCAGAAAGCCCGGTTCGCGCTGGTGATCGTGCCAGCCACCACGCGCCTCGCCGACGCCGCCGAGCGCCTGCTGGCCCTGCAGCGAGAGACGCCGCTTCAGCCCGGTGCAGTGAAGAATCGCTTCCTCTCCGATCCGCGCACGCATGTGAGGCTCCATGCCGAAAACCCGTTCGCGCGCGAGGACGAAAACCGCCGCCCCGATGTCGAGCGCGACCTGCGCCGGGGGCTGGAGGATGCCGGCCTGCACGCGGGCAAGATCATGGCCGCGCTCCGCCCGGTAAATCCGAAGCGCCTGCTCGATCCCAAGCTCGATCCGCTCCGTGCCGAGCGGTTGCGCCGCATGGGCGCCGAAATGCTCGTCGCGGTCGAATTGCCAGGCAAGGGCTGGCTCACGCTGGCGACGCCATGGCCGCGCACAGACTTCGACCTGATCTGGCAACTCGCCGCGCAGACGCTGATCCTCTACGTGGTCGTGCTGGTGCCGGTGCTACTCGTCGGCGGCCGCATCGCGCGGCCGCTGCGCACGCTGACCGAGGCCGCGCGCACCTTCCGCCCCGGTGGCGACACCCCGCCGATCCGCGAGCGTGGGCCCAGCGACGTACGCGCGCTGATCGCCGCCTATAACGCGCTCAGCCGTCGCGTGACGACGATGCTCGACGAGAAGGACCGCATGCTCGGCGCGATCGGCCATGACCTGCGTACGCCCCTCCAGGCCTTGCGGGTGCGGATTGAGTCCGTCGAGGACGAGGACGATCGCGCCCGTATGGCCGACACCGTCGACGAGATGAGCCGCACGCTGGACGATATCCTGTCGCTCGCGCGGCTGGGCCGGCCGAGCGAGCCCAACACCGATGTCGATCTGGGCGCGCTTGTCGACGCGGTGGTCGAGGATTTCCGCGATCTCGATCATGACGTGACCTTCGAGGAGCCCGAGCGGCTCAAGATGCGGCTGCGGCCGACGCTGATGCGGCGGGCGGTGCGCAACCTGATCGAGAATGCGGTAAAATATGCCGGCGCGGCCGAAGTGCGGTTGATTCCGGTGACCGACCGCGTGACCATCGAGGTGTGCGATCGCGGCCCCGGCGTACCGCCGGACAAGCTGGAAGCGGTGTTCAACCCGTTCACCCGCCTGGAGCAATCGCGCAACCGCGATACCGGCGGGATCGGGCTCGGCCTCGCGCTGGCGCGAGCGATCGTCAACGATGCTGGGGGGACGATCGCGCTGGCCAACCGCCAGGGCGGCGGCCTTACCGCGACGATCACGCTGCCGCGGTAGTGCTTAGCCCCTCCTCCTTGGAGGAGGGGTTGGGGTGGAGGGATTCCAGAACCTCTGTTGGTCTCGGTGAGACACTGCCCCACCCCAACCCCGCATCAGGTGAACAGCGCCCCGCGCTGTTCAGGCACTGCCGGGGGCAGGGCCGACCTGATGCGCCTGAAGGGGAGGGGCTTAGTGCAGACAAAAAAATGCCGCGCTCCCCATCGGAAGCGCGGCAATTTTTCTAGCGAAAACTCCGGCTGATCAGCCGACGATTTCTTCCGGCTGGAAGAAGAAGGCGATCTCGATCGCGGCATTCTCTTCCGAATCCGAACCATGGACCGAATTGGCTTCGATCGACTCGGCCAGTTCCTTGCGGATCGTGCCCGGCTCGGCATTCGCCGGGTTGGTGGCGCCCATGATGTCGCGGTTGCGCTGCACGGCGTTCTCGCCCTCGAGCACCTGCACGACGACCGGACCCGAGATCATGAACTCGACGAGGTCGTTGAAGAAGGGGCGCTCCTTGTGGACGCCGTAGAAGCCCTCGGCCTGCTCGCGGGTCATCTGGATACGCTTGGAAGCGACGACGCGCAGGCCAGCCTCTTCCAGCATCTTGGTGACGGCGCCGGTCAGGTTGCGGCGAGTGGCATCGGGCTTGATGATCGAAAAGGTCCGGGTCGCGGCCATGGCCGTGCGGCTCCTGTAGTTGGTGATGAAAGGAAGTCGCGGCTCCCTAGTCCTGCCGCGTCCTCAATGCAAGCTCAGGCAACTTGTGCCCAACGTCCATTTTCGTCCTGTCGCCAATAGCGGCGCTCGACGCCGTCGCGTTCGCCCAGCGCGCGCCATGCAGCACGCGCCGCGCCGATGCTCTCCTCGTCGAACAGGTGGAAGGCGCGCTCGAACGCCAGCGCCTCGTCGCGCCAGACGCCGTCGACCAGCGCCACGTTGCGCGCGCCGTTGGCGGGCGTGACCGCCTCGGCGATCAGCGCCGGCTGCTCGGCATCCCAATCGCCGCCTTCCTGGGCATGGGGCAGGAAGCTCGCCGGCTGATATGTCCATAGCAGCTGGTCAAGCCGGGTGCGCAGCGCCGGATCGCCGGCGACGATCAGCAATCGCCCGCCGCTGCCGAGCACCTTTTCGGCGACCGAGGGCAGCACGCGATCGAGCGGCGCCAGGGTAAGGTGATAGAAATCGACCTGCATGCGGGGCCCCTTAGCCCGGATGTGCGTTCCGGCCAACGCACCCGCCGTTGCGGAGGCGCAATCGCTGCGATAGGGCAGAAGCCCGTCAGCCGGGGAGTGACGATAAAGGTGGGAGTTTTCGTGAAGCGCAAGGCCATGTTCTTCCCGGCCGCGCTCGGTCTGTGTCTTGCGACCCAGGCACGTGCTCAGCAGGCGCCCGAATCGCGCCCTCTGCCTGCCGGCCAGGCAGCCGGCGCTGCGGTGCCCGCCGCCAATCTGCAGGACCGGCCCGCCGAGCCTGCCCCGCCACTGCCGAACGGCGTGTCGGACGATCCCAACCAGGTCCAGTTCACCGCCGACCAGCTCGATTACGACATGAACACCGATGTCGTGACGGCGAGCGGCGATGTGCGCCTCTACCGCGAGAGCAACCGCCTGCGGGCGGACCGCGTCACCTGGGATCGTCGCACCGGCAAGGTGATGGCTGAGGGCAATATTGTCGTCGCCAATCCGCAGGGCGACGCGGCCTATGGCGACAGCATCGAACTGACCGACACGCTGAAGGACGGCGTGGTCGACAATATGCTGGTGGTGCTCGAAGCCGGCGGCCGCATCGCCGCGCAGCGCGGCTCCCGCAACGATGGCGGCGTCATCACCGTCGAGAACGCCGCCTATACGCCCTGCTCGGTCACCGACAGCTCGGGCTGCCCCAAGGAGCCCTCGTGGAAGATCACCGCCGATCGCGTCGTCTATGACCCGGCGCGGCATCGGCTGCGCTACAAGGGCGCGCGCATTTCGGTGTTCGGCTTCGCGACCGTTCCGCTGCCCGCCTTTTCGCACCCGGCGGGCGGCCAGAGCGATTCGGGCCTGCTGACGCCCGACGCGCGCTACAGCCGCACCAACGGCTTCCAGCTTGCCCTGCCCTACTTCATCAGCATCGCCCCCAATCGCGACCTGACCGTGACGCCGCGCGTGTTTTCCAACACGCTGCCGATGCTGCAGGCGGATTATCGCGAGCTCAACAGCCTCGGTTCGTTCCGGGTGCAGGCGTACGGCACCTATAGCCGCCGTGCCGACGACCTGACCGTAGCGCCCAGCCCCGACACGCTGCAGAACGACTTTCGCGGCTATCTCGACCTGGTCGGCCGCTACCAGCTCGACTCCAACTGGAACGTGCATGCCTCGCTGCGGGTGGCGAGCGACCGCACCTTCCTGCGCCGCTACGATATTTCGCGCGACGACCGGCTGCGCAACAACCTCTCGATCGAGCGGATCGACGCCGACAGCTATTTCGTGATCAACGCCTGGGCGGTGCAGACGCTGCGGGTCGGCGACCGCCAAGGCCTGCAGCCGGTGGCGCTGCCCGAGATCGACTATCGTCGCCGCCTCGACGACGGCCTGATCGGCGGCAAGTTCGATTTCCAGCTGAACACGCTCGCGCTGACCCGCACCGGCGGACAGGATACGCAGCGCGCCTTCACCAGCGCGCAGTGGAGCCTGCGCCGGCTGACCAACTGGGGTCAGGAAGTGACCTTCACCGCCTATACGCGCGGCGACATCTACAACACGTCGGACACGCTCGCGACGAGCGTGGTCAGCTACCGCGGGCAGGACGGGTTCCGCTTCCGCGGGATCGCGGCTGGCGCTGTCGACGTGAAATGGGCGTTCGTCGGCGATTTCCTCGGCGGCTCGCAGCGGATCACGCCGCGCGTCCAGATGGTCGCGTCGCCGCACCTCGAGAACATGGACGTGCCGAACGAGGATGCTCGCGCCGTCGATCTCGAGGATTCGAACCTGTTCGCGCTCAATCGCTTCGCCGGCTATGACCGGTTCGAGGATTCGACGCGCTTCACCTACGGCCTCGATTACGCGCTGTACCTGCCGGGCTTCAGCGTCGAGGCGAATGTCGGCCAGAGCTACCGTCTGACCAAGCGGCCGACGCTGCTGCCCGACGGCACCGGCCTCAACGACCGCCTCTCGGACATCGTCGGTCGCACGGTCATCCGCTTCCACGATTTCCTGACGTTCACCCACCGCTATCGGCTGGACAAGGACGGCCTGGCGGTACGGCGGAACGAGATCGACATGTCGCTCGGCTCGCGCGCCACCTATATCCAGGTCGGCTATCTGCGGCTCAACCGCAATGTCGATCCGACGCTGGAGGATCTGCAGGATCGCGAGGAGCTTCGCCTCGGCGCGCGCGTGCAGTTCGCCCGCTTCTGGTCGCTGTCGGGCTCGACGCTGATCGACCTGACCGACAAGCAGGAAGATCCGCTGTCGCTGGCCAATGGCTTCCAGCCGATCCGCCACCGCATCGGGCTGTTCTACGAGGACGACTGCCTGCGCATCGGCACCACCTGGCGGCGCGACTATGCCACCACCGGCGACGCGCAGCGCGGCAACTCCTATCTGCTTACGCTCGCCTTCAAGAACCTCGGCCGCTAGAAGCCCCGGTCCGGGGGATTCGCCGCTAAGCCTTGGTTCAGGCACAATTGGCGATTATGCGCTGCTTCCCGTTTGAGAATAAGGGTCGTTCTGAAGTGATGATGGGTGTGGGCAGGATTGCGGGAACGGGTGCCAAGTGGCTGGTCGGGGCAGGCATCGCCGCCCTCGCGACGATGGCGGTGGCGCAGACCGTGCCGGGCCAGGACAGCGCCTCGGCGCCGAACACCGGGCTCGACCTGCCGAGCACGCTGGAGATCTTCGGCAAGGCCGATCCCAACGTCCGCAAGCCGACCGCGATCGTCAACGACTATGTGATCACCGGCACCGAGGTCGATCAGCGCGTTGCGCTGGTCACGGGCATGCAGAAGCTCACCCTGAAGCCCGAGGAGCGCGAGCAGCTGAAGCTTGCGATGCTCCGCCAGCTGATCGACGAGACGCTGGAGATCCAGGAGGCCAAGGCCAACGAGATCAAGATCGAGCCGCGCGAGGTGGAGTCGAGCTTTGCCCGCGTCGCCGCGCGCTTCCAGAAGACGCCCGAGCAGATGCGCGCCTGGCTGCGCGAGATCGGTTCCTCGGAACGCTCGATCAAGCGACAGGTCGAGGCGGAGCTGGCCTGGAGCCGGCTGCTGCGGCGCCGCGTCAACGTGAATGTCGGCGAAGCCGAGGTGAAGGCGATGATCGATCGCCTCACCGCCCAGAAGGGCACCGACGAATATCACGTCTACGAGATCTATCAGAACGCCACGCCCGATCGCGCCCAGGAAGTCTCCGGCGGCATGCAGAAGATGATCGAGCAGATGCGCCAGGGCACGCCGTTCGACTATCTGGCGCGCACCTATTCGCAGAGCTCGACCCGTGCGCGCGGCGGCGATCTCGGCTGGATCCAGCCGGCGATGCTGCCTGAGGCGCTCGCCCAGGCGGTGCAGGACATGCAGCCGGGCCAGGTGGCGGGGCCGATCCCGCTCTCGGCCGGTTTCTCGATCGTGTATCTGGCGGACAAGCACAAGGTCGGCGTTGCCGATCCGCGCGACGCCAAGCTGAGCCTGCGCCAGCTCTCGCTAAGCTTCGCCAAGGGCACCACCGAGGCGCAGGCCAGCAGCCGCGCCGCCGCCTTCGCCAAGGCGACCCAGGCGATCCGCGGCTGCGGTGACGTCAGCAAGGTCGCCGCGGCCGAGGGCGCCGAGGTGGTCGATCGCGACAATATCGTGATCAAGGACCTGCCGCCGGCGCTGCAGAACCTGATCCTGCCGCTGCAGGTCGGCCAGTCGACGCAGCCCTTCGGCTCGATCGAGGACGGTGTGCGCGTGCTGGTGATCTGCGGCCGCGACGATCCGCCCGCCGCCTACACCCCCTCGGTGGAGCAGGTGCAGGAGCAGCTGGAGGACCAGCGGGTCAACCTTCGTGCCGAGCGCATGCTGCGTGACCTGCGGCGCGACGCGCTGATCGAATATCGCTGAGATGACGGCCGGGGGCGCCACCCTGCCTCCGCTCGCCGTCGCCATGGGCGACTCGGCGGGGATCGGGCCGGAAATCACCGCCAAGGCGTGGGAAGCACGTCGCGCGGAAGGTCTCGTGCCGTTTTTCGGCGTGGGCGACCCCAACGCCGTGCGCGCGGTGTGGGACGGCCCGATCGCGCCGATCGGCGACCCCCTCGAGGCATCTGCAGTCTTCGCCGACGCGCTGCCGCTGCTGCCGATCGGCGACACCGGAGCAGTGGTGCCGGGCATGCCCTCCTTGGGCACCGCGCATATCGCGCTGCAATCGCTGGAGGTCGCGACCGGCCTTGCCAGCGCCGGGGCGGCCGGCGCGCTGGTGACCGGGCCGGTTTCCAAGGCGCAGCTGTACGCGATCGGCTTCACCCATCCCGGCCAGACCGAGTTCGTCGCCGAACGTTGCGGCATCACCGCCGACAATGCGGTGATGATGCTTGCGGGCCCGACGCTGCGGGTGGTGCCGATCACCGTGCATGTGCCGCTGGCGCAGGTGCCGTCGCTGATCAGCCCCGAGCTGGTCGTCGCCAAGGGCCGCGTCACCGCGCGCGGGCTGCAGCGCAATTTCGGCATCGCCCAGCCGCGGCTCGCCTTTGCCGGGCTCAACCCGCATGCCGGCGAAGGCGGCGCGATCGGGCATGAGGAAATCGACGTGCTGCTGCCCGCGATCGAGCAATTGCGTGCCGAGGGTATCGACGCAACCGGGCCCTTCGCCGCCGACACGCTGTTCCACGCCCGCGCCCGCCAGGGCTATGACGCGGCGCTCTGCCTCTACCACGACCAGGCGCTGATCCCGATCAAGACGCTGCATTTCGACGACGGGGTCAACATGACGCTCGGCCTGCCGATCGTCCGCACCTCGCCCGATCATGGCACCGCCTTCGGCATCGCCGGACAGAACCTCGCGCATCCGGGCGCAATGATCGCCGCCATCCGGATGGCCGCCAGCGCTGCGCAACGCCGAGCCGAAGCCGCAGCGTGACCGCCCTTCCCCCGCTCCGCGACGTCATTGCCAAATACGGGTTGAGCGCCAGCAAGGCGCTCGGCCAGAACTTCCTGTTCGATGGCCAGCTGCTCGGCCGGATCGCCAAGGTGCCCGGCGACATCGCGGGTACCGAGATTTTCGAGGTCGGTCCCGGGCCCGGCGGCCTCACCCGTGCGCTGCTCCAGGCCGGTGCCAGCGTCACCGCGGTCGAGCGCGACCGGCGCTGCATTCCCGCGCTCGAGGAACTGGGCGGCTATTTCCCGGGCAAGCTCCGCGTGATCGAAGGCGATGCGCTGGAGGTGGATGCGCCGGCGCTGTTCGCGGGCAAGCCGCACGTCGTTGCCAACCTGCCCTATAATGTCGGCACGGCGCTGCTGATCGGCTGGCTTTCGGCCGACTGGCAACCCTGGTGGGCCAGCCTGACGCTGATGTTCCAGAAGGAAGTCGCCGAGCGCATCGTCGCGCAGGCGGGCACCGAACATTATGGCCGGCTCGCCGTGCTCGCCCAGTGGCGGAGCGCCCCGCGGATCGCGATGGGCGTGCACCGCTCGGCCTTCACCCCGCCGCCCAAGGTGATGTCGGCGGTGGTGCATATCGTTCCCGGCGAAGCCCCCGAAGGCGTGCAGCTGCGCGTGCTGGAAGCGGTGACCGCGGCAGCGTTCGGCCAGCGCCGCAAGATGCTGCGCCAGAGCCTCAAGCCGGTGCCGGGTGCCTTGGCGGCGCTGGAGTCGCTCGGCATCGATGCCAGCCGCCGCGCCGAGACGGTCAGCGTCGCCGAATTCGTCGCGATCGCCCGTGAATTGGGACGCCCGGCCTGACGTCAGTCCCGGTTGCCGCGGAACAGCCGCAGCACCGGCACCAGCGAGGCATGGTCGTCGGTCCATCCGGCAAAGCCCGGCTCGGCGACGAGCGGTCGCCACGCCCCGTCCCGCGCGCGCAGCGCCGCCAGTGACCGCGGCGAACGGCTGAGCGCGATCCAGTCGGACACCGCGCCCTCCGCCTGCCGCTCGAGCGCGCTGGGTACATGGACGAGCCGCAGTCCCTGCCAGCCGCCCGCCTTGGCGGCACCGGCCACTACCGGCGCGAGCGCGAGGAAGCGGTTCGAGATATGGACGAGCAGCAGCCCCTCCGATGACAGCACCTGGCCATAGGTGGCGAAGGCCTCCGCGGTCATCAGGTGCATCGGCACCGCGTCGGAGGAGAAGGCGTCGAGCGCGAGCAGGTCGAGGCTCGCAGGCGGCAGCTCGCCGAGCCGGAGCCGCGCGTCGCCGACAAGGATATGCGCCTGGGGTGCGCAGAGGCGCAGGAAGGTAAAGGCGCCGGTGTCGCGGGCGAGATGCACCACGGCGGGATCGATCTCGAAGAACCGCCAGTCCTGCCCCGGCTGCGCATAGCACGCCAGCGTCCCGGTCCCGAGCCCGACCACGCCGATCCGCGCACGGGGGCCATAGAGCGCCGGCGCCGCCTGCATCGCCTGCCCCACGCCCGACCCCGCCTGATAATAGGTCGTCGGCAGCCGTGCGCGATCGCCCTTCAGCTGGACGCCGTGCACCGTGGTGCCATGGGCGAGCCGCCGCTGGTCGGGCTGATCGGTGACCGTGTAGACACCGAAATAGCTTCGCGTCCTTGCGCCGCTCAGCGAAGTCTGGATGGCGGTATAGCCGCCGAACAGGAACAGCGCGCCGCACAGCGCCACCGCATAGGGCAAGCGGGCGCCGACCGTCACCAGCCCGATGGCGCCGATCGCGAGAAAGCCAAGCTGGACATGCATCGGCCCGAGCAGCTTGTCGGTCGAGCCGATCAGGACGATGGCGACCACCGCGACGCCTAGTGCGAGCCCGACAGGCTTGCGGCGGGGGCCCGACCACAGGCTTTCCAGCGGGCCGGTCAGCGGTCGCTGCGGGATCAAGAGGCCCGCAGCGAGGATCAGCAGCGGATATTCATAGGTCCAGTCGAACAGCACGGGCGCCAGCAACCCGGCGAACACGCCGCCCAGCGCCCCGCCGAGCGCCATGGCCAGATAGAAGCCGGTCAGTCGATCGGCCGGCGGGCGAAGCGCATAGAGCCGGGCATGGCAGGCGACCGACACCGCGAACAGCAGGACAAGGCCGATGACCGCGTTGAAATAGGCCAGCCGCTGGTCGCCGGCGATCAATGTCGCGCCGAACAGCAGCAGCACGAGCGGTACGCACCGGCCGAGCAGGTCGTCGAGCAACACCGAGCTGCGGAACGCCACCGGGAAGCTCAGCAGGTACAGGCCGAGCGGCAGCACCCAGAGCAGCGGCACGGCGACGATATCGGTGGTGAGAAAGGTGGTCGTCGCGAGCATCAGCCCCGACGGGACCAGCGCCAGCGCGATCCAGCGTGCCCAGTCCCGCACGATCGTCGCCGGGGCAGCCTGCCGGGGCGGTGCCACCGGTTCCCGCCGCGGCAGGCGACTGGCGCAGGCGAGCACCAGCAGCGCGACCACCGCATAGCCGAAGGTCCACAGCCAGCTCTGGTCGCGGAGGCGCAGGAACGGCTCGACCAGCAGCGGATAGGCGAGCAGCCCGCCAAAGCTGCCGATGTTCGACGCGGCATAGAGCGCATAGGGATCGCGGCCACCGCTGGCGGCGGCGTACCAGCGCTGGAGCAGCGGCGCCTGGGCGGAGATCGCCAGGAACAGCGGCCCGATCGCCGCGGTCAGCAGCCACGGCACCCAGAGCGCGGGCTCCGCGCCGATCGGCACCTGCATCGTGCCCAGCCCGATCGGCAGCCACAGCGCGGCGGCAGCCAGCAGGCCGAGATGCACCGCCGCCTGGGTCCGCACCCGGAACCGCCCCAGCCAATGCGCATAGCCATATCCCACCAGCAGCAGCGCCTGGTAGACCAGCATCGCCGAGTTCCACACCGCCGGCGCCCCGCCGAGCCGCGGCAGCGCCATCCGCGCGACCATCGGCTGGACCAGGAACAGCAGGAACGATCCGGCGAGGATCGTGGCGACGAACAGCGCGCGCAACATGCCCGCGCGGCCCGGTACGCGATCCGCGGCGTCGATCACGGACGGTGGATGCGATAGGTGCGGTGGCGGCGCAGCGCGGGGATCGCCGTGGGATGGTCGAAGTCGCCGTCCGGCACGCGCTGCATGCCGAGTCGCTCCATCAGGCCCCAGCTCCGGGCGTTCGCCTCGACCGTGATGGCGGCGATGCTCGAGGCAGCGAGATGCTGCCATCCCCAGGCGAGGCTCGCCGCGGCGGCCTCGCGGGCATAGCCTTGGCCCCAATGCTCGGTCGCAAGCCGCCAGCCGATCTCGATGTCGCCCGCGATCGGCGTACCCGCTGCGCCGGGCTTCAGGCCGCAGAACCCGAGAAACGCACCATCCTCGCGGCGTTCGAGCGCCCAGAAACAATGGCCATGGCCTGCCTGGAATGCGCGTTGCCGGTCGATGCCCGCGTCGCTTTCCGCGCGCGATTGCAGCGGCCCGATATAGGCCATGACGCGCGGATCGTTCGCCATTGCGTGGAAGGGCGCGCGGTCGGCGTCGGTCCAGCCGCGCAGCAGGAGTCGTTCGGTTTCGATCATGGCCGGTTGATCGCGAAAGCTACGGTCGGACGCAAGCGATGACCGGGCGGGTGCACCGGATGCTCGAAATCGGTGAACCAGCGCATTCCCAGCCGCTCCATGAGGGCACGGCTGGCAAGATTGCAGGCGGAGGTGATCGCGACGACGCGTGGGTCGGAGCGATGCACCCAGGCCCAGTCGAGGCTCGCCGCCGCCGCTTCGCGAGCATAGCCCTGCCCCCAGAAAGGCCGCGCGAACATCCAGCCGATCTCCAGTTCGCCTGCGATCGGCGTATCCGGCGCGCCGGGCTTCAGGCCGCAAAAGCCGAGCACCGCGCCGTCCTCGCGCCGCTCCACGACGTTGAACCCAAGGCCATGGCTGGGTCCATAGCCGAGATGCCGCGCGATCGTCGCCCGGCTATGCGCCGTGCTCTTCACCGGGCCGAGGTCGCGCATCACCTCCGGATCGCTCCACATGGCATGGAGTGCATCGAAGTCGCGCGGCTCGGGCGGCCGCAGCAGCAGCCGCGGCGTTTCGATCACGCGCCGAGCAGCCGTGCCGCCAGGGGGGCGTGATAGGTGAGCACGCCCGAACAGCCCGCGCGCTTGAACGCCATCAGCGTTTCCAGCACCAGCGCGTCGCGATCGCCCGCGCCGACTGCGGCCGAGGCCTCCAGCATCGCGTATTCGCCGGACACCTGATACGCGAAGACAGGCACTTCGAAGGCACTCTTCACACGGGTGATAATGTCGAGATAGGGCAGGCCCGGCTTCACCATCACGCTGTCCGCGCCCTCCGCCAGATCGAGCGCCACCTCGCGCAGTGCCTCTTCGGCATTGGCGGGGTCCATCTGGTAGGTCTTCTTGTCGCCCTTCAGCAGCCCACGGGTGCCGACCGCGTCGCGGAACGGGCCATAAAAGGCGCTCGCATATTTGGCGGCATAGGCCATGATCTGCACGTTGACATGGCCGTTCGCCTCCAGCGCGGTGCGGATTTGGCCCACGCGGCCGTCCATCATGTCGCTCGGCGCGACGATGTCGGCGCCCGCCGCTGCCTGGACCAGCGCCTGCTCGGTCAGCACCGCCGAGGTCTCGTCGTTCAGCACATAGCCGGCCGCGTCGACGATGCCGTCATGCCCATGGCTGGTATAGGGGTCGAGCGCGACGTCGGTCAGCACGCCGACTTCGGGCACCGCGTCCTTGATCGCGCGGATGGCGCGGCACATCAGATTGTCGGGATTGACCGCCTCGCGGCCATCCTCGGTGCGCAGTTCGCGCGGCGTGTTGGGGAACAGCGCGAGGCAGGGAATCCCGAGGTCACGCGCCTCGCGAGCCCGATCGACGATGCCAGCCAGGCTCCAGCGCGATACGCCGGGAAGCGCGGCGATCGGCTCTTCCTCGGCGCCTTCGGTCACGAACACGGGCCAGATCAGGTCGGCGGGGGTGAGCACGGTTTCGGCATGGAGGCGACGGCTCCAGGCCGAAGCCCGGGAGCGACGAAGGCGAAGCGCGGGATAGTGGCTCATGCGGCGCCAGATGCGCCTTGATTGCGCAGGTTGCAAGCGTCGCCGAGCGCCGTCGTGCCCAGCGTGAGGATCGAGGTCGCATGCCGCCGGGCCACTTCCAGCGCGTCGCTGCCATAGCCGCCGCCGAGCGTGCTGGCGAACGGGACACCGCGTCGGCGCAGCGTCTCCGCCACCCAGCGATCGCGGGCCACCAGCCCCTCCCCGCTCAGCCCGAGTCGCCCGAGGCGATCGTCGGCGAAGGGGTCGACGCCGGCTTGGTAGAGCACCAGGTCGGGATCGACCTGGGCGAGCAGCGGCACGAGCGTGGTCTCGAGCGCTTCGAGATAGGCCGCGTCCGCCGTGCCATCCGCCAGCCCGACATCGACCGTCGAGCGCGCCTTGCGGACCGGGAAGTTCTTCTCGGCATGGATCGAATAGGTCGCGATCTCCGGTCGACCGGCGGTGAGCGCGGCGGTGCCGTCGCCCTGGTGCACATCGCAATCGACGATCAGCACGCGCCGGGCATGGCCTTCCTCTACCAGGCGCACCGCTGCGATGGCGAGATCGTTGAACACGCAATAGCCGGCCCCGGTATCGGCCAGCGCATGATGGCTGCCGCCCGCGCTGTTCGCCGCATAGCCTTCGCGCTGGGCGATCCGCGCGGCGAGGAACGTGCCGCCCGGCACCCGTTCCGACCGTCGCGCCACCGCCGACGTGACCGGGAAGCCGATCCGCCGCGTCTTGTGCGGCGGCACGCGCGCCTCCAGCACCTCGGCGACATAGTCCGGATCGTGCACCGCCTCCAGCCAGCGCGGCGACATCGCCTCGGGCGCGTGCCAGCGGATGCGCGCGCCTTCAGCCTGCAACAGGTCGCGGACGAGGCCGTTCTTGTTCCAGAGATAGGCACTGCCTGCCGGTGCCGGCGCGACATAATCGGGATGATGGACGACGGGGATCACGCCCGCGGATTTAGGTAGCCGGCGGGTTCGACGAAAGACGACCCTTCCGCCATGCCACGCTTCGTCCTAGGGAAGCCGCATGACCGATCCTGCTTCGCTTCCCTATCGTCCCTGTGCCGGCGTGATGCTGCTCAACCGCGCCGGCCGTGTGTTCGTTGGCCAGCGACTCGATTCCACGCTGGAGGCCTGGCAGATGCCGCAGGGCGGGATCGACCCCGGCGAGGACGCGCTGGACGCCGCGTTCCGCGAGCTTTGGGAAGAGACCGGCGTCGCGCGCCAGCATGCCGAGCTCATCGCCGAGGCGCCCGAGGAACTTCAGTACGACCTGCCCGAAGAGCTGGTCGGCAAGGTCTGGAAGGGCAAGTGGCGCGGCCAGCGCCAGCGCTGGTTCCTGCTGCGCTTCCTGGGGGAAGAGGGCGATATCAACATCGTCACCGCCGAACCCGAGTTTCGCGCCTGGCGCTGGGCCGAGCCGGCGGAGCTGCCGGAGCTGATCGTGCCGTTCAAGCGGGCGCTGTACGAACGACTGCTCGTGCTGTTCGCGCCGCATCTCGGCTGAGGCAGCTCAGGCCGCGCGTCGCGCCGGCATCACCGCGAACGACAGGCCGGTGATGGTGCCAAGCACCACGCCGGACACCGCGCCGCCGACCAACCCGCGAAACGCGATTTCCAGGCTGCTCGGCGCAGCGCTGCCGAGCGAGGCGGCCACGTAGATGCAGGGGAGCGCCGCACCCCATCCGACCGCGTTGACCGCGATCCACCAATGCGCCTGGCCCGCGGCGCGGCGAAGGACCAGGGCCTGCGCCATGCCGAACAAAAGCCCTAATCCCATGCCGAACCCCGCGGCGGCGACGGCGGTCTGAAACAGCGTCGTGACCGTCGGCAGCAGCGGATCATTGTCGAGCGACGGGAATACGGCGAACCAGGCGGCGATCGACCAGACGAGCAGACCGACCAGCATCGTTGCGACCAGCCACGCGCGCAGGCTGAGCGCCGGGAACTGGCGGCGCAGCGCCCAGCCCTGCAACAGCCCCAGGATAAGTCCCTGAATCAGCCCGCTCGAGGCTTTCCCCAGGAAGACCAGCCATTCGGCGACATGGCCCACGGGCACGGGATCGAACCGGTCGACCGTGATCCACCAAAGCGCCGCCGTGCCGATGCCCAGCAATTCGCCCGCGGCGCACGCCTCGATCCAGCGGGTGAAGCCATCCTCTTCCTGCACGTTGCCTTCCTCTGCGAGGGCCTGCCGTCTTCGGCACCATCGACCACCCGTGTCCTATGCACCTGATTGAGACACGAGTTTCAGAAACGCGACAAGCCCAGAAACAGAGTGCGAGCAATTGCTAAATAGTTACGCATGCGTTCCGATGTGAGACGTTTCCGCTCCAACTCACTCAAATTCAAGGATAGCGGCATCGACCACCAAACTGTCTCCGGCCGCAAAATGCGCCTTTTTGACGGTGCCGGTTCGCTCGGCGCGCAGGATGTTCTCCATCTTCATCGCCTCGACGACGGCGAGCGCCTGCCCCGCCTCGACCTTGTCCCCCGGCTGGACGTGCAGCCGGGTGAGCAGACCAGGCATCGGCGCGAGCAGGAAGCGGCTCATGTCGGGTGGCACCTTCTCGATCATGTGATCGCGGTACTGGGCGACATGCAGCGGCAGCACCTCTACCCGATGCGCGGCGCCGTGCGCGGTCAGCTTCCAGCCGATGCGGGTGCGGTCGACCGCGGTAGCGAACGCGATGCCGTCGATGCGAGCGACGAACTGCGGATCGCCGAGGCGCCAGTGGCCGGACACCTCCAGCGGCGGTTCGTTGCTCGACAGGTTCACCAGCAGCCCGGTCTCGCAGCCGTCGACGGTGACGTCGAAGCGGTGCTCCCCGATCCGCACCGCGCGCGCGGTCGACAGCGGCACAGGCGCGCCGAGCTGGCCGGAGATTTCCGCCGCTCGCCCGGTCCGGGCAAGGTCGAGCACCACCGCCACGGCCGCCAGCCGGCGCACCAGCGCCTCGTCCGCCGGCGCGCCGTGGAAGCCCTCGGGATATTCCTCGGCGATGAAGCCGGTGGTCAGTTCGCCCGAGCGGAAGCGCGGGTGCTGCATGATCGCCGAGAGGAAATCGATATTGTGGCCGATTCCGTCGATCCGGAAGCGGTCGAGCGCCTGCACCTGCAGGTCGGCGGCCTCGTTGCGCGTCGGCGCCCAGGTGATGAGCTTGGCGATCATCGGATCGTAGAACATGCTGATCTCGGAGCCTTCGGTCACGCCGTCGTCGACGCGGACATAGCCCGCCCTTTTAAGCCCCTCCTCCTGGGAGGAGGGGTTGGGGTGGAGGGATTCCAGACCGTAGCTTGGTCTCGGTGAGACACGGCCCCACCCCAACCCCTCCCCTGAAGGGGAGGGGCTACGATAGCGCATCAGCCGGCCGGTGCTCGGCAGGAAACCGCGATAGGGATCCTCGGCATAGACGCGGTTCTCGATCGCCCAGCCGTCGAGTTTCACCTCTTCCTGCGTAAACGCCAGCTTCTCCCCGGCCGCCACGCGGATCATCTGCTCGACCAGATCGAGCCCGGTAATCGCCTCGGTCACCGGATGCTCCACCTGGAGTCGGGTGTTCATCTCGAGGAAGTAGAAGCCCTGCCCCGTTTTGTCCGCGCCGGATACGATCAACTCGACCGTGCCCGCGCTGTAATAGCCCACCGCCCGCGCCAGTGCGACTGCCTGCTCGCCCATCGCCTTACGCATCTCGGGCGTGACGAAGGGCGACGGCGCTTCCTCGACGACCTTCTGGTGGCGGCGCTGGATCGAGCATTCGCGCTCGTTGAGGTAGACGATGTTGCCGTGCTGATCGCCCAGCACCTGGATCTCGATGTGGCGCGGGCTCTCGATGAACTTCTCGATGAACACGCGGTCGTCGCCGAAGCTGGCGAGGCCTTCGCGCTTGGTCGCCTCGAAGCCCTCGCGCACGTCCCGCTCGCTATAGGCCAGCCGCATGCCCTTGCCTCCGCCGCCGGCCGAGGCCTTCATCATCACCGGATAGCCGATCTCGCCCGCGATCCGCACGGCATGCTCGGTATCCTCGATCTCGCCGACAAAGCCGGGAACGACGTTCACGCCCGCCTGCTTGGCGAGCTTCTTCGACTCGATCTTGTCGCCCATCGCCGCGATCGCCCCCGGCGGCGGCCCGACGAACGCGATCCCCGCCTCGGCACAGGCCTTGGCGAAGCTCTCGCGCTCGGAGAGGAAGCCATAGCCGGGGTGGATCGCGTCGGCGCCGGTTTCCTTGGCGGCGAGCAGGATCAGGTCCGCGCGGAGATAGCTTTCCGCCGCCGGTGCCGGTCCGAGCCGCACCGCCTCGTCCGCCATCCGCACATGCGGCGCGCGCGCATCCGCATCCGAATAGACCGCGACCGTGGCGATGCCCATCTTCTTGGCCGTGCGCATCACCCGGCACGCGATTTCGCCACGGTTGGCGACGAGGATTTTCTTGAACATTACTTTCGATCCTGAAGCTGGATTAACTTCTTCTTGAACTCGGCTTCGAGATGTTCCCAATCGTCCCCAAAGTGCGCCCTTCGATGGTCGTTGGCACAAAGCGCAATCACGTTTGCAAGGCTGTCACACCCTTGCCTTGCCAAAGAAATGATATGATGGGTTTCCAGGTAGATCCGGCCGCTTTTTGTTTTGAAACCGAAAGCGCCACAATATTCACATTTACCAGCCGCCCGCCTAAGTACTTGCAATCTAATCTTTGGATCTCTTACAAAGCGTTCGCCCGAGTGGGGTACGCGATTGGGAATTTCGACTCCACTAAATTCGTCGATATCGTCAATCGCGGATCGGTTAACGTTTAGAAAATCGTCCGCGTAAGTTACAATCTCAAGCCCAAGCTCACGTGCAAATATATGCGCGTCCGAAGTATTAAACTCCTTCGGAAGCGAGACTGGAAAGAAAGCGGCCCTAATTATCGCGTTCGCCGGGTATAGGTCACCCTCATACGAAATCCAAGTGGTCTTTGCTCCCCGTCCATTAGCGTATTTCTTAAGGAAACACTCTTCACCTAATAACCTAAAGTCACTGATTGCAGACATTATGTCAGAAATTGATAGCTCACCGAATTTAGTTTTCACTCCGCCGCCTCCAGCTCCACCTTGCACTCCGCGGCCATCGGCGTGAGCCCCAAGCGGGCGAACAGCGCGGCGTCCTTGTCGTCGCCGGCATTGCCCGCGGTCAGCAGCTTGTCGCCGGTGAAGATCGAATTGGCGCCCGCCAGGAAGCACAAGGCCTGGGTGGCATCGCTCATGCTCTCGCGGCCCGCGGACAGCCGGACCATCGAGCGCGGCATGGTGATGCGCGCCACCGCGACGGTGCGGACGAACTCGATATCGTCGATCTTCGCGAGCGGGGTATCGGCCAGCATGTCGCCGAGTACGGTGCCCTTCACCGGCACCAACGCGTTGACCGGCACGCTGCCCGGATGCACCGGCAGCGTCGCCAGGGCATGAATGAAGCCCACCCGGTCGCCGCGCGTCTCGCCCATGCCGACGATGCCGCCGCAGCACACATTGATGCCCGCCTCGCGGACATGCTCCAGCGTCTCCAGCCGCTCCTCGAAGCTGCGGGTGGTGATCACCTCGCCATAGCGTTCGGGCGAGGTATCGATATTGTGGTTGTAGTAATCGAGCCCGGCATCGGCGAGCGTCTTCGCCTGATCATCGGTGAGCATGCCCAGCGTCATGCAGGTTTCCATGCCCATCGCGCGGACGCCCTTCACCATCTCGACGATGGCGCCCATGTCGCGGTCCTTGGGGTTGCGCCAGGCGGCACCCATGCAGAAGCGGGTCGAGCCATGGTCCTTGGCCTGCGCCGCCGCCTGCAGCACCGCGCGCGGGTCCATCAGCTTGGTCGCCTTGAGGCCGGTATCGGCATGCGCCGACTGGCTGCAATAGCCGCAATCCTCGGGGCAGCCGCCGGTCTTGATCGAGAGGAGCGTCGAGCGCTGGACCTGGTTCGCCGGATGGTTGGCGCGGTGGACTTCGGCTGCGCGGAACACGAGTTCGGTGAACGGCAGGTCGAACAGCGCGGCGATCTCGTCGCGGGTCCAGTCGGTACGCACGGGGGTGGTTTCGAGGGTCAAGCAAGCAACTCCGGTGAACAATTACGCCGCGCGGCATAGCGGGTGAGTGGCCCGGCGTAAAAGGGCGCGGCGCGGCGTTCGTGCTCGCCGCTGCCGATCCCCGCGACGGACTGGGCGACGCGCGCGACGGCGCCGCTGCTGAGGCGATCGAGCGGCTCGACATGGATGCCGATGGTGAACAGCACTGCCCCGCTTTGGGGCAGGCGGCGCAGCGTCTGGCGTTCGCAGCGAACGAACAGGGTTTGCCCCGCGTTGGTGTCGGTCACATGGGCGAAGCGGACCTGGGGATCGTCATGGGGCAGGTAGCGCCATGCGTCGCTTGCCACGACGAACCAGTTGGTGCGGCCGAAGATCGGGCCCGGCGGGAGGGTCGCGAAGAAATGGTCGACGCCAGAGGCGAGCTGCTCGGCATAGCCATGGATCGGCGCATGGATCGGGGTGAGCGCGTGGCCGAGCTTTTCGGCGAGGTGCCAGTCGGTGGGAAAGGCCAGCGCGGCGGCGGTGAGGCGGTACTGGCCGGAAGCGTCCGGGGTGAGGATGCAGAGGTCTTCCCAAACCCTCGCGGCGGCAGTGCGCAGGGCCGTGACCGCGTGTGCCCCCCTCCCGCTTGCGGGAGGGGTCGGGGGAGGGACTGACGTGGAAGAAGCGCTGAAAGGTTCCAGCCCCTCCCCTAGCCCCTCCCGCAAGCGGGAGGGGAACGCCGCCTTCCCGCCCTCCAGCAGTACTGCGACCTCTTCCACCGCCGCTTCGGCCTCCGGCAGAACCTGCACGCAATCCGGCTCCGCCGTGAACACGGCGGCCCGCGCCGCCAGATCCACGCCCGGCGTCAGCCACTCCGGCTCCGGCACGCGTACCAGCCCCATACGCAGCGCCCCTCCGCCACGCGCGCGGGACAGCAGCGCTTCGACGGAGAAACCCAGGCTCATTCGGCGGCGGCCTCGAGCGGCGGCATATTGTGACCGAGCAGCCGCAGCACGTCGGCCGCGCACTCGACGACGTTCGAGCCTGGACCGTAGATGCCCTGTACCCCGGCTGCGCGCAGCATCTCGTAGTCCTGCGGCGGGATCACGCCGCCGGCGATCACCTTGATATCGCTTCGCCCCGCTTCCCGCAGGCCGCGGATCAGCTCCGGGATCAGCGTCTTGTGCCCGGCCGCAAGGCTGGAGGCGCCGACCACGTCGACGTCGCTTTCCAGCGCCAGCACCACAGTTTCCTCCGGCGTCTGGAACAGCGGTCCACTGACCACCTCGAACCCCATGTCGGAAAAAGCGGAAGCGATGACATTGGCGCCGCGATCATGACCGTCCTGACCCATCTTGGCGACGAGCAGCCGCGGCTTGCGACCCAACCGGCGCTCAACCGCCTCGACGCCGCGCACGACCTCGGCCCAGCGATCGTCCTCGGCGTAAGGCGCGGCATAGACGCCCTTCACCGGCGTCGGTTGGGTGGCGTAGCGGCCGAACACATCCTCCATCGCTGCGCTGATCTCGCCGAGCGTCGCACGGGCGCGCGCCGCCACGACGGCGAGTTCGAGCAGATTGCCGCCGCCCTTGGCACCTTCGCGCAGCGCATCGAGCGCCGCCTGGCACGCAGCCTCGTTCCGCGCGGCCTTCACCCGCTGGATGCGGGCGATCTGCGCCTCACGCACCGCGGCGTTGTCGACCTCCAGCGTCTCGAGCAAATCCTCGTTGGGCAGACGGTATTTGTTGACCCCGACGATCACATCCTCGCCGCGATCGACCCGCGCCTGCCGCGCGGCGGCGGCTTCCTCGATCATCGCCTTGGGCCAGCCGGCAGCGACCGCCTTGGCCATGCCGCCCTCGGCTTCGACCCGCTCGATGATCTTCCAGGCCTTGTCGACCAACTGCTGCGTCAGGCTCTCGACATAATAGCTGCCGCCCAAAGGATCGACGACCTTGGTCATCCCCGTTTCTTCCTGCAGCACGATCTGGGTGTTGCGGGCGATGCGGGCGGAGAAATCGGTCGGCAACGCGATCGCTTCGTCGAGCGCGTTGGTGTGGAGGCTCTGGGTGCCGCCCAGCATCGCCGCCATTGCCTCGATCGTGGTGCGGATGACGTTGTTGTACGGGTCCTGCTCGGTCAGCGACACGCCCGAGGTCTGGCAATGCGTGCGCAGCATCTTCGAGCGCTCGTCCTGCGCGCCAAGCTGCGTCATCACCCGATGCCACAGCACGCGCGCCGCCCGCAGCTTCGCCACTTCCATGAAGAAGTTCATACCGATTGCGAAGAAGAAGCTCAGACGACCTGCAAACTTGTCGATATCGAGGCCCGAGGCGACGCCGTACTTCACATATTCCATGCCGTCGGCGATGGTGAAGGCGAGCTCCTGCACCTGCGTCGCGCCGGCTTCCTGCATATGGTAGCCGGAGATGGAAATGCTGTTGAATTTCGGCATCTTCGCGCTGGTATAGGCGAAAATGTCTGAAATGATCCGCATGCTCGGTTCGGGCGGGTAGATATAGGTGTTCCGAACCATGAACTCCTTGAGGATGTCGTTCTGGATCGTACCTTCCAGCTTCTCCTGCGGAACGCCCTGCTCCTCGCCCGCGACGATGAAGAAGGCGAGCACCGGGATCACCGCACCGTTCATCGTCATCGAGACCGACATCTGGTCGAGCGGAATACCGTCGAACAGGATCTTCATGTCCTCGATCGTGTCGATCGCCACCCCGGCCTTGCCGACATCGCCGACGACGCGCGGATGGTCGCTGTCATAGCCGCGATGCGTGGCGAGATCGAAGGCGACCGACAGGCCCTTCTGCCCGGCGGCGAGGTTGCGGCGGTAGAAAGCGTTCGACTCCTCGGCGGTCGAGAATCCCGCATACTGGCGGATCGTCCAGGGTCGCCCCGCGTACATCGAGGCGCGCACGCCGCGGGTGAACGGCGCGAAGCCCGGCAAGCCGGGGTCGACAACTCCAACATCCTCTTGCGTATACAGTGGCTTGACGGAAATACCTTCAGGCGTTTCCCAGGTTAGATCCTTGCCCCTGACCTCCTTCGAGGCGGCGGCGGACCATTGGTCGATCGTGGGCTTGGTCACCTCAATGCTCCCCACGCGGCGTTTCCATGATCTCGGTAAGTACGCCGCCCATATCCTTGGGATGGACGAAGAAGATCGGTGTGCCATGCGCCCCGATGCGCGGCTCGCCGAGGACCTTGCAGCCCCTGCCCTCGAACCAGGCTTTGGCTTCATGGATATCGGGGACCTCGTAGCAGAGATGATGCTGTCCACCTGCCGGGTTCTTCGCCAGGAAACCATGAATCGGCGACGCTTCGCCCAACGGCTCGATCAGCTCGATCTGGCTGTTCGGCGTATCGACGAAACACACCTTCACGCCCTGCGCGGGCAGGTCGAACGGCGCGCGGATCACCGTTGCACCCATCACGTCGCGGTAGAAGGCGATCGACGCTTCGATCGACGGCGTCGCAACGCCGACATGGTTGAGACGGCCGAGTTTCATAGCTGCTCCTCAATTCCTCCCCGGCACGGGGAGGGGGACCGCTCGCCGAAGGCGAGTGGTGGAGGGGCCGCGCCGAACGGCGCGGTTCCGGTGGCAATCGCGGAACACCGCCGCGTTCCGCGGCGGCCCCTCCACCATGTGCTGGCGCACATGGTCCCCCTCCCCGTTCTCGGGAGGATCTTGGAGGGCATCGAACGCCCGCCGGTTACAGCGGGATATTGTCATGCTTCTTCCAGGGGTTCTCGAGCCGCTTGTTCCGCAGCTTGCGAAGGCCCAGCGCGATCCGGCGCCGCGTCGAGTGCGGCATGATCACCTCGTCGACAAAGCCCTTGCTCGCGGCAACGAAGGGATTGGCGAAGCGCGCTTCATACTCGGCGGTGCGCTCGGCGATCTCCTCGGGCGTCCGTCCACGGAAAATAATCTCCACCGCGCCCTTGGCGCCCATTACCGCGATCTCGGCGGTCGGCCAGGCATAGTTGAGGTCGCCGCGCAGATGCTTCGACGCCATGACGTCATAGGCACCGCCATAGGCTTTCCGCGTGATCACCGTGATCTTGGGCACCGTCGCCTCGGCATAGGCGAAGAGCAGCTTGGCGCCGTGCTTGATGATTCCCGAATGCTCCTGGCCGACGCCCGGCAGGAAGCCCGGCACGTCGACGAAGGTGACGATCGGGATCTCGAACGCGTCGCAGAAGCGCACGAACCGTGCAGCCTTCTTGGAAGCGTTGATATCGAGGCAGCCGGCCAGTACCATCGGCTGGTTCGCCACCACGCCCACCGTGCGCCCCTCGATCCGGCCGAAGCCGGTCAGGATATTGCCGGCATGGGCGGGTTGCAGCTCGAAGAACTCGCCCTCGTCGAGCGTCTTCCGGATCAGCTCGTGCATGTCATAGGGCTGGTTGGCGCTGGGAGGGATCAGCGTGTCGAGGCTCTCGTCGATCCGATCCCACGGATCGTCGCTCGGCAGCGCGGGCGGCGCCTCGCGGTTCGAGGCGGGAAGAAAGTCCACGAAGTCGCGGGCCGCGAGCAGCGCCTCGATATCGTTTTCGAAGGCCACGTCGGCGACCCCCGACTTCGTGGTATGCGTCACCGCTCCACCCAGCTCCTCCTGCGTGACGATCTCGTTGGTAACGGTCTTCACTACATCCGGGCCGGTAACGAACATGTAGGACGAATCCTTCACCATGAAGATGAAGTCCGTCATTGCGGGGCTATAGACCGCGCCGCCGGCGCAGGGGCCCATGATCAGGCTGAGCTGGGGGACGACGCCCGAGGCCAGCACGTTGCGCTGGAATACCTCGGCATAGCCGCCGAGCGAGGCTACGCCTTCCTGGATCCGCGCGCCGCCGCTGTCGTTGAGGCCGATCACGGGCGCGCCGACCTTCATCGCCATGTCCATGATCTTGCAGATCTTCTGCGCATGCCGCTCCGAAAGCGAGCCGCCGAACACGGTGAAATCCTGGCTGAACACGAAGACCAGCCGGCCGTTGATCGTGCCCGAGCCGGTGACGACGCCGTCGCCGGGGATCACCTGGTCCTGCATGCCGAAATCGGTGCAGTTGTGCTCGACATACATGTCGAGCTCCTCGAAGCTACCCGCATCGAGCAGCACCTCGAGCCGCTCGCGGGCGGTCAGCTTTCCCTTGGCATGCTGTGCGTCGATCCGCTTCTGGCCGCCGCCCAGACGGGCAGCGGCACGACGGCGTTCCAGTTCCTCGATCGTCGACGACATCGGCATCTCTCTCCGTGGACGCGGCTTGTGCATCGGGACATGACGCATCCGCAAATGCAATGTTGCAAAGTTGCGGGATAGGGGTTTGCAGAGTAGGAGAGGCCATGACCAGCCAAGTCCCCACCGCTCCGCGCCGTCGCCTGTTCGAAGGCTTCCGGCTGCGCGAGCTGCGACGCCGTCTGAACATCCCCCAGGCCGGCATGGCGCAGCGGCTGGGCATCTCCGTGTCCTATCTCTCGCAGATCGAGAACAACGACCGCCCGATCACCGACGCGGTGCTGCTGGCGCTCGCCCGCGAATTCCCGCTCGACGCCGCCGAGATCAACGGCGAGGGCGGCACCGCGGCGCTGCTCCGCGCGATCGATGCGGCGACCGACAGCAGCGTGCCGACCGACCGCATCGACGAGGTAGATGTCCGCCGCGGCATCGAGCAGCAGCCGCTGCTCGCCCGCCGCATGGTGGCGCTGCACGACGCCTATCGCCGCAGCCAGGAGCAACTTCGCGTGCTCGACGACCGGTTCGATACCGGTTCGGGCGACGCCGCGCCGCTCCCCTGGGAGGAGGTACGCGACTGGTTCCAGGCGGAGGGCAATTATATCGATGCGATCGATCGTTCGGCCGAGGCGCTGGCCGATGCGCTCGCGCTGGACGACGACAATGTCGTCCGCGCGTTCGAGGATCGGCTGCGGCTGTGGCACGGCGTCCGCGTGATCGGCGCGTCCGGGGACGGCAGCGAACTCAGCCGTTTCGATGAGGGCGCGCGGACGCTGGCGCTCAACCATGCGCTGCCCCCGGAAAGCCGCGCCTTCCTGCTCGCCCACCGGCTGGTGCGGTACGAGTTCGCCAATGAGATGCGGCTGGTGATCGAGCGTTCGGGCCTCGCCTCCGCAGCGGCACGCGAACTGCTGAGCGTCGGCCTCGCCAACTATGCCGCCGGCGCCCTGCTGATGCCTTATGGCCGCTTCCGCGCCGCGGCCTATGCGGTGCGGCACGATATCGACCGGCTGCGCCAGCGCTTCGGCGTGAGCTTCGAACAGGCATGCCACCGGCTGTCGACACTGCAGCGTCCCGGCGCGCAGGGGCTACCGGTGTTCTTCTGCCGGGTCGACATGGCGGGCAACATCACCAAGCGCCATTCCGCCACCCGGCTGCAGTTCGCCGCACTCGGCGGTGCCTGCCCGCTCTGGATCGTCCACGAGGCAGTCGCGATCCCCGATCGGATCCTCGTCCAGCTCGCCGAGATGCCCGACGGCACCCGCTATGTCTCGATGGCCAAAGGGCTGGTCAAGCCCTCGGGCAGCTTCGCCCGCCCGCCGCGCCGCTACGCCGTGGCGCTCGGGTGCGAGGAAGCGCATGCCGCCGACTTCGTCTATGCCGATGCGCTGCGCACCGGCGGCGCCGCGACACCGATCGGCGCGTCATGCCGCATCTGCCCGCGCCTCGATTGCGACCAGCGCGCTTTCCCGCCGGCGGGTTCGGCGATCGAGATTGATCCCGATCACCGCCGCGCGGTGCCCTACGCCTTTCGCTAGCCCGCGACCTTCGCCAGCAGCCGGGCGATCCCTGCAACGGCTTCCGGCTCATCCAGCGTCGGCGCGTGGCCGACCCGCGCCACCGTCACCAGTTCGGCGCCGGGGACGCGCGCGACCATCTTTTCGGCGGTGTCGGCACGCAGAATGTCCGAACGTTCGCCGCGCACGACAAGCAGTGGCCGACCGGCGAGCGCGTCGATCGTCGGCCACATGTCCGGCCCCGCCTCGTTGCCGGGGACGCGGAACGGCTCGGCGATCTTCATGTCGTAATCGAGCACGATGCGGCCCTGGCTGTTCACCCGGTGGAGCCGCTTGGCCATCGCCAGCCAGTCCTCGATCGCATAGTCCGGATAGACGTCCGCATTCGCCTCGGCGACGCCGCGGGCAGCGTGCATCCAGGTGGGGTACCAGACCTGCTTGCCGACATAGGTTCGGATCCGCGCCAGCCCGGCCGGGTTCAGCTCCGGCCCGACATCGTTCAGCACCGCACCCGCCAGCTTGCCGCCATCGGTCGCCGCGAGCAGCATCGTGACGATGCCGCCCAGCGACGTGCCCACTGCGACGAACTTCTCGATCTTCAGCTCGACAAGCAGCGCCTCGACATCCTGGAGATAAGTGAGCGGCACATAGCTCATCGGATCCTTGGCATAGGCGCTTTCGCCGCGGCCGCGGAACTCGACGCAGAGCACCCGCCAGTCGCCCGAGAAGCGTATCGCCAGATCGGCGAAGTCGCGCGCATTGCGGGTCAGCCCCGGAAAGCAGATCAGCGGCGGCCGGTCGTCGCGCCCCGGATAGTCGCGATAATGCAGCCGTAGGCCGTCTTTCGACCACCAAACGCCATCGGAGTAGTTGCGCCGAGCATCCATCGCGCCCCATATCGCCGCATGGCCTTCGCTCCGCAACAGGCGATCCTCGAACTCGGGGATGGCTTCTACGATCCGGTATCACCGGCGCCGTTCCCGCAGACGATCCTGCGCTTCCGTAACGACCGCGCCGCCGCGACCGTCGGGCTGGAGGGGCTGAGCGATGCCGAATGGATCGCCCATTTCGGCCGGTTCGAGCCGCTGGCCGGCAGCCTGGCCCGGCCGCTGGCGCTCCGCTATCATGGCCACCAGTTCCGCGTGTACAATCCCGAGATCGGCGACGGCCGCGGCTTCTTGTTCGCCCAGATGATCGACGCCGCCGGCCGGCTGATGGACCTGGGCACCAAGGGGTCGGGCCAGACTCCCTATAGCCGCTTCGGCGACGGCCGACTGACGCTGAAGGGCGGCGTGCGCGAGATCCTCGCGACCGAGATGCTCGAAGCGCTGGGGGTGGCCACCAGCCGCACCTTCTCGCTGATCGAGACCGGCGAATCGCTCCAGCGGGCGGACGAGCCCTCGCCCACCCGCGCATCGGTGCTGGTACGGCTCAATCACAGCCATGTCCGCATCGGCAGCTTCCAGCGGCTCGCCTATTTCCAGGACGAGGCAGGCTTGCGGGCGCTCACCGCCTATGCGCTCCGCCACTATTTCGGCGAGCCGGACGGACCGGATGCACCCGAGCGGCTGCTCGCCCATGTCGTCGGGCGTACCGCGCGGCTGGCCGGGCAGTTCATGGCCGCGGGCTTTGTGCACGGCGTGCTCAACAGCGACAATATCAACATCACCGGCGAGAGCTTCGATTACGGCCCCTGGCGCTTCACGCCGAGCTGGGCACCGCACTTCACCGCCGCCTATTTCGACCATGCCGGGCTCTACGCCTTCGGCCGCCAGCCCGAGGCGATCTATTGGGACGTGATGCAGCTTGCCATTTCGCTGCGGCTGATCGCCGAGGAGGGGCCGTTGATCGCCGCGCTGGAAGGCTTCGCGCCCGCCTATCAGCGCGAAGAAGCGCGCGCGCTGCTCTGGCGCCTTGGTGTGCAGCCCCGCGACGAAGCGAGCGACCGCGCGCTCGCGCAGGCGTTGGAGTCAGCGCTCCACCAGTCCGGCGCGCCGTTCGACCTTTTCTATTTCGACGCGTTCGGTGGGCAGCTTCCCGAAACCTATGGGGAGGACTTCGCCGAGGTGCGCCGCCGCCTCGCCGACTATCGCCCGCGCAAGTCCCGGGACCACGCCTATTGGCGCGGGAGCCCCTGCTCGATGCTGATCGACGAGGTCGAATCCCTGTGGTCGGCGATCGCCGATCGCGACGACTGGGCGCCGCTCACCGCCAAGGTCGCCGCCATCCGGACGATGGGCGAGGCTCTGGCCTAGCGCCGTAATTTCGGGCAAGAGCAGGCCAAACCGGGGCGTTACACCAAGAAAATAGAAGGCCGATGCCGGAACACGAACTTCTTTCGACCGAGCCCGCAACGGGCGCCGTGCTCTGGCGCCATGCGATCGGGGATGCCGATACCGAAGTAGCGATCGCCCGCGCGAGCTGGGCGGCCTGGGCGGCGCGACCGCTCGCGGTGCGCATCGAGGCCTTGCGGCGCTTCGCCAATGTCGTGCGGCAACGCGCCGATGCCTTCACCGACCTGCTCGCCCGCGAGACCGGCAAGCCGCTGTGGGAAGCGCGCACCGAAGTCGAGACGGTGATCGCCAAGGTCGATATCTCGGTCACCAGCTATTCGGAGCGCACCGGCCAGCGCCGGATCGAGGCGCCGATGAACACGCGGCTCGCCCTCCGGCACAAGCCGCACGGCGTGCTCGCAGTGCTCGGGCCCTATAACTTCCCGGCGCATCTGCCGAACGGCCACATCGTCCCCGCGCTGCTCGCCGGCAACGCGGTGGTGTTCAAGCCTTCGGAGAAAACCCCCGCCAGCGGCGCCTTCCTCGTCGAGTGCTTCCATGCCGCGGGCATTCCCGAGGGCTGTATTCGCCTGCTCGTCGGCGGGCCGGAGCAGGGCAAGGCGCTGGCCAGCCATCCGGATATCGACGGGCTACTGTTCACCGGTTCGGCGACCACCGGCATCGCACTCAACCGCCAGTTCGCCGCGCGGCCTGAAAAAATCCTCGCGCTGGAGATGGGCGGCAACAACCCGATCGTGGTGTGGAACACGCCGGATCTCTATTCGGCCGCGGTGCTGGTGGTGCAATCCGCCTTCACCACGGCCGGCCAGCGCTGCACGGCCGCGCGCCGCTTGATCGTCGACGAGAAGCTGTTCGAGCCGCTGATGGCCGAGCTCGACAAGCTGATCGGCCGCCTGATCATCGGCGAACCGCATGCCGATCCGCAGCCCTTCATGGGCCCGGTGATCGACAACAACACCGCCGACATGCTCACCGAGAGCTTTCTGACGCTCTCCACCATGGGCGGGCGCCCGCTGCGCCACATGGAGCGGCCGATCGAGAACCGTCCTTTCCTCACCCCCGGCGTGGTCGACATGACCGGCGCCCGCGAGAAGGTGGATGTCGAGCTGTTCGGCCCGATCCTCCAGGTATTCCGCAAGACCAGCTTCGAGGACGCGATCGCCGAGGCCAACGATACCCGCTACGGCCTCTCTGCCAGCCTGGTCAGCCAGGAGCCGCGGCTCTACGACCAGTTCTGGGCGAACATCCGCGCCGGCATCGTCAACTGGAACAAGCCGACCAATGGTGCCTCCTCGGCCGCGCCGTTCGGCGGAGTCGGCTGGTCAGGCAATCACCGGCCGAGCGCCTATTATGCCGCCGACTATTGCGCATACCCCGTGGTGTCGTCCGAGTCCGAGCAGGCGCGGGCGGCGATGGGCGTGGGCCTGCGCGACGCCTGACCGCCCGCGTTAGGCTTTTCGCAACCCTGCCGCTTAACGGCGGTTTCAGGCCCCCGCCCGCATGGTCCCCCCCTTCGGACGGGGTAACAGCATGGATTCGGGGCATACGTCCGCGACGATCTTCAGCCTGACGCACGATCTGCCGACACCCCGCGCTGCGGGCATCGCGTCGGCGGAAACGCTGGATCCTGCCCTGCTTGCCTGTGCCGGCGATTCCCTGGGCTGCCGCGTGCACTGGATCGGTCGTGCGGGCGCGCGACTGCGGGTCGCGCACGAACTTGCCGAGCAGATGCCGGTCCAGCTGCATCTCGGCAGCGGCGAACCGCTGATCGGGCGTACGCTATGGTCGGACGGGACCGAAGCCGGCCTCGCCTTCGATGCGCCGGTCGACGTGCTCGGGATGGTTGCGCAGCACCTCGCCCGGACCACCGCCGAGCGTCGCCGCCTGCCGCGCATCGAGCTGCGCCAGACCGTCGGTGTGCATTGCGGCGGCGTGGTCGAGCAGTTCCGCACGCGCGACATCTCGCAAGGCGGCGTCGGCGTCGAGGCGCGCTGGCTCACCGCCGACACCGCGGTGCGCCTCACCTTCGACGGGTTGCGCGCGCTCGACGGCACGGTCCGCTGGGTCTCGCGCGAGACCGCCGGCATCGTCTTCGCCGAGGAGCTGGGGTGGCAGACCCTGTTCCCCTGGTTGCGCAGCCTGCAGCAGGCACCGCTGCCGAGCGCGGCCGGGATCGATGCCGAGGGACTGCTGCTCGACAAGCTGGCGCTCCGCCTCGACCTGCCAGGGCGTGTCCGCGAAGGGGTGCGCTGGTGGAATTGCCGCATCCATGCGCTTACCGCGACGCAGGTGGAATTCGAGGCGCGGCAGGGGTTCGCGCCGGGTGCGGGGCTGTGGATCGCCTTGCCCGAAATCGGCGGAGGGCCGGTGCGGGTGCTCCAGGCGCGGCACGGCCGTACGCTCGCTGAGTTCCGCATGCCGCTGCGCGACGCCGAGCTTCGCACGCTCACCGCGAACAGGCGCACCGGCTGAAGCCGCTTGCATCGCCGCGCCCGCGCCGCCAAGCGGTTGGCCATGGCGCTGCTCCCCATTGCCGAAGCGCAGGCGCTATTGCTCGCGCTTGCCGGCCGGACCCCGATCGAGACCGTGTCGTTGGCGGAGGCCGTCGGCCGATGGGCCGCCGAACCCGTCGTCGCGCGGCGTACCCAGCCCGAGAACGATCTCTCGGCGATGGACGGCTATGCGATCCGCTTCGACGATCTGCCTGGGCCATGGCGGGTGATCGGCGAAAGCGCGGCGGGTGCCGGCTTTGCCGGCACGGTTTCCGCCGGTGAGGCGGTGCGGATCTTTACCGGCGCGCCAATGCCTGCGGGCGCCGACACGGTGCTGGTGCAGGAAGAGGCGGCCCGCGAGGGCGATCGGCTGGATCTTGCCGGCGAAGGTCCCTCCCATCGCGGCCGGAACACCCGCCGACGCGGGCTCGATTTCAGCGAAGGCGAAAGCCTGATTTCCGCCGGGGAGCGGCTGACCCCGGCGCGGATCGCGCTGGCCGCGATCGCCGGACATGCCCGCCTGGCAGTCCATCGCAAAGTGCGTGTCGCCATCGCGGCGACCGGCGACGAGCTGGTTGCGCCAGGCACATCGACCGGCCCCGCCCAGATCCCCGAATCGAACCGCACGATGCTCGCGGCCCAACTCGCCGACCTGCCGATCGAGATTCTCGACCTCGGCATCCTGCCCGACGATATGGACGCGCTCACCCACGCCTTCGCCACGGTCGATGCTGATCTGCTGATAACCAGCGGCGGCGCCTCGGTCGGCGATCACGACCTGGTCCGCCCAGCGCTGGAAGCCGCAGGCGCGACGATCGACTTTTGGCGGATCGCGCTACGGCCGGGCAAGCCGATGATGGCCGGCAGGCGCGGCGAGATGGTCGTGTTGGGGCTGCCGGGCAACCCGGTGTCGGTGTTCGTCACCGCGCTGTTGTTCGCGAAGCCGTTGATCGCGAAGCGTTCCGGTGCTGCCGAACCGCTGCCGCCAACCCGCACTGCCATGCTTGGCGAGCCACTAGCCGCCAATGGCCCGCGCACCGACTATCTTCGCGGCGCGGTGATCGACGGCAAGGTCTATGCCGCGGCGATCCAGGACAGCTCGGTGCTCCGCACCCTGGCGCGGAGCACCTGCCTGATCCTGCGACCGCCGCACGCGCCAGCGGCGAAAATATCCGAAATGGTGGAAATTCTAGACATCGCTTGACAGTCCGCCGGAACATTGCATAAACGTTCCCAGTCTGTTCTGGACCCGGAGGATTGGATGCTCACGCGCAAGCAGCACGAGCTGATCTGCTTCATTTCCGACCGTCTTGCCGAAACCGGGGTATCGCCCTCGTTCGAAGAGATGAAGGAAGCGCTCGACCTGAAGTCGAAGTCGGGCGTGCACCGCCTGATCAGCGCGCTGGAGGAACGCGAGTTCATCCGCCGTCTGCCCAATCGCGCCCGCGCGCTTGAGGTGCTGCGGATGCCGGAACGCGGCGAACGCAAGCCTGCTGCCAAGGCTCCGAAGTTGGCCGCGACGGCAGCAACCGCAGTGTTGCCCGCCCCGGCCAATGACGTGGTAGAGATCCCGCTGCACGGCCGCATCGCTGCCGGTACTCCGATCGAGGCGCTGGAAGGCTCGACCATGCTGCCGGTGCCCGCGGCGCTGCTGGGCGCGGGCGAGCATTATGCGCTCGAAGTTGCCGGCGACTCGATGGTAGAGGCCGGTATTCTCGACGGCGACTATGCGCTGATCCGGCGGACCGAAACGGCGCGGGACGGCGAGATCGTGGTCGCGCTGATCGACGATGCCGAAGCGACGCTGAAGTATTTCCGCAAGGAAGGCGCGATGGTGCGTCTCGACCCTGCGAACCGCGACTATACGCCGCAACGCTATCGTCCGGACCAGGTGCGGGTACAAGGGCGGCTTGCCGGATTGCTGCGGCGCTATTGACGGCATTCGCTATGGAGAGGTTTCGGGGCAATAACTCCTTCCCCCCCTCTCTTCGTATGCGCATTGGAAAGTCACAGGTTTGCGGAGTTGGGTACGTATCGTACTGCGTGGTCTGCTAAAACTGCTCTGATATGATGCCACCCATACCTAGTCTGCTTACGACCTAGTAGGTTGATTGGGCCGTTTCTTTTGGATATTCTTCCTCCCATGACATCAGTGCTCGGCTATCGGGTGCGGATGGGGTGGGAGACGTGCAATGCGGCTCGGATTGATCGCGATCGGCAGCGTTTTGTTGTCGATGCCGGCGCTGGCGCAGGAAGCGTCTAAGGCCGACGCCCCCAAGTCCGCAACCGCTGGCGCGCTGCCGAAGCCGAACACCGCTGCCGATCCCATCGTGGTGACGACGCTGAAGGCACCGGATCGCGCCACCGTTCGCAACCTGGTCCAGGCAATTACGCCAGTGGTGCCCTTTGAAGAGCCACTGCCGCGGTTCGACGCGCCGGTCTGTTTTGCTTCGACCGGGCTGGACCGGCCGACCATGGAACGGATTGGCGATCGCCTGGCCGAGAATGCGATGCTGGCAGGGCTCCAGCTGGCGGGTTCCGGTTGCAAGCCGAACGTGGCGATCCTGTTCGTCAACGACGTCGACCGGGCTGTGAAGATGCTGCTCGCGCGCCGCTGGTGGCTGTTCGGCGACAGGCTGCCCGCCGAAGTCCGCACGATCACCCACGAAGCAGGACCGGTCCGCGCATGGAGCAACAGCGAGTTGCGCAGTGCCCAGGGGATGCCGCGCGGCGAAGCCGTGCTGGCCAAGAACCTGCCGGTCAACGAGGGCGTCGTCATGTCCAGCCCCACGGCCTCGCGAATCGAGGCGCGCGTACAGCGCGACATGCTGGTGTCGATCGTGCTGGTCGAACGCGCGGCCGTGATCGGCAAGACGACGACGCAAGTCGCCGACTATCTGTCCATGCGCACCTTGGCCGTCATCCGGCCCAATCATGCCAGCGGACGGGATTCCATCCTCACGCTGTTCGATGCCGACATGACCGAGCCACCGGAGGCGCTCACCGTGTTCGACCGCGGGTATCTGAAGGGCCTCTATGCGGGAAATGCGAACCAATATGCCGCACTGAAGATCGGCAAGATCACCCGCACCATCCTCGCAGGCGCCCCGCCCCGGGTTCCTGCCGTTACCGCTCGGGAACACCCCGAATAGCGGGGCGGCTACGAACACGGTGATGCGACTGTGCGTCGGGGCGACGGCGTGACCACCCTAAGTGCCACCCGACGGAGGACCTCCATTTTTCTTCGCGATTCCCGCGCGCTGTGGCACAATCCGGACAGGCTATGGGAAGAATGCGATGCGCGTTTTGCCTCTGGTAGTGCCAGTTGCCCTGATGCTCGCCGGTTCGGCGCTGGCGCAGCAGGCGCCGCAGGAAGGCACCCCGCCGCCAGTCAAGCCACAAAGCGGGGGTACCGGCGATCCCATCATCGTCACCGGGCGACCGCTGCCGCCAAAGGCCGAGATCCGATCGCTGACGCGCGCGATCGCCCCGCCTGACCTTTCCGACGAGCCGATGCCGCGTTTCAACGACTCCGTATGCTTCGGCAGCGGCGGTCTCGATCGTCCAGTCCTCGAGGCGATCGGCGATCGGCTCGCAGAAGATGCCGAACTGGCCGGACTGCGCCTGGCGGGCGATGGCTGCAAACCGAACGTCATCGTTCTGTTCGTCGACAATGTCGGCAGCGAGGTCGCCGCACTGGTCCGGCGCAAATGGTGGGTATTCGGTGATCGGTCGCCCTCGGAGATCCGCACCATCGTCAACGAGAAGGGCCCGGTGCGCGCCTGGAGCAACAGCGAGACCCGCAGTCGCGATGGCGACCGGATCGACAGCCACGGGGTGCTGCGCGTGCCGATCGCATCGAGAATCGTCACGCCGGTCCGCCGCGATGTGCTCGCGTCGGTGGTGCTGGTCGAACGCGCTGCCGTGCTCGGCAAATCGCCGCGGCAGATCGGCGACTATGTAGCGATGCGCAGCCTCGCCGGTGTACGCCCGCCGCGCACAACCCGCGGGGAGACCATTCTCACCCTGTTCGATCCCGGCACCATCTCGCCCGCGTCCGAAATGACGCGCTTCGATCGCGGCTATCTGCGCGGCCTGTACAGCGGCGCCCCCAACACCCTGGCCTCGACCACCCAAGGCAAGATCGTCCGCGAGATCCTGAAACCGAACGACAAGGATCCCGCGGGCGCTGCTCCCAGGTAAGGCGCTGCCGCCTCAGCGTGCGGCTGCCTCGAACGCCTTTTGTGCGGCATCCAGCCGGCGGCCAAGCTCGCCGGGATCGACGAATGCCTCGGCATCGCCAGCAAGCTGCTTGGCGCGCTTGGCCGCAAGATCGAACTGCTCGGCATGAAAGGCGAGGAACACGTCCGCCTGGGTTGCGCGCAGCTTGGCAAAGGTCGCGTGGAAATCGGCCGGCGCCGCGTCATAGCCATGGCCCGGGGTCAACGGCTGGTCGGCAACACTGAGGCTGCAGGCAAACAACACCGTCAGGCTGTCGCCACCCGAGGGCACCTGCATCGTGAAGCTGGTGCAGCCCTTGGTATGGCCCGGCGTGAGATGCGCGACGAGCGTGTTGGTGCCGAGACGGATCTCCTCGCCGTCCTTCAGCTGCGCATCCACCTTCACCGGCGGGGCGGCGATGGTGATGTCCGGGCGATAATCCGCCCGCCCTGCCTCCAGCGCGGGTGTGTCCGCGGCGCTCGCCAGCAGCCGCGCGCCGGTGCGGCGCTTGAGCTCGGCAAGGCCGCCTTCATGATCCCAGTGCGCGTGGTTGATCAGCAGGATCTTCACGTCGGTGAGCTTGAAGCCGAGCTTCTCGATATTGGCGGCGATCAGCGGCGCGCTTTCCGGCATGCCGCCGTCGATCAGGATGTGCCCCTGCGGGCTCGTGATCAGATAGGCGGCGATGCCGGTCGTCCCGACATAATGGACGTTGCCGAGGATCCGGAACGGCGCCATCGGCTGGTTCCACTCGGCGCGTACCTTGGCCCAGTCGGTACTTTGGGCCAGCGCCGGGGAGGCGAGGCCAAGTGCCGAGGCCGCAAGCAGAATCCGGATCATCGTCGATCTCCCTTCGCGGCGCTGAATGGCGGCTCGACGGTGGGCGGGTCAAGCCACGGATGATGCCCCGCCTCACGCACGGTGCGAATGCTTCCGCCCGCGAAGGTGATCGCGACGCCGCCGGTCCGCGCCAGCACCGCGCGATCGAGCCGCAGCCAGCGGGGGTGGCAGGCGCGCGGTAGCCGCCGGTCGCTCACCACCACATCGCTGACGGCGCAGACCTCCACCAGTTGGCGCCATGCCACCGGATAGGCGCTCCGGGTTGCCGCTACCCGCCACTGCCGCCCGCCCTGCACGATGTCCGCCATGCATAGATCGACGCTGCACCGCGCATCGGGCCGTTCGGCGAGCGCAGCCAGTGCCTCCGGCTCCACGCCGCCATTCTCGCCCAGCACCTGTCGGGTAAAATCGCCCGCACGATCGCGCAGCAGGGCGAAGCTGCCGTCGGTCATCCGCAGCGCGACATGGCGGCCGTCGCCGGTCACCAGCAGGTCCGGGCCGGGCGTCGCCAGCGCCCAGATCGCACCGGCGACCAGCGGCACCACACCCGCCAGCCGCACCCGCGTCCGCCACAGCCCGAGCCAGAGCCCGCCCAGCACCATGCAGGCAAAGGCGCCGGCGGGCATCACTGGTAGCGCGGCGACCGATCCGGGCGCGCTCCCTGCCGTGTGGGCGATCCACAGCAGCACCGCCATCGCCTTGGCGGTCAGCCACCAGAACGGCGCGCCCAGGCCCACCAGATCGGCTACCAGTGCCAGCGCCTCCAGTGGCATCACCACGAAGGTGGTCAGCGGGATCGCCGCAATATTGGCAACCGCGCCGTACACCCCGCCCTTGTGGAAGTGGAACAGCCCGATCGGCATCAGCGCCAGTTCGACAAGAATGCCGGTGAGCAGCAGCGACCCCGCCTCGCGTGCAACCCGTCGCGCAACCCCCTCCTCACGCGCCTCGAACCAGTGGTGCATGTGCGGGCTCTCGTGCAGCGCAACGATCGCGGCGACAGCGGTGAAGCTCAGCTGGAAGCTGGGGCCGGCCAGCGCCTCCGGCCAGAGCAGCAGCACCACCATCGCGCCGGCTGCGACCAGCCGCAGGGTCAGTGCCTCGCGCCCCAGGCTCAGCGCCACCAGCACCAGCAACGCGGCGACGCAGGACCGGATCGTCGGCACCTGCCCCCCGGTCAGCCAGGTATAGCCGATCGCCGCCAACGCCCCCGCGCCCGCCGCGACCAGCGGCAGCTGCACCCTCAGCGCCAGCCAGGGGCTGAGCGCGAGCAGGCGGAGCACCACCAGCATCGTCGCGCCGGTGACGGCGGTTACGTGCAAGCCGCTGACCGAGAGCAGATGGGCGAGCCCCGCCCGCCGCATCGCCTCGCTGTCGTCCTCGGTGATCGCCCCCTCGTCGCCGGTCGCCAATGCGCTGGCGATGCCCCCGGCACTCCCGGGCAGCTTCGCCTCGATATGTGCCGACAGCGCCGCGCGCAGATCCTGCCCTGCTCTGGGGGGCGGGCGGCGCAACGTCACCACGTCCAGTGCCTTGCCGGTCGCACCGATCCCGTCGAACCAGGCGACTCGACGAAAATCATAGGCGCCGGGTACCGAGGGGCCCGGCGGCGGCAGCAGGCGGGCCCGCAGCGCCACCCGCGCACCAACGCCGATCCCGCTCGGCACCGCAGCCACATCGACATTCACCCGCACCCGCGGCGGCAGGTCCGCCCGCGCGATGGGGGCGAGCACCAGCCGCACCAGGCCGCGCGCCGAAAGGCTGTCGACCCGCAGTACCTCCGCCTCGAACGTCACGATCGTCGGTCGTGCGAGCACCGGTGCCGAAACGCTCTCGGCACGCCACCAGATCGCACCACACCCCGCCGCTAACAGCAGGCCGGCGAGCAGCACGACTCTTCCCGATCGGCCTGGCAGTACAGCCCCGGATGCCGCTACGCCCAGCGCGCCGACCAAGAAGCCGACCCACTGCCGGGCATCATCGAGCACGAACCAGGCGGTGATCCCCGCCCCGAAGGCCACCGGCAACCAGAGCGGCAATTGGCCCCGTTCCGCTTCCAGCCAAGGCTCGATCACCCCCCGCCCCTTGGGGAATCCCCACCCTGCCCCCATTTGAAGGCCCGGAAACCCCGTGCTAGGGGCCGCGGCGGCTGAACTGGCCATTGAGACAACAGACTGGGAGCATGCGCGCTTGAGCGCAACACAAGAAACCACCCCCGCCAAGCCCGTCGTCACGCGCTTCGCCCCCTCGCCGACCGGCTTCCTCCATATCGGCGGGGCGCGCACCGCGCTGTTCAACATGCTGTTCGCCCGCCACCATGGCGGAACGTTCCTGCTGCGCATCGAGGATACCGATCGCGCGCGCTCGACCCAGCCCGCGATCGAGGCGATCCTCGACGGCCTGCGCTGGCTCGGGCTCGATTGGGACGGCGACGAAGTCTATCAGTTTGCCCGCGCCGCCCGCCATGCGGAAGTAGCGAACGCGATGATCGCGCGGGGTGCGGCCTATCGCTGCTACCTGACGCAGGACGAACTCGCCGCGATGCGCGCCGAGGCTGAAGCCGCGAAGAAGCCGCTGCGCATCCGCTCGCCCTGGCGCGACCGCACCGATGGCGATCCCGCCATCCCGCACGTCGTCCGCCTCAAGGCGCCCACCGAGGGCGCGGTGACGATCCGCGACCATGTCCAGGGCGAGGTGACCGTGCAGAATGCCGAGATCGACGATCTCGTGCTGCTGCGCTCGGACGGCACGCCGACCTACATGCTGGCCGTGGTCGTCGACGACAACGACATGGGCGTCACCCATGTCATCCGCGGCGACGACCATCTCAACAACGCCTTCCGCCAGCTGCCGATCTATCGCGCGATGGGCTGGGACGAGCCGGAATACGCGCATATCCCGCTGATCCACGGTGCGGACGGTGCCAAGCTCTCCAAGCGCCACGGGGCGCTCGGCGTCGATGCCTATCGCGACGAACTCGGCCTGCTGCCGGAGGCGGTGTTCAACTATCTCCTCCGCCTCGGCTGGGGGCATGGCGACGACGAGATCATCAGCCGCGCGCAGGCGATCGAATGGTTCGATCTGGCGGGTGTCGGCAAGTCGCCAAGCCGGTTCGACCTGAAGAAGCTCGAGAACCTCAATGGTCACTATATCCGCCAGTCGGACGATGCGCGACTGGCCGATCTGGTCGCTGCGCGCCTGCCGTTCGAAGCCAGCGACTCGCAGGTTGACCTTCTGCGCCGCAGCATGGCTGCGCTGAAGCCGCGTGCCGCCAATCTCCTCGAACTTGCGGATGGTGCAGGCTTTCTTTTTCGCACTCGCCCACTGGAAATGGACGAGGGTGCGGCCGCTCTGCTAGAGGGCGATGCGCGCACCCTGCTCGCCCGTTTACACACCGCGCTTGACGGATTGGTAACGTGGGATACGGAGGCGCTCGAAGCGGCGGTACGCACCGTCGCGGACGACGCGGGCGTGAAGCTCGGCAATCTGGCGCAGCCGCTGCGTGCGGCGTTAACCGGCCGCCGAACTTCTCCGGGTATCTTCGATGTCCTGGCGCTGCTGGGACGCGAGGAAAGCCTCGCCCGCATCGCGGATCAGATGCGTACGCCCGCCTGAAAACGGGTCGAAGGAAAGGACGACTACATGAGCGATACCGCCAAACTGCAGATTGCGGGGAAAGACGTCGAATATCCCGTCCTGAAGGGCAGCACCGGGCCGGATGTCGTCGACATCCGCAAGCTCTATGCGCAGACCGGCGCCTTCACCTACGATCCGGGCTTCACCTCGACCGCGAGCTGCGAGTCGGGCCTGACCTTCATCGACGGCGACGAGGGCGTGCTGCTCCACCGCGGCTACCCGATCGGCCAGCTAGCCGAGAATTCGAGCTTCATGGAGGTCTCGTACCTGCTGCTCAACGGCGAGCTGCCGACGCAGGACGAACTGACCAAGTTCGAGAACACCATCACCCGCCACACCATGCTGCACGAGCAGCTGGCGACCTTCTATCGCGGCTTCCGTCGCGACGCGCACCCGATGGCGGTGATGTGCGGCGTCGTCGGCGCGCTTTCGGCCTTCTACCACGATTCGACCGACATCACCGATCCGCAGCAGCGCATGATCGCGTCGCACCGCCTGATCGCCAAGATGCCCACGATCGCGGCGATGGCGTACAAGTACAGCGTCGGCCAGCCGTTCCTCTATCCGAAGAACGACCTGAGCTACACCGGTAACTTCCTGCGCATGACCTTCGGCGTTCCGGCCGAGGAATATGAAGTGAACCCGGTGGTGGAGAAGGCGCTCGACCGCATCTTCATCCTCCATGCCGATCACGAGCAGAACGCCTCGACCTCGACCGTGCGCCTTGCCGGTTCGTCGGGCGCCAATCCGTTCGCCTGCATCGCGGCCGGCATCGCCTGTCTGTGGGGCCCGGCGCATGGCGGCGCCAACGAAGCGGCGCTCAACATGCTGCACGAGATCGGCCGTCCGGAGCGCATCCCCGAGTTCATCGCCCGTGCGAAGGACAAGAACGATCCGTTCCGCCTGATGGGCTTCGGCCACCGCGTGTACAAGAACTACGATCCGCGCGCGACCGTGATGCAGAAGACCGTGCGCGAAGTGTTCGCCTCGCTCAACGTTTCGGACCCCGTGTTCGAAGTGGCGCTGCAGCTCGAGGAAATGGCACTCAAGGACGACTATTTCGTCGAGAAGAAGCTGTTCCCGAACGTCGACTTCTATTCGGGCGTGATCCTGTCGGCGATCGGCTTCCCGACGACGATGTTCACCGCGCTGTTCGCCCTGGCCCGCACCGTCGGCTGGGTGGCGCAGTGGAACGAAATGATCTCGGATCCCGAGCAGAAGATCGGCCGTCCGCGCCAGCTCTATACCGGCCCGACGCAGCGCGACTACGTGCCCGTCAGCCAGCGCTGAGCCTGACGCCCGGGTTCCTGCCCGGACAATCGCAGCAGAAACAACGGCACCCCGCATCCGCGGTGGTGCCGTTTTTCTTTGCCCCGTCCCGTCTCCCCGGAGCGCTTTGATCCGGCTGGATTGACGCCGCCCGGGAAACATGGCTTGCACGCGGGATGTCAGGGGAAACGCGTCTGGGCGCGCTCGCGCCGCTCGTGGGCTATCATTTGCGTCGCGCGTCGAGCGCCTTTGCAGCCGATTTCAGCGCGGCGATGGAGGGCAGCGGGCTGCGCCAAGTGCCGTTCGCGGTGCTGTCGATCGTCGCGGCCAATCCGGGCATCAACCAGGGCGCGGCGGGGCGGATGCTCGGCATCAAGCGCGCCAACATGGTCGCGCTGATCAACGACTTGGTCGACAAGCAGCTCGTCGAGCGTGGGGTCGACGCCAGCGATCGGCGCGCCTTCGCGCTCACCGTGACCAAGGCGGGCACCGCGGCGCTAGCGGACGCGGTAGCGCGGATCGAGGCGCACGAGCACCGCATGCTCGACGATCTCAGTATCGAGGAACGCACGCTGCTGCTCGACCTGCTCGGCCGCATCGAGCGCCGCAGCCCGGCGCCCGAAAGCGACGAGAACGGCGAGGCCTGAGGCAGGCGGCCGGCGCGGCGCCGCGCCGGCCGCCTCTCAGAAGCGACCCGAGAGCTGCAGGTACCAGTTGCGCGGCCTCGCATACATGCGCTCGGCATAGCCCAGCGTCGCCAGCGAGGCGTTGCCCTGGATGAGATAGCGCGAGTCGAGCAGGTTGTTGACGCCGGCGCTCACTTCGTAGCGATCGTTCAGCTTCAGCGTCAGCGATCCGTTGGCGACGACATAGCCGTCCTCCTCGATCAGCGGGATGCTGCCGGTGATGAAGGTGATCTTGGAGGTATAGCTGGCATCGACCCGCGGGGTCAGGGTCATCCCGCCGCCCATGGCGATGTCATAGCCGAGCGCGAGATTGGCGGTCAGTGCAGGCGTCAGCGGCAGGTCGTCGTTCGGCGTCACCGTGGCGGTGGCACCCGGCACCGGCGTGATGCTGCGGATCTTGTCGTCGAGGACACTCAGACCGCCATCGATGCTGAGGCCGAACGCCGTGCGTAGGTTCGCCTCCGCCTCGACGCCGCGGATCCGCGCCTTGCCGGCGTTGAACAGCAACGGCACCACGCCCTGGCGGAAGATCAGCTGGATATTATCGTAATCGGCTTGGAACGCTGCGAGGTTGAAGCGCAGCCGGCCGATATTGGTCTTCACGCCCACTTCGTAGCTGGTGACGCTTTCCTCGTCGAACGGCACCGGCACATTGCCCGGCGGCGCGGCATTGTAGCGGGTGTTGAACCCGCCCGATTTGAAGCTGCGGGCATAGGAAGCATAGGTGCTGATCGCGTTGGTCCAGCGATACTGCACGCTGGCCGATCCGGTGAGAGCCGAGAAGGATTTGGCGAACGGCCGGTGGTAAAGAAACAGGGGGCCGCCTTCCGGTACCGCCTTGGTCGGCAGCGGATCGGGATCGGGCTGGCTCGACGGGAACAGGTTGAACACCGTGCCCAGGAAGGTCTTGCGATCGGTCGTGTAACGCAGGCCGCCGGTCAGTTCGAGACCGACAGCCGGTTTGATGCTGACTTCGCCAAAGCCCGCCAGCGAGTCGGTCTTCAGCCGCGAGACCTGGAGATCGCGCGAGCCGGGCCCGCCGGCGAGGATCGAGCGGATCACCGGCGGCGAGGGCGGATAGGCGAGGAACACCGTCGCCCGCTCGTCGGTGACTTCGTTGAAATAATAGCCGCCGACAATCGCGCTCACCTTGCCCCAGTCGAGCTGGAGCTGGACTTCCTGGCTGAATTGCCCGGACTCGGACCCGACATCGGTGGTGATCAGGGTGAGCGGCGTGTTGTCACCATCACGGATGCCGCGCGAGCTGGTGTTGCGATAGGCCGAGATCAGCTTCACCGCCGCCACCTGCGACAGCCGGATATTGGCGGTGGCACCGAGGCCCCAGACTTCCGAATTGCTCAGCACCGGCGCGGTGCCGCCATTGACGAACGGGCCCTTCGCCTGAAGATCGTTGGCGCAGCGCGGATCGGCGATCATCGGCACGTTCGGCGCCCCGAAGCGCGGATCGCCGGCGGTGAGCGGCGCATAGGGGATCGTCGCCCCCGGGCACCCTGCCCCCACGCTGGCGATTGCGGCGACCGGCGCCTGTTCGTTGATCCCGGCAAACACGAACGGCGCGCCATGTTCGTCGCGCTTCGAATAGTCGCCGCGGAGAAACAGGTCGAAATCGGTCGAGGGCTGCCACTTCAACGCCCCGTTGAACGAATAGCCGTCCTCGTTGCCAAGATCGAGGCCGTCCACCGCCCGGATCACATAGCCGTCGCGCTTGCGGAAGCCGCCGGAGACGCGGGCGGCCAGCGTGCTCGCCAACGGGATGTTGAGGGCGGCAAAGCCTTCGCGGAGATTATAGTCGCCCACCCGCAGCCGCGCCCGGCCGTTCCACTCGCCAAGCTGGGGCTGCTTGGTCCGCACCAGGATCGCGCCGCCGATGGTGTTGCGGCCGAACAGCGTGCCCTGCGGCCCGCGCAGCACCTCGACGCCGTCGATATCGCCGAAGTCGATCGCGCCGCCCACCGCGCGGCCGAGATAGACCTCGTCCAGATAGATGCCGACGCCCGGATCCACCGCCGCAGTGGGGTCAACTTGGCCGACGCCGCGAATGAACACCACCGCCGAGGCACTGTTGCCCGAGAGCTGGCCCGCCGGCTTGAACTGGAGGCTGGGGGTGACACGCTCGAGATCCTGGGTCTGCTGGATCTGGCGGTTCTGCAAGGTCTCGGCACTGAGCGCAGTGATCGCGACCGGCGTATCCTGCAGGCTCTCTGCCCTGCGACGCGCCGTGACCACGATCTCCTGCGAGACATCGCTGCTCGGTGCCGCCTCGGTCTGCACCGCCGTCTGCGCGAACGCGACTGGAACGGTAGCAGTGCCCGTCACTGCCAGCGCCGCCAAGCCGCACGTCGTGCGCACGCGGGTGCGCGTCGAAAAGCCTGCCATGCCAACCTCCCCTGGCTCGGAATCGTGGTTCGTCCCGATGCCCGAGGAAGGTCGCATGCAGAAATGTTTCAGTCAATAACAGTTATGCCACGTACCAAATTTGCAACATACTGAGATCAACTCACTGCGCGGCGCTCTACCAGGCGCAGCGACGGGCGTGCGCTGAGGCCGAACATGCGCCGCGCAGTGCCGGCCATGAAGCGCGGCAGTTCGCGGCGCTCCATCGGGGCATCCAGCCCCTCCGCCTGCAGCGCCCAGAGCCGTTGGAAGGCGCCGGTGCCGCGGAGCAGTTCCAGCGGCGCGCCGTCCTCGACGATCCGGCCCTGCTCGACCACGATTACCCGGTCGAAGCCCACCACCGTGGACAACCGATGTGCCACGGCAAGCACGGTGCGATGCGCCATCAGCGCGTCGAGTGCCTGCTGCACCTCGATCTCCGAGCCGGTATCGAGTGCCGAGGTCGCCTCGTCGAGCAGCACGATCGGCGCCTTGCTGAGGAACGCGCGGGCAATGCCGATCCGCTGGCGCTGGCCGCCCGACAGGTTGGTGCCGCGCTCACCGACCAGCGTGTCATAGCCCTGCGGCAGCAAGGCGATGAACCCTGCGCAATGCGCCGCTTCTGCCGCCGCACGGACCTCCGCGTCGGTCGCGTCGGGGCGGGCGAAGCGGATATTTTCGAGAATCGAGCGGTGGAACAGCAGCACCTCCTGCGGCACCACCGCGACGGCCTGGTGCAGGCTTTCCTGCGTCACCCGGTCGATTGGCTGGCCGTCGATCAGCACGCGCCCCGCCTGCGGATCGTGCAGGCGCTGGACGAGCTGGAGAATGGTCGACTTGCCCGCGCCCGAGGGGCCGACGATGCCGATCTTCTGGCCCGGCGCGACGTCGAGCGACAGATCGTGCAGCACCGGCCGCCCCGGATGATGCCCGAAGGTGACGCCCTCGATCCGCACGCGTCCCTGCCCCGCGCGCAGCGGCGCGGCGTCGGGCGCGTCGTCCAGCGCGTGCGGCGCACCGACGATCTCCAGCGTCTCGCGCAGATAGCTGAACTGCTGGCTGGTATCGATCAGCGCCATGGCGAGGTCGCGTGAGCCGTTGAGCATGCGAAAGGTCATCGCGCTGACGACGACGACGTCGCCTGCGGTGATGCCGCCCGCGATCCAGCGCTCGACCGCCCAGACCAGCGCGCCGCCTACCAGGATGACCAGCGCGACATCGTGGAGCACGCGGATGCGCTCGACGAACATCCAGCCGCGCTTCTGCGCCGCCGCCTCGGCCTCAAAGAAACCGCGCAGCCGTTCGGACTCGCGCCGACGGGCGCCGAACGCCTTGATCGCGGCGATGTTGCTGACCAGGTCGACCAGTTCGCCGCCGCTCTCGCTGGCGGCGCGGGCAAAGGCCTTGTGATATTTGTCACCGCGCAGGCCGAGCAGCACCAGCCCGCCGCTGGCGGCCACGAAGATGCCGGTGATCGCCACGGCCATGCGCCAGTCGATCGCGAGGAAGATCAGCAGTGCGCCGCCAAAGGCGATCAGCGGCGGCGTGATCTCCATCAGGATGCGGTGCGTGAGCGCCGCGAACGAGCCGGTCAGCGCGCCCACGCGGTGGCCGAGCGAGCCACCCCGCTGGTTCTGGAAGAAGCCGATATGATGGCCGGTGAGATAGTGGAACATGTCCAGCCGGATGCGGATGCCGCTCGCCACGGTGACGTTGCAGAGCATCATGGCCGCGCCGCGCACCAGGCCGTTCTCGAGCGCCACCAGGCCGACAAATGCCGCGAGTGCGAAATACACCGCCTGGTGCGACGGGGCCGCGACCGTCATCGAGTCGATCAGCAGCTTCATCGCATATTGCACGCCGACCGCGCTGGCGGCGCCACCCACCACGAGAAGGGCGAGCAGCGCGAAGGCGAGAGGCCGTCGCGTGACATAGTGGAGCAGGAACCGTGCCGGGCTCTTCAGAAACGGCATGTTGTCCCCCTTCGAAATCTTCGGGCGCTGCATTGCAACAAACATGCGGCCGAAAAGACCCGTCGGGGCATGAACCCGATGTGAACTTTCGTGAAATGGAAGGTGAGCGGTGGAGATGGGGCGACGAAATGCGGCAAAATCTGGGCAGGTAGCCAGGTCAGCGCTCCTGGATCACTGCTACCGCGCCCCCGGTCGAGGCAAGGTCGAGCGTCAGCGGCGTATCGGCGGACAGCCGACGATTCTCGACCTGGACAGCATCAGGCGCGGACCCGTCCGTCCAGATCCGCGCCTCGGCACCGCGCGCGCCGATAAAGTCGAGCGGCACGGTGATCGTGCGCGCCTTCTCGTTGTTCATCGCGCCCAGATACCAGCTTTTGCCCTTGCGCCGGGCCAGCACGATATAGGCGCCCGTTTCGCCGGCGAGAAAGCGCGTCTCGTCCCAGCTGGTCGGCACCTGGCGGATGAAATCGAAGCCCGCGGGACTCGCCGCATAGGTGTCCGGGCTGTCTGCCACCGCCTGCAGCGGCGAGAGAAAGACGACATACATCGCCAGCCCGTGCGCCCGCGTCGACTGCACCATCGGCAGGTCGCCGCGCATGCGGAAATCGGCCGGTGCGACGTTGCGGAAGCCGCCCGGCGTATAGTCCATCGGCCCCAGCAGCCCACGGGTATAGGCGAGCATCACGTCGTTGCCCGCGGTCGCGCGGCTGCTCCATTTGTTGTACTCGGCCCCCATCACCCCTTCCTGGGTGACGAAGTTCGGCCAGGTGCGGGCAAAACCGCGCGGGGCAAAGGCACCGTGCAGGTCGACCATCAGATGGTGCCGCGCCGCCGCACCCAGCAGCTTCTGGTACCAGTTGACCATCCACTGGTCGTCGCGTTCCATGAAGTCGATCTTGATGCCGGCGATGCCGAGCTTCTCGTAGAGCGCGAGGGCATCCTCCATCTGCTCGTCGAGCGCCTGCCAGTGCGCCCAGAGCCACAGCCGTACTTTCTTGCTGCGGGCATAGTCGGCCACGTCCTGGAGGTTGATCGCATCGTCCCATTTGGTGACGTCTACGCCCGGCCGCCGCACCCCGCCGCCGCCGGCGCCGGCATACCATCCCTCGTCGATCATCGTGTAGGGCATGCCGTTTGCCGCGGCGAAGTCGATGAACGCCTTGGCCACCGCCGTCGTCGTGCGTTGGCCGGGAAGCCTGGCGATGGAAGGCCCGCTCCACCAGTCCCAGCTGGTCAGCCCCGGCTGGATCCAGCTGGTGTCCTCGATCCGGCTCGGGCTGGAGAGGTTGGTGAGCAGCGTCGATTCCTGCAGCTTGCCCAGCTGGTCGGCAAGCATCACCACCCGCCATGGCGTCACGATCGGGCTGCCGATGCGGGTGTGCACCGCGATGCGCGGGTCGTCGAGCGAGGGCGACAGCTTCACCTGCAGTCCCGGCCCGCCATCGCCGCGCCCAGTGAGGTACATCGCGGCGAAGTCGATCAGGTCGGCCTCGGCGATGGCGAAGGCGCCCTTGCCCGTCTCGCAGGCGAAGGGCACGTCGAACAGATTGTGGTCGCGCAGCCTTGTCGTGTCGACGGGATCGAACTCGCCCTCGTGGCTCGACCCGAAATGGCCGACATTGAAGCCCCAGCATTTCCAGGGCTGCGGGAAATAGAAGCCGGTGCGTTCGTAGCGCACGACCGCTGCGGCGGTCGCCGGCTGCACCGGCACCAGCATGCGGAAGGCGATGCCGTCGTCATAGGCACGCAGGATGATGTCCATCCGCCGCTTGGCGCCGCCGCGCTCCTGCAGATGGACGATGCGCTGGTTGTAGTGGTCGCGGCCCTCGGCGGCCTTGCCGAGGACGATCTTGTAGCGCGTGTCGGCGCTGCTCGCCTCGCTGCCGGTAACGGCCATGCCCCAGCCGAGCATGTCGCGATCGAGATCGAGCGCGATCGGCGCAGGGGCCAGCACCAACTCGCCGCGCCGCTGCACGGTATAGTTGGGAATGCCCTGCCGATCGAGCGCCACCACCACGCGGTTCGCGCCGTCGGGAGAGACCACCTCCAGCGTCTGCCCGGCGGCCGGAGCCGCGACCAGCAGCGCCGCCGTGCCGAGCAACTGCTTCACGCGCGGCGGGCCTTCAGGATCGGTTCGATCACCGTCGCCATCGCGTCATAGCCGGCTTCGGTGGGATGGACGCCGTCCGAGGCGAGGCCCGGCTTCATCGCGCCCTTCGCGTCGGACAGTACCGGGGTATAGTCGACCCAGGTCAGCCGCTCGGCCTTGGCATAGCCCTGCAGCCAGGCGTTGATCTCGCGAATCGGGCCCAGCACGTCGAGGCCCGGGCGCCACGGGAAATGGTCCGAGGGCGGCACCGCGGCGAGAAGGACGCCGATGCCGTTGGCCTTGGCGATCTGCGTCATCATGCGGAAATTGTCGTAGGTCTGCGCCCGCGTCATCGGGCCGGTATTGCCGGCGATGTCGTTGGTGCCCGCCATGATGTGGACGAAGCGCGGCTTGAGATGCACCACGTCGGCCATCATCCGCAGCACCATTTGCGGCGTCGTCTGGCCGCCGATGCCGCGGCCGACCCGGCCGGAGGTGAAGAAACCCGGGCGCTTACTCTTCCAACCCTCGGTGATCGAGTCGCCGAGGAAGACGATGTTCACCTTCTCGCCGGCGGCTAGGATGCGGGCATTGTCGGCGGCGTAGCGGCTGAGTTCGGGAAAGTCCTCGTGCAACAGGCGTTCCTTGCGCTGCTGATAGGTCTCCTGCGTCTGCGCGCGGGCGACGAGGGGCAGCGCAAGCGCGCCGGCGAGCAGCGAACGGCGGCGGAGGGACATCCCGATTCTCCTGGAGAAGGTCTTGGTCGTTGGGGGCCGAGCGTGGCGCAACGCTGCGGGAGCGTCAAACCCTCGCCCGGCCCTTGCAGATCAGTGCAGCGAAGCCCCCCCGCCGGCACGCACCGGCTTGGCACGACCCGCGGCGATCGCGAACCCGCATAGCACCACGTAGCACAGCGCCGGGACGATCAGCGCGAAGGCATAGCCGTGCAGATCGGCGACCTTGCCGACCAGCAGCGGCAGCAGCGCGCCGCCGACGATCGCGGTGCAGAGCAGGCCCGAGGTCGCCTCCTCGCTGGCACCCGACCGCTCGAGCGTCAGGGTGAAGATCACGGGAAACATGATCGAGTTGAACAGGCCGATCGACAGCGCGACGAAGCCCGCGGTGACGCCGCCGACCGCGACGACATAGAGGCACATCGCCGCCGCAATGATGGTGAACAACGCGAGCAGCTTGTCCGCCCGGACGCGGGTGAGCAGCAGCGAGCCGAGCGCGCGCCCGACCATCGCCCCGCCCCAGTAGAAGGCGACGGCCTTGCCGGCCTCCTGGAGCGACACGCCGTGGACGCCGTCGCTGCCCATCAGCGTGCCGAGGATCGGCACCCCGAACGGCGCGTCGGACTGGCCCCAGATGCTGTTGTCGTTGAGGAACAGCGCCATCTGCGTGCCGATCGACACTTCGGCGCCGACATAGAGGAAGATGCCGAGCGCGCCGAACAGCGCCCAGCCCGACGCGAAGGCGTCGAACAGGCCCGAGGTGCCCTTGTGCGCGGGCGCGGCATCGCTGACGACGCGGCGGCTGAGGAAGAAGAACACTGCGAGCGCGAGGATCAGCCCGCAGATCCACAGATAGGCGGTATCAATGCCCGCCAGCGCCTCGGCCCGGACCGCCGGATCGACGACCGCGCCCGACTTCACCTCGACGCCCTTGAGGAACAGATGCGCGCCGAGCAGCGGGCCGAGAAAGGTGCCGAAGGAGTTGAAGGTCTGGCTCAGCACCAGCCGGAAATGGCTGCGCTGCGGATCGCCGAGCGCCGCCGCCAGCGGGTTGGCCGCGACCTGCAGCACGGTGATGCCGCTCGCCAGCACGAACAGCCCGAGCAGCACCAGCCAGTAATTGGCAAGGTTTGCCGCAGTCAGCATGATCAGGCAGGCCACCGCCATGGTGCAGAGTGCCAGCAGGATCGACGGCACCGCCTTGAGCCGCGAGACCAGCGCAGCCGCCGGCAACGACACCACGAAATAGGCGAAGAAGAAGGCAAACGCGCTCGCCTGCGCCTGCAGATTGGTGAGCGTGAAGATGCCCTTCACCGCCGCGACGAGCGGATCGACCAGCGAGGTGATGAACCCCCAGGCGAAGAACAGCGTTGTTACCGCGGCGAATGCCAGCGTGGTGTGCGTTGAACGTGCGGTGGCCAAGCGATCCCTCTCCTGCCCCAATGGTTTTGCGGGGTCGACGCTTCCCGACAACGTTGGCAAAAGTCAAGCTGGGCCGGGGGCGGCTTTTCGTACTCGCATGTGGACGCGGCCCTCGCTTATAGGCCAATGCGTTGGTAAACGACGCGGCGAGTGGAGTATTGCGCGTGGACGAAGTGAAGCCGGTGGGAACGAAAGCATTGTTGACGAAGGGGGTAGCCGCACTGGCGTTGGCGGGCGCGATCGCCTCTCCGGCAGCGGCCCAGTTCCGGCTGATCCCGAAGCCGAAGACGGCAGAAACGCCGGCCACACGCCCGCAGCCGACCCCCGTGAGCCAGGTGCAGACGCAGACGCCGCGGCCCGTCGCAACGCCCACTCCGCGCGCGCCGCAGACGCAGACCCCGGCCGTGCAGACGCCCAAGCCGAGCCTCGCGCCGCCCCAGGTGCAGCCGACTCCGATCGCACCCGCGCCGCTGGTGCAGGCGGCGCCCTTGCCGTCGCTGACCAGCAAGCAGATCGCGGAGCTGCGCCAGTTGCTGACCGATGCCGGCCTGTCGCAGGGCCTGCGGCGGATGACCAGCACCGTCACGCTGCCGAACGACAGCGACGGCATGGTGCGCGCCGCGCTCGATTATGCGCGCGCGGTCCATAGCGGCCGGCTCGATTCGAGCGACTTCATCAACGATTGGGGCCTGCGCCCTGCCCCGTTCGATCCGGCACCCGGCTTTGCCGACGCGGTCAAGCGCGATCGCCTCGCCGCCTGGATCCGCGCGCTGCCGCCGCCCTATGCCGGCTATGACGGCCTCGAGAAGGGACTGGTCGCCTATCGCGCCATCCTCACCTCGGGCGGCTGGGCGAAGCTCGCGCCGGGGCCCGATCTCGGCAAGGGCGCCAGCGGCGCGCGCGTCAAGGCGCTGCGCAAGCGGCTCGCCGTCGAGGACAAGCAGGTGTCAACCAGCGGCGACGTGTTCGACCAGGATCTCCAGGACGCGGTGCTGCGCGCCCAGCGCCGCTACGGCCTGCGCCCGACCGGGGTGGTATCGACCGGCACGCTTGCCGCGCTCAACGTGCCGGTGGAGGCGCGTGTGCGCCAGATCATGGCGAACATGGAGCGCTGGCGCTGGCTGCCGCAGACGCTGCCCGCCAAGCGCATCCAGGTGAACATCGCCGCGGCGGTGATGACCGTGTTCGACGGCGACAGCCCGATCGCCTCGATGAAGGCCGTGACCGGGCGTCCCGGCAACGAGACCCCGATGCTCCAGTCGCGCATCCACTCGATCGTGCTCAATCCGCCATGGAACGTGCCGAGCGGCATCGCGGCCAAGGAGCTGTGGCCCAAGGGGGAGGCCTATCTGAAAGCGCATGGCTATCGCATCATCGGCACCGGCCCCGATCGCCGTCTGCAGCAGGAGTCGGGCCCGAAGAGCGCACTCGGCCGCTACAAGTTCGATTTCGACAATCCCTATGCCGTGTATCTGCACGACACGCCGGTGCAGTCGGGCTTCAACAGCTACAGCCGGCTCGACAGCCATGGCTGCGTGCGACTGGAAAAGCCCGGCCCGCTCGCCGAGCTGCTGCTGAAGAACGATCCGAACTGGCAGCCCGACGCGATCGCCGCGCAGCTCGAAGGCACCAAGACCGTGCGCGTGCGGCTGGCGGATGCCGACCAGGTCGCCGTGTATCTGCTCTACTGGACCGCCTTTGCGGGCCCCGACGGTGCGATGAACTTCCGTGACGACCCGTATAATTGGGACGCACTGCTCGCCGAGAAGATCGAAGCCCGGGCCGCGGTGAGCGCCGCGACTGCCTCCTGACCCCTTATCGGAAGGAATATTTGATGAAGCTGCGCATGATCGCGACCCTGGCCGGCGCGGCCGTTTCCCTCGCCGCCTGCGGTGGCGGGGACAATGGCCCCACCCCGCCCGACGCCAATGTCACCGAAATCACCGTCCCCGAGACGCCGGCGACGGTGAACGTCTCGACGCAGGAACCCGCCGCGGCCGAGCCCGCGAACGCGGCGCCGGAACCGCTGCCCACTGCAACGCCAACGCCGTTCAGCGACCGCGAACAGACCGAGGCGGACGCGGCGGCAACCGGCATGACCTCGCGCGTCGATCGCAACGCCGAGGGTGAGAACCAGGAAAAGAAGCAGTAAGCTGAGAAGTACGCCGGGTGCGCGTCAGCGCGCGCGCCCGGCCTCCGGCAGCGCCACGCGCGCCAGCACGAGCTGCAGTTGGCCCAGCGTATAGCCGGCCGCATGAAAGGCGACGACTTCGTCCTTGGGCAGCGCGTCGCCGCCATGCCAGGCGAGCACCGCGATGCGGCGCAGCGTCTCGAGCTTGGCATCGGCAAGCCGCGGGCTGGCCCGCTCTCCACCAAAGAACAGCGCGAGCCAGCGCGACCAGCGGCCCGGAGCGTCGAGCGAGGACAGGCGATCGCGGGCGGCCAGCGCCACGACCTGCCATTCGAGCGGCGACAGCGTGGCACCGACCGTGTCCAACGGAGCGGCAAGGGCTTGACCGCGAGATAGGGTGAGATCGAGATACGCCATGCCTGCACTCCCTGCTACTGCGGATGCAAGCCTCCCCCGGCCGCGCCATTGCAGGCACAGCCTTGGCCGTTCCGCCGATCGTTCCATCCTGTTCGTGCCGACCACCCTGGGTTTGCCCATTGGCGGCCTGCGCGTGTGTGCCAACCTAGGTCGGCGTGCTGAACCTGCGCTGTCTAAACCTGCAGATCGTTTCGCTATTGTGTTCCTCTACGCCCACCTGCCGTAAGGTCAAGCTAAAATCGTACTGGGCAGTACTCTTTTCACCCCCCTCTCGAAATGCGGTGCGGGATGGCTCATGAGACCATGATGATAGTCCCCCGCCGAACGCTGCTAGCCGGGCTTGCGACGTCGATGGTTTCGCCCGTCCGCGCAGGCGTTTCGGACGCCACCAGCGAATCGCGGTTGCACGCGGTGCTCGACCACGCTGGGCAGGATCCGGGCGCAGGTCTCGCAGCATTGTCGAGGTTCGACGCGGAGCAGTTGCCGGCATCGGCAAGGCTGGACCTGCTGACTGCCCGGGCCGGGCTGGCGATCGACGTCGAAAGGGCGCGGCTTGGGCCCTCGGCGGACCCCGTGGCAGCCTATGCACTGCGGCTGCGCCGGACCACTGGCGACCGTGTCGACCCGGCTCGCCTCCGCGCGCGAATGGAGCGCGAGCGGACCCGTGTTCTGGCGCGCGCGAATTTTTTGTTCACCCGCATCGGCCTGCCGAGCGGTACGACCGGCGAACGCTATTCGACGCTGTGGCGCGACTCGCGTCGGCTGTACGCAGACGACGATGGCGGCCGTGCCCGCGCCATCGATGACATGAACCGCTGGCTGGCAGCGGCGTTCGCATGGCTGGCCCACTGGTTCGGCCCGCTCCCGCCCGAGGTGGGCGCGGTGCGCGCCATGCGCATGCCGGCCGTCGAGGAGGCTGGGGGCAAGCAAGGGTATCGGATTGTCCCCGAGCCTGGCCGTCCCGGGCGCTATGTTGTCGATCTCCGCGAGATCCAGCGGCGCCCGTCCTGGACCCTGCCGGCCGTGGTCCATCACGAGTTGCTGCCGGGCCATATGGTCCAGCTGCCGCTTGAGGCACACGCCAGACCCCACCCGCTCCGGCTCGACTATGCCCAATCCTTTGCCGAAGGCTGGGCGATCTATGCCGAGGGACTGGCGGCGGCCGCCGGCCTCTATCGCGGCGACCCCCATGGCGAACTCGGTTTCTGCCATTGGCGGCTGTTCCGGCTCTGCCGGGCCCAGGCCGATCTCGCCCTGCATCTCGGCGGATCGAGCCGCGCCACCGTGCTCGCCGATTGGCGATCGGTGCTCGGCGAGCCTGCCTATTTCGCGCCCTTCGAGGCAGACCTGGATCGCATTGCCCGCGACCCTGCGGCGCGCGCCGCCGAGGCAGCAATGTGGCTGGCGATCGAGGATCGCGCCGGTGCGCGGCCGGCGCGCAGCTTCCACCGGTCCTTGCTGCAACATGGCCGGATGCGGATCGACGCTTTTCCATGATGTAAAGATGAACCCTGCCCTACGAAGCGGTTCAGCCTCGTGAAGCGCCGACTCGGTTAGCCTCTCCCCATCGAGACGGAAGAAAGGAGCTACCGATGAAGCTGATGAAGTTCTTCGCAATTGCCGGGTTCATGGCGACCGGGCTCACCGGCGCCACTGCCGCCCAGGCGCAGGACTGGCGCTACCGCGACCATCACGAGCGGCGCTGGGACCGGCACGATCGCTGGGACCGCCCGGATCGCCACCGCGGCTGGGACAGGGGCCGCCATTACGGCTGGAACCGTGACTATCGCTACCGCAGCCGCACCGTCTGCTGGGACGAATGGCGCCATGGCCGCCCGGTGCAGGTCTGCCGCCGCCGCTGACCTTCAGGGAGCGCCCGCCGGAAGAGACGGGCGCTCCCCCTATTCCCCCGCCAGCGGGAGCCGGAAGATAAAGCGGGCCCCCGCGCCAAGCGCACTGTCCACCATCACGTCGCCGCCCATCGCGCGCGCCAGCCGCCGGGCGATGTAGAGGCCGAGGCCGCTGCCGCCCGGCTCCGATGGATCGACCCGACCGAATTTCTCGAAGATGCGCGGCTGGTCTGCCGGCGCGATGCCTTTGCCCTGATCGGCGACGATCACACAGCCCATCTCCGCTGTGCGTTCCAGCCGCACCCAGACCCTCGCGCCGCTGGGGCTGTACCGCACCGCATTGCCGATCAGGTTGACCAGCACCTGCAGCGCCCGGCGGAACTCGCCGCGGACGCGCAGCGTCGCGTCTGCCGCCGGCGCTTCGATCCGCACGTCCCCCTCGCTGCCGCGGATGCGAAGCAGCGCAGCGGCCCGGCGGGCAACATCGGCGAGATCGATCGTCTCCGCCGCAATGGCAAAATCGGGGCGCTCGATCGCCTGCAGATCGACGAGATCCTCGACCAGCCCGAGCAGATGTCGGCCGGCATCGGCGATATCGGCGGCATAGCTGGCATAGTCGCCGCGAATCGGTCCTTCCGCCTGGCCGCCAATCGAGTCGGCATGGGCGATGATGCGGGCGAGCGGGCCGCGCAGGGCCCGCTCGAGACGACGGCCGAAGCCGTGCGGGAACGCAGGAGCTTGCCCGGTGCCGGTCGCCGGGTGCGGCGCGGGCGCTTCGGGATCGAGCAGCCGCGCGGCGCCCAGAAAGCCGACAAATCGACCGGTCGGATCGCTGCGCGGCATCGCATCGAGCTGCACCATCTGTCCGGTGCCGCGCACTTCGGCGGGCTGGCCATCGAAGCGCGCCTTGGCCGAAACGGCGGTGAGGATCGGCAACGCGCCCGCGGCATCCTGCGCCAGCGCAAACAGGCGAGTGAGCGGCTGGCCCAGCATCTCGCCCAGGTCGAAGCCATAGCGGTCGCCCACCTCGGGCGAGAGAAAGGTCAGGCGCAGCGCGCTGTCGGTCTCCCAGAACCAGTCGCCCGTCGCGCGCAGGAAGTCGGCATCGCGTCCTGCCTCGCCCGACGGGCGCCAGGCCGAACGCGGCCGCCAGCCGCTGACCTCGAGCCGCACGCCGCCACGATCGGGCCCGGCACGCACCCACAGGTCGAGTTCGGCATCGCCATCGGCGGCGACCACGCTGCGGGAGAGCGAGATGCCGAGCCGATAGGCGATCTGCGCGATTGCGGCGATGCCGGGCAGCGCCAGCGGCGCCCCGATCTCGCCGCCGGCACGATCGTTCAGCGCGCGCAGCAGCGGTTCGGCATCGAGCAGCCGCCCGCCCCCGTCCAACCGCGCCACCGCCAGCGGCACCACCGGATCGAGCGACCGCACCGCCATCATCCCGCCTGACCGCGGCGGATCGCGGCGCGCGCCATGCGGAACTCGGGATCGAGCTGGAGTTGCGCGATCAGTTCGCGCCCGATCGCGGGATCGAGCGCGGGCAGCACGTCGATTGCATCGGCAAGAGCAGCCAGGTCGCGGCGGGGATCGGCATTGCAGAGCGTGAAGCAAAGCTCGGCAATCCCCTCGCGCGGTACCGCCAGTGCATGCAGCACGAGCAGAAGCCGCTCGGCGCCCGCATCGAGCAGCAGTCCGCGGGCCTCTGCATAGGCGATGCCGGCGCCCCAGGCGATCAGCGCAAGCAGCAACGGCACGCGGCGATCGCGCAGTGCCTCGAGCAGCAGCCGCGGCAGCTCGTGCGGCTGGGGATCGAGCGCCGCCACCAGCGCGAGTGCCGCCGCCGCCACCTGTTCGCCACTCCGGCGATCGGCAAGCGCGATTTCCGCACGGACGGCGGCACACAAGGCCTCGTCCAGGGTCGTCCCCGCCAGAATACCAGCCTGTTCGCGCATCGCTGCCGCTACCCACCAAAGCAGCTGCGCGTGCAAGCGCGGCGGCAATTGCCAGCGTCCCGCATCAGGACGGCGCGCCTGGCTTTCGGCCAGCAGCAGCGTGCGCGCGGCCTGGGCGAGATCGGGCGCGGGATGATCGGCAAGGCGGTTGAGCAGGCTCGGCCGGGTGGGATCATCGGGGGCGTGGTGCGGCAGGCCCTCGGCGAGCTGGTCTAGCCGCACCCGCGCCAACAGTTCGTCGACCAGTACCGGGTCCGCGACCAGCCCGGCGGCCTGGAGCAGCGGCAGGGTCGGTCCGACGCCCGGAAATCCTTGCAGCGCAACCGCGGCGAACAGGCTCCGCTCGAGGCTGTCGACAAGCTGCTCCAGCATGCCGCGCAGTGCCAGGCGGGTGCGTTCGTCCATGCGCAGCGCCTCGGGAATCGCGAGATCTCGGGCGGTCGCCTCGCGCAGTGCTCGCGCGTGCGCCGCCGCTGCTGCGGCACGGGCTCGCAGATCGGGTGCGCCGACGGAAGGCCCGTCGCGCGGTTCGAAGGGGCCGGGCGCCATGCCAAGGACCATAGCGGGCCTGGCTTAACCGAGCCCTAAGACTTGCCGCGCACCGCCTCGATCGCCGCGGTCAGCGTCGCCAGGCCATAGAGCGCCACCGCCGACAGTCCCCAGCTGGCATGGCCGATCAGCGCGAAGGGGGTGAGCACCAGCAACTGTGCCGCCGCGTTCGCCCACCAGCGGCGCCGCGCAACGGGCATGCGGCCGACGAGCAGTTGCAGGACGACGCCGCTCGCCGCGAGCAGCAGCGGCGTGGCGGTGCCGATCGCGCGGAACTCGCGCCAGCCGATCGCCGCAAGCAGCAGCACGAACAGGCCGAGGATCGCCACTTCGATCCGTCGGGCCCGCGGCTCCTCGCCGCGCAGCGCCGCGTGCGACACCGCGGTCGCAAAGCCGAGCGTCGCGACCAGCGCGACCAGCATGCCGATGCCTTCCCAGCCGGCCAGCACGGTCAGCAACGCCGCCACCGACACGACACCGCCCAGCGCGAGCGGCGCCCAGTCCGGAATGTCGCGCGCCAGCAGCTGGGGCAAAATGTAGCGCGCGCCCCGGCTGAACACCCAGCGATCGGCCCATAGCGTTCGGCGGTCGCTCAGCGCCGCGAGCACTGCGTCGTTGCGGGCGGCAAGCCCATCGCCGCTCCGCTCCACCGCATGGCCGGCGCGCGCCCAGCCGGGTGCCAGCGGCACCTGCAGCGCGCCGGATTGCGCCGCAACGCGGAGCAGCGCCGACTGGAAGTCGTAATCCTCGGGCATGGTGGCGATATGGGCGAGGTGCCGCGTCTCGATCCGCGCGATGCCTGCCCAGCAGTGGCGCATGTCAAGCCGCTCGATCGCCGCGGGCGATTCGGCATCGTCGGTGACGAGCAGCGCCGCATGCGGCTCGGCCGCCATCCGCTCCATCACCGGGTCGATGGTGACCAGACCGTCCGCCAGCACCAGCACATCGGCGTCGCGCAGCACCTTCTCCGCGGCCTCCTCGGCCGAGCGGACGATGTCGACCTTCAGCTGACCCCGCCCCGCGCGCTCGATCGCGGCGAGGAATTGCGGCGTCACCTTGCCGACGGCAACCAGCACCTGCTCGGCACCGATGCCGGCCAGCAGGCGGATCTGATATTCGAGCAGGCTCATGCCGCCAAAGGGCAGGCTGGCGACCAGCGTGCCGGGGCGATCCCGCGCCTCCTCGACGGCGAAGATCAGCCCGGCCAGCGCGCGTTCGGGAGCGACCATCATGCCCTCCATCAGTAGAGCAGGTGCGGCCGGCGTGCCGCGACCCACGCCGCTTCGTCGGGCAGCGTCAGCGCATCGAGATCGGCCGGTACGGCAGCGGCATCGTCGACCCATTCGCGCAAGCCCGGCCCGCCGTTGATCACGTTGATCGCCAGCTTGTCGAAGACATATTCATACGCGAAATCGCGCCACAGGGCATAGTCGGGAGCGAGCGCGCGGATCGCCTTGAAGGCGAGCGCCTGCACCCGCCACGGTCGGAACGCCGTGTGGTCATAGGCCGGACCCTCGGCATGGACGAACACGCCCGCGCAAAGCTGGCCGACATGCTTGTGGAAGGTCGGCTGGAACCACATGTCGCGCAGCGTGCAGCCGGTCAGCCAGTCGGGCGCGCGCCGCTGCATCTCCGCGATCACCGCGCGCGCATCGATGTCTGGCGCGCCGAACAGTTCGAGCGGCCGCGTGGTACCGCGGCCCTCGGAAAGCGTCGTCCCTTCCAGCATCACCGTGCCCGCATAGGCGCGGGCCATGTTGACGTTGGCGGCATTGGGGCTCGGGTTGATCCAGGGGCGCTCGGCCGGCCAGCCAAATCCCGGGGCAGCATCGGGTGCCCAGCCCTGCATCGCCACGACCTGATACTCGACGTCGAGGCCATAATGCGCGATGAACCAGTGGCCGAGCTCGCCCAGCGTCATGCCGTGGCGCATCGGCATCGGCCCGGCGCCGACGAAGCTCTCCCAACCCGCCAGCAGCGTCAGTCCTTCGACCGGCCGACCCGCCGGATTGGGGCGATCGAGCACCCATACCGCCTTGCGGTGCTTGGCGGCGGCTTCGAGGACATAGAGCAGCGTCGTCACGAAGGTGTAGATGCGGCACCCGACATCCTGCAGGTCGACCAGCAGCACGTCGAACGTGTCCATCGACGCGTCGGTCGGCCGGCGGACCTCGCCGTACAGGCTGAACACCGGCACGCCATATTGCGGATCGGTGAAGTCCGGCGACTCCATCATGTTGTCCTGCAGGTCGCCGCGCACCCCGTGCTGCGGGCCGAACACCGCCGAGATGTTGACACCTCCCGCCACCAGGGCGTCGAGGCTGTGCGTGAGGTCGGCCGTCACCGAGGCGGGATGGGCGAGCAGCGCCACGCGCTTGCCCGCCAGCGGCGCGCGAAGATCGGGTTCGGCGAGGAGGCGATCGATTCCGAAAAGCATGTCAGACTGCTGGCGGCAGTTGGGCGACAAAGCAATCGGGATCGTGGAAATCGGGCGCATTGCCGCCATGGCGCAGCGCCCAATAGGATTTGGTGCCGTCGATCTCCTCGATCACTGCGGTGATACCCAGCCGCAGGGCCCCGATGCCAATGCCGCGCATTGCGACGGAAACCGCCATGGCGGCTTCCTCCTGACGAAGGCGGATCGCCGGGGCCTCGGCCATGGCGAGCGGCGCCATGCCTTCGCGGCGCGCGGTAAAGCCATAGGCCGCCCATTGGCCCGAGGGGGCGAAGTTGAACTCGCGATAGGCGGCACCAGCGTCTGCGACGAACAGTTCGAGACAGGTCGTCCGCCAGAGCCCGTCGGTTCGCTCGGGCGGGCGGCTGGGCGGAAGGCGCAGCCCCCCGGGCGCGGCGGTGATGGCGTAGGTCAGGGCAAGCCCGTCGCCCCTTCGCCGTATCGTGCAGGTCACGGACAACACGGATTGCGGCGGCATCGCCGGGTGCGGCAGCAAGGAGAACTCCATATCCCCTATTATGCAGAAACCGTGCGGTTCGTCAGCCATGCCCTACCCCGTATTGCCCGCAGACAAAGTCCATGGCAGCGCAACAATTCCTCCGTAGAGCGACGCCGATGAAGTTCCTGCACACCTTTCAGCTTGCCGCCTATCTCGACACGCTGCTCAGCTACAGCCTGGCGCTGCTCCTCGGCGCGGCGATCGGGGCGGAGCGGCAGTTCCGCCAGCGCACCGCAGGCCTGCGCACCAATGCGCTGGTCGCGCTCGGCTCGGCCGCATTCGTCGATCTCGCCCAGCGCATCGCCGGCGATCTCGAGGCGGTGCGGGTGATCTCCTATGTCGTCTCGGGCATCGGCTTTCTCGGCGCCGGCGTGATCATGAAAGAGGGGATGAATGTGCGCGGGCTGAACACCGCGGCGACCTTGTGGTGCTCGGCGGCCGTGGGCGCCTGCGCGGGCAGCGACATGGCGGCCGAGGCGGCGACGCTGGCGGTGTTCGTGATCGCCGGCAACACGCTGCTGCGGCCGCTGGTCAACGCGATCAACCGCGTGCCGCTCGCCGGCGGGCAGATCGAGGCGCATTATTTCGTGACGCTCACCACGGTGCCGGCCGAGGTCGATCGGCTGCGCGACCTGCTCACCGACCATCTCGAACTGATGCGCTACCCGGTCGCCGAGATCGAGACGATCGAACGCCCCGACGATCGGATCGAACTGCGCGCGCGCCTCGTCTCCACCGCCGCGCTCGATGCCGAGCTCGACAGCATCATCGCGCATCTCTCGAAGCGCCACGACGTCCAGCACGCCAGCTGGGAACTGCAGACGCAGGATTGAGCCGCCGGGGATGACGCGCGGCCCGGCTTTGGCTATGCGGCCTCGCACTATGACCGAATACAGCTCCGATCTGCTCCGCCTGCTCGCCTCGCGCGGGTACATCCACCAGGTGACCGACGCCGAGGGCCTCGACGCGCTCGCCGCCAAGCAGATCGTGCCGGGCTATATCGGCTTTGATCCCACCGCGCCGTCGCTCCACGTCGGCAGCCTGGTGCAGATCATGCTGCTCCGCCGCCTGCAGCAGGCGGGCCATAAGCCGATCGTGCTGATGGGCGGCGGCACCGGCAAGATCGGCGATCCGAGCTTCAAGGACGAAGCCCGCAAGATGCTGACGCTCGACACGATCAGCAGCAACATCGCCTCGATCAAGACCGTGTTCGAGAATTTCCTGACCTTCGGCGACGGCCCCACCGACGCGGTGATGGTCGACAATGCCGACTGGCTCGACAAGCTCGAGTACATCCCCTTCCTGCGCGACATCGGCCGGCATTTCTCGATCAACCGGATGCTGAGCTTTGATTCGGTCAAGCTGCGGCTCGATCGCGAGCAATCGCTGAGCTTCCTCGAGTTCAACTACATGATTCTCCAGGGCTATGACTTCCTGGAGCTGTCGCGCCGCGCGGGCTGCCGCCTGCAGATGGGCGGATCGGACCAGTGGGGCAATATCGTCAACGGCATCGAGCTGTCGCGCCGCGTCGACGGCACCGACGTCTATGGCGTCACCACGCCGCTGATCACCACGGCGGACGGCGGCAAGATGGGCAAGACCATGTCCGGTGCGGTGTGGCTCAACCCCGACCAACTGCCGCATTATGATTACTGGCAGTTCTGGCGGAACACCGACGACCGCGACGTCGGCCGCTTCCTGCGGCTGTTCACCGATCTGCCGCTCGACGAGATCGCCCGGCTCGAGGCGCTGGAAGGCGCCGAGATCAACGAGGCGAAGAAGATCCTCGCCAACGAAGCGACCGCGATGTGCCGCGGCCGCGCCGCTGCCGAGGAAGCGGCCGAAACCGCGCGCAAGACCTTCGAGGAAGGCGCCGCCGGCGGGGCACTGCCGACGCTGGCGGTCACCGGCGGCAGCATCAGCGTGGTCGATGCACTTGTCGGCCTTGGCTTCTGCGCCTCCAAGGGCGAGGCCCGGCGGCTGATCAAGGGCGGCGGCGCGCGCGTCGAAGGCGAGAAGATCGACGACGAAGCCGCGACGATCGCGGTCTCGGGCGAGGTCCGCCTCTCCGCCGGCAAGAAGCATCACGGGCTGCTGACGCCGCAGGGTTAAAGCCCGGGAAACCAATGCTGTTCGGCACCCGTTTACTGCTTTGGGTTAAATATAACCCTGTACCTCCAGTATGTAACGAGGCCGTGTGAGCGTATCGGGTGCCAAGCTGGCGAGCGCCGACGATCGTCTGCTGCATCGCGACGAAGTCGAGCATCGCACCCGGGCGACGGGGCCCGATGCCCGGTCGATCGGCCTGCTCGTGGTCAACGTCTCGCCGCAAGGGCTGATGGCGCGGTGTGAGGCGCCGCTGGAGCCCGGCGATCTGCTGCGAATCCAGCTGCCGATTGCGGGGGAAACCGGCGCGGAGGTGCGCTGGGCGCTGGGCGGCCGGATCGGCTGCCAGTTTCTCCAGCCGATCACCGATCCCGACTATGTGTCCATCGTCACGGCGATGCGCGCCCGCTGATCAGCCGGCGCGGAGCAGCCCCACCGCTGCGTCGCGCTCGAACAGGTAGAGCGCCACCCGCGCCGCCTGTCCGCGCTCGCCCTTGAGCCCGCCATCGCGATCGACCAGCAGCCGCGCGTCGTCATTGGCCGCGGGCAGCAGCGCGCCGAGCATGTCCGGCTCGGCGAGGCGGAACTGCATGTCGCCCGATTGCCGCGTGCCGAGCAGTTCGCCGGCGCCGCGCAGCCGCAGATCCTCCTCGGCGATGCGGAAGCCGTCATTGCTCTCACGCATCAGCGCCAGCCGCGCCCGCGCTGTTTCGCTCAGATGGTTGCCGCGCAGGAGCACGCAGACCGAACGGCCGCCGCCCCGCCCGACCCGGCCGCGCAGCTGGTGAAGTTGTGCCAGTCCAAAGCGATCAGCATGCTCGATCACGATCAGCGTCGCATTGGGCACGTCGACGCCGACTTCGATCACCGTCGTCGCAACCAGCACGCCGAGCTCGCCGGCCGAGAAGCGCGCCATCACCGCGTCCTTCTCCGGCCCCTTCATCCGGCCATGGATCAGCCCGACCTTGTCGCCGAAATGCGACTGCAGCTCGGCCGCGCGCGCCTCGGCGGCGGCGAGGTCGCTCTTCTCGCTCTCCTCCACCAGCGGGCATACCCAATAGGCTTGCCCGCCATTCGCCAGATGCCGCCCGAGCCCACCGACGACTTCACCCAGCCGCTCCTCCGAGATCACGCTGGTCTCGATCGGCTGGCGGCCCGGCGGCATCTCGTCGAGCCGGCTGACGTCCATTTCGCCATATTGGGCGAGCGTCAGCGTCCGCGGGATCGGCGTGGCGGTCATCACCAGCAGGTGCGGCGGGCGTTCCGCTTTCGCCTGGAGCATCATCCGCTGGGCGACGCCGAAGCGATGCTGCTCGTCGACCACCACCAGCGCGAGGTCGCGATAGGTCACGCCTTCCTGGAAGATGGCGTGGGTGCCGATCAGGATGTCGATCTCGCCCGCGGCGAGGCCCATCAGCGTCGCCTCGCGGGCCTTGCCCTTGTCGCGGCCGGTGAGGATCGCGACGTTGACGCCGAGCGGAGCAAGCGTGCGGCTGAGCGTCTCGTAATGCTGCCGCGCGAGGATCTCGGTCGGCGCCAGCAGCGCCCCCTGCGCCCCCGCCTCCGCCGCGATCAGCAGCGCCATCGTCGCGACCAAGGTCTTGCCCGAGCCGACATCGCCCTGCAGCATCCGCAGCATCGGCTGGGTCTGCGCCATGTCGCCTTCGATCTCGGCGATGGTGCGGCTCTGCGCGCCGGTGGGCGCGTACGGCAGCTTCAGTTTGTCGCGCAGCCGACCGTCACCCGCCAGCGCACGCCCTCGCTTCGCGCGCGCCTCGCCGCGCACCAGCAGCAGCGCCAGCTGGTTGGCGAAGACCTCGTCATAGGCGAGCCGCTCGCGCGCCTTGGCATCGGCGGGATCGGCATGGATGCGCGCGATCGCCTCGCGCCAGTCGGGCCAGCCCTTCTGTGCCTTGAGGCTGGGCTCGATCCACTCGGGAAGCTCGGGGGCCCGCTCGATCGCCTGCGCGGCCAGCGCGGCGATGCGCTTCGAGGTGATGCCTTCCGAACAGGGATAGATCGCCTCGCGTCCGCCGACGCTCTCGACCTGATCGAGCGGCAGGACATGATCCGGATGGACCATCTGCAGGTCCTGGCCATAATGTTCGAGCTTGCCCGAGACCCAGCGCGGCTCGTTCAGCGGCAGCAGCTTCTTCGCCCAGCCCGAGCTGCCGCCGAAATAGACGAGGCTGACGTGGTTGCCCTTGGCGTCGACCGCCTGCACCCGCGCTGGCGAACGCGGTCCGCCGCCGAAGCGATATTGTACGGGCGTCAGCGTGATCGCGATCACCTTGCCCGAATCGGCCATGTCGAGTTCGTCGCGCGGGATTCGATCGACGAATCCGGTCGGCAGGTGGAAGGCGACGTCCACCACCCGCGCCAGCCCCAGCTTCTCCATCGGCTTGGCCAGCGCCGGGCCGATGCCCTTGAGCGCAGTGACTTCGGCAAACAGCGGGTTGAGAAGCTCGGGACGCATCGCCCCGCCCTATCGTGCGGCGGGGCGGCTGACAAATGGCGCTGCGGCGGCCGCAGCGCCGATGGTTCTTTTCAGGCGTTCAGGAAAATCGGGCTGTGGCTGGCAAGCGCGGCTTCGATCGCCATCACGACTTCGGGCACCGACGAACCGATCACGACTTCATGATCCTTGCCGAACGAGATCACGCCTACGTCTTCCCCCGCCATGTTGATCGTGCTCACCGTACGCACCGCAGCGATATTGACGAGCATCGGCTCGCCGTTGATCGACTTCAGCATCACGAAACGCAGCTTGTTTTGAATCGACTCACTCATCGCACTTGGCCCTACTCACCCCAATGAGACTTCGGGTCTAACGCGCCTGGGTTAACAAGCCGTCCATCGCGTGCCCCGGAAAGCTCCGCTGGCCTTTGGCCTCCGCGCTGCCTATCTGCCCCCATAGCTGATAACTTCGTCGGCCGCGTCACGGCGCGCAGCCGGCCCTTTGCCGTCGGAAAACACATCATGGATCGAGAAACCCGCCTCAAGCGTCTCCGCTTCCGCAGTTGGCACCGCGGCACCAAGGAAGCCGATCTGCTGATCGGCGGCTTTTTCGACCAGCATGGCGAACGCTGGAGCGACGCGGAGATCGCGCTGTTCGAGACGCTGCTGGAAGAGCAGGACGTCGACATCATGGCCTGGGCGATGGGAACCGACACCGCCCCGGAGCGCTACCGGGGGACGATTCTCGATGCGCTGAAGACCCTGAATTACGTGCCTATTTCCGAGTAAGCGGCAAAGTCCCCCTCACCCTTCCCACCGCCTCCGGCGGCGGGCCCCTTCCCTCTCCCCTTGTGGGAGAGGGAAGGGGCCGCGAAGCGGCGGAAGGGTGAGGGGGAAGACGATACAGACTCCGACGCGAGACCCCATGCCCGACCTGAAGACGATCCTTTCCGCCCAGCACCCGCTGACGCTCGCCGGCGTGCCGAGCGGCTTCCTGCCCTGGATGCTGGCCGATGTCGCGCGCGCCAGCCGGATGGCGGTGTTCGTCGCCGCCGACGAAGCGGGCATGCGCGCGGTGGCGAGCACCGCCACCTTCTTCGCGCCGGAACTGGAGGTCCTCAGCTACCCTGCCTGGGACTGCCTTCCCTATGATCGCGCCAGCCCGACCTTGCGGGTGATGGCCGAGCGGCTGTCGACACTGCATGCGCTCCAGAACAAGGGCACCGCGCCGCGGCTGCTCGTCACCACCGTCAACGCCGCCACGCAGCGCACGCTCACGCCGTTCCGCATCCGCCAGTTGGTCGCGCGACTCGCGCCCGCCGAGCGGATCGGGCTCGACAAGCTCGCGGCGCGACTCCAGGCCAACGGCTATGTCCGCGTCGAGACGGTCAACGATCACGGCGAGTTCGCGGTGCGCGGCGGCCTGGTCGACCTGTTCCCCAGCGGCGCCGAGCAGGCGCTGCGGCTCGATTTCTTCGGCGACGAGATCGAGAGCGTCCGCACCTTCGATCCGCAGGACCAGCGCACCACCGGCCGCGTGGACGGCTTCACCCTGCTGCCCGCCAGCGAGGCACTGCTCGACGAGGAGAGCATCAAGCGCTTCCGCAGCGGCTATCGCGACCGCTTCGGCGCGACCGCGACCGGCGACCCGCTCTACCAGGCGATCAGCGAGGGCCGCCGCCTCGCCGGCATGGAGCATTGGCTGCCGCTGTTCGAGGAACGGCTGGAGACGCTGTTCGACCACCTGCCCGACCATGCCGTGATCGTCCGCGACAGCGGCGCGCCGGCCGCCGCTGAGCAGCGCTTCGAGGCGATCAAGGACTATCAGGATAACCGCATCAAGGCGCAGTCGGCCGATCCGGGCAGCTATCGCCCGCTCAAGGCCGGCGACCTTTATCTGCTCGCCAAGGAGTGGCAGGCGCAGGTCGATGCGCAGCCGATGCACCTGGCGACGCCGTTCCACGAGCCCGAATCTGCCCAGGTCGTCGAGTTCGGCGTCGACGGGCCCCGCGACTTCGCGCCCGAGCGCGCTGCCGCCAGCAATGTCTATGAAGCGGTGGTCGCGCACCTCAAGGCGCTGCGCACACAGGGCAAGAAGCCGATCCTCGCCAGCTATTCAAACGGCGCCCGCGAGCGGCTGAAGGGGCTGCTCGAGGATCACGGCCTCACCGGCGCGGTGCCGGTCGACGGCTGGCAGCCGGCGCTCGGCGTGGCCAATCCGAACGGCAGCGGGCTGCAGGTCGCGCTGCTCGTGCTGCCGCTCGACCATGGCTTCACCACCCCCGACGTGGCGGTGCTCACCGAGCAGGACATGCTCGGCGACCGGCTCGTCCGCCGCGCCAAGCGCCGCAAGAATACCGACGCCTTCCTCCAGGAACTGGCGACGCTCTCGCCCGGCGATCTCGTCGTCCATCTCGATCACGGCATCGGCCGCTACGACGGGCTGACCCAGATCCCGGTGCAGAAGGCGCCGCACGATTGCGTCGCGCTCGAATATGCCGGCGGCGACAAGCTCTACGTGCCCGTCGAGAATCTCGAAGTGCTGAGCCGCTACGGCTCGGGCGAGGAAGGCGCTGCGCTCGATCGCCTCGGCGGCGAGGCCTGGCAGCGCCGCAAGGCGCGGATGAAGGAGCGGATCCGCGAGATCGCTGGCGAGCTGATCGCCACCGCGGCCCTGCGCGCCACCCGCGGCGCCGAGATCGCCGAGCCGGATCATGGCGGCTACCCGGCGTTCGTCGATCGCTTCCCCTTCGAGGAAACCGACGACCAGGACCGCGCAATCGGCGACGTGCTCGGCGACCTTGCCGCCGGGCGGCCGATGGACCGGCTCGTCGTCGGCGATGTCGGCTTCGGCAAGACCGAGGTCGCGCTGCGCGCCGCCTTCGTCGCGGCGATGGCCGGCATGCAGGTGGCGGTGGTGTGCCCCACCACCCTGCTCGCCCGCCAGCACTACAACAACTTCAAGACGCGCTTCGAAGGCTTCCCGCTCGAGATCGGCCGCCTCTCCCGCCTGGTCACCGCCGGCGAGACCAAGAAGGTGAAGGACGGCCTCGCCGCCGGCACGATCGACATCGTCGTCGGCACCCATGCCGTGCTGGCGAAGAATATCGAGTTCAAGCGGCTCGGCCTCGTCATCGTCGACGAGGAGCAGCGCTTTGGCGTGACCCACAAGGAGCGGCTCAAGGCACTCAAGACCGACGTCCACGTCCTCACCCTCACCGCCACCCCGATCCCGCGCACGCTGCAGATGGCGATGAGCGGGCTGCGCGAGCTCTCGGTGATCCAGACGCCGCCGGTCGATCGCCTGGCGGTGCGCACCTATGTGATGCCCTGGGATCCGGTGGTGCTGCGCGAGGCGCTGCTCCGCGAACATTATCGCGGCGGGCAGAGCTATTTCGTCACCCCCCGCATCGCCGACCTGCCCGAGATCGAGGAATTCCTCCGCAACGAGGTGCCCGAAGTCCGCTATGTCGTCGCGCATGGGCAAATGGCGCCGACCGAAGTGGAGGAGCGGATCTCCGCCTTCTACGATCGCAAGTTCGAGGTGCTGGTCTCGACCACCATCGTCGAGAGCGGGCTCGACATTCCGAGCGCCAACACGTTGATCATCAACCGCGCCGACAAGTTCGGCCTCGCCCAGCTCTACCAGCTGCGCGGCCGCGTCGGCCGGGCGAAGACCCGCGCCTATGCCTATATGACCACCCCGCCCCAGCGGCAGATGACCGAGGCGGCGGAAAAGCGGCTCAAGGTGTTGTCCGACCTGGAGAGCCTGGGCGCGGGCTTCCAGCTCGCCAGCCACGATCTCGACATTCGCGGCGCGGGCAATTTGCTCGGCGACGAGCAGTCGGGCCACATCAAGGAAGTCGGCTACGAACTCTACCAGTCGATGCTGGAAGAGGCGATCCTCGACGCCAAGGCCGGGGGCCTGCGCGACGAGAGCCGGCCCAAGGACCTGTCGCCGCAGATCACCGTCGATGCGCCGATCCTCATCCCCGAGGAATATGTCCCCGATCTCGACCTGCGCATGGGCCTGTATCGCCGCCTCAACGAGATCGAGGATACCGACGGCATCGAGAGCTTCGCCGCCGAGTTGATCGATCGCTTCGGCAAGCTGCCCGAGGCGACCGACAATCTGCTGCGGCTGATCGAGACCAAGCTCAACGCCAAGAAGGCGTGCATCGCCAAGCTCGACCTGGGGCCGAAGGGCGCGCTGGTGTCGTTCCACAACGACCATTTCCCCAATCCCGCCGGGCTGATCGCCTATGTCGAGAAATTGGGCGAGACGGCGCGGTTGCGGCCGGACATGAAGCTGGTGATCAACCGCGCCTGGGCGAACCCGGCGGCGCGGCTGCACGGCGCGCTGCAGCTTTCCCGCGGCCTCGCACGCGCCGCGGGCTGAACCGGCTCAGCTGCTGTGCTCGGCGATGATCTTCCATCCACCGGCTTCGTGGTGCAGCACGAGGCTGGTGGGACCGGACGCGCTGTGCCCATCCGGATAGCGTAGCGTATAGCGGCCGATATACAGCGCATAGTCTGGTCCAAGCGAGCGATAGTCCAGCCGATCGATCGTCAGCGTGCCCCGCTTGGCAGGATCGGCGAAGTCATATTTGGCCCGATAGCGCGCAATCATTGCGGGCTTGCCGTGGATCAGCCCCTCGCCTGCGACGAAACTGGTGCGGGCGTCATCCGCATAGACCGCCATGAAGCGATCGACGTCGCCGGCGTTCCAGCCGGCGACACTCTGCGCCATGGCAGCATCGATCTCCACTTGCGCCGGCTCCGCCACCACCAGAAACAACCCGAGCAGCAGCATTCCCCAAGTCCTCCCTCTATTGCCCGGCAACGGGGTCGCGACAGCGCACCCAGGAGCCTAGCCTTCAGTGCGGCCGCTGACGATCGTTCCGCAAGGCGCTCTTTTCGGTGCGATCGTTTGAGCTTAGCGCTTATCCACCGGATTTATACTTATGCGTCCCACCTGTCCCTCGGGACATCCTATGATGTTTAAAGTTCGCTCTGCTGCGTCGTCGCGGCAACGCGGAAAAGCAGATTAGGTCGAGGAGACGTCGGTGCCCGAACAGATGAAGTCGCGGCTGAGCTTCATGGAACTGGACGAGCGCCAGCAGGCCACGTTGCGCGCCACCCAGCCCTGGGTGCAGGTCACGCTGGGCGACGCGCTGGACCGCTTCTATGCGCGTGCCGCCGCGACGCCGGAGACCGCGCGCTTCTTCCGCGACAAGGCGCACATGAACCGCGCCAAGGCTGCGCAGGAAAAGCACTGGGCGCGCATCGCCGCGGCAGACTTCACCGGCGAATATCATGCCAGCGCCCGCCGCATCGGCGCCACCCACGCCCATATCGGGCTGGAGCCGCGCTGGTATGTCGGCAGCTATGCGATCGTGCTGGAGCACCTCATTGCCGGCGTGCATCGCCTCAACAACCCGTTCAAGCGCCTGTTGCAGCTGTTCCGCGGCCCCAGTTCCGAACAGGCGACCATCGCGCTGGTCAAGGCCGCGCTGCTCGACATGGAAGTGTCGCTGTCGATCTATTTCGAGGAGGCCCAGGCCGAACGCGAGACCGCGGTCACGGCCTTTGAGAACGCCCTCACCGCGCTGGCGGAAGGCGACCTCACCAACGAACTGAGCGGCCTCCCGTCGAGCTTCACCGCGCTCGAGAAGAGCTACAACAAGACGCTCGACCGGATCCGCGAGATGCTCGCCTCGGTCAGCGACGGCACGATGCGTATCCGCTCGGGCATCAACGAGATTTCGCAGGCGGCCGAGGATCTCTCGCGCCGTACCCAGGGCAATGCGGCGAGCCTCGAAGAGACCACCGCAGCGGTTTCGCAGATGGAAGCCCGCTTTCGCTCGACCGCGGAGGCCGCGCGTCACACCGTCACCCGCGCCGACCAGGCGCTCAGCACCGTCGGCCAGGGCCGCGCGATCGCCGACGAAGCCTCGCAGGCAATGGGCCGCGTCTCCGAAGCCGCCAAGGGTACCGACAGCGTCATCGAGGGCCTCGACAAAATTGCCTTCCAGACCCGCGTTCTCGCGATGAACGCCGCCGTCGAGGCCGGCCGTGCGGGGGAAGCCGGTCGCGGCTTCGCGGTCGTCGCCGATCTCGTCTCGGCGCTCGCGATGCGCGCCGAGGAAGAGGCCGGCCGCGCGCGCGAACAGCTCACCATGACCCAGGCCGAGATCGTCACCGCCGTGGACGCGGTGCAGAAGGTGGACGGCGCGCTGGCGAACATCTCCGGCGACGTCAGCCAGGTGCACGACCTGCTCGGCAGCATGGCGGCCGACAATGGCGCGCAGTCGACCGCGATCAGCGAAATTTCGCACGCTGTCGGCGCGATGGACCGCGCGACCCAGCAGAACGCCGCGATGGTCGAACAGACTTCCGCCGCCGCGCAGAACCTCGCCAACGAAGTCAGCGACCTGGCAAAGCTGGCCTCGCAGTTCCGCACCGAGCGCACCGACGCGAAGCTGGGCGGCTACCGCCCGCTGCCCAGTGCCGCGATCTCCGCGCTGACCCGGCCCGATCTCTGATCGGGTCGGCCGCCGCTTAGAGTCCGTTTGGAAATTCGCGAAAAAGCGAATTTCAAGGCGGCACCGG
>NZ_BCTR01000013.1 GCF_002091475.1 Sphingomonas azotifigens NBRC 15497
CCGGTACCGCGAAATTCGCTGCGGCGCATTTCCAAACAGACTTTTACCAGTCGCGCACCAGCGCGGCGAGCGCCGGCACGTCGATCGGGCTCGAACACAAGAAACCCTGGAAATACTGGCAGCCTTCTTTGGCGAGCATGTCTAGCTGCGCCTCGGTTTCCACCCCTTCGGCGACGACGGCGAGCCCCAGCGAGCGCGCCATGTCGATCACGCCGCGCACGACGATGCGGTCGCGCGGCGATCCGGTGATCTCGCTCGACAGTTTCTTGTCGATCTTCAGATAATCGAGCGGCAGCGCCTTGAGATAGGCGAGGCTGGAATAGCCGGTGCCGAAATCGTCGATGGCGACGCGGCAGCCCGCGGTCCGCAGATCGGAGAGCAGCTCCGCCGCCTCGCTGAGATCGGCCATGATGCCGCTTTCGGTGATCTCCAGCGTCAGCCGGTGGCGGGGAAAGCCCGTCGCATCGACCCAGCGCAACAGGCTCTCGCCAAAGCCGGGCCGGCCGACATCGCCGGCGGTGACGTTGATCGACAGGCGTAGCGACGCCAGCGAACGCGGCCAGTGCGCGGCGATGGTCAACGCGCGGCGCTGGACATGCTCGCTCAGCACCCCCGCCAGGCCGGCACGCTCGGCGGCGGCGAACAGCGGCTCGGCACCGACCTCGCCATGCTGCGGATGCTGCCAGCGGGCGAGCGCCTCGACGCCGACGATCTGCCCCGTCGCCACCGCGACCTGCGGCTGGAACAGCACGCCGATCTCGCCCCGCTCGATCCCCCGCCGCAGGTCCCCGATCAGCGATTCGACCGAGGGGCCCGAGCCCGGCCGCGCCGCGCCTTCGCCGAGCAGGGTTTCGCTCGCCCGGCGCAGCAGGCTGGCGGCACCGTCCCCCGCCACGCTTTCGGTCAGCACCACCTTGGCGCCGAGATGGACGAGTTCGCCGGCCGCAACGAACGGGCGGGCAAGCGCCTCCTCGATCCGGCGGCAGGCGTTGCGCAGCGCCGGCGTGCCGGGATCGACGGCCGCCGCGAGGAAATCCGATCCGCCGATTCGCGCGGTCACCGCCTCCGTGCCGAGCGTCTCGCGCGCCGCTTCCGCCACCCGGCGCGATACGCCGCGCAGCAATTCGTCGCCAGCGGGGCGGCCATAGGCGGTGTTGATCGTGTCGAACCGGGTGAGCCCGATCAGCACCAGGCCGATCCGCTCGCCCTTCTCCATCGCCCGGTCGATCCAGCGCCGCGCGCTCGGCGCATCGCGCGCGCCGGTCAGCACGTCGCGCACCGCGGCGCCGGCATCGGGGGCGATGCCCAGCGGCTCGACCAGCGCGTCGATCTGGCCGGTCTCGGCGTCATATTGCAGATGCTGCACCACCCGGCCCTTGCCGGGCAGATCGTGCGCGAATGCGGTCGAGCCGGCTTCGCGCAGCCGGCGCAGTGCGGCCCAGGCCAGGCGCCGGTCGGACAGCGCAAGCCGCCCGAACGCCGCGCGTGGCCCGGGCGCCTCGGGCAGGTCGAGGAGTTGCGCCAAAGCGGGCGTGAGTTCGATCGAGCCCACCGCAGGGTCGAACCGCCAGCCCAGCGGATGGGTCACGCTGCTCCCCTGCCCGGCCCAGCCGGACAGGCGCTCGACATAGCGTTCGGCGAAGCGGATCGCATGCGCGATCGCCGCCGACGACATCGGGCTTCCCAGAAAATGGGTGGCGCCCGCCTCGTAGAAACGGCCCATATGCACCGTGTCGCTCTGCGAGACGAGGATCAGCAACGCCGCGCCATAGGCCTTGATCGTTGGCCCAAGCAGTCGGGCGGCGTCAAGCCCCTCGGTCATCGCGCCGCGCGCATCGACCACCGCCACCGAGGCGCCGCTCGCCAGGAACCGCGTCTCCAGCCCCTCGCTGCGCCGCGCCGCGACGACCCGCCAGCCGCCGCCCGCGGCCGCCGCGGCAACCTCGTCGCGTTGGCGGAACGAGAGCACGAACACCGGCACTTCGGCAGCCGGCGCGTTGCTCTGGACGATCGTAAACCCTTCTTCCATGTCCCTCCGATAGCGAGGTGCGACGCGCTTCGCCATCCAAGCCTTGTGCAGGCGGGGTCAACCGCTTACCTCCCGTGCTATGGCCAGCGCCCCCGCCATCGCGACGCCGCCCACGCTGGTCGATCGCCACGGTCGTGCGATCCGCTATCTGCGTATCTCCGTCACCGATCGCTGCGACCTGCGCTGCCGCTATTGCATGGCGGAGCACATGACGTTCCTGCCGCGCGACGCGGTGCTCAGCCTCGAGGAACTGGCGGCGATCGCCGGCCGCTTCGTCGATCGCGGCGTCACCAAGATCCGGCTGACCGGCGGCGAGCCGCTGGTCCGGCGCAACATGATGGCGCTGGTCGAGCAGCTCGGCGCCCGCATCGGCGAGGGGCTGGGCGAGCTCACCCTCACCACCAACGCCACCCGCCTCGCGGAATATGCCGAGGGGCTTGCCGCCGCGGGCGTGCGCCGGATCAATGTCAGCCTCGACAGCCGCGATCCGGAGAGGTTCCGCTACATCACCCGCCACGGCGATGTCGGCCAGGTGCTGGAGGGCATCGCCGCGGCACAAGCGGCGGGCATCCGCGTGAAGATCAACATGGTCGCACTGCGCGGCCTGAACGAGGACGAGATCGCGCCAATGCTCGCCTGGGTCGCGGCGGAGGGCATGGACCTGTCGCTGATCGAGACGATGCCGCTCGGCATGATCGACGAGGACCGTGCCGATCGCTTCCTGCCGCTGCCGGAGGTACTCACAGGGCTGAAGGCGGCGTTCGACCTCACCGCCGATTCGTACGACAGCGGCGGCCCGGCGCGCTACTGGCGTGTCGGCGGCAGCGACAGCCGGCTGGGGCTGATCTCCCCGCTCACCAACAATTTCTGCGCAAGCTGCAACCGCGTTCGGCTCTCGACCGACGGACGGTTGCACATGTGCCTGGGACATGAGGATTCGGTGGACCTGAAAGCAGCGATTCGCGAGGGCGGCCTGGACGCGGTGGACGACGCGATCGACCGGGCGCTCGCCGCCAAGCCGGAACGGCACGACTTCCGCATCGAGGCCGGCGCGGCGCCGGCCGTCGCGCGCCACATGAGCGTGACCGGCGGATGAGCGATACCAAGCGCGCGCTGCTCGCCTCGCCCACCCCGCCGGCGCAGACCGCCGCGGAGGAATTGCGCGATTCGTACGACTGGGTGCCGATCGAGGAAGCCGATGAAGTGGTCGCACTCGGCGGCGACGGCTTCATGCTGCAGACGCTGCACGCGATGCTCGAGCGCCGGCGGCTGCTGCCGGTGTTCGGGATGAACCTCGGCACCGTCGGCTTCCTGATGAACGACTGGCGGCTGGAGGGGCTGACGCAGCGCCTCGAGCGCGCGCGGCCCTTCCGAGTCGCCCCGCTGGCGATGACCGCGACGACCGTGGAAGGCGAAACCTGCGTCCTGCCTGCGATCAACGAGGCGTCGCTGCTGCGCGAGACCCGCCAGACCGCCAAGCTGGAAGTGACGATCAACGGCCGCACCGTGATTCCCGAACTGGTCTGCGACGGCATCCTCGTCGCCACCCCGGCCGGCTCGACCGCGTATAATTTTTCGGCGCAGGGCCCGATTCTCCCGCTCGGCTCGGCGCTGCTCGCGCTCACCCCGATCAGCCCGTTCCGGCCGCGGCGCTGGCGCGGCGCGATTCTCCCGGAGAAGACGCGAATCGATATCCGGGTACTGGAAGCCGACAAGCGGCCGGTCAGCGCGGTCGCCGATCAGCGCGAAATCCGCGATGTTGCGCACGTCCATGTCGAGATCGATCGCCTGCGCGACCTCACGCTGCTGTTCGATCCGGAGCACGCATTGGACGATCGCATAACGATGGAACAATTTATTGCATGAAACCCCTTGCGCGTTTCGAAAACCCGGTGCTAAAGGCGCGCCTCCCGACGCGGTGACCCACCGCCGAGGGGTTGACCAGAGTGGTCCCCGATAGCTCAGCGGTAGAGCATTCGACTGTTAATCGAATGGTCGTAGGTTCGAATCCTACTCGGGGAGCCATCTGCTGTTTTCGGGACCGGTTACGACCGGTCCCCACAGCTTGAAATCCCCACTTTTCCGAGACATTGAGCGGTCAGCGCCGTTCACGGCCAGATTCTACGCCGCGCCAATCTGCCGCGCATCGCCGCGAACGTCGAACCCGAAGGCGGCGCGATGCGGCCGCGCATGGCTTCGGTGAACGCGCGCGGCCGGGTGCGGAAGAGGACGGGAAGCCGCATGTTCCGGCGGCTGCGCGCGATGAAGTCTTGGCGCCTCACCGCCGCCGACGCCGATGGCGTGGAAATCACCCCATCCGCGGCCTTGATCGACCGGGTAGCCGCCGTTCACCGGTTCGGCGAAACCGACCGCGTTGGCCACCTGCTCGGCTTCTCAGAGGATGATCACAACACTGCCCTGGAAATAGCGTCAGATCTGCTCGCTCCTGCCGCGCGATAGCCGCCGGCTTCATGCATTGAGCGGCTGTGGACGCGCCTTCCGATCCCCCAAGTTTTGCAGGGCGCTGACAAGCGGCTTTTCGATTAGCGCATGCAGCAGCAGCGCGAACGCGACGGAGCCCGCGATCACGCAGACGATGAACAGCCACGAACTGTGAAGGTGCAAACGAGGCCAGGCCGCCTTCATCGTCCCAAGGACAATGGGATGAAATAGATACAGCACATAGGAGGCATCCCCGATCCTGACGGCCGGGATTTCGAGCTTCTTCGGTAGCGGATCGGCACCGAAAACAGTGGCCGCGAAGATCGCTGAAGCGGGGATTCCCCACGACAACAGCCGGCTGATATCATTGGGCGTGTGCGGCAGCAGGGCGATACCCAAGGGATCTGCAACGAGCAGTCCGACCGCGCCGGCGATCATCAGTCCGCGTAGATAGGCAGGAAGTGCGAGGCCATGCCGCAGCGCCAGCGCAATCAGGATGCCGAGAACGAATTCCAGGATGATCGGCTGTGACCAATAGGCAATCGGAACAGCGCCGAATGGCACAACGGCTTCGATCAGGACGAAGGCGGCGAGCAAGCCCGCTGCGGCCAAGGATCCGGGTGTCCGCCGCAGAAGGAGGAAACCGGCGAAGACGACGTAGAAAAACATCTCGTAATTCAGCGTCCAGCCCAACGACAGAACTGGAACCGGATATGCTGGATTCCCCAACACGTTGGGGATGAAAAGGTACGAAAGGGCGATACTCCCCAAGTTCAATTCACTGTCGTGGTTCCCCTTCATCATCGCTATGCAGAGCCACACGGTGGTCGCGATCCAGTAGAGTGGTACGACACGCGTCGCCCGGCGCCACAAAAACTGTCTGGGACCAGTCCGCGTGCCGAACACTCTCTCCGAGGAGTAGACGATGATAAAGCCGGATATCACGAAGAAGAGATCGACGCCCCAGGCCGTCGCGAACGTGCCGGGCCGGAAGCCCGGATCCATCTCAACCGCAGCGCTCCGTGCATGCCCGAATACTACCAGTAACGCGGCCATGCCACGCAGAGCTTGGATGGAAGCAATCCGCCTCCCGCCCTTCGGAGGCCGCGCAAGGGCAACCTCCCCATTCGATGCAACAAGTGAAACCATCCAATTTCCCCCGAAACCACACTTATTGTTCGGGAGATACTGAACAGATGCGGGATGCAAGCGTTAAACAAAGTCTAACGTATCTTGATAATAGTTGGACTATATTTGTTCCAGCAATAACATAACGCTCGCCCGCTCAGCCAAGTTCGTGAAAATCAAGGCGAGCCCGGCCGGTAGAGCGCCCCTCTACGCCATCGCCCCCTTCCGCGCGCAGGGCGCCACGCCATGCCGGGCCATGGTCGGTGCTATCGCCTCCTGGGCCTCACCGCCACGCGGTTCAACGCAGCGCCGACGATCCCGCGCCGCCCGGCTTCCGCGTCGCCGCCAATCCCCTCTGGCGCGTTTTTTGGAGACGCCTGACGACCAAAATCCACGGCACATTGATCATGGCCGGACATCACAGCACAAAATGCGAAGCGCATATTCGTGCCAGCACCGCTACCGTCCGCATCTACACCACCTCCAAGAGGGGATCTAACCATGCCCCAAATGGCGATGCGGTGGCCCGGCGCCGCCGGGAAGCGATGCCCCTTCGGACGACGCAAGGTGCGGTCTGCTTGGGGCGGGGGCAGTCCGGGTCCTCATGCGACGACCTGAACCTGACCACCCTATGCGGCTATCACGGTCTCCCGCAGCGGCACGGGGGCGATCAGCGTGCGTACCCGCTCGCCCAGCTTGGTGAGGACCGTCTGGCGCACCTGCGCATAGATGGTTTCGTTCAGTTCCATCGTTCCCATCAGGAAGCTCGTCGGATAGGTGAGCTCCCAACCGAGAAATGCCGGCTTTTCTACGTCCGTCGGAAAGCTCGCCATCACCAGGGCCACGGTGATGCTGCCCTTGCTATCAAGTGTCGGGGCGACGAGGAAGCTGCTACCCGCTGGACCGGCTATTGTCGCATTCCAGAGGCGCATGGCCTTGCCCGCGGGTTCCAGGTCCATGGCTGCTTCGAGGCTGGTCCTGGCGAGCGGCTGCGCATCCACCGACAGGCGATTGACAAGGAGGGAGGGCCAGTCCGGCGACCCGCGCAGCGTGGCGCTGTCGTTCGCCAGCGACTGCCCGACCCAGCCGAGCGTTGCGAGAACCTCGAAAAAGCGCTTCGCCCAGTCTGCAGGCTGTTGCCTGCGATCGATTTTATAGTCTGCTGCCAACTGGGCGAACAGGATCGAGTTGGTCACGTCCTCGCGTGCCTGCACGGCCACGGCACGGTCGAATGCCTGCAGGATTCCCTGGTTGATCTGCGCCTCTTCGCGCCCGGCCGTGGGGGCGGGATCGCCTTCGCCGGTCTCGGCGATGGCGCGCAGCGGGGGCAGTTCGATGGCATCAATGGGATCATTGCCGAACATAGGGTGCTTCCCTGTGCGAACGGCGGCGCATCCGCTGCACGCAGATGCATGCGCGCCGAAGAGGATCCAGTGTCTAGAGCATTTTTCAAGTTGAGCGCGCGCGGCCAACCACTCGGAAAATGCGGCAACCAAACATCCGGAGCGTTTCCGCTCATGGTGAGATGGTCTATGGCGCGTTTCCCCGGGCGGTATTCCCCCCCGGGGAAACGCCCCGCTTCAGTCGCCGAGCGGAATGTCCGCAACCAGGCGCTTCGCGCGATCACCCAGCCGCTCGATGATCTGCTGGCGCACCTTCGCATAGATGCTTTCGTTGAGGACGAACTTGTTCGCTGCCCGCTGGATCCGGATGCTGTTCGATTCCCAGCTCCACCACAGGAAGCGCGTAACGCTCCGCGACGCATTGAACTGCATGCCGTCGAGCACCATCACCACGTCGCCATTGGACAGGCGATCGACCGGGAATATCTGGAAGGTGCCGTTGTTGCCGTTGCTTGCGCGTGAATCCCAAATCAGCATCTGCTTGGTATCGTCGCCGAGCGCCTGGAGCCCGCTCATTGTTGCCTTGACGATGGCGATTTCGTCCGCCGTCGCGATCGCCGCGAGGATGCCGAGCACGGCCTCGTCTAGGCGTACGGTGGTGCCGCCGCTCGAATAGGTGTCGAACGCGAAGGCCGGCTGGTTCCAGCCGATGCCGCCGAGCACTTCGACATATTTTTTGTACCACGCCATCGGATCGGTATAGCGGTTATAGGCCGCATCCGAGGCAAGCTGCGCGAACAGGGTCGAATTCTGCACATCCGCCTTGTTCTCGCCGGACAATCGCTGCGTGAAGGACGTCAAGCTCCCGGCGTTGACCTGCGCACTTGGCTGGTTGTCCGCGAGAAGGATCTTCTTTCCGGCTGCGTTGGGAGCGCTGTCCAGCCGTTCGAAAAGCTCGGCAAAACTCTCGTCCGATGGAAGGGCGAGACTCTTCACCAGTGCTTCAGGGTTGCCAATAACAGTTGCCATCACACTCTCCTGTGGAAAACGTTTTCTTGATGACGATTATGTTATGCGCGACTCCGAATTCTACTATGATCGATTCTTTTACAATATTGCATATGATCCACTATTCTTCAATGCGTATCATTTGCTGCAGTAGCTAACAAGAAATCGGTGCCGAAGGTTGGCAGAACGTGTCCGACGAGGTGGCGTATATGGGCCGGTCTTAGCACTTTCGGTTAGTCTGAACCATTTCGGTATTATTGTGGACCATTCATGATCTTTGCACGATGGGGAGCATAACGATGGAATCGCCCCTTCGTGGAGCCGCTCACCCACTTCATTTCATATTAGCGCGCTACGCGCCGCGGTATCTGGCGCTAGGGTGCCGGCAAGCTGCGCAACGGGGGCGCCGACATCAGGACCGAAATGGCGATCCGCGAGAAGCAGTTCGGCGTCACCGCGGATACGCTGATGCGTATGCAGGCGCACATAGTCGTCGCACAGTACGCCCGCCTTATGGCAAACCCGTAGGATTATTAGGTTCCAACGGCGCTGGGGAAGTGGTCGGGGAGACAGGATTCGAACCTGCGACCCTCTGGTCCCAAACCAGATGCGCTACCAGACTGCGCTACTCCCCGACGGTCTTCTGCGAGCACCCAGATGGGTGGAGAACGGGGCTCAACCGCAGTGGCGCCCTGACTCCGAACGTCTCGCTCGTCAACAGACGGGCCGTCCTGTGCTGCGCTATGCGCAGCATGTCAATGCCGACGCGTCGACAACCAGCGGGCGGCGCCACGAAACAGCCCAGGACGACTGATTTTCGCGAAGGAAACCAACGACCAGTGTCTCCCGCTGTTGGATCGAAACTGATTCGTGCTTGTACCATCTTTTGCAATGTGATTTCTTTCCTCCTCAGTCAATCGGGGGGACTGATCAGAAATGGTACGCGCTTCAGCGGAATCCATGCCATATCTTTATGGCATCGACGCAGTACGATTGAGCGCAGCGATCAGCGTTGCGCTATTTCACCTCACCTGGCAGCAGACATCGATCGCGGCGACCGCCTGGTTTGGCTGGATTGGTGTCCAGATATTCTTCGTGATCTCGGGATTGGTTATCGCCAACTCGAGCCATGGCGCGACACCCGCCAAATTCATCAAGTCCCGGTTTTTACGAATTTATCCAACGGCCTGGATTTGCGCGGCGATCAGCTTCGCCGTGCTGAGCACCACCACGCATGTTGGTCTGCGCGCTCTACTGGGGTCCTTGATGCTTTCGCCGGCAGGCCCCTTCCTCGCGACTGCCTATTGGACCTTGCCGATCGAACTTTCCTTTTATTGTGCCGTTTTACTGCTCCTATGCATTGGATGGGGTGAGCAGCTTGCCCGGTTTGCGGCCGCGCTTGCGCTGCTCAGCAGCGTCTACACCGTGGCGTTCGGCCTGCATTGTTTTGGCTATGTCCACGCGCCGTGGCTGGATTTCGCATTTGGCTGGAAGAACGTCACGTTGCTCCGCCACGGCATCTACTTCGCGCTCGGGATCTTTCTCTGGCGATGGTCCGTCGGCCGGGCGACCAGGTTGGACGGCATGATGGGCGCGCTCTGCATCGCCGCCGCAACCCTCGAGATCAGTTGCGGGACCCTGGGGATCGCCAGGATATCGCCCGCCGGCCTGTCGTTCGCGAGGGTGTGGCTGATCCCTCTGGGCTATGCCGCACTCGGGCTGCTGGCGATCATCGCCGCGATCGGTCTCCGCGCACGCATTGCCGTCCTGCCCCGCTGGACGCGAACGGCACTGCGACTCGCCGGGCTGGTCACCTACCCGCTCTATCTGCTGCACGAAGCCGTCGGCCTTACCGCAGTTGCACGCCTCGCGGCGCTGGGCGTCTCTCCGCTGGCAAGCGCGCTGCTGGCCCTGGGGCTGACCGGGCTTCTTGCCCTGGCGGTCGCCGCCTGGATGGAGCCGATCGTCCAGGGCTGGATCCGAAACGCGCTGCCGGACTTCCGCAGGAGAAGGGCCAGCCTGTCACGATGAGTTGCGCCCACCACGCCGGTTCGATGGCTGCGCTGCCGCCCACCCCCATCGGCGAAACGCCTCCTGCATCGCGTGCTACAGGCGGGGCGCTGGTGGGCCCGGCAGGACTCGAACCCGCAACCTAGCCGTTATGAGCGGCCAGCTCTAACCATTGAGCTACAGGCCCCCAGCAGCGCCCGTCCCTAGCGGAGGCCCCGCCCCCGCCGCAAGCCCATCCGCACCTGCGGCTCAGTTGCGATGCGCGTGCTCGCGCAGCGTGCCGTCCGCTGCGGGCAGGCGCAGGGTCAGGCCGTCGGGTGCAATCATCAGGCTGCCGCCCAGCTCGCGGGCGAGGTTGCGGACCAGGCGCAGCGCAAAGCTGGTACCCAGCAGCGTCCCGTCCTCTTCCTGCTCGTCGTCCATGCCCAGCACCGCCTCGCCCGGATAATGACCGAGCGCGCGCGGGCGATCGATGACAATCGCGAGGTGCTGCTCGCCCTCGGCCAAGAACCGGATCTGGAGCCGTTCGTCGCGCGCGGTGGCCGAAACCAGCGTCGCCATCAGCCGCGCGAGCAGCCGCTCGACCGCGCGTCGATCCGCCGAGACGAAGCGATCCTCGTCGGGCAGCACGATCGCCGAACCGCGCAGCGCAAGCAGTTCCCCAAGATCGGCGATGATGCCGGCAAGCAGCGGCCGCAACGCCACCCGGCCCTCCGCCAGCGACAGCGCCGCGCTCTCGATCCGGGCGGCAAGGTCGAGATCGTCGATCGCGCCCAGCAGCTCGCGCGCCTGGGTGCGGATTGCCGCTGCCCGGTCGCGATAGGCATCGGGCACCGGCCCCAGCATCTGCGTCTCGATCATCTCGGCGAACCCGGCGATCGCGTTGGTCGGCGTGCGCAGCTCATGAACGATCTGGCGCAGCGCGTCTGCCGCCACCGCCGTCGCGTGCGGCGGTTCGGCCCGCTCGTCGGCGCGCGGACGTCGCGCCGTGCCGCGATAGCCGCTGAAGCGCCCGGTCACCGATTCGAACACCGGCAGCGCCGACACCAGCCAGTCCCCGGCGGCATCCGATCCACCCTCGATGGTCATCCGCGCGTTGTTGAAGCCGGCGCGGCGCCGAAAGGCCCCGGCCGCCACCGCGTCCAGCCGGCTGCCGCCCGACAGCCCCTGGAGATCGAGCGACAGCCCGATCACCGGCCCACGGCTCACCCCGTCGACCCAGCGCACCACCCCGGCAGCGTCAGTTTCAAAGCGGAAGCTGCGGGCGCGCGCCTGCGTCTGCGCCGCGGCCTTGGCGCCATCCTGGTCGCGCTGATGCGCCTCGATGCGCGCCAACAACTCGGCCACCGAGAAGATGTCGCTGTCCGCCACTTCGGCGCGCGGTTCCTGCGCCGCCGGCTCGGGCGCGGGGCTTGGTTCGGGCGCGGCAATCAGAGCCGATTCCGGCGCGGGCGCAGCAATCACCGCCGGTTCCGACCCACTGGCACTGTCACTATGGTCCGCCAGCACGAAATCAACCGGACCGAAGCTCTCGAGTGCGCGCTGCACCGCTGGGGCCAGGTCCCGGCGGTTGCGCAGCACGTGCCGGGCGCCGGGCGCCAGCGCAGGCAGCAGGCCGATCCACGCGGCCTCGTCGAGCCGCGCCGCGCGCAGCACCGGCAGCGCCACGCGCAGGTCGTCGGTCGCGAGGAGCCGAACCAGCGCCGCCGAGGTGCAGCCCTCCGCCAGTGCGCGGGCGCTGGCGATCCGAACCGACAGGGGCACGCGATCGCGGATCGATTCGAGCACCTCCAGCGCCCGCGCCTCGACCGGCACGCGGCCGCGGCCGATCAGGTCGACCAGCTGCCGCCACGCCAGCGGTGCCCCCGCCGCCGAGCGAAGGTCGCCAGCCAGCACCGTTTCCAGCGTATCGTCAAACCGCAGCGGCAATGCCGTCGTCCCCCGAAATCCTTGTTTTCAATGCAGGCGTCATACCGCGATGCAACGCGCTGTGAAAACAGCCCATTTCGGCACGTCGCAATGTGGGACAATTGCGTTGAAGCGTAATTTTATTGTGCTACCAAGCGCCAAGAAGAAACGAACCCACGCAGGAGCGCCAGAATAAAATGCGATTCGACGAGATCGACGTCCGAATCCTCGGATTACTCCAGGAGAATGGCCGCATGACCAATGTCGAGCTTGCCGAAAGGGTCGGGCTCACCGCCCCGCCCTGCCTGCGCCGTGTCCGCGCGCTGGAACAGGAAGGTGCGATCAAGGGGTATCACGCCGCGCTCGACCCGAGCGCGCTCGGCTATAATCTCACCGTCTTCGCGATGGTCAGCCTGAAGAGTCAAGCCGAAAGCGACCTGCGCGCGTTCGAGCAGCTCGTCGCCGAAATCCCCGAAGTCCGCGAATGCCACATGCTGAACGGCGAAATCGACTTCATCCTGAAGATCGTCGCGCCGGACCTGCAGAGCTTCCAGACGATCCTTACGACGCGGCTGACCACCGCACCCAATGTTGAGCATGTCAAGACCTCGCTCACGATCCGCACCGCCAAGGCACTGCCGGGCGTGCCGGTGCCCGAATATCAGGGCTGAGCAACTCCAGCCGCTCCGGATCCCGGGCAACAAAAAAGGGGCGGTCCTTCGGGACCGCCCCTTTTCGTTTCCGGGTGGTCGCCGGATCAGGAAAGCGCCGGAAGATCCAGCGCCACCGTCCACAGCGCGGCCAGATCGACCGTCGGCGCGCCCTTCACCTGGCCGAAGCCGGTGCGGGCATCGTCCTTGCGGCCGAGATTGTACAGCGCGATCGCGCGGTGCAGGTTGACCTCGTCGGTCGACACGCCGCCCTTCTGCAGCGCCACGTCGTACAGCTCGACCGCCTTGGCATAATCGCCCGAGGCGAGGAACGCGTCACCGGTCTGCGACGCCATCTTGCCATTGGCCGCCGCCTGCGACTGCTTGATCAGCGGGGTGAGCGAGCCTTCCGCCTTGGCCTTGGTCTGGGCGGAGGTATAGATGCGGGCGACGTCCGGGTTGCCGGCCGGGATCTTGCCCGCAGCGCGGCCCTCGTCGATCACCGCAACGGCTTCCCAGGGGAGGCCCGCGGCGTTCACCGACTCGGCATAGTCGATATAGTCGTTCTGGTCGGCCAGCACCTTCGACGTGCGCAGCAGGCGGTACAGATCGATGCGCTGCGCCGAGGTGAGGCGGCCGCCGGTCGCATCGGCGCTGCCGCGCATTACCAGCACGCCCCAGCGCCAATTTTCCTTGGTCGGATATTCGGCGATCATCTTCTTCAGCCAGTCGGCGGTCGCGGCGCGGTTGCCGGTCGCATAAACGCGCGGGATGGCGAAGCGATACCAGGCGACCGGCGGCTTCTGCCCGGTGGCCTTCACCGCCTGGATAGCGCGATCGACTTCGGCGACCGACTCGTTCGGCCGATTGGTCTGGGCATAGGCGTTGGCGAGCGAGATCGCGATGTCGAAATCATTGTTGCCGGCCTCGCGCGCCTTGGTCAGCGCGTCGATCGCCTCGGGGTACTTCTTGTCGTTCAACGCCTGGTTGCCGAGGATCGTGTAATATTGCCGCTTGTAGATCGGCAGCTCGTTCGCCGGCGTGCGCGGGCTGGCGATCAGGATCGGCAGCGTCTTGGTGAGCCCGGCGAGATCGTTCTGGCCGATCTGCGCGCGCGAGCGGAGATAGGCAGCGTAATATTTCTCGTCGTCGTTCTGCACGACCTGATCGAGCGCGTCGAGCGCCGGGGTCGCGGCCGCCCAGTTCTTCGCCTGGACCGCTTCCATCGCGGGCTGCGCGGCCTTGCGGAAGGCATCGCCGACCTTCAGCGCATTGGGATCCTCCTTCGAGGCACCCTTCTTGTCCTTCTGGGCGAGCGCCGGCGTGGTCACCAGCGCGGTCGAACCCAGCGCAAGCATTGCGGTCAGCGCAAGCTTCGAAACAAACTTCATCTGAAACTCTCCTCGTCGGCCAGGCGGCGTCGCGGTTCCTCTAAAGGCGCGTTCATCCCCGTTCAAGCGCGATGGCGGTGCGACAGTGCGGCTGAACCGGGTTTGAATAGGCGCCAGTGCGCCGGAGTAACGTGCCCGCGCCGACTTGGCTCCCAATGCTCCCCGCGCGCGTGCGTACGCGCGGGCGCGGGGTTGGCAGGAGGCATGCGCCCCGCTAGAGCCATCGCAGCGTAACAAAAACCCGAAAGTCTGTTGCATTGACCGACGAGACCCTGCTCGCCGACCCTTCTGACATTACCCCGATCTCGATCGTCGACGAGATGAAGACCTCGTACCTCGATTACGCGATGAGCGTGATCGTGGCGCGCGCCCTGCCCGACGTTCGCGACGGCCTGAAGCCCGTCCACCGCCGCATCCTCTATGCCGCTCAGGAAGGCGGCTATGTCGCCGGACGGCCCTACCGCAAGTCCGCCCGCCTGGTCGGTGACGTGATGGGTAAATACCATCCGCACGGCGACAGCTCGATCTACGACGCGATGGCCCGCATGGCGCAGGACTGGGCGATGCGCGTGCCGCTGATCGACGGCCAGGGCAATTTCGGCTCGATGGACCCGGATCCGCCCGCCGCGATGCGTTACACCGAAGCGCGCCTCGCCCGCGTGGCGACGGCGCTGCTCGACGATATCGAGAAGGACACGGTCGACTTCGTGCCGAACTATGACGGTTCGGAGAGCGAGCCGTCGGTCCTCCCTGCCCGCTTCCCCAACCTGCTGGTCAACGGCGCGGGCGGCATCGCGGTCGGCATGGCGACCAACATCCCGCCGCACAATCTCGGCGAAGTGATCAACGCCTGCCTGGCCTATATCGATAACGGCGCGGTCACCGCCGAAGAGCTGATGGAAATCGTCCCCGGTCCGGACTTCCCGACCGGCGCAGTGATCCTCGGCCGCTCGGGCTGCCGCTCGGCCTATCAGACCGGGCGCGGCTCGATCCTCGTCCGCTCGCGCCACGAATTCGAGCAGCGCGGCGAGCGCCGCTCGATCGTGCTGACCGAGATTCCCTACCAGCAGGGCAAGAACGCGCTGGTCGAGAAGATCGCCGAGGCCGCCAAGGAAAAGCGGATCGAAGGCGTCTCCGACATTCGCGACGAAAGCTCGCGCGAGGGCGTGCGCATCGTCATCGACCTGCGCCGCGACGCGACGCCCGAGGTGGTGCTCAACCAGATCTGGCGGAACACGCCCGCGCAATCGAGCTTCCCGGCCAACATGCTGGCGATCCGCGGCGGCCGCCCGGAACTGCTCAACCTGCGCGACATCATCGAGGCCTTCGTCAAGTTCCGCGAGGAGGTCATCACCCGCCGCTCGAAGTTCGAGCTGGCCAAGGCGCGCGATCGTGCGCACATCTTGCTCGGCCTGGTGATCGCCGTCACCAATCTCGACGAGATGGTGAAGATCATCCGTGGCTCGTCGAGCCCGGCCGCCGCGCGCGAGGCGCTGCTCGCCCGCGAATGGCCGATCGCCGAGATCGCGCCCTATATCCGCCTCGTCGAGGCGGTGGACACCGAGGTGACCGGCGACAGCTATCGCCTGTCCGACACCCAGGTCCGCGCGATCCTCGACCTGCGCCTGCACCGCCTCACCGCACTCGGCCGCGACGAGATCGGCGACGAGCTCAAGGAACTCGCCGATTCGATCGCCGAACTGCTCGAGATCCTCGGCAATCGTGCGAAGCTGTATGAAGTGCTGCGCGGCGAGCTCGTGCTGATCCGCGACACCTATGCCACCCCGCGCAAGACCGAGATCGCCGCTGCCGCCGACGGCATTGACGACGAGGACCTGATCGAGCGCGAGGACATGGTCGTGACCGTCACGGTCCAGGGCTATATCAAGCGCACCCCGCTCGACGCCTTCCGCGCCCAGGCGCGCGGCGGCAAGGGCCGCGCCGGGATGGCGACCAAGGACGAGGACGCGATCACCGAATTGTTCGTCACCTCGACGCACACACCGGTGCTGTTCTTCTCCACCCTCGGCCGCGTCTATCGCATGAAGGTCTGGCGCCTGCCCGAAGGCGGGCCCGCGACCCGCGGCCGGCCGATGATCAACCTGCTGCCGCTCGCCAATGGCGAGACCATCTCCACCGTGCTCCCGCTGCCGGAGGACGAGGACGAATGGGCGAACCTCCACGTGATGTTCGCCACCGCCAAGGGCAATGTCCGGCGCAACAGCATGGACCTGTTCACCAACGTGCCCTCCAACGGCAAGATCGCGATGAAGTTCGAAGGCGAGGACGAGGACGATCGCCTGATCGGCGTCGCCTTGCTCAACGAAGGCGACGACGTGCTGCTGGCGACGCGCGCCGGCAAGGCGATCCGCTTCCCCGGCGAGGACGTCCGCGCCTTCCAGAGCCGTGCCTCCACCGGCGTGCGCGGCATGCGCCTCGCCGATGGCGACCAGGTGATGTCGCTCTCGATCCTCCACCGCTCGGGCGCGAGCCAGGAAGAGCGCGATTCGTATCTCCGCTTCGCGCCCTGGAAAGGCGAGCGCGAGGGCGAATGCGACCTGCCGGCCGACCGCTACGAGGAGATGAAGGAGCGCGAGCAGTTCATCCTCACCGTCTGCGCCAACGGCTATGGCAAGCTGAGCTCGGCCTATGAATATCGCCGCACGGGTCGCGGCGGCCAGGGCATCACCAACATCGACAACATCGCCCGCAACGGGCCGGTGGTGGCGAGCTTCCCGGCGACCAAGGGGCATCAGTTGATGCTGGTGACCGATCAGGCCAAGATGATCCGCATGTCGCTGGGCGACCTGCGCGTGATCGGCCGGAACTCGGCGGGGGTGCGGCTGTTCAACGTCGCGGCGAACGAGCATGTCGTCTCGGCGGCACGCATTGAGGAAAGCGAGGACGAGGCCGAGATGAACCTGGGCGACGGCGCCGTGGCAGGCGAAGCGACCCCGGACGCCGTGCCGGGCGAAGACCTCGCCGATGGCGGCGAGGCCTGAACCATGGCCGACATGCCCCTCACCGCCTACAAGATCCTGACCCAGGACCAGATGGACACGCTCGAACACGAACGTGTCTTTCTGGGCGCCCCGATCGACCTGACCGACGGCTATATCCACCTCTCCACCGCCGAGCAGGCCCAGGAGACGCTGGAGAAGCATTTCGCCGGCCAGACGGGCCTATGGCTTGCCGCGGTGGATCTCGCCGCGCTGGGCGACACGGTGCGCTGGGAGCCGTCACGCGGCGGCCAGCTCTTCCCGCACATCTACGGCCCGCTGCCGCTCGACGCGGTGACGGCGTACAGCGAAGTCGTGTACGAGCCCAACGGCAGCCTGCGCCTTCCGGTGGCCGGCTGAAAAAAGTCTGAAAACATCGCTTGACGGCGCCGGCCCCGGAACGTAATTGGCCGCCTCCGCCAAGCAATGGCCCCTTCGTCTAGCGGTCTAGGACGTCGCCC
>NZ_BCTR01000014.1 GCF_002091475.1 Sphingomonas azotifigens NBRC 15497
CAGTCGCGCTTCGGCTGCCCCGCGAGCAGCAGTTCGGGCTTAGCGCAGTCGACCTCCCCCTTCAGCCGCGGGGTCGCGCCGGTGATCTCCACCACATAGGGGAAGCGCGCGCCTGCCGTCGATCCGGGCTCCTGCCAGCCGAGCGACTCATACACGCCGGGCGTCGCTGTGATCGCCAGATAGAGGCGCGCATCTGCGGGGACGCGATAGCGAAGGGTGGCGCTGCCGGTACCCTCGACAACGCCCAGCCGGGAATAGGACGCCTCCGCCTCGCCGCGCACCGCCACCAGCGCGAAGCGCCATGCCGCATCCCTCGCGGTCGTGCCGCCGGTCAGCCGCACGGTCACCATGGTGTCATGCCCGGTCACCGCAAGCGGGACGAGATCGCTGCCGAACTGGTGCAGCACTTGGTCTGGCTGCGGCACGAACCGGCCCGGCCGGTCGCCGGGAACCAGCGATGCCCAGCGCGTGCCGCCGAACAGAAAGCGCGTGGCGGCGGCGGCGTCGAGCAGCGCGCGCTGGTTCATGAAGTCCAGCGTGACGAGCCGCGCGCCATACCAGCCCATGTCGTCGGCGAAGGAGTGCATGCCCCGGGGATAGGCGCCCGATGCCCGCCCGAGCCGGAGGAGCGTCGGCACGAAGTCCTCGGTGGAGGCGCCGCCGGCGGCGCGGGCGTTCTGCGTCCAGACGCCCCACACCAGCGGGCGCGTCCGCCGGTCCTCGAACAGCATGTTGATGAACGGAAAGGCGCCGTAGCGCGCATCGGACCAGAGCGGGCCGCGGTTGAGATGGCTGCCATAGTTGGCGATCCAGGTGGTCGCCGCCGGCACCAGCAGGTCGCCGAGCCAGTTGGCGGTGGATTCCCAGATCGGCCCGGCGCTGGGCGTGTCGCGCAGCCCGCCCGAATAATATTCGATCACATGGCCGAACTCGTGCGCGACGGCCTGCGGCCGCGCCGAGAGCACCTCCGCGCTCATCCACATCGCCGGCGAGGCGTTGGGAATGTGCGTGCTCAGGTCGCCGTCCTGCACATGGGGGCGGCCGGTACCGTAGATATAGATGGCGATGCGGCGGCGATCGCCCGGCGGCGCATCGGCATAGGGCATCGGCGCGCGCGTAAGGTCGCGGCTCCAGTGCCATACGCGCTCCGCCCAGTCGCCGGCGCGCTTCAGGAAGGTCTGCCAATCCTCTCCCTTCTCGCGCACGAATGCGTAGCTCTCCCCGGCCGGGTTGGTGCCGTACCAGAAGACGAAATGCTGCGTCTCGTACTTGCCGATCCTGCCGGCCTCGAGGTCTCCCGGTTCCACCTGCCCCGGCTCGAGCACCGTGGCATAGGTCGCGGGATCCGGCGCAGTGGGATGCCGCGCGATCTCGGCATCGACGAACGCGCGGTCCGCAGACGAAAAGGAATCGGCGCGGAACGCGCGATAGCAGCCCGCCGCCGTCACCATCTCCACCATCCGGCGCGCCTCGCCCTGGTCGACGCCATAGGCCTGCACCAGCCGCGCGCGGAACGGCGCACCGGTTGCCATGCCGGCGGTGGCGTGGCTGTCCTCGTCGAGCTTGGGCGATCTGGGTGCGGTCTGCACCGGTGTCCAGCTGCGCAGCGGATAGCGGCCCCAGGGCGCCGCGTCGGTTCGGCTGCGGCAGCCGTCCGCCGGAGCAGCAAGGGCACCGCTCCCCCATGAGGATACCGCGCAGGCGAGCAACGGCAGCAGCGTGAGCCCGGCGATCCTCTTCTTCATCGGCAAGATATCAAGCGCCTTCCTGTTCAGGCCGTGGCAGAGGCCGTGCATCGTCTACCTTTCGCCCGCAGAAGCGTGGCGGGGCGGAACGGATCGGAAGCAGGGAGCCCGCCGGCAGGCACCGCAACCGCCTCCATCACTGCCAGACAATCGAGCGGCGAAAACCCGTAACAGGACAGCCCCACGCGCTTCAACCGCGCGGGGCCGCGTCGGGCGGCGGGCGCGCGATGCAGCCGGGCGCGCCGTCGTGCCATCCGCGGGTGCCCCCCATCATGTTCGTGATGAACCGGCGCAACGTGCCGGCGGATGCCGCCGCGACCGCAAACCGCGTGTAAGGGAGCGAGGATGTCCATGCCCCCCGCACCCTTCTCGCTCGACGGCAAGCTGGCGCTGGTGACCGGCAGCGGCCTGGTGCCGCAGGCGATCGCCGCATTGTTCCGGGATGCCGGCGCCACGGTCGTTCACGCCGCCGAGCCGGTGCTGGACGAGCCCTCGGTCGCTGCCCTGTTCGAGCCGCTCGACGCCCTCGACATTCTGGTGAACGGCTCGGTCCGCGCCGGTCCGTGGCCGATCGATCGCCTCGATCTTTCCGAATGGGATCGCGTCCATGCGGTCAATGTGCGCGGTGCCTTCCTGCTGATGCGGGCGGCGGTTCGCGTCATGCGCGCGCATGGCCGCGGCGGGCGGCTGATCAACCTCTCCACCATCGGCGCGGTACATCCGGTCCTGCACGGCAACTTCGCCTATGGTTCGTCGCGCGCGGGGACCAATGCCCTCACGCGCCAGTTCGCGCTTGATTTTGCCGCGGACCATATCCTCTCCAACGCGATCCTGGTGGGCGCGATCCGCTCCGACCCGTTCCCGCAAGGCTGCCCGATGCCGCCGACCGGCCCGGGCATGGATCCGGGACGATTGCCGCTCGGTCAGGGCAAGCCCGAAGATGTCGCGCCGCTGGCGCTGCTGCTGGCCTCCGATGCCGGTCGATACATCAACGGCCAGGCGATCGCCGTGGATGGCGGCTTTTCGATCGCGTGATGCCCCGGCCCACTTCAGAAAGGAATGATTCCATGGGACCAGAAACCGCCTTCCGCCTGGATGGCAGGACCGCCATCGTGACCGGCGCGGGGTCCGGGATCGGACGCGCGACGGCGACGCTGTTCCACGAGGTGGGCGCGCGCGTGCTGTTCGCCGATATCGACGAGGATGCCGTGCGTGCGGCCGCGCAGGCTGTTGGCGCGGACTGGGCGGTGTGCGACATCGCCGACGAGGCGCAGGTCGCCGCGCTCTATGAACGCGCCGCCGGGCTGTTGGGGCCGCGGCTCGACGTGCTTGCCAATGTGGCGGCGTATCGCCGCAAGGCGGACACGATGACGATGCCCGCGTCCGAATGGGACGCGATGCATGCCGTCACGGCCCGGGGCACCTTCCTGATGATGCGCGGGGCGATCCACGTCATGCGCGAACAGCCGGACGGCGGCGCGATCGTCAACGTGTCGTCGGTCAGCGCCGTGCGACCGACGATCTTCAGCAACATGCACTATGATTCGGCCAAGGCGGGCGTCGATGCGATGACGCGGGCGGCCGCGATCGAGTTTGCGCCGCACCGCATCCGCGTCAATTCGGTCCAGCCCGGCGGCACCGCGAGCGACGGTTCGGCCCGCATGAAGAGCGAGTTGCCGCCAGCCGGGCCGATGGTGCAGCCCGGCCGCATGCCGCTGCGTCGCCTTTCCGAGCCGGTGGAGCAGGCCCGCGCCATCCTGTTCCTGGCGAGCCCGGCCGCCGCCTACATCACCGGCCAGCATCTGGCCGTCGATGGCGGCTATCTCGTTTCCTGACGACACGCGGTGGGCGGCCGTTCGCGGCACTATCGCCAAAACCGCGTGCTGCCCCTTTCCATCATGCACGTGATCAAGCGCGGCGAACGCAGGACGGATGTTGTCCGCGCCGCGGCCGACCGTTACCCGAGAACATGCACAATGCACCGCCGTTGATGCCTCCATACGCGATCCTACCGAGCATCGAGACAAGGCGGCGCGAGAGAATTTAGCGCTTTTTTACATTCGGTTGATCCGACGGCCAGACAAGCCGCGGACGTTGGGAGAGGCAAGACCATGAAGAACCCCCTTTTCGTTGCGACGCTGGCTACGGGCGTGTGCCTGTCGAGCCTCGCCCAGGCGCAGACCGTCCCCCCAGCCGCCCCGGCACCATCGCACGCCGAGCAGACCGCGACGCCCCCGGCCGCCGCCGATCCGGCCGATATCGTCGTCACCGCCCAGCGTCGTGAAGAGCGCCTTCAGAACGTGCCGATCTCGATTTCGGCGCTGGGTTCCGGCCAGCTGGAGAACCGCGGCGTCCGCTCCGTCGCGGATCTGGCGCGCGTGCCGCTCAACAGCGTTTCCGTGCAGCCCTTTGCGGGCAATCCGCAGATCCTGGTGCTCGACCTGCGCGGCGTGACCACCTCGGACCCCGGCCAGGGGACGATCGAGCCCGGCGTGGCGATCTATGAGGATGACGTCTATGTCAGCCGCGCGCAGGCGGCGGGCAACACGCTTTCCGATCCCGAACGCGTCGAGGTGCTCCGCGGGCCACAGGGCACGCTGTTCGGTCGCAACGCCGAGGGCGGCGCCATTCGCATCGTCACCAAGCGCCCGACCGGCGTGTTTGGCGGCGATCTCCGGGTATCCGCCGGCGATTATGGCAATCGCCACTATATAGGCCATTTGAACTTGCCGGAATTCGCCGGCTTCTCGATCAAGATCGACGCGCTTCACGACAATGTCGACGGCTATGTCAAGAACGGCACCGCGCCCGCTCCGCTGGTCGCGCACCAATATAATTTCGGCTATCAGAACAACACGGGCCTGCGCGGCGCGGTTCGCTTCAAGCCTAGCAGCAAGCTGACCTTCGACTATTCCTACACCCATCTGATCACGCACGTCGCGAACGATTATTTTTCGTTGACGAACCCGGGTGCGCGCGCGCCCGCTTCCTATCCGCAGTTCCTGGCGCCGGTGCGCGGTACGGCGGAACCCGACCTGCACAGCTTCAACGGAACGTCCTGGACCGGGCTCTACCAGGACGTCTATCGCACCACGACGGACGCGCATGCCTTCACCGCGCAATATGACGTCACCAACCGCCTGAAGCTGAAGGCGATCACCGGATATCGCCAGCTGAACTTCAGTGGCTCCAACAATCTGGACGGCGCCTTTGCGTTCGTGAACAGCCCGTTCCTCGTTCCCGCAGGATCGACGGTCGCCTCGCTGAACATTCAGCCGGTCTATGCCAACCAGTCGCTCGGCGTTCCGGGAACGACGCCGGTATACGCGATCAGCGGATCCAATCCCGTCGTCAACGGCGTCCGCTCGCGCGCGTTCAGCCAGGAACTGCAGCTGATCGGGTCGACCGAGACGCTGCAATATCAGTTCGGTGCCTATTATTATCACGAAGACGTGTCCGACGCCCGTCAGAACGCCTTCACCATCCTCTACACCAATCCCAGCTACACCAGCTTCGTCTCGCTCAACCCGTTCCAGTTGCGCGGTCCGGCAGCAGCAGCCGCGCTGGGAACGGGCGGCATCACGCAGATCACGGCAGAGGCACGAACGCTGGCGGGCTATGGCCAGCTGACTTGGTCGCCGAGTTTCGCCAACGGGCGGCTGCACCTGACCGGCGGCCTGCGCTACACGGACGACAAGAAGGACTTCCTGCGCTCGCTGAACAACGGTGCGCCGGTGAACAACATCGGCACGCCGTTCCGCGCGACGCGCTTCGATCCCATGGGCACCATCGCCTTCGACCTGACGCCGGACATCAACGTCTATGGGCGGTACGCGACCGGGTACAAGGCCGGGGGCGTCAGCGTCCGTTCGCCCAATTTCCTTCCCTTCGGTCTGGAATCGGTGCGCTCCTACGAGCTCGGCTTCAAGAGCCAGTTCCTCGATCGGAAGCTGACGTTCAACACGGCGCTGTTCCAGAACGATATCCTCAACCGTCAGCTCAACTTCCAGCCCAATCCGCTGACGGCGCCGTCGGTAGTCGATACGGTGAACACGCCGGGCACGACCCGCGTCCGCGGCGTCGAGGTCGAGCTCGGCATCCGGCCGAACCGCGACCTCTCGGTCAGCCTCAACGGCGCCTACACGACGTTCAAATTGCCCGCCGAACTGCTGGCCGCGAACGCCGCGCTCCCGGCATCGGCACGCGGTATCTACACCGTGCAGAACACCCCGGAGCTCCAGGCCAGCACGTCCATCGACTGGACGGTGCTGCGCACGGATGACAACATCACGCTGAACGCGCATGTCGACTATGCGTTCGCCGACAGCGTCCGCGGCACCGGGCGGATCGCCCTCACTCAATATGTCTGGCCGCTGGAGCGCCACCAGGGCAATGCCCGCCTCACGCTGGACGGGATCAAGGTGGGGCCGACTGCGGTGCGCATCTCGGCCTATGTGAACAACTTCGCCAACGAGATCTATCCGATCTACTCGGCACCCAGCGGCAACTACATCCAGAACCAGCCGCGCCAGTTCGGTGCGGAACTGGGAGTTCGCTTCTGATCGGCTGACGCTACCCACCCGATGGGGCGGCGGGGATGCCGCCCCCGGCGATGCCAACGCCGTGCGACGCACGGACGCGGCTCGGGCCGCCCCCGTTCGGGGGCGGCCCATGCGTTAGAGGACGCCCTGCCGCCGCGCCGCCGAGCTCGCCGCCGTGAACTCCTCGTACACCGTGTGCGGCTCGTGCGTGATGGTCGCGTCGCAGATCTGCGCCCAATGCGCAGCGATGTCTTCCAGGCTCGGCGGCGCATCGGCCATCGGGGCCACCCAGCCGTCGCAGGCGGCGATCCGGACCTGGGCATAGCGCCCGCTGTTCTGTGTGAAGATGCCATGGGTATGCCGGCACTGTTCGCTGACGAGATACAGCGCCAGCGGGCTGTTATAGGCCGGCTCGGTGCGGCCGCCGGCTGCGGCGGCGCGGTCCATGTCGGCAACGGCCTTGGCGAAGGACGGAATCTCCAGGAAGCCCTTGTCCATCTCGGCTGCAAGCCGCGAGGCGGCGGTAGGCAGCAGCAGGTTCGAGGTGATGCCATGCGCCGCCCCCTCGATCGCCACGACATGGCTGAGCCCCATCAAGCCGCCCTTTGCCGAAGCATAATTGGCCTGCCAGGCATGCCCGAACATCGCGGAGGCGGAGCCGGTGAACAGAAACCGGCCATAGCCGCGTTGCCGCATCGCGCGATACGCCGGCTGCGCGACGTAGAAGGCGCCCTTGAGATGCACGTCGAGGATCGCGTCGATCTGATCGTCGGTCAGATCCTCGAAGCGCGCGTTGCGCAGGAACCCGGCATTGTTGATGCAGATATCGACCGCGCCGAACGCGTCGAGCGCCGCCTCGACGATCGCTGCACCGCCGGCGCGGGTGGCGACGCTGTCATAACTGGCGACGGCCTCGCCGCCGGCCGCACGGATTTCCGCGACCACCTGATCGGCGGGCATGCCCGATGCCCCCTGCCCGCTTCCCGTACCGCCGCGATCGTTGACCACCAGCTTGGCGCCCCGCCGGGCGAGCTCCAGCGCATATTCGCGCCCAAGGCCGTTGCCGGCCCCCGTGACGATCGCCACGCGTCCTTCGAAACCAATGCGTTCGCTCACCTTTTCCTCCACCGCTGACGTTCCGGGCGGAACCGCCGGGCGCGCGATGCCGCCACGCCCGGGGCATTGCGCCATGCCGAACCGGGCGATCGGTGTAGCGGCACGCTCGGCCGAACCAAGCGGGGGATGGCGCCCGATCACACACGTGATCATCGGCGCGCACCCACCACGCCCGGCTCGCGCGGCGGCAGGGGCGGGCGCATATCCGATGCCGGCCGGAGGGTTGGCGTTCCGGATCCAAGTCACCGCGAAACATAAGAAAATCGCGGATGGCGTCACTTCGTGGAGAGGAACCTGCCCGCCATGTCCGACCAATATCCTTCGCCATTCCGCGCCTGGTGGACGCTCGCCACGCTGGTCGTGCTGTACATCGCCTCGATGCTCGATCGGCAGATCATCGCGCTGCTGATCGGCCCGATCAAGACGGCGCTGAAGGTCAGCGATTTCGAGGTGAGCCTGGTCTATGGCCTCGCCTTCGCGGTGTTTTTCTGCCTTGCCGGATTGCCGATCGGCTGGGCGATCGACCGGTTCCCGCGCCGCCCGCTGGTATTTGCCGGCGTCGTCTTCTGGTCGATCGCGACCGCATGCTGCGGGCTGGCGACGCAATATTGGCATCTGGCCGTCTCGCGCTTCGCGGTCGGCGCGGGTGAGGCGGTGCTCTCCCCCGCCGCCTATTCGCTGTTGGCGGATTCGATGCCGAAGAAGCGGCTGGGGCTCGCGCTCGGCATCTTCGGCCTGGGCGGCGCGCTCGGCACGGGCCTGGCGCTGGGACTGGGCGGCTATCTCCTCTCCAAGGTCCCTGTGCACGGAATCGAGACGCAGTTGGGCCATTTCGAGCCTTGGCAGGTCACCTTCGTAGTGGTGGCGATCCCCGCCCTGCTGCTCGCGCCGCTGATCTTCACCTTTCCCGAGCCGCGGCGGCGCGACCGGCTGGCAACCGCGAAGCCGACGATCGGTGCCACGCTGCGCTTCCTGCGGTCGCGGGGGAGTTTTTTCGGCAGGTTCTTCGTCGGCAATGGCGCGCTGGTGCTGTGCAGCTATGCCTTCGCCGCCTGGGCACCGACGTTCCTGGTACGCCGCCATGGCCTCGACATGCCGACGGCGAGCCACTGGGTCGCCGGCTGTTCGATCGTCGCGGTGCCGTGCGGGCTACTGCTGCTCGGGCATATCGCCGATCGCATGTTCGCGCGCGGCCAGCGCGACGCGCACATGAAGCTGTTCAGCGTCATCGGCATCCTCCTCGCGGGCCTGGGTGTGCTGATGGCGGCAACCAGCAGCTTTGCGAGCGCGATGGTCGCGATGTTCCTGATCTTCATGGCAAGCGGCGTGGCGGCGATCGCGGCGGCACTGCCGCTCACGACGCCGAACCAGTTTCGCGGGCAGGTGTCGTCGGTCTACCTGCTCGTGACGAACCTGCTCGGTGCCGGACTGGGGCCATCGATGACCGCCCTGTTCACCGACTTCTATTTCAAGGAGGACGCGATGGTCGGGTGGAGCATCGCGGCGGTGCTGACGGTCTTCGGCCCGCTCTCGTCGCTGTTGCTGTTCAGCGCCCGGCGGCCGATGCTGCGCGCGATCGACGCCGCCGGCGCATGGGCCGAGCATCCTGCAGTTCCCCCAAGCAACGACTAGGGAGGAGGATGGGGCGGAGACGAGTCAGGCGAGCAGCACCGCGCGCAGCGTCTCGCGACGCCCGCAATCCCACCCCGCTGCGGCTAAATAGGAGTCGATTGCGCCGTAGCGGTCGCGGATCACCGCAAAGCTGGCATCGAGATACTGCGCGTCGACGCCGGTGAGCGCCTCCACCGCGCGATCGGAGGGTGGTGCGCCGAGCCTCGCGGCGAGCAGATCGCGCGTAAAGCCGACCACCCTCGGGTTTCGCCGCCGGCCGCTTTCCAGATAATCCGCGACGATTTCCCCGTGCTCAATCCCGATCGCGGCGAGCAGCAGCGCGATGACGACACCAGTGCGATCCTTGCCGGCACTGCAATGCACGAGCGTCGCCCCCCGCCCCGCGGCGACCGTCGTGAACAGCCGATCGAGATGCGGCAGCACCGCGAGCGGGAGCGCCGCATAGGTCGCCAGCATCATCGCACGCCCGCCCTCGTCCGGATCCTCGACCAGTGCGCGCCAGTGATCGCCGGCATGACGGACATCGGCGACGAGATCGATCGCCTCGATCGAGGCGCCCTGCGCGCGCCACCAGTCGTTGGGCGCAGCGTCCCGCTCCCCCGGGCCGCGCAGATCGAATAGCGCGCCGATGCCGAGCGCTGCCAGGATCGCGGCATCCTCGCCACGGGGCGCAGGAAGCGCTTCGGAGCGATAGACCAGGCCTTCGCGTACCACGCGGCCGTCCGGGGCGCGAATGCCGCCGATCGAGCGCAGATTGGGGAAGGCTTCACAGATCATCATAGGCACCGTGATCGATCGCCGCGAGCGCGAAGCGTGGCGCCACCGCGGCGTTGTTGGCCTCGGCCTGGAACGCCACCGGATTGGTGAGCCACACGAACAGGCCATAGGGGAGATGCACGCGGAACGCCTCCATCGCCGCCGCATGATCGGGCACGCTGCGCACGCCCTGCGCCGCCAGCCGCTCCAGGTAGAAGGCCATCAACGCGTCGATCCATGCGCGACGATCCAGCATGTCGAGCGCCGAGACGAGGAAATAGGTCACGTCATGCGCCCAATGGCCGCGCGACCATGTCTGCCAGTCGAGCACGCCCGGCCGGCCCTCGCCGTCATGGTAGAGATTGCCGAGGTGGAAATCGCCATGGACCATGCACCAGGGCGCTTCGCGGCCCAGCCGATTGGCGCGCTCCAGCGCGGCACGCATGCGCCCGTTATCGTGGAAGATGCGCGGCAGCGCGCGTCCGCGCGGCAGGTCCAGATACTGGGCGAACACCGCCGCTTCGAGCTGTCCCTGCGCATAGGCGCCGCGCGGCAGCGCCGGCAGCGCTTCCCAATGGTTGATCCCGTCGAACTGCCCGCCCGGTTTCAACGCGGCCGAGTCCCAGAAGCGGGCGTGGAGCCGGGCGAGCACGTCGAGATAGCTCTTCGCCGTGTCGAAGCCGATCGGCCGTTCCACGCGCTGGAAGCGCGTACCGCTGCAGTCGAGATCCTCGAGCACGCAGAGATATTGCCGCTGCCCGGGATCCTCGCCCGTCGCGAGGCAGCGGGGAACCCGGACATCGAGCAAGGGCGCGACCTCGCGGAAGAAGCGCGCCTCGTGCGCGTAGATATAGTTCATCTTCAGCCGGTGGGCGGAGAAGCCGCCCTTGACGATCACGCTCGCCGGCCTGCCCGCAGGATCGTCCCATTCGAGCCGCATTCGCGCCTTGGTGGCGGTGCCGTTCATCGACTCGCACGGCGTCGCACGGCGCAGGCCCGCAAGGCCGCGCTGCGCGAGCAGGTCTGCGAGCCAGCCCGCCGTCAGTGCGTCGATCGTCGTGGGAACAGGCTGCGGCCCGACCGCCTCCAGGCCTTCGCCGGGCAAGGTGAAATAGGATGGTTCTTCCACTATTTCGGTCATGTCGAACCAGCCTTCCTGTTCGCGCGGGGGGCAGGTCCGACGCGCATCGACGGACCCCCGCAGCAATGTGCCGCGCAACGGCAGGCCCGGCCATCGGGTCGACGGATTTCATCACGGTTGTGCGCAATGCCGCGCCCCGGCGCTTCGCCTTGTCGGCCCCCTCCGGCAGTGGCAGCCCTAGCGCATGCCCGCTGATCCACCCCCCGTTTCCCTGCATGGAGATCCCACCGCGGCCTTGCCGCTTCCGCTGACGCCGGCGGCGATCGATGCCGCCTGGCTGAGCCGGGCGCTTGCGACCAACATTCCCGGACTGGTCGTGCGCCGCGCCGAGGTGCGCGACGTGATGCTCGGCACCTCAACCAAGATCCGCGTGGAAGTCGAATATCGCGACCCGGCGCATGCGCGCACGCTGCCGTCGCGCCTGATCGTGAAGGGCGGCTTCGAGGCGCACAGCCCGATCCTGGCCGCCATGTACCTGAACGAGGTCCGTTCCTATCGCGATGTAGCCCCCCTCGTCGAACTGCGCACGCCCCGCGCCTTTTTCGCCGCAAGCGATCCGTCGAGCCACCAGTCGATCGTGATCATGGAGGATCTCGTCCAGCGGGGCGTCACCTTCTGTTCGCCGCTGCGTCCCCAGTCATTCGAGACAACGGCGGCGCGCCTGCGCGCGCTGGCGCGCTACCACGCGCGCAGCTGGAACGCCGCCGACTTTGCCGCCGGCGGCTGCTGGGACTGGGTGCGCGATCGCTTCTCGACCCATAGCGCAGCCTATCAGGCGCGCTATCTCGAACCGGACATATGGGCAGGATATGTCGGCCTGCCGCGCGGCGCGGCGGCGTCGGCATCGCTGCACGACCGCGAATGGATGCAGCACGCGCTGGCACGGCTGGGCGAACTCGATCGAGCCGCCGACCGCTGCATCCTCCACGGCGACACGCATCTGGGGAATCTCTATGTCGATACCGACGGCACGCCGGGCTTTCTCGACATGCAGGTCGCCAAAGGGAACTGGTCGCTCGAAATCGCCTATCACATCGCGGTTTCGCTCGACCTGGCCGATCGCAGGCGCTGGGAAGGCCCGCTGCTCGAAACCTATCTCGCGGCGCTGCGCGATGCAGGCGTCGCGGCCCCGGATTTCGACGCGGCATGGCAGGCCTATGTCCGGGCGCTGGCCTATGGCTATTTCATCTTCCTGATCAACGAAGTCCGCTTCCAGACCGAAGCCGTGAACACCGCGAGCGTCGCCCGCTTCTCGGCTGCCATGATCGACCATGGCACCAAGCAGGCGCTGTGCTGAGCCCCCGCCGATAGTATCGAATATGTGCTGATGCCGGGCAGGCTCTGGCACGCGGCGCGACAGCAACTACCCTGAGGGTCCTGCACCACACGGCATCCGTCGCAACCGAAAGGGGCTTCAGGTTGGAACGCGTTCGATCGACACCGCGATGTTCAAGCAAGGGGATGCGCGGCGTCCGCCGTGCGTGGGGCGCAGGGCGATGAGCGACGCTGCGCGCGCGCGCCATTTCACCTCGCAGCGGCTTCGCCTTCACTATGCGGAATGGGGATCGCCGGACAAGCCGCCGCTGCTCCTCGTCCACGGATCGCGCGACCATTGCCGGGCCTGGGACTGGACGGCCGAGCGCCTCGCCGCCGACTGGCACATCCTCGCGCCGGATGCGCGCGGCCATGGCGACAGCGAATGGGCATCGGACGGCGTCTACACCAGCGCAGCCTATATCTACGATCTCGCCGAGCTGGTGCGGCTTCGCTGCACGGCGCCCGTCACGATCGTCGCGCATTCGGCCGGCGGCAGCATATCGGCGGGCTTTGCGGCGCTCTATCCGGAGCGCATGCGCAAGCTGGTGCTGATCGACGGCCTCGGCATCTCGCCCGAGTCCGGCCTGACCACGGGCCATCCCAACCTCGTCCGGCGCCAGTTGCCCGCCGACGAGGAACTCCGCAGTTGGATCGACGCGCGACGCAGCTTCGCGGAGAAGGCGCCACGCCGCTATCCGTCCGTCGATGCCGCTGCCGAGCGCTTGCTCCGCGAAAACCCCTTTCTGCGCATGGAGCAGGCGCTGCACCTCACCACGCACGGCCTGCGCCGCACCGAGGACGGCGGCTTCGTGTGGAAGTTCGACAATCTGGTGCGGCTCGCGCATCCCCAGGACCGCCGCGACGACGATTTTCTGCTGATGCTCAGCAAGATCGCCTGTCCCACGCTGCTGCTATGGGGTTCGGCGAGCTACACGCCCGATCCCCGGCACGATATCCGGGCACATGCCGTCCGCAACGCGCGCATCGAGGTCCTGGAAGGCGCAAGCCATTGGCTCCACCATGACGGCTTCGACTGGTTCATCGCGCAGCTAAAGGCGTTTCTCTGAACGTCCGTTCAGCGCTTCCCGCCGCACACTTCGAGATTGACGCCCGTCACCATCGCCGCGCGGTCCGAACACAGGAACACCACCGCCTCGGCGATTTCCCGCGGCTGCACCGCGCGGCGGATGAGCTGGCCCTGCGCCGCGATGTCGGCCTGCTGCTCGATCGTGAACATCGTGGCGACGATCGCCGTGGCGGTAAGGCCGGGCGAGACGCTGTTGACGCGGATCCCGTCGGCGGCATGGGCATGTGCCGCATAGTGGGTGAGATGCACGACACCCGCCTTGGCCGCCGAATAGGCCGGCGAGGCGCCCGCCGAATAGCGCACGCCCGCCATCGACGCGGTGTTGACGATGGCGCCCCCGCCGGCCGCGATCATCGCGGGGATCTGGTGCTTCATCCCGAGCCAGGTCGAGGTCAACGACAGCGCGATCGTGCGGTCCCAGTCTTCCCAGGACTGGTCGACCACCGATACCCCGGTGCTGCCGACGCCGACATTGTTGTGTGCGCAATCGAGCCGCCCGAAGCTTTCCAGCGTGTGCCGCACCAGCGCGGCGACCTGGGCTTCGTCGGTTGCATCCGCCGGGAAGAACGCTGCCCGCCCGCCCGCCGCGACGATCTCGCGCGCGACGTCGCTGCCGGCTGCGGCGATATCGCTCAGCATCACCGCCGCGCCGTCCTCGGCGAGCGCGATCGCCGACGCCCGGCCGATCCCCGATGCAGCGCCGGTCACCAGCGCGACGCGCCCGTCGAGCCGCTTCATCGGCGCCCACCCGCGCGCGGCGATGCCGGGCGTCCGGCGAAGCGGTCGGCGCGCGTGGCGCTTTGCATGGGAAGGAGAAGCGATTGTACCATCGCACCACCGCTACTGCCGGCGCTCCCGCGACGCGAGCGACACGGCCATCGCTTTGTCGCTCATCACATATGCGACGGCTAAGAGCTTGATCGGTATCGACGTTGCCGCGTGCCAGCCGTGCTGCCATCCTTCCCGCCATGCATTCGACCCAGGAAAAGTCGGCACTGCTGCTGACATCGGGCTGCGCGATCGCCTGGCTGGAAAGCGCCTTGCAGGCGGCCGGTTGGCGCGTCCACAGCCCCGCGTCCGATTTCGGCGACCGGGCGCAGCTCGAACGCGACGCCCGCCGGCTGCTGGGCGAGGACGCCCCCGATCTCGTCCTGCACTGCCATTTGCCGGAGGACGCCGCCGCGATACCGCTGCGCGACACCGGCACGGCGCAATGGCGGCATGGCTGCGAGGCGCCGCTGCGTCGAACCCTGATCTCGCTGCAGGTTGCGCATGCGCTGCTGGGGAACCGGGGGGCGATCATCGGCCTGGGACCGGCGTTCCCGCTCAACGGCGTAGCCGGCCTCGCCGCGCTGGGCGCCGCGGTGGAAGGTCAGCGCACGCTGGTCAAGGCGGCCGCGCGGCAATGGATCGGAAGCGAGATTGCGATCAACTGGATCGCGCTGAAAGCGGAGCGCTTGCTCCCGCAGCTTGCCGACGTCCCGCAACTCGGCCGCCTCGATATCGGTGGCCATGGCCGCCGCCCGCCCGACGCGGCGAGGCTCGCCGCGCTGATCACGGCGCTGGCGGGTGACCCCGGGCTGGCCCTGGCCGGGCAAACGCTGATCGCCGATGGCGGAGACTGGATGACACCATGACGGAACGGCTACTCGAAGGGCGCACCGCGCTGTTGACCGGCGTGGGATCCGGCCTGGGGCGCGGCCTCGCCACGAGCTTCGCAGCCGCCGGCGCCAAGGTCGCGCTCGTCGCGCGCAGCAGCGCCGTGCCGGATGCACTCGTCCAGGAGATTCGCGCGGCCGGCGGCACCGCAGCGTTCCTGAAAGGGGACATCACCGATCCAGCATCGATCGCCCAGGCGGTGGACGAGACGGTCGCGACCTTTGGCGGGATCGACATCGTCGTCCAGATCGCCGCGCATGGCCAATCGCATCTGTCCCGCCCGCTCGACGACATCACGCTCGACGAATGGGACCAGCATGTCGCGATCACGCTGTCTGGCTGCTATCAGGTCGCGCATGCCGCCTATCCGGCACTCAAGGCGAGCGGGCGCGGGCGCTTGATCGCGATCACGTCGGCCCACGGCCTCGCCGGCGATGCCAGCAACCCGATCTACGCATCGCTCAAGGGCGCGATCCGCGGCTTCGCCAAGGCCCTGGCCAAGGAGTGGGGCGACGACGCGATCGCCGTGAACCTCTTCTCCCCCTCGAGTGAAAGCGAGTCGAGCAAGGCCTATTTCGCGTTGCATCCAGAAGCCTGGGAGGCGCTCCGCGCCGCCTTTCCGATGCGTCGGATGGGCGATCCGGCAATCGACATCGCGCCGGCAATCGTCGCGCTGGCCGGCGAGCAGTTTCGCTTCGTCTCCGGCCAGACGATCCCGATCGACGGCGGCTTCTACACCACGCTGTAGCGCGGCAGAACGCGCTCATACCAACCTGCACGGAAAAGAACCTATCTTCGTCCTCCACATCGTCACCCCGGCGAAAGCCGGGGTCCATTGCGGTCTCGCTATCGGCGTTTGCTGAGACCGAGAGGCGAATGGATCCCGGCTTTCGCCGGGATGACGGGGAGAGGCTGGAGGAGTCGGTATCAACGCAGCCTGGTATCAGGCGTTGGTATCGGCCAGGATCAGGTCGGCCGCACGCCAGGCGCTCGCCATGATCGGGCCGTTGGTATTGGCGGAAACCATGGTCGGCATGATCGAGCCGTCGACCACCCGCAGGCGCGTCACGCCGCGGACGCGCAGCTTCTCGTCCAGCACGGCATCGGCGAAGTCGCCCATGCGGCACGTGCTGCAGGCGTGATATCCGGCCATGCCCCGCGCGCGATACGCCGCCAGAATGTCTTCATCGCGCACCAGATCGCGCGTCGTCTCGCGCTCGGCGACGACCATCTTGGCGATCGCCGGGCGCGCCATCCATGCGCGCAGGAACCGGTGCATCGCCACGGTCACCCGCTGGTCATAGGGATCGCTGAGATAGCCCGCACGGATCGTCGCCGGCGCCGCGGGATCGGCCGAACTGATATGGATCGCGCCTTCGCTGCGCGACCGCAGCGGATAGCCGAACAACTGCACGCTGTGCACCTTGTCGGGGCGATAGACGCCCTTCGCATCGGGCTTGGCGACGGCAGGACTGTACAGCACCTCGATATCCGGCGTCGCCGATTCCTGGAGGACGGTGGCGAACGCGCCGACCGCGCCATAGCCCGATGCCATCGGCCCGGACCGCAGCAGATAATAGCGCAGCACGTTCAGCGGCAGCCGCCACCCCTGCAGCTTCGCATTGTGGCTGAAGGGCACGTTGACCTCGAACTGCATCATCATCAGACGATGCTCGAGCATGTGTTCGCCGACCCCGGGGCTGTCCGCCTGCACGGCGATCCCCAGATCGCGCAGCCGATCGGCCGCGCCGATACCGGAGCGCTCGAGGATCTGCGGCGACATCAGCGTGCCGGCGCTCAGGATCACCTCGCCCTGGGTGTGGAAATCGGTGGGTGACCCGTTGACGATCGCGCGCACGCCGCTCGCGCGGATGCCGTCGAACAGCACCCGATCGACCATCGCGCCCGTGACGATCCGCAGGTTGGGCCGATTCCGCGCGCGCTTCAGGAAGGTCTGCGCGGTACTTTGCCGCCGCCCCTTCCAGATCGTCCGTGTCGCATAGCCGACCACCCCGCCCTGGTCGGGCCGGTTGAGATCGTCGACGCGCTTCAGGCCCAACTGCTCGCCGGCCTTGATGAACGCCTCGCTCAGCGGCGTACGCTCGCGCTCCACCGAGATGCCGAGGGGGCCATCCCCGCCGCGAACGTCGTCGCCGCCCAGGGCATGCCGTTCCATCGCCCGAAATGCGGGCGCCATCGCGTTCCAGCCCCACCCCTTCGCGCCGAGCGCTTCCCAGCAGTCATAATCCTGGGGCTGCCCCCGGAAATACATCATGCCGTTCACCGAAGACGACCCGCCCAGCATCTTGCCGCGGATCCACATCTCCGGCGGCACGTCGTCATGGCCCTGGGTTTGGAAATGCCAGACATAGCGCGGATCGCCGAACAGCTTGGCGGAGGCTTTCGGCATGTGCACGAAGGGGTGATTGTCGGACGGCCCCGCTTCGAGAAGCAGGACGCGGTTGCGCCCGCTTTCCGACAGGCGATCGGCCAATACGCACCCCGCCGAGCCGGCACCGGCGATGATATAGTCCCAGCTTTCCATGGCGTCGCTCACAACGCCGCCCGGATCGCGTCGCCGATCAGGGTGCGGCTGTCCTGGTCAATCTCGCGGGTATCGAACATGCGGTTGTGGCAGAAGGCGACGGCGAGCTTCAGATCGGGATCGGCCCAGCCGATCGATCCGCCCATGCCCGGATGACACAGCGCCCGCATGTTGCGCGGTGCGGATACCGGCGGCGCCGCCGCCCCCCCCAGCCAATAGCCCGACCAGGCGATCGGCACGACCATCCCGAAGAACACCGGATCCGCGTCCTCGAAATGCGGGCGCGGCGCGGCGAAGCTTGCCACCCGATCGGCCGAGAGTAGGCGCACCCCGTTCAGTTCCCCGCCATTGGCGAGCATCGCCCAGAAGCGCGCCTCGCTGCGGGCATTGAAAATACCGCCGACCGCCGGAATGCACGCCCGGCGTACATAGGGGCGCTCGAACGGGTCGGGCATGAGATCGACGATCTTGGGCTGCGCCTCGCGCATCAGGTTGCCGTCCGGCGCGACATAGACCGAGACGGCATCGAGCGTCGCGATGCGCGGCTCGACGCCGTCCGGTATTCCCAGCCAGAGATCGGTCGCGCCCAGCGGCTCGGCGATCTCCTCGCGCACGAACTGCCCGAAGGGCCGTCGCTTCGGATCGGTCCGCCGTACGATCTCGCCCACCAGCCAGCCGAAGGTCATCGACTGATAGGAGGAACGGCTGCCGGCCGGATAGACGCCCGGCATCTCGGCGATCCGCCGGCACATCCAGTCCCAATTGGTCATCAGTTCCGGCGTGACATCCGGCGGCATGCGCAGCACGCCGGAGACGTGGCTCAGCACATGGCGAACGGTGACGTCGCCCTTGCCCGCCTGCGAAAAATCCGGCCAATAGTCCGCGACCGGCGCATCATAGTCGATCAGCCCGCGCTCCGCCTGGAGATGCACCGCCGTCGCGCTGACCGCCTTCGACACCGAAAAGACGTTGAACAGCGTGTCCGCATCCACCTTGCTGCCGCTCGCCGCATCGGCCAGCCCCGCCCAGCAGTCGACGATCTGGTCCTCGCCCTGCCAGGCGCAAATCTGGATGCCGATCTCGCGTCCTTCGGCAACCAGCCGGTCCAGAATGGGCTGGACGACGGCGTTCAGGCGATTGGAATGTGCCATGCTATGTCCTTGGGTCGTCAGGCGACCAGATCGGGGTCGGCGAGCCGCTCGGCAATGAAACGCACGAAGCGCGCGGCATCGGCGCCGTTGATGACGCGGTGGTCGTAGCTGAGCGAAAGCGGCAGCATCTCCCGCCAAACGACAGCGCCGTCCGCGCCGGGCGTGGCGACGGGCCGCGCGCGCGTGACGCCCAGGATGGCCACCTCCGGCGCGTTCACAATGGGGGTGAAGGCGGTTCCGCCAATATGGCCGAGCGACGTCAGGGTGATGCACCCGCCGGCCATGTCGCTCATCGGCAATCCCTTCGTCCGCGCCTTTTCGGAAAGCGCGGTGATCTCGCCGGCGATCTCGCTCACGGTCTTGGTGTCGCAGTCGCGGAGTACCGGAACGAGCAGCCCGCCGGGCGTATCTACCGCCACGCCGACATGCACATATTTCTTCAGGACCAGCGTCCCGGCCTTGGGGTCCAGCGACGCATTGAACTGCGGGAACGCGGCCAGCGCTTCGGCCAGCGCCTTCACGAGCAGCGGCACGATCGTCAGCTTGGTCCCGCCGGCGGCATTGTGCGTGCGGCGGCGCGCCTCCAGATCGGTGATGTCCGCCTCGTCATGATGCGTGACGTGCGGAATCGCGACCCAGTTGCGGCCGAGGAACGATCCCACCAGCGTCTGGATGCGGCCGAGCTTCTTGACTTCGATCGCGCCGAACTCGGCGAAATCGGCGGCGGGCCATGGCGCCAGTCCGGACAGCAGGTCGCTCATGCGCGCGTCACCTTTTCGGTCAGGCTGCGGAACACCTCGGTCCGCACCGACGAGACATCCAGGGCGTCGGAAATCTGCAGCCCGCCGGGGCGCAACTGGCCCAGCACGGCGCCCAGATCGTCGGTTTCGATCTCGTATACTGCGAGATAGGTATCCGGCGGCGGTGCGTCGGGCGCGAGCGGAACGGGGGCGAAACGCTCGCCGGTGAGGAAGCCGCGCAGGCCGACCACATCGGCAAGGTGCGTCTCGTCGTACCAGCGATGATACTCCTCCTCGCGTCCCGGCACCGGGCGCGTATGCAGATGCAACTGATAGCGCATTACTCGATGACCGCGAGCAGGGTGCCCACTTCATAGGTCTCGCCGACCGGCTTCAGGATGCGCAGGGTGCCGGAGGCGGGCGATTCGACTTCCTGCGTCGACTTGTCGCTCTCCAGCGCATAGAGCGGCTCGCCTTCGACGGCCTGGCCGCCATCGGGCACCAGCCATTCGGCGAGCAGACCTTCGTTCATCGAGAAGCCGATCTTGGGCAGCAGCACTTCGGTGCTCATTTCGTTCTCCTGGTCAATACGGTCAGAGATGGGCGGCGAGCGTCTGGGCGGCCGCAACGATGTCGGCCGTTCGCGGCGCGAAAGCGCTTTCGAGGGGTTTCGAGAAGGGTACCGGGCAGAAGGCACCGCCAAGGCGCTTCACCGGCGCGGCGAGCTGGCCGAACAATGCCTCGCCGACGGTCGCCGCGATTTCCGCCCCGACGCCGAAGGGAGTCACCGCCTCGTGCACGATCAGCAGGCGACGCGTCTTGGCGACCGACGCCAGCACCGTCTCGCGATCCCAGGGCGCGATGGTGCGCAGATCGATCAGTTCGGCCGAGATGCCGGCCTCCGCCAGTTGCGCCAGCGCCGGCGTCGCTTCCTGAATCATGCGCGCATAGGCCAGGATGGTGACGTCGCGGCCTTCCGCCAGAACCTTGGCGCGGCCGATCGGCACGCGGTAGCCGCTCGGCGCGGCCTCCGCCTGGTTCCAGTAGGTCGGCAGGTTTTCGATGAACAGCACCGGATCGGGGTCGTCGATCGCCGAGCGCATAAGGCCATAGGCGTCGGCCGGGCTGGAGGGCGCGACCACCTTGATGCCCGCCGTATGTGCGAACCAGGCTTCGAGATAATCGCAATGCTGCCCGCCCGAACCGAAGCCGGTGCCCGTCATCGTGCGGATGACGATCGGCACGTTGGTCTGGCCGCCCGACATGAACCGCAGCTTGGCGGCATGATTGACGATCATGTCCATCGCGACGGTGGTGAAGTTCATCAGCATGATCTCGGCCACCGGCTTGAACCCGGCGAGGCTCGCGCCGATCGCGGCACCGATGATCGCCTGTTCCGAGATCGGCGTCGTGCGGACGCGATGTTCGCCGAACCGGGTCGACAGCCCACGGGTCACGCCGACGACGCCGCCCTCCTCCGCGTCGCCGATGTCCTCACCCAGCACCAGCACCGCTTCGTCCTCGGCCAGCGCATCGGCCAGCGCGGCGTTGACGGACTGCAGGATATTCGACTTGCCCTCGGCAAGGGCCGCACCACGGCTCATGCTGCCACCTCCTCGCCAAACACATCGCGCGTCAGTTCCACGGGTTCGGGGAAATCGCTAGCCAGCGCGAAGTCGACGGCGTCGTCGAGCGCGGCCTCGATCTCGGCCTCCATCGCCGCGAGCTGCGCCTCGTCGGCGATGCCGCTGTCGATCAGGTGCGTGCGGAAGCGCGGCACCGGATCGGCGGCGACCGCCGCGGCCTTGCGATCCTTGTCCATATAGCCGTCCGCATCGCCGAAGACGTGGCCAAAGAAGCGATAGGTCATCGCCTCGATCAGCGTCGGCCCTTCCCCGGCGCGCGCGCGCTCGATCGCGGTTCGGGCGGCGTGATACATTTCGAAGACGTCGTTGCCGTCGACCCGCACGCCCGGCATGCCATAGGCGCCGCCGCGTGCCGCGACCGGCACGTTGCTGGTCTTGTCATAGGCGGTGTGCTCGCCCCACTCGTTGTTCTGGCACACGAACACCACCGGCAGCTTCCAGACGGCGGCGAGATTGAGCGATTCGTGAAACGCGCCGATATTGGCGGCGCCGTCGCCGAAATTCGCGATCGTCACCCGGCCGTCGCCCTTGAGCTGCGCCGCCCAGGCGAGGCCGTTGGCGATCGGCATCGACGATCCGACAATTCCGGTCGTCACCATCACGCCCGATGCGGGATGGGTGATGTGCATCGGCCCGCCCTTGCCCTTGCACGTGCCGGTAACGCGGCCTGCGAGTTCCGCCCACAGGTCGCGGAGCGGAACGCCCTTCGCGAGCATGTCGTGGGTGCCGCGATAGATGGTGCAGATATAGTCGTCGTCGGTCAGGCAGGCGGAGATGCAGCTCGGAATTACCTCCTGCCCGCGCGGGCTGTAATAGGGCATCACCAGCCGGCCGGAGCGGATCACCTTGCGGCTGCGCTCGTCGTTCGCCTTGATGAGCGCCATGCGGCGGTAGATGCCGAGCTGGGTAGCCGCGTCGGGCGAGAATCTGTTGTCCATAGGGCGAGGAGTGCCATGCTTGGGGACCCGTCGCCACCGGGGGCGGCTTGGATATCCCGGTTGTGAAAAGTGCGGGGCCCCGGCCGACGACCGGGCCCCGATCGATCAGGCCGGCAGGTCCAGCACGTCCCGCGCCAGGATGCCGCGCTGGATCTCGCTGGTGCCGCCATAGATCGTCGTCGGGCGCGACTGGATGAAGAAACCCGCCGGGTTGATCGCCCGGTCGCCCTCCACCGGATCGAACAGGCCGGCATCGGTACCGGCAATCTCGATCATCAGGTCCGTGATGCGCTGGTACAGGTCGGTCTGGTGCAGCTTCAGCATCGAGACATCGGACCCCAGCGGTTCGCCGCGCCGGACCTGGTCGGCAAAGCGCTCGAACAGGTCCGAATGGTCGGCAAGGTCCATGTGCAGCCGCACGAACTTGTCGTGGAACAGCGGATCCTCGGCGACGCCATAGTGCGCCGCGAGGTGGCGCAGCCGCTCCAGCGCGAACGCGGACTGTTTCGGGCTGCCGAAAAAGATCCGCTCGAAGCCGAGCAGCGCCTTCGCCATCGACCAGCCGCGATTGACCTCCCCGACCAGATGGCTCGCCGGAACCCGCACGTTATCGAAAAACACCTCGAAATATTCATCGTGCATCTCGAGGTTGATGATCGGCCGCACGGTGACCCCGGGGGCATCCATCGGCACCAGCAGGAAGCTGATCCCCGCCTGCTTCTTGGCGGTCTTGTCCGTCCGCGCGAGCAGGAACATCCACTGCGCGTCGGAGGCGAGCGTGGTCCAAGTCTTCTGGCCGTTGATGACCCATTCGTCGCCATCGAGCACCGCCTCGGTCCGCAGCGCGGCCAGGTCGGATCCCGCGCCCGGCTCCGAATAGCCCTGGCACCAGATGTGCTCGCCGGACAGGATCTTGGGCAGGAAGCGTTCGCGCTGCGCATCGCTGCCGTAGCGGATCAGCAACGGCCCCAGCATGATGATGCCATGGTCGGGCACGCGCGGGGCGCCGTGACGCTCGAATTCGTCGATCAGGATCAGCTGGCGCGCGGGCGACAATCCCATCCCGCCATGCTCGCGCGGCCAGCCGGGGGCGAGCCAGCCCTTTTCCGACAGGATCATGTACCATTCGCGGACCTCGGCGAAGTGCAGCCGCTTCGCCGGAAATCGCAGATGGTCGGGGCAAGCGCGTGTCACCCAGTCGCGCACGACCTCCCTGAAGGCGTCATCGTCCAGCCGGTCGAGCGCATCGTGCGCGGCGCGATGCTCGGAATGCATCACGATCTCTCCTTCTCGCGCCTGCGAAGCGCAACCTTGTCGATCTTGCCGTTGGCGATCCTCGGCAGCGCCTCGACGAATTCGACATGCTTCGGGCATTTGTAGCGGGCGATGCGGGTGCGGGTATGCTCGATGACGAGCTCCGCCGAGAGCGCCGCACCTGCCGCCAGCACGACATAGGCCTTGACCGCCTCGCCCCATTTCTCGTCCTGGACACCGATCACCGCCGCCTCGATGACGTCGGGATGGGCGTGCAGCGCGTCCTCGACCTCGCGGCTGTAGATATTCTCGCCGCCGGAGATGATCATGTCCTTCTTGCGGTCGACCAGATAGAGGAAGTTGTCCTCGTCGACATAGCCGACGTCGCCCGAATGCATCCAGCCGTCGCGCAGTGACTCGGCGGTCGCGACCGAATTGTTCCAATAGCCTGCAAACACGTTCGGCGACCGGAAGACGACTTCGCCCGGAACGTTCGGGGGACAGACCCTGCCCGCCTCGTCGCGAATCTCGACATCGACCTGCGGCGCCGGCCGGCCGACCGAGCGGAGATGCTTCACCGCGTCCGGGCCGGCATCGGGATCGACTTCGTACCGGTAGAGGCCCGATACGCGGCCTTCGGTCATCCCGTACTGGATGATGAAGATCTTGCCGAGCTTCGCGATCGCGCGTCGCATCAGTTCGGGCGAAGCCGGTGCCCCCGCCACCATCCAGGACTGCATCGACGACAGGTCGTAATCGTCCGCCACATCGAGCACGGCCTGCAGCATCGTCCCGACCGTCATCGTTCCGGTCACGCGCTCCCGCTCGATATCGCGCAGGGCGCGGGCCGGATCGAAGCTGCGGTGCAGGACGACTCGGCCGGAACGCACCTGCTGGCTCAGTCGCGTCCCGTTGCCGCCGATGTGAAACTGCGGCGAGTGGACGAGCCAGGTGCCCCCCTTCACCATTTCCGATTCCGAAGCGCCGATTTCCGCGCCCGCCAGCACCGCATGCTGGACGAGCATCGCGCCCTTGGGGCGGCCGGTGGTGCCGCTGGTGTACATCAGATAGCACAGGTCGTCCGGCAGGGCGCGGATCGGCGGCCCTTCGCTGGCCCCGCTGTTGAGGAAGTCCTCGAAATGCTGCGTGGCGTCGCCCTGGGCACCCTCGCGCAGCCGCAGCCAGACAAGGTCCGGCCGCTGGGCGCGGAACGTCGCCGCGAGCGGCATCAGGTCCGCCTCGCACACCACGGCGGCCGGCTGGATATCGGAGAGGAGATAGTCGATCTCCGCCTGGGCGAGACGGAAATTGAGCGGGACTGCGGCAAATCCCGCGAGTTCGGCGGCCCCCATGATCTCGTAGATTTCGAGGCAATTGAGCGCGAGCACCGCGATCCGGTCGCCGCGGCGCAGGCCGGCTGCGTAAAAGGCGTCGGCAAGGCGGCGGATGCGGTCCAGAAAGGATGCGTGGGTAAGCCGCCGGTCTTCGAAGACGAACGCCTCGCTCTTCCCGAAGTAGCGGGCGTTATATTCGTGGAGATCCCCTACCGTCTTCATCGCGGCAGACCCAGCACGCGTTCGGCCAGCACATTCTTCAGGACCTCGTTGGTCCCGCCCGAGATGGTCCAGCTATAGGCGGACAGATAGTCGTCCATATGATTCTCGGTCAGCTTTCCTGCGCCCAGGGCCTTGGGCCGCGCCACCTGCGCAGCAAGGCCGTCTCGCTTGAGAGTGAAGGTGGTGTACCGCCGCAGCAGCTCGGAATAGCTCAGCTTGACGAGCGTCGGCGTCGGGGAGGTGCCCATGTGCGGATTGTGCACGATCTCGTCGATCATGCGGTCCACCAGCGCGCGCACCGCGACTGCCTGCGCATAGAGCCGCAGGAACTGCCGCCGCAGGTCGACGTCGCGCCACCAGGCAAGCTTCCCGCCGCGTGCATCGGCCAGCACGCCTTCCAGCACGAACTGCATCCGCTGGGCCTGGTCGACGATGATGAGCCCGCGCTCGGCGGACAGCGTCGACTGGGCGATCGCCCAGCCTTCGTTCTCGCGCCCGATCAGATTCTCGGCCGGGATCTCGACATCGTCGAGAAACACCTCGCAGAATTCCGCATCGCCGTTGATCTGCCGGATGGGGCGCCGGATCAGCCCGGGCGTATCCATCGGCAGCAGGAAGAAGCTGATGCCGGCCTGCTTCTTCGGCGCATCCGGATCGGTGCGCGCGAGCAGCATGTAATAATCGGCATGCATGCCGAACGAAGACCAGACCTTCTGGCCGTTGACGACATAGACCACGCTGCCATCGGGCTTCACCTTGCGCTCCGCACGGGTGCGCAGCGACGCGAGGTCGGACCCGGCACCGGGCTCCGAAAAGCCCTGGCACCACAATTCGCCGCGCTCGCGCACGCCCGTCAGAAACCGATCGCGCTGTTCGGGCGTGCCATGCGCGAACAGGGTGGCGGGGAGATGATAGAGCGAGACGGTGTACAGCAGCGGCCGCGGCGCGCGGACCTTGCCGAACTCCTCGTTCATCACGACCTGGTATTCGAGCGGCAGTTCCTCGCCGCCCCACGCCTTCGGCCAGTGGGCGGTCGCGAGGCCGACCTTCATCAGTTCGCGGAACCACCAGCGCTGAAAATCGACATAGGCCTGTTCGCCGCCGCCGGTGATGGTGGCGAGCCAGTCCGCGGGAAGCGTGGCCGCCAGCCACGCGCGCACCTCGGCGCGAAAGGCTTCGGTGTCGCCCAGCTTGGCCAAAGGCTCGAAGCGCCGCTCCGTCGTTGCGACCGTCACGCCGTCTGCTCCATCAGATGATCGGCGGCGCGATCGAGATGACGCTCGGCATCGCCGTAGAGCATCTCGTTCAGCCGCGCGCGTTTCAGATACAGGTGGCAATCATGCTCCCAGGTGAAGCCGATGCCGCCATGCAGCTGCACCGCATCGTCGGCGATCGCGGCATAGACTTCGGCCGCCTGCACCCGCGCCAACGCCGCCAGTGCCGCGGGTTCGACACCGCCATCCTGCGCCGCGATCGCCGTATCCAGCAGCGACCGCGCCAGTTCCAGCGCCAGATGATGGTCGGCCACGCGGTGCTTCAACGCCTGAAACGCGCCGATCGGCTTGCCGAACTGCACCCGCACCTTCAGATAGTCGATCGTCTTCTCGAGGATTGCCTCGGCCCCGCCGATACAGTCGGATGCCACGCCCAGCGCGGCATGGACGGCCAGGGCATCCGCGTCGACGGCGATGCTCTCGCACGCCGCCGCCTCCAGGGTAACGCTCGCCAGGCTGCGGGTACGATCGACCGCCGGAAGCAGCGCGACGGTAACCCCCGGCTGGTCCGTCGGAACCAGCACATAACGGTCGCCCGCCCGCACCAGGAGAACGCCGGCATCGCCGCCGTCGACGACGATGTCGAGCTGGCCCGTAACGCAGTCGCCGGAAAGCGTTACGGTGCCGTCGAGCCCCAGCGCGGCAAAGCAGGTGGCGGCAGCGAACGCCGGCAACCACCGTGCCTGCTGCTCGGGCGTGCCGCCGCGCGCCACGATGTCGGCGACGATCATAGTCGACAGGAACGGCAGCGGCACCGGCCCGCGCCCGAGTTCACGGTACAGCACCGCCAGCTCGCGCAGGCCGAGGCCCAGCCCGCCATGGTCTTCCGGGATGCCGAGCGCGCTCCAGCCGAGCTCACCGGTAATCCGCTTCAGGTCCGCGAGGATGCCCGTATCGCCGTCGTAATGGCGATGGATACGCTCGCTCGTCGCCTCGACGTCCAGGACGGACCGGATGCCGCTGCGCAACTCCTCCAGATCGATGGCTTCGCTCACCTCGACTCCCGTCTCCGCCGGAATGGACATGCGGTGGTTATGGCAGGTGGCCGGCGACCGGCAACGGCGCCCTGCCCCCCATCACGCTTGTGAAGATCGCCCCGTCAGAGGCCGCCGAAATCGGGCTTGCGCCGTTCCAGCAATGCGCGGACCGCCTCGCCATGATCGGCGCTCAGCATGGTCAGCGCCTCATAGGCGATCGACACGTCGAACACCGTATTCAGCTGCGCCTTGATCCCCTTGTTGATGCTGGCCTTGGTCCAGCGGACGGAGAGCGGCGGCAGGCGTGCGATCTCCTCCGCGATTTCCTTTGCCCGGGCGAGCACCTGATCGGCGGGGGCGACATAGTTGCAGATGCCCTGCCGCTCGGCTTCGATGCCGTCGATCACGCGCCCGCGCATCAGGAAATCCTTCGCGCGGTTGGCGCCGATCAGCAGCGGCCAGATCACCGCGCCGCCATCGCCCGCCACGAGGCCGACCCGGACATGGGTGTCGCCGAACTTCGCGGTCTCGGCGATGACGCTCACGTCACAGGCAAGCGCGATCGTGGCGCCAAGGCCCATCGCATCGCCGTTGACTGCGGCGATGATCGGCGTTTCCACCTCGAACATCGCCTGGAGCAGCGTTCTGGCCAGCCCGGGCACGCCCATCGCATGGTCCCTGCCCGCATCGGTGCCGAAGCGCGCTGCCATCGCCTTGAGATCGCCGCCCGCCGAAAAGGCGCGGCCCGCACCGGTCAGGACGATCGCGCGCACGTCGCGGTCCTCCGACAGCGCCAGCAGCACCTGCGGGATCGCGTGGTGGAGATCGCGGTCGATCGCGTTCAAGGCCTCGGGCCGGTTGAGCGTGACGATGGCGACGTGCCCCTCGCGGGTCACGGTCAGCGTGTCGGTGCCGGTGACTGCGTTGCTCATGTTCAGGCCATTCCCATCCGGATGTAACGACGTCGGTGCGCGGCGGCATTGCCCAGCCAGGCGGAAAGCGTCAGCGCCCGTTTGAGGTACAGGCCGATGTCATGCTCGTCGGTGAAGCCGATGGCGCCGTGAAGATGCAGCGCCTCGCGACCGATCCGGTTCGCGACCGCGCTGGTTCGTCCCTTGGCACGCAGCGCCCCGGCGGCGCGTTCGCCGCGTGCCGCGAGCTGCAGGCCATAGGCGGCGGTGGCGACCGCGATTTCCTTCTGGATGTAGAGATCGACGGCTTTGTGCTGCAGCGCCTGGAACGAGCCGAGCGGCGCGTCGAACTGGTGGCGAACCTTCAGATATTCGATCGTCATGTCGAGCATCTGTTCGCACAGGCCGACCAGCCCGGCGGCCGCCACCAGCCGGGTCTCGTCGATCGCTGCCTCGATGGCCGCCTGCCCCCGGTCGGCCTCGGCCACCAGCGTCGCATCGGCAACCCCGTCCAGCGTGACGCGAGCGACCGGCGTCTCGTCGGCGCGCCAGCGCTGCGCCTGCTTCACGCCGGCGGCGTCCACCGGCACCGCATACAGGGCAACCCCCTCCGCCGCCCGCGCGGGGACAAGCAGATGCGTGGCAGCCGCGCCGCCGGCAACGGCCTCGCATCGCCCGTGCAGGCGCCCGTCGACGCGCTGCACGTCCGGGATCGCTTCGTCGAAATCGAGCGCCAGGGCGGGACGGACCGTCCCCTCCATCACGCCCGCCAGCAGCGCGTCGGCCGCGGCGTTCTCCGCATGGACCAGCGTGCGCGTGCCCAGGACCGCGATCGGCAACAGCGGATCGGAGATCAGGCCCTTTTCGAGGACCCGGACCAGCACCGCCATATCGGCGAGGCCCAGGCCCAGCCCGCCCTTCTCCTCGGGCACGAGCACGCCGAACCAGCCGAGCTCGACAAAGGTGTCGACCAGTCCGGTGTCGAACCCCGGCGCGGTGCGGCGCAGGCGGCGGGTGCGGGCATGATCGGTCGAATCGGCCACCACGCGCTCCGCCGTGTTGCGCAGCTCGGCGATCATGCCCTGATCGGTATCGTCTTGCGTCATCTCGCTCATCGGTTCAGCCCGGCAGGCCAAGCACTTGCTTGGCCAGGATGTTGCGGTGGATCTGCACGGTGCCGCCATAGATCATCGGCGCGCGCGCAAAGAGGAAGGTCTTCAGCAGGTTCGACGATCCCTCGCCGAAATCCACGTCCCCGAACAACGCGCCGCGCTCGCCCGCCATTTCGAGCATCAGTTCGGTCACGCGCGCGAACGTTTCGGTATTGGCGACCTTCAGGGTCGAGACCTCGAAGCCGAAGCTGTGGCCCTTGCGTACTTCCTGCGCCAGCGCCTCGAAGGCGACGGCGATGTCCTCCACCTCCAGCTTCAGCTCGGCAAGCCGGTCGACCATCACCGGATCGCGGTCGAGGCCGGTCAGGGCCAGCATCTCGGCAGCCTGGGCCACGGCGTTCCGGCTGAAATGCGGGGCGCCCGCGAAGATGCGCTCGAAGCCGAGCAGCGACTTGGCGACGGTCCACCCGCGGTTGAGCCCGCCGACCACGTTCTTCAGCGGCGCGCGCACCTCGTCGAAGAACACTTCGGCGAAATCGGTATCGTGATTGACCGTGACGATCGGCTTCACCGTGATGCCCGGCTGGTCCATGTCGACCAGGATGAAGCTGATGCCCTTCTGCTTCTGCACGCTCTTGTCGGTGCGCGCGAGCACGTAGATGTGGTTGGCGTCGAGCGCTCCGGACGTCCAGATCTTCTGGCCGTTGATGACGAACTGGTCGCCCTCGATCCGCGCCTCGGTGCGCAGGCCGGCGAGGTCCGAACCCGCGCCCGGCTCGGAAAAGCCCTGGCACCAGCGATGCTCGCCCGAGAGGATCTTGGGCAGATATTCCTCGATCTGCTCCGCCGTGCCGTTGGCCAGCAGCGCCGGGCCGACGTTGAGCGGCCCTTGCGGAAGGATCGTGGGCACGCCAAGCCGCGTCCATTCCTCCAGATAGATGAGGTATTTGGCAGGCTTCAGCGCCATGCCGCCATGTTCCACCGGCCAGCTCGGCGCGAGCCAGCCATGTTCCGACATGCGGTGATACCATATCGCCGCCTCGTCCCAGCGCGGATGCTCCTTGCGATGGCGCAGCTCCGGCGGGCAGTAGGTTTCGATGAAATCGATCGTCGCGCGGCGAAATTCGCCATCCGACATCGCGTTCCAGTCCGGCATGCAATCCTCCTTGGCCGCCAAGGGTATCCCTCCCGCACGCGGGACGCCACGTCGCGCCCCACCTCATCAGGGATATGAACGGTACGCGCCTTCCGCCGTGCTCAGCGCCCGGTGAAGACCGGCTTTCGCTTCTCCACGAACGCCTTGCGCTTCTCCGCGGTGTCCTCGGTCGAGGTGCTGGTGAAGATCCCGCGATTTTCCAGCTCGATCGCGTGCGCCAGGCTCGCGGCATCGGCATTCATGTGCATGCTCTGCTTGGTGATGGCGATGCCGATCGGGCTGTTGACCATGATCGCCTCCGCCAGCTTCAGCGTCTCCGCCTCCAGCTCCGCGTCCTCGACCATGCGCAGGGCGAGGCCGATCTGCGCGGCCTCCTCCGCGAGGACGGGGCGGCCGGTGAGCAGGATCTCCGCCGCACGCTGGGTCCCGATCGCCCGCGGCAGCAGATAGCTGAACCCCATCTCATGCCCGGTGCCGGCATTGTGGAAGGCGTTGACGAACTTGGCGGAGCGCGCGGCGAGAACGAGATCGCCGGCCAGGGCGAAGGCATAGCCCGCGCCGGCAGCGACACCGTTCACCGCGACGATGATCGGCTGGGGCAGCGCCCGCATCAGCAGCGGGATCTGGCCCAGGCGGGCCAGCGTGGCCCGATTGCGCTGGGCGCGGCCGAGATCCTCGTCCACCCAGCCGGGCTTGCCGCCGGCGCGCAGGTCGTGCCCCGCGCAGAACCCGCGCCCCGCGCCGGTCAGCACGACCACCTGGATCCTGTGGTCGAAGCGGATGCGTTCCAGCTGGTCGATCAGCGCTTCGTACATGGCGAAGGTGAGCGCGTTGAGCGCATCCGGCCGGTTGAAGGTCAACCGGCACACGCCCTCGATAGGGCTGTCGATTGCTATGTCGCTCATGCGCGCCTCCCGATGTGGTCCTTGTCCGCAGCCCTTACGCGATTGCCGCCCGTTCGCCAGAATGCCGCGCCAGCCATCACAAGACTGAAATGATGCACTGCCGCGGCCGCCAACCTTGCCGCCACGGGCCAGCGCGATAGGCGCTGTCGCTGACGGGCCGAGACCCACTCCTCTTCAAAGAAAGCGAGGCAGCGACATGAGCAGCATCAACGATAAGGTATCGGTGCGACGGGACGGCGAGATCGGCGTCATCCTCGTCGACAATCCGCCGGTCAATGCCCTGGGCCACGCAGTGCGGGACGGCATGGTCAAGGCCTGCGCGGAACTGGCAGCCGATCCCGCCATTCACGCCATCGTGGTCGCCTGCGCGGGCCGTACCTTCTTCGCCGGTGCCGACATTACCGAATTCGGCAAGCCGCGGCAGGAGCCCTGGCTTCAGGAAGCGATCGAGCGGATCGAACAGTGCGGCAAGCCCACGGTCGCCGCGATCCACGGCACGGCGCTAGGGGGCGGATTCGAGGTCGCGCTTGGCTGCACCTATCGGGTGATGGTGGAGCGCGCCCAGGTCGGACTGCCGGAAATCCATCTGGGCCTGCTGGCGGCCGGCGGTGGCACGAAGCGCCTGCCGCGCCTGATCGGCCCGGAAGCGACGCTGAAGCTCTGCCTGTCCGGCGAACGCCTGTCCGCAGCGAGGGCGCTCGAACTGGGCGTCGCCGATCATGTCGGCGGCGAGGACCCGATCGCCGCCGGCATCGCCTTCGCGCGCACCATCGTCGGCAAGCCGTTCGTTCCCGTCAGCGAGCGGGAAGACAAGCTCGCGGCCGCACGTGCCGACTCCGCGGCGTTCGACGCGCTGGCTGCCAAGCTGACCGCCCGCGCCGCCGGCCAGGCAGCCCCGCACGCCAATGTCGAATCGGTCCGCGATTCGTTCACCCTTCCCTTCGCCGAAGGCATGGCGAAGGACGCGCGGACGATCGATGCGCTGATCGCCGGCAGCCAGTCGCGCGCCTTGCGCCACCTGTTCTTCGCCGAGCGCGAAGCCGCGCGGATCCCGGGCCAGCCCGCGGACGTGCAGGCGCGGCGCGTGCGCACCGCCGCGGTGATCGGCGCCGGCACGATGGGCGGCGGCATCGCCATGTCCTTCGCCGGCGCGGGCATTCCCGTCACCGTGGTCGACACGACCCAGGAAGCGCTCGACCGCGGTCTGGACCGGGTGCGCGCGAACTACGCCACCTCGGTCAAGCGCGGCTCCATGACCCAGGCGGCGATGGACGAACGGCTGGCGCGGATCTCCGGCGCCACCGATCGCGCCGCCGCCGCCGCGGCAGACCTGGTCGTCGAGGCGGTGTTCGAAGACATGGACGTGAAGCGGGAGATCTTCGCCGATCTCGGCGCGTCGGCGGCGCCCGGCACCATCCTGTCGTCCAACACCTCCGCGCTCGACGTCGATGCGATCGCCGAGGTGCTCGAACGCCCCGAGGATTTCGTCGGCATGCACTTCTTCGCCCCGGCGAACGTCATGAAGCTGGTCGAGGTGGTCCGCGGCGCCAGGACGTCGGCGGAGACGATCGCCACGGCGATGGCCGCCGGCCGCGCGATCGGCAAGATCCCCGTGGTGGCGGGCAATTGCGACGGGTTCATCGGCAACCGCATGCTCGCCCGGCGCTCGCAGGAAGTGGAGCGCCTCCTCCAGCGCGGCGCCACCCCGCGCCAGATCGACGAGGCGGCCAAGGCCTTCGGCTTCCCGATGGGGCCGCTGGCGATCGCCGACATGTCCGGCCTCGATGTCGGCTGGTTCATCCGCAAGCGCCGCGGCACGCCCTTCCCGATCGCCGATGCGATCTGCGAGAAGGGCTGGTTCGGCCAGAAGACGGGAGCGGGCTATTATCGCTACGAGGCCGGCGCCCGCGAAGGCACCGACAATCCCGACGTCGCCGCGCTGGTGGCGGAGGTTGCGGGCCGGCTCGGCATCGCCCAGCAACGCTTCGACAACGACGCGATGATCGAGCGGATTCTGTTCCCGCTCGTCAACGAGGGCGCCCGCATCCTCGAAGAAGGCATCGCGTATCGCGCTTCCGACATCGATGTGGTCTGGGTGAACGGCTATGGCTGGCCGCGGCACGGCGGCGGCCCGATGTTCTGGGCCGACGAGGTCGGGCTGGCGGCGATCGTCGCGCGGCTGGACGCCTTTGCCGCGGACACGCCGGAAGACCCGTCGCTGCGGCCCGCCGCACTGCTCAGGACGCTGGCGGCCAGCGGGTCGAGCTTTGCCGAATGGCAGCAGGACCGGGCGAAACAGGGCTGACGAAAAAGGGGCGGCCCCGGCATGGGACCGCCCCACTCGTCTGGCGGCTTCACCATGGGGCGAAGCCGCGCATGCCGCAAAGGATCAGGAAAGTTCGGGCAGCCTGCCTGCGGCGGCGATGCGCCCCAGATGATGGTCGGCATCGCCGAACAGCGCGTCGATCGCGGTCAGTCGCTTGAACAGGTGGCCAACCTTGTATTCCGCCGTGAAGCCGATCGCGCCGTGCAGTTGCACGGCGTTCTGGCCGACCATGCGCCCGGCACGCCCGATCTGGGCCTTCGCGGCGGACAGGTTCAGCGCACGCTCGGCGGCCGGAGCACTATCGACCGACAGCGCCGCATGCACCGCCATCGAGCGGGACAGCTCGACCTGGATCAGCATGTCGACCAGCCGATGCTGCAGCGCCTGGAACGCGGCGAGCGGCGTGCCGAACTGCTGCCGCGTCTTGAGATACTCGCTGGTCAGATCGATGATCTCGGCCATGGCACCCACCGCCTCGGCGCACAGCGCCGCAACTGCGTCGTCGATCACCGCGGCCAGCACGTCGCCGCTCGCCGCATCGCCTGCGAGCGGCTCGGCCGCCGCCGCGTCGAACCGCACGGTGGCGACCGGGATGCCGTCATATCCAGTGACGCTGTCGCGCGACACGCCCGCCGCCGCACCGTCGACCAGGAACAGGCGCGTGCCCGCATCGGTCCGGGCGCTGACGACCAGTTCGTCGGCATCGCCGCCGTGCAACACGGCGATCTTCGTGCCGGTCAAGGTCCAGCCGGCAGCCCCCTCCCGCGCCACCGTACCGATGGCATCGAGGGTGTGGCGCGGCGCACCGGGTTCGGCATGGGCGAGCGCCATGGTCCGTTCCCCTGCGATGATCGCCGGAATGCGCGCGGCGCGCTGCTCCGCATCCGCCCCGCGCCGGAGCGCCCCGCCGGCGAGCACGGTGGTCGCCAGCCAGGGTTCGAGCGACAGGGCACGGCCGAGCGCCTCGGCCACGATCATCGTCTCGACGCCGCCGCCGTCCAGTCCGCCGTCCTCCGCCGAAAAGCCGAGGCCCAGCAGGCCCAGTTCCGCCATGTCGCGCCACAATGCGCGGTTCCAGCCACGACCGTCGCGCAGAAGGGCGGAGCGCGTCTCGAAATTGGCGCGTTCGGCCAGCAGCCGCCCGACGCTATCCGCCAGCAGCCGCTGGTCGTCGTTCAGATCGAAGTTCATGCTCTCAGAGTCCCAACACGCTCTTGGCGATAATGTTCTTCTGGATCTCGTTCGCGCCGCCGTAGATCGAAACCGCGCGCTTGGAGAAATAGAAGGGTGCGGCCGTGCCGATCCAGCTGTCGGGCGCGCCCGCGCGGTGATCGCCTTCGCCATAGCCGGACGGCACCGCCAGCCCGGCCGGGCCTGCCAATTCCAGCAGCAGTTCGGTCATGCGTTGCTGGAGCTCGCTGCCCCGGATCTTGAGGATCGACGCCGCCGCGGCGGCCCCGCCCCCCTGCGCATCGGCCGCGACCACGCGAAGCTGCGTCAGCTCCAGCGCGCGAAGCTCCACCTCCACCTCGGCCAGTTTCCACGCCAGCCGCTGCTGTTCCGCCGCGTCGAGCATGCCGCGGGCGGTCAAGTCGGCCTGGAGGTGCCGCAGTTGGAGCAAGCGCTCCTTCGACAGGCCGATCCGGGCGATGCCGCTGCGCTCGTTGCCGAGGAGGAACTTGGCATAGTCCCAGCCCTTGCCCTCCTCGCCGATCAGGTTCTCGGTCGGTAGCCGCACATCGTCGAAGAACACCTCGTTGAGATCCTCGACGCCGTCGATCGAGCCGATCGGACGCACCGTGATCCCCGGCGTCTTCATGTCGAGCAGCAGGAACGAGATGCCCTGCTGCTTCTTCACGTCGGGATTGGTGCGGGCGAGGAGGAACATCCAGTCGGCATATTGCGCCTGGGTGGTCCAGATCTTCTGCCCGTTTAGCACATAGTGGTCGCCCTCGCGCACCGCGCGGGTCTTCAGGCTGGCAAGATCGGATCCGGAGCCCGGTTCCGAAAAGCCCTGGCACCACCAGATGTCGAGGTTCGCCGTCGGCTTCAGGAACTTCGCCTTCTGCGACTCGCTGCCGAAGCGGCACAGGATCGGCCCGATCATGTTGATGTTGAACGGCAGCCACTCGGGCGCATGGGCCAGCGCCATCTCTTCCTGGAAGATGTAGCGCTGGGCCGGCGACCAGCCCATGCCGCCATATTCGACCGGCCAGTTGATCGTCGCCCAGCCCTGGGCATAGAGAATGCGCTGCCAGGCGACATAGTCGTCGCGGGTCAGGTGGCCGCGATCGATCATCTTGGCGCGCAGTTCCGGCGTGAGTGCCGATGCGAAAAACGCCCGGACTTCGGCGCGGAAGGCGCGCTCTTCCTCGGTGAAGCTCAGATCCATGGCGAACGCTCTGCCCCTGCCGGGCAGCGAAATCCATGGCGCCGCCCACTTCATCGTATTCGTGAAAAGCGGGGGGCGGCAATTGCGGCGGCCGCTGCAAAGGCCGACGATGCCGTCCGATTGATGGGAGAGTTTCGTTGCGCGACCTGACGCTACCGCACGACCTCGCTGCCTTCGTGCGCGCGCAGAAGGACCGGTTCGAGATCGAACAATGCCTGCTCCGCTACACCCGCGGCGTCGACCGGTTCGATGTCGCGCTGATGCGTTCTGCCTATCACGACGATGCCTGGGACGAGCACGGCGTCGCCGCGGGCGACCCCGACAGCTTCTGCCGCTGGGCGATCGGCTGGCACGGCGATGCGCAGCACAGCCACCACCATTGCATCTCGAACACGACGATCGACCTCGACGGGGACACCGCGCACGTCGAGACCTATTATCTGTTCCTGGGCGACAATCGCGAAGGCCCGCCGACCCTGTCCTATGGCCGCTATGTCGACCGGTTCGAGAAGCGCGGCGAGGAATGGCGCATCGCGCACCGCGTGTGCATCATCGAATATTCGGGCTATTTCGGCGAGACGCGCGTGCCCGAAGCGGTCCGGGCCCGCATCGCGCTGGGGCCGCCGAGCCGCGATCGCCAGGACCCTTCCTATCACCGCCCGCTTCGCCATGTCGCCAAACCGGCCGCCTGACGCTTGCTACGCTCCGCCGATCGGCAGCAGAACCACCAACGGCCAACCGGCAGGGACAGGAAATAGGCGATGACCATCGAATACTCGGTTGAAGGCGGCGTTGCGCGGCTCGTCATGAACCGGCCGGAACGGCGCAATGCGCTCGATGCCACGATGCGCGTGGAGATGGCGGACCGCGTCGACCAGGCCGCCGCAGATCCGGCCGTCCGCGTGCTGATGATAGAAGCCACAGGCGCGCATTTCTGCTCGGGTGCCGATCTCGGGCAGTTCAAGGGCGAATCCATTCCGTCCTCGCGCCGCCGCATGCAGCATGGCGGCCTGCGGCTGGTGCGCGGGCTTTGGGAGATGGAAAAGCCGGTGGTAGCGCTCGTCCGCGGTGCGGCGATCGGGCTGGGTGCCGCCATCGCGCTCGCCTGCGATCAGGTGCTTGCCGATTCCACCGCGCGCTATGCCTTCACCTATGCGCGGGTCGGGCTCGTGCCTGATACCGGCGCGGCCTATCTGCTGACGCGGCAGATGGGGTTGCTGCGCGCGAAATCGCTGCTGTTCTCCAGCCGCTTCGTCGGCGCGGCGGAAGCGCTGTCGCTGGGCCTCGTCAGCGAGGTGATCGAGGACGAGCAACTCGCCGCGCGGGCGGAGGTGGTCGCGCAGGAACTCGCCGCCGGCCCGACCTTCGGCCTGGGCATGATGAAGCGGCTGCTCCATCGCGCGTCCGACCCCTCCCTCGCAGACTTCATGGATTATGAGGCGCTGATTGCGCCCCAGATGCGCTTCACCGAGGATTATGCCGAGGGAACCAGCGCCTTTCGCGAAAAGCGGACACCACAGTTCAAAGGATATTGAAGATGGGCGTGCGGATCGAACGCAACGGGCATGCCGTGGTGGCAACCCTGGACTGGCCGGAGCAGCGCAACGCGATGGGCCCCGACGAATGCCGGGAGCTGACCGCGGCACTGACGAACATCGCGGACGATCCCGATATCCACGGGGTCGTGATCACCGGCAACGGCGCCTTCTGCGCCGGCGGCAACATCCGGGGCGCGGTGGCGCGTCGGGAAATGTCGCCCGAGGAGCGCAAGTCGATCGTCTATGCCGCCTATCAGGGCATGATCCGCTCGGTCATCGCCATTCCCGTGCCGACGGTGGCGGCGGTGGACGGTGCATGCGTGGGGATGGGACTGGACATCGCACTCGCCTGCGACAGCCGTTTCTTCGGTCCGAAGGGCTGGTGCATCCAGGGCTGGGGCCGGGTCGGGCTGATCCCGGGCACCGGCGGCGAATGGCTGCTGCGGCTGAAGGCGCCCGGCCTGCTGTGGAAGATGCTCGAGGAGCAGGAACGGATCTACGCCGATGCGGCGGCGGCACTCGGCCTCGCCGAGGTTGCCGGCGAAGACGGTGCCTTGGCCCGCGCGCTGGTCCGGGTCGAGAAGCTGGCCGCCATGGGGCGCCGCCCGCTCGAAGGCTATGTCGACCTCCACCGCGCCGACCTGCGCGCGGGCTTGGAAGCCCATCTCGAAGCCGCGGTCGATCGCCAGATCGCGCTGCTGCAGAGCCCCGGCATCACCAACCGCGTCGAGGCCATTCTCGGCAAGGCCGAATGAGGTGATCTGGGCGCGGGCGCGCTACAGCGTCGCCCGCGTCCCCAGCACCACCGTCGCCTGGCTCGACAGAACACCGCCATTGCCGTGCGCGACCGCGATGTTCGCGCCGATCTGCCGATCGCCCGCTTCGCCCCGCAGCTGCCGCGTCGCCTCCACCAGCAGGAACAGGCCGTACATGCCCGGGTGGACGCAGGACAGGCCGCCGCCATTGGTGTTGACCGCCAGCCGCCCGCCGGGCGCGATGGCGCCGTTCGCGACGAACGGGCCGCCCTCGCCCTTGGCGCAGAAGCCCAGATCTTCCAGGAACAGGATCGGCGTGATCGTGAAGGCATCGTAGAGCATCACCACATCGATGTCGCTGATGCCGATGCCCGCCTGCGCGAAGGCCTGCGGACCGGTGATCGCCGCCCCGGTGACCGTCAGGTCCGGCATCGCACTGATCTCGCGATGGGTGACGACGCTGGCGGCGCCGAGCACGAAGACCGGCGGCTTCGCGCAGTCCTTCGCGCGATCGGCGCGGGTCATCACGATCGCGGCGGCCCCGTCGTTGAACAGGCACGCATCGCGCACGCTGAGCGGATCGGAGAGCATTCGCGCGCCGAGCACGTCCTCGATCGTCAGCGGATCGCGCACGGCCGCCTCGGGGTTCAACTGCGCCCAGCGCCGCGCCGCCACCGCGACCTCCGCGAGATCGCGCCGCGTCGTGCCATAGAGGTGCATGTGGCGGCTGGCGGCAAGCGCATAGGAGGAAGCGGGCGCGATCGGGCGATAGGGCGCCTCCCACACGCTCTGCCGCGACATGCCCACCGCGCCGGGCGGGTTGCTCGCGGGGTTCGATCCATAGGTGATCAGCGCGCAGTCGATCAGCCCGGCGTCGAGCGCGAGTGCCGCCTGCTGCGCATAGATCTCGAAGGCGGAGCCGCCGGTGCGGTTGCAGTCCGTCACCCGCGGCTGGATGCCGAGATATTCGGCCAGTTCCAGCCCGCCAAGCACCTCATAGGGGGCGGAGGTGTAGATCGCATCGACGTCGGCCAGCGTGAGACCGGCATCGTCGAGCGCCATCAGCGACGCCCGCGCCGCCATGTCGACAGCGGAAACGCCCGGGCAGCGGCCGATCCCATAAGTGGCGGCGCCGACGATCGCGGCACGCCCGCGCGGAAAGCCATTCGTCATCGTTTCACTCCGCCACGAAAACCAGCCGCGACCCGGCCTCGCCATGATCGATCCTTGCCCGCACCGGCATGCCGATCGTCACCGTCTCGGGTGCGATATCGACCACCTCGCTCATCAGGCGGACGCCTTCGGCCAGGTCGATCAGCGCCACGCTGTAGCTGGGCTCCGGCGGCTTGCGGCGCACCACCGTCGTCGCGTGGACGGTGCCGCGGCCCGATGCTTCCACCCAGTCGAGGTCCTGCGCACCGGTGCCGGGTGCCGCCACGCGCGGATAGAAGACGAATTGCCCGGTCGACCGGCTGCGCTGCAGCATCAGCCTGCCCACCGCCAGATGTGCCTGCCATTCCTGTACCGGTCGCAGATCCTCGCTCATTCGCAGCGCTTTCCTTCGACATGGGTGATCCGATCGCGGACGTTCCTTCACCGCAGCGCGGGCGACGTCAAAGGCGGGGCCGGCATCATCATGAGTGCGATCTCCGGGCCCGAGGCCGGGTTCGGGCGCCGCCGGGGCTGGCACGCGGCGCACGCCGACCCTAGTCGCATGGTGTACGCATTCACCAGGATGATCTGACCATGAAAGAAGCCGCGATCGTCGCTACCGCCCGCACGCCCATCGGCAAGGCATTCCGGGGCGCATTGAACAACGTCCATGGCGCCACCCTCGCCGCGCATGTCATCAAGGCGGCGGTCGAACGGGCGCGGCTCGATCCTGCCGAGGTGAGCGACGTGCTGCTGGGTGCGGCCCGGATCGAAGGTGCGGTGGGGAACAATGTCGCGCGCCAGGCCGCCATCCGCGCCGGCCTGCCGGACAGCGTGCCGGGCGTGTCGCTCGATCGGAAATGCTCCTCGGGCCTGCAGACGATCGCCATGGCGGCGCAGCGCATCCGCGCCGGCGAAGGCGGCATCATGATCGCCGGCGGCCTCGACTCGGTATCGCTGGTCGAGCCGCACCGGAACGTCTTCCGCTTCGAGGACGAATGGCTCGCCGCGGAACGCCCCGACGTCTATCTTCCGATGATCGACACGGCCGACATCGTCGCGCGTCGCTATGGCATCACCCGCGAGGCGCAGGACGCTTATGCCGTCGAAAGCCAGCGGCGCACCGCCGCCGCGCAGGAAGCCGGCCGGCTCAGCGAGGAAATCGTCCCCATCACCGCGGTGAAGAACGTGGTCGACAAGAGCGGGCAGATCATCGGCCAGGAAGAAGTCACGCTCACCCGCGACGAGGGCAACCGCCCCGGCACGACGATCGAGGATCTCGCGCGGCTGAAGCCGATCCGCGAGAACGGCTTCGTCACCGCCGGCAACGCCAGCCAGCTCTCCGACGGCGCCAGCGTCTGCGTCGTCATGGACGCGGACGAGGCGAGCCGGCGCGGCCTGCCGATCCTGGGCCTCTATCGCGGCTTCGAGGCGGTAGGCTGCGCGCCCGACGAGATGGGGATCGGCCCGGTGCTGGCGGTGCCCAGGCTGCTCGAGCGCCTGGGCCTCACCATCGCCGATATCGACCTGTGGGAACTGAACGAGGCATTCGCCAGCCAGGTGCTCTACTGTCGCGACACGCTGGGCCTGCCGCAGGACCGGTTCAACGTCGACGGCGGTGCCATTTCGATCGGCCACCCCTATGGCATGTCGGGCTCGCGCCTTGCCGGCCATGCGCTCATCGAGGGCAAGCGGCGCGGCGCCAAGCGCGTGGTGACGACGATGTGCGTCGGCGGGGGCATGGGCGCCGCCGCGGTGTTCGAGATCGCCTGACCTGCGTCCCCGGCGCCTTATCACAGACGGGATATCACCCGCCCGCGTTTGAGCCGCCCGGCGCCGGGGCGTAGGTTGCCCGGCAACGCACTGCGTTGCGAGGAAATCATGGCAACACTACCGAAAATCCGCGACTTCGACGATCCGGCCTATAATCCGATGGAGCTCGACGCCCTGTCGTTCGGGCGGCACGAGGATCCCTATCCGCTCTACCATCGCATGCGTGCCGAAGGCCCGGTCCATCCGATCAGCTTCCGCGAGGCGGTGGGCCTGCCGGACAAGGTCTTTGGCGGCCGGCGGTCGTTCTGCGTGGTCGGGTTCGAGGAAGCCAGCAAGATCCTGGTCGATCCGGTCAACTTCTCGAACAAGGCCTATGGCGAGAATCTCGGCCGCGCCTTCGGCCAGTCGATCACGATCATGGACCCGCCCGACCATACGCCGTGGCGGCGGATCTTCCAGAAGATCTTCCTGCCGCAATATGTGACCCAATGGGGCGACACCATCGTCGATCCGGTGGTGGACCAGCTGATGTCCGCCTTCCAGCCGACCGGCCGCGCCGACCTCGTCGCGCAGTTCACCCACCTCTACCCGTTCCACGTGATCTACGAGCAGCTCGCCCTGCCCAAGGACGATATCGACCTGTTCCACAAGCTGGCGATCGCGCAGACCGACTATGTCAACATGGACAAGGCGGTGGAGGCCGGCGAAAAGCTGGGCGAATATTTCAAGGCGATCGTCGATCAGCGCCGCGCGGAACCGGGCGACGATCTGATCACCCGCCTGGCGCTGACCGAGGTTGAGGGCCAGTTTCTCCCCGAAGAGGTGCTGATCTCGTTCCTGCGCCAGCTGATGAACGCCGCCGGCGACACCACCTATCGCGGCACCAGCGTGCTGCTGACCGCTCTGCTTCAGAATCCCGAGCAGCTGGAAGCCATCCGCCAGGACCGCGCACTGATCCCGGCCGCGATCGAGGAAGCGCTGCGCTGGGACGGCCCGGTAGGCATGCTGATGCGGACCGCGGTCAACGACCTGGAACTCGGCGGCACGTTCGTACCTGCCGGTTCGATGGTCTTCGTGCTCGCCGCCGCCGTCAACCGCGATCCCGCGATCTGGCCCGAACCGGACCGGTTCGACATCTTCCGCGCGAAGAAGCCGCACTTCTCGTTCGCCCGCGGGCCGCACATGTGCGTCGGCCAGCATCTGGCCCGCGTGGAGATGACACGGGCGCTGCATGCCGTGCTCGACCGCCTGGCCGGTCTCCGGCTCGATCCGGACATGCCGCCGCCCCAGCTTCGCGGCGCGATGATGCGCGTGCCCGACCATATCCATGTGCGCTTCGAGCCGAACGGATCGCCGCCGCCTCGCTGAAGCGCGCAGCGAAAATTACCGACGAAACTGTTAGGAGAGATCCGTGACCCGCACCCCCGTAATGGATCGTATCACCGTCCCCAGGCCGGAAAACGTGCCGGCCGATCGCGTCGTGGACATTGACTATTACAACCTGGTCCACGGCGACGAGGACGTGCACCTCGCCTGGAAACGCCTGCAGGACGGGCCCGACATCGTGTGGACCCCGCACAATGGCGGCCACTGGATCTTCACGCGCTTCGAAGACATCAAGGCCGCGCAGACCGACCATGCCCATTTCTCGATGCGGAGCATCGGCGCGCCCTATTCCCCCACCAATTTCAAGCCGCTCAATCTCGATCCGCCCGAGCATGCGCCCTATCGCCGGCTGATCATGCCGCACTTCCTGCCCAAGCAGGTCGATCGCCTGGAAGGCGTCGCCCGCCAGACCGCGATCGAGCTGATCGAAGGCTTTGCCGACGCCGGGCACTGCGAGTTCATCACCGATTTCGCCAAGATCCTGCCCGTCACCGTCTTTCTCGGGCTGATCGACCTGCCGATGTCGGATCGCGACCAGATCCAGCCCTATGCGGACCAGGCCACGCGCGGCACCCAGGAAGAGCGGGCGAACGCCCACCGCCAGATGGCCGCCTATCTCAGCGCAAGGCTCGACGAACGCATCGCCGCTCCCGGCGACGACCTGTTCGGGCAGATCATCAAGGCGGAGGTCGATGGCGCTCCGATCACCCGCGCCGATCTGATGAGCATCTGCCTGCTGCTGCTGTTCGGCGGCCTGGACACCGTCGCCTCGATGCTGGGCTTTATCGCGCGCTTCCTCGCGATGAATCCCGATCATCGGCGCCAGCTCGCCGAACGGATCGACGATGTACCGTTCATCCGGCATGCGGTGGAGGAGTTGATCCGCCGCCACGGCGTCGCCAACACCAGTCGCGTCGTGACGATGGACTATGCGTACAAGGACGTGCTGCTGCGCGAGGGCGACATCGTGCAGGCGCCCAACCTGTTCGCCGGGCTGGACGACCGGGTGGTCCCGAACCCGCTGACGGTCGACTTCTCCCGCAAGTTTCCGATTCCCCATGCCGCGTTCGGGAACGGTCCGCACACCTGCCCCGGTGCCGTGCTCGCCCGGCGCGAGATCGAAGTGTTTCTGCGCGAATGGCTGCGCCGCATTCCGGACTTCGAGCTGGCGGGACCCGCGCGCATGGCGTCGGGTGCCGTCAACGGCGTGGAGGCGCTGCCGCTGCGCTGGCCTTCCCAGGGCGGCTGAGGACCCATCGCTGCCCCATATCGTCACCCCGGCGAAAGCCGGGGTCCATTGGGGTCTCGCTGTCGGCTTTCACGGTGACCGGGAGGCGAATGGATCCCGGCTTTCGCCGGGATGACGGTGTGCGGCATGGTGAGTCCGCCTCAATGCACCTTGGTATTAGAGCGTGCTGGGCGGGACGCGGAATCGCGTTTCGCCATAGCCGGCCTCCTCGGGGATCGTGATCTCGATCCCGTCCTCGGTCGGCACCAGCACCGGCTCCACCGTGAACGGCTTGCGCATCCGCGCACGGTCCACGGCATCCGCTACCGAATCGCTCTCGGCCAGGCGCTTCAGGTTCATCAGCGTCGGAAACAGCAGCTGGCTCTCGCCCCGCGCGACCTGATCGAGCAGCGCCGCGGGCGACACCCATTCGAGCGCGACCGTCTCGCTCCCATCGGCACGCGCCTGCTGCCCGGCAGGCATGCGCGCGAGGAAGAAATGCGTGTCGAACCGCTTGGCGCGATGCGCGGGCGTGATCCAGTGGCCGAAAGCTACCAGCCGATCGAGCGCCAGCGGGGCACCGGCTTGTGCTGCCAGCGCGCGAAAGTCCACCGATGCCGGCGCCGCCTTGGGCAACGGCCCCAGAAACACGCCGCACTCCTCATGCACCTCGCGCAGCGCGGCGATCCGCAGGGCCCGCTCCTCGGCGGCGAGGTCGTCCGGCGCAACCAGCGTGCGCCACGCCTCCGATGCATCCGTGGGTTCCACCGCGCCGCCGGGAAAGACGAGTGCCGACGCGAAGGACTGGCGTGCGTTGCGCCGCACCATCAGCACCTCGAACGGATCGTCGCGGAGCACCAGCACCGATGCGGCGCGGCGCGGCGCCGCGGCAGGCGCGGTGCTCACCGAACAGCCGCCGGCACGGGCTGCCCGATGAACCGGCCCAGCCGAGCGGCGATGATCGCCTCCGCCTCGGCGACCATGCGCGCAACCAGTTCGCTGCAGGTCGGCACATCGTGGATCAGGCCCTGCACCATGCTCGCCCAGAAGACGCCGGCTTCGAGATCGCCGGTCTTGAGCACCACCCGGCCCGCCGCCCCGGCGACGAGCGGCGCGACGTCCTGGAACGTCGATTCCGGCGCGGCCAGCCGCCGCACGACTTCGTCCGACACCGCGCTCTTGGCCACGCGCGCGGTGTTGTGAAACTTGCGCAGGATCAGGTTGGTGCCGCGTTCGTCGTTCGCCAGGATCGCCTGCTTCACCTTGTCATGGATCGGCGCTTCCACCGTCGCACAGAACCGGGTGCCCATATTGACCCCGTCGGCGCCCAGCGCGAGCGCCGCCACCAGCCCGCGGCCATCGCCGATCCCGCCGCTGGCCAGCATGGGGATCTTCACCTGATCCGCCGCCGCCGGGATCAGCACAAGGCCCGGAACATCGTCTTCGCCCGGGTGCCCGGCGCATTCGAAACCGTCGATCGAAATGACGTCCACCCCCTTGCGCTCGGCCGACACGGCGTGGCGAACCGAGGTGCACTTGTGGAGGATGCGGATGTCGGCCGCCTTGAACATTTCCCACAGTTCGGCAACGGCGGACGTACCGGCCGTCTCGACCACGCGAATACCGGCATCGATGATCGCCTGGGCATAGCCGCGATAATCGGGCGAGTTCATCGTCGGAAACACGGTGAGGTTCACGCCGAAGGGACGGTCGGTCATGCTGCGGCAGCGCTCGATCTCGTCGCGCAGTGCGTCAGGGCTGGGTTGCGTCAGCGCGGTCAGCATGCCGAGCGCACCCGCGTTCGATACCGCGCTTGCCATCTCGGCCAGCCCCACCGATTGCATGCCGCCCTGCACGATCGGATGCTCGATGCCGAGCAACTCCGTGATCCGCGTCCTCAATGCCATACCGGTATCGCCTCATCGCTACACTCTAGATCGCGCGATTGATGGCAGAAGAGCGTTGCTGCGTTAACGCGCGACGGCGGCGTTCCGCGCCTTAGCACATATTTGATGAGCATGCGGCAGGCCACGCACGGCTTGCATTGGCGAACCATCTCGGTTGCAAGCAGCGGAGGAAGTGGAGCAGCGTGACGGCATGGTGAGCATAGCATTCGTCGAGCCCGACGGTACCGTCCGCACCATCGACGGACGCGAGGGGCTTACCGTCATGGAGACGGCCAAGCGGGTCGGCATCGCCGGGATCGAGGCGGAATGCGGGGGGGCGTGCAGCTGCGCGACCTGCCATGTCATCGTCGATCCCGACTGGTTCGCGCGCGTCGGCCCGCCCGGCGACGAGGAACGCGAACTGCTCGATTTCGCGCGCCAGGTCGCGCCCACGTCGCGGCTGTCCTGCCAGATCCACCTGACGCGCGCACTCGATGGGCTGCGGGTGGCCGTGCCGCCCGCCCACCCCTGATCCAGCGGAGACATGGTATGACCACGGGCTATCTCGAACGCTATGACAACATCGCCTTCCGCCGCGAGGACGGGGTGCTGGAAGTGCGTCTGCACACCCGCGGCGGACCTGCCCGATGGGCGGCATGGGGCGGCCTGCACCGCCAGCTGGGCCCCGCCTTCCACGACATCGCACAGGATCGCGAGGTGCGAGCGATCATCCTCACCGGGACCGGCGACAGCTTCTGCCAGGGCTATGACGATCAGGGCGAGGCAATGCCCAAAATGGGGCCGGCGGTATGGGACGCGCTGTTCAACGAAGGGCGTCGGATGCTGCACAATCTGCTGGCGATCGAGGTCCCGGTGATCGCCGCCGTCAACGGCCCGGCGCTGATCCATGCCGAGCTGGCGGTCCTCTCGGATATCGTCCTCGCCTCCCAGACCGCCCGCTTCGCGGACAAGGCCCATGCGATCGCCGGCGTCGTGCCCGGCGATGGCGTCCACAGCGTCTGGCCGATGCTGCTGGGCCCCAATCGCGGCCGCTACTTCCTGCTCACCGGCGAGGAGATCGATGCGCAGGAAGCGCTGCGCCTCGGCATCGTCGGCGAGGTCCTGTCGCCGGATGCGCTGCTGCCGCGGGCGTGGGAGCATGCCCGCCGGCTCGCGGCGCTGCCCCCGCAGGCGATGCGCTACACGCGCATCGCGCTGACCGAGCGACTCCGCGCCGAGATGGGGCGGAGCCTGGGCTATGGGCTGATGCTGGAGGGGATGGCGATCCTCGGCGGTCGCGAGGCCCGCGGGGCTTCCTAGGCCGGGCCCCGCCCCTCACCCCCGGGCGTTGAGGGTCACGATGCTGTCGCCGAACGGCTCGTCGCGATTCTTCAGCGCCTGCTTCAGCCCGACTTCGCCGACATCCTTGCGAAACTGCACCCGCCGCGGCCCCTGCGCGAGATGGGCGCGGGCATCGAGTTCCGCCGTCAGCCGCATCGCCGTCTTGGCACCCATCAGCTCCATCTGGAGATTGACGGCGCGCTTGTGCGTCGAAAGGATCTCGGCGTCGACGTTGGAGATACGGCGCGCCATTTCGGCCACCGCCGCGTCGAGTTCGTCGGCCGGCCAGGAATCGAGCACCAGGCCGATGCGGGCAGCGTCGCGCCCCAGCAGCGTGTCGCCGGTGAAGAGCATGCGCTTCGTCCATTGCGGGCCGAGATGGTACAGCCACATGTTGGTCGGCGGGGTGCCGTTGGCCCGTGCGGCGGGAAAGCCGATCTTCGCGTCGTCGGCCGCCATCACCAGGTCGCAGCTGAGCGCGAGATCGGTGCCGCCGGCAAGGCAATAGCCCTGCACCTTGCAGAGGACCGGCTTGTGCAGGTCGAGCAGGATCGCGGTGAGCGCCTGCTGGCGCTCGAGGTGCCAGCAGTCATTGTCGATCGTCGTCGAGCGGCCGCGATAGCGGTCGGCATCGAATTCGGGCTCGGCATCCTTGCCGCCGCCATAGCTGCCGGTCAGGTCATAGCCGGCGCAGAAATCGCGGCCCTCGCCACCGAGGACGATCACGTTCACCTCCGCGAGGTCGTCCGCCTCCAGCAGGGCCTGGTGGAGTTCGCCGAGCATCTGGGCATTCAGCGTGTTGCGCTTGTCGGGGCGGTTCAGCGTGATCCATGCCACGCGGTCACGCACGTCGAAGCGCAGCGTTTCGCTGCTCTTGAGCCACTTGGCCGTCGACGTCATGCTTCTCTCCTGTGATCGATATTCGAAACCAATGTAGCGGCCGGATGCCGCTCAGCGAGCCCCTGGCAGGAAGCGGTTGACGATATCGCCGACCAGATAGTCGGCGACGCCGGGCGCATCCAACGCGTCGAGCGTGAAGCCGTCGGCGGCGAAGATCGCGCGATGCAGCTCCGGCTCCGGAAAGACGCCGATCTCGTCCCCCTGCACGAAGAAGTCGCGCCCGGATACATGCGCCGCGGCATCGCTGCACAGCCACACGGCGAGCGCGGCGACGCTCTCGGGCATCGGCATGGTGCGGCGCAGGGCGAGGGGGCGGTTCCAGTTGAACGTCTGCCCCAGCGCGCGCGAACGCTCGATCGTCCACATCACGCCTTCGGTCCGGGTCGTCGTCTGCGCCGAGATCGGCCGGATCATGTTGCAGCGGACGCCGAATTCGCCGAGGTCGCGCGCCACCGTGCGCGTCAGCCCCGCCACCCCTTCCTTGGCGGCGGAATAGTTGCTCATCCCGTAATGGCCATAGCCGGAGGTCGAGCCGGTATTGACGATCACTCCGCCCTTCTGGGCGATGAACACGGGCGCCGCGGCCCGGATCGTCGCGAAGCTGCCCTTCAGGCTGACGTCGAGCACCAGGTCCCAGTCCTGCTCGGTCAGCTGGTCGATCCGGCCGGCGCGGACGATGCCGGCATTGTTCACCAGAATGTCGATCCGCCCCCAGGTATCCACCGCCTTGGCGACGATAGCCGCGCCTCCGTCCATGCTGGCGACGCTCGAGCCTTCCGCCATCGCCTCGCCGCCGGCCGCAACGATCTCGTCGACAACCTGCTGCGCGATCCCGGCATCGCCCGATTCGTCGCCGTTCGGGCCGCCCCCCAGGTCGTTGACGACCACACGCGCGCCTTCCCGGGCGAACAGCAGTGCCTGTGCGCGCCCGATATTGCGGCCTGCACCTGTGACCACGGCCACCTTGCCTGCGAAACGACCGGACATTGGAATGCTCCTGCTTGAAAACGAGATCGCGCATGGGATGCCCCGGCACAGGAGCGAAGAAAACCGCGACACCGCTTCCGCCCCACCCTCATCATGAATGTGGACGACCGCGGTCGGATCGTCCGGCAGCGGAGCACCCGATCGCCCGCGACCGTCAGACGCCCTTTCGGAACAGCCCGATCTCCGCCTTGCCGATGAAGGTCCGCAGGATTTCGTCCGAACCTTCCAGGATGCGCGCGACGCGCAGGTCGCGCAGCCACGCCTCGAGCGGCAGTTCCTTCGACAACCCCATCGCGCCCATGATCTGGATCATGCGATCGACCGTCGCGCCGGCCGCCTCGACGGCCTTCAGCTTGGCGATGTTGGCGGCGGTGCGGGCATCCTCCCCCTGATCGTGCTTCCAGGCCGCTTCCCAGGTAAGCCAGCGCGCCGCGTTGATGGCGGCGCGGCTGTCCGCGATCGCGAACTGGGTCGCCTGCTGGGCGGCGAGCGGTTTGCCGAACACCTCACGCACACGCGCCCATTCGGTGCCGAGCCGCAGCGCCTCTTCGGCCACGCCGATCGCACGCGCGGCATAGAGCAGCCGCGCCCGCAACACCCAGGCGCCGGCGAGCGCAAGGCCGCCGCCATCGGTCCCGATCAGATTCTCCCCGGGAACGCGCACCTGCTCCAGCCGTAGCTCGCACGGCCAGTGGTCGCGCAGCACGGGAAGGTCGCGCACGACCTCCAGTCCCGGCATGCCCGCTTCTACCAGGAACGCGCTGATGCCCGCTTCCGTGCGGGCATAGACCACGCCATAGCGGGCATATTGGGCATGGGTGATCCACATCTTGGTGCCGGTCAGCACCCAGCTCTCGCCATCGCGCACCGCTCTCGTCCGAATGGCGCGGACCGGATCGCTTCCGCCGGTCGCCTCGGCGATGCCGGTGAAGCCGTACCAGCCCTGCTCGATCGAAGGCACGACCCAACGCGCGATCTGATCCGCATTGGCCTGATACATCACGATGGGTGGCGGATGCCCGAAGACGCCGCCGCCCGGCTGCGGAAAGCAGAATTTATGCTTGCTCGCCTGTTCCGCCACCACGACAAAGGCGAACGACGACAGCCCCGCGCCGCCGAAGCGCTCCGGCGCGTCGAAACACCAATAGCCCGCCTCGCGCGCGCGGCGCTGCAACGCGACGAGCTGGTCGTGCGGGATCTGCCGCGCTTCCGTCGGCAATGCCGCTTCGACGGGCCGGATCTCGTCGCGAACGAAGCGCTCGACGGCATCCGCAAGCATCGCCAGATCCTCCGGCAAGGCAAAGCCGTTGAAGCTCATCGGCGCGCTGACCGGCCGCGCACCTTCAGATGACGCCAGCCGCCCGCAGGGCTTCGCGCCGCTCGGCGTTGATGCCGAGCTTCGCTTCCAGCACCTCGTCGGTGTGCTGACCGAACATCGGTGGCGGCGCATAGTCGGTAATCGGCGTTTCGGAGAAGCGCATCGGGCTGCGGATGAGGCCCAGCGCCGGGCTGAGCGGATGGTCGACATCGACCCGCAGGCCGCGATGGCGAACCTGTTCGTCCTGGAACACCTCGCCGAGATCGTTTACCGGCCCGCTCGGCACGCCGGCCGCGTCGAGCCGCTGCAGCCATTCCGCGCGCGGCCGGGCCATGAAGATCGCGTTGAACACCTCGGTCAGCGCGTTGCGGTTGCGGACCCGATCGGCATTGGTGCGGAACCGCTCGTCCTCGATCAGTTCGGGGTGCTCGACGGCGTGGCACAGGCGGACATATTGCGTCTCGTTGCCGGCGGTCAGCATGATCGGCCGATCCGCCGTCGGGAACATCGCCGCCGGCATGCCGCCATTGCCCTGCGTCCCCCGCCGCACCGGAATCTCGCCGGAGACGAGGTGGATCTGCGCATAATGCGACATCGCGGCGACAACGGAATCGAGCAGCGCGATATCGATATACTGGCCGCTGCCCCCCTGCCCGTCGCGATAGTATAGCGCGCCGAGCACCGCGGAGAGCGCGTTCATCGACGCCAGCACGTCGGCGATCGACGGCCCCATCTTCATCGGGCCGCCGCCCACCTCCCCATCGGGCAGCCCGGTGACGCTCATCAGCCCCCCCATGCCCTGGAAGATCGCATCATAGCCCGGTCGCTTGGCATAGGGACCATCCTGGCCATAGCCGGTGATCGAGCAATAGATCAGCCGCGGGTTGATCGCCTTCAGGCTTTCATAGTCTAGCCCGTAGCGTTTCAGGTCGCCGACCTTGTAGTTCTCGAGCAGGACATCGGAATCGGCCGCCAGCCGGCGGATCAGTTCCTGCCCCTCGTGCTTGGCGATATTGATCGTGACCGACTTCTTGTTGCGATTGGCCGAGAGATAAAAGGCATTCTCCCGCGTCTGCGCGCCGTCCGCGTCGGTCAGATAGGGGCCGCCATAAATGCGGGAGTCATCGCCGCTGCCGGGACGCTCGACCTTGGTCACCTCGGCCCCCAGGTCGCCGAGCATCTGTGCGGTCAGGGGGCCGGCGAGCACGCGGGTGAGATCCAGCACACGGATGCCGGAAAGCGGGCGTTGAGCCATCGAAGTTCCTTGTCACCTTGGGCCCATCCATCGCGGATCGACCGATCACACGGCCCCCGGCATTTGCCGGAAGCATCAGCAATTCTAGTATAGATTCAAGCGCATCGCCCGCCGTGCCGCACGCAGGCCGAAGATGAACGACGCCGCGATCGACGCGCCTGCGCCGGGATATACCCCACCCGTCACCGAGGCGGTGCAATTGCCTGTCGCATAGAGACCCGGAATGGCGGTGCCGTCGGGCCTGAGCACGCGGCCGTCCTCGTCGGTCACGAGACCGCCATAGGTCCCGACGTCGCCAGGAAACATCTGCACCGCGTAAAAGGGTGGACGATCGATCGCGCCGAGGCAGGGATTGGGCTTCACCGAGGCGTCGCCGCCGAACCGATCATAATGGCGCGCACCCTTGGCGAAATCCTCGTCCACGCCGCGCTCGGCGAAGCGGGTCATGCGTTCCGCACTGCGGACCAAGCCAGCGGCATCGACGCCGATCTTGCCGGCGAGGGCCTCCAGGCTGTCCGCTTTGACCATATAGCCCTTTTCGAACCAGCTCGGCGGGGTCAACAGCGGCGGGAACTTGCCCCAGACGTAATTGTTGCGGTGGCGGCTATCCAGAATGGCCCAGACCGGCTTGCCGGTGCGCTCGACGACATCGTGCATGCGCTCGCCGGTTTCCATGTAGCTGCCGGCCTCGTTGCAGAAACGCTCCCCCTTGGCGTCCACCAGCATCATGTACGGCTTGGCCAGATCCTGGGGGTGCATCAGCGGCACGCTGGCACCGGGCGGCAGGGATCCGGGAATCCACACGGCCTTGTCGAGATTGTCGGTGTCGGCGCCCAGCGCGATCGCCTGTTCCAGCATTTCCCCGGTGTCGCCGGGATTGGCATTGGTCCAGCTGGTCGAGGTCGGCGTGCGGTGGTAGCGATCGCGCATCGCCTGGTTGCGCGCAAAGCCGCCAATGTTCAGCAACACGCCGTCGCGTGCACGGATCCGCCGGCTCTGGCCATCGATCACAGCGACGACACCGATCACGCCGCCGTCCTCGGACAGGATGAATTCCTGCACGCCGGCTTCGGTGCGGATGTCGACATCGTTCTGTAGCGCGGCATAAAGCATCTGCGCCTGAATCGCGGTCCCGGCACTGACCAGATGCTTGCCGGTGATCCGCATCCGCATCATGCGGAACGCCAGCGCCAGCGCGGCAAGGCGCCCTTCCCAGGTCCGTTTCGCGAGCGACACACGGTGCATTTCGCGCCGCTTGAAGGGGACCGGGAACGGCCCCTTGCGCAGCCGCCCCTCCCATTCGCCGAGCTTGCGCGTATCGAACAGCGTCATGCCGATCGATCTGCCGCGCGGCGCGCCGCCGGGACGGTCGTCATAATAGTCGGACCAGCCGTCGAAGCGGCGGAATCGAACGCCCTTCTCTTCGAGATACTCGACCATCTCGGGGCCGGTTCGCAGATAGGCCTCGGTACGGGCCGGGGTTACGCCCTTGCCGCCGTCGCCGACGGTTTGCGCCAGATATTCCAGTCCGCGCTCGAAGCTGTCCTGAATCCCCTCACGCCGCAGCAATGGATTGTTCGGGATCCACAGCACGCCGCCCGACATGGCGGTCGAGCCGCCGACCTTGTCGGTCTTCTCCAGTATCAGCGGCGTCTTCCCGGCATCCTTGACCGCCAGCGCCGCGGCGAACGAGCCGCCGCCGGAGCCCACGATCAGGAAGTCGACCTCCTCGTCGAACATCTGCTTCACGCCATGAACTCGTGCAGGGCGCGGTGAAAGTTGGAAACCGCCAGTTCCTGCTTCGGGTTGGTCCGCGATCCCTTGAATCCTCGGCTCTTCATGCCCTGCTGGAGATCGGCCATGTTCTGGAAGTCCTGGGTGAGGATCAGGCCCCAGTCGGCGATGCTGGTGATATCGGGCCGGACCGAAAGCGTCGGGCGGGGCTCCTTGCCCTCCGGATAGCGCTCCAGCGCATAGACATCGAAGATGCAGCTGTCGGGATCATCCCCGTTCGGCCGTGCGCGATAGCCGAGCAGATGGCAGGGACCATGGAGGAAGACCATGTTGGGGAAGATGTGCCACGACGTGCCGGCCTTGCCCATCGCCTCCGGGGTCAGGTCCGCGGGCCAGCCTGCGCCCCCCGCCTCATGCTCCTCGCGGTTGAAACGCATGAAGGCGCGGACAACCTCCATCGGCTCGGCGTCCGCAGGCATTTCCGCGCGCAGGCGCTTGGCGGCACGCAGCGTGTGCTCCGTCATCGTCGTGTCGAGCGTCTCGAGCAGCTCCTCAAACACGCGGACCACGGCGTCGCGGACATCCAGATCCGCCGGCGGATCGCCCAGCCGCGGCGACGGCAGGCCAAGCGGCCGGCCAGGGCCATAGCCGAACATGCCGTGCAGGCCGTGCTTGCGGCTGATCGTGTAATCCGAGGTGAAGGCGAGCAACTGGCGATGCGTCGTCTGGACGTGATAGCCTTCCGAAAAGGCTTCCAGCGCCACCTTCCAGTTGGCCGGAAGCACCGCCTGGCGCCGCCATTTATAGCGCATCTTGCCGATCTCGAACATGTCGAGATATTCGGGCGCGGGGTCGAGCCACTCGAGCAGCGGCGGCGTCTCCGCGTCGGGGCACACGAATACCCAGCCGTTCCACGTATCGACGCGGACCGGCTCCAGCGCGATCTCCGCATCGTCGAGCGTGCCGTCCCAGTCCGCCCGATCGATCACATCGACCGAACGACCGTCCAGGTCCCATTTCCAGCCATGATATTTGCAATGGAACCGTCCCATCCGGCCACAGCCGCTGGTCAGCTTGCGCCCCCGGTGCGGGCAGACATTGAAGAACGCCTTCAGCTCTCCCGCGGCGGTCCGCACGATCGTGATCGACTCGTGCGCGATCTCATAGGTGATGAAGTCGCCTGGCGCTTCGAGCTCCTCCTCGCGCCCGGCCATCTGCCAGGCGCGAGTCCAGAGCCGCTCGCGCTCGAGGCGCGCGAAATCCGGCGAGATATAGTCGCTCGCCGGCACGAAATCGTCGCGAACGGGAGAGGTGGCGGATACGGCGGTAAGCATGGTCAATAGGTCCTTCGCCTGGGGCGTCCCTTTGGTCACAAGCTATGGCGCTCGCAGGAGCCGGGCAACCGATCCCGCACGCACTGCACATATGTGATCGAGCGCGCGCGCCGGTGGCGCCGGCACGCGATGCCGATAACAGGGAAGCGAGCGCGGGAGAGTAGTAGCGATGGACCAGGAACGTACCGACCGTATCGAGATGATTCGCGACAGCGCCTCGGCGGTGGTTTCCGCCGATGGTGACGTGTCGCGCATACGCGGCCTCCGCTTCGGTGATCGCGATTTCGATGCGGCGACCTGGCAGGAAATGCTCGCGCTCGGCTGGATCCCGTTGCTGGTGCCCGAAGACGCCGGCGGCGCCGGGCTCGGCATGGGCGAATATTGCGCGCTCGCCGAGATCATGGGGCGCGGCCTGGTTCCCGAGCCCTTCGTCGCCGCGGTTCCCGCCGTCGCCGCGCTGCCGGACGCGGCGCGCGACGCGGTGCTGGCCGGCCACAGCCTCTACCTGCCGGCGCTGGGCGGGAACATCGCGGTGCGTGGCGGAAGGCTGTCCGGTCGCTGCACGGGCGTCCTGTCGGCGCGCCACGCCGACGGGTTCCTGATTTTGGCGGATACCGGCTTCTGGGTCGTCGAGGCCGGCGACGTCACACTGACCAGCGTCGGCGCACAGGACGGGCGCAGTATCGCCACCATTGCCATGTCCGACTCGCCGGCGCGCCCGGCGACGGGCGACGGATTGACCGCCGAACGTCTGCGTCTGGGCATCGCAGCCGAATTGCTGGGCATCGGCCAGCGCGCGTTCGACATCACGCTCGACCATCTGCGAACGCGCCAGCAATTCGGCCGCGCGATCGGCAGCTTCCAGGCATTGCAGCATCGCTGTGCGGATCTGCTCGTGCAGATCGAACTGGCACGCGCCGCAGTGGATGCCGCCGCCCGTGCTTTCGACTCGGGACGCGAACGCGATGCGATACGGCAGGCAGTCTCCCGAGCGAAGGCCCGCGCCGGAGACATGGCGATGCTGGTGACACGGCAGGGCATCCAGCTCCACGGCGGCATCGGCTTCGCCGACGAAAGCGATATCGGCCTGTATCTCCGCCGCGCCATGGTGCTGGTGAACCAGGGGGGAAGCCCCGGCTGGCACCGCAAGCGCTACGGCACGCTGTTGGCCGCGTGAGCGCCCCCGCGCCACAAGCAGCATCCGGGCCGGCAGCTGCGCAGCGGGACCATACGCTGCGCGGCGCGATGTGGATGCTGGCCGCGGCGATCACCTTCACGCTCGCCATGTCGCTGGTGAAGTTCCTGGGGAACAGCTATCCCCCCGCCGTCCAGACCTTTTGTCGCCAGGTCGTGAGCCTGGTGGTGCTGCTCCCCTTCATCCTCGCGGCGCCCGGACGCGTGCTGCGCACGGCGCGCCCAGCCTATATGCTCAGCCGCTCTGCAGCGAGCAGCCTCGCACTGATCCTCGCCTATACATCGTACCAGCAGCTTGGGCTGGCGCAGGCGAACGCGTTGTCGTTCACGCGCATCCTGTTCATGGTGCCGCTGGCGATGCTCATCCTGCGCGAGCATGTCGCGCCGGGCCGCATGCTCAGTACCCTCGTCGGATTTGGCGGCGTCGTTGTTGTCCTGCAGCCCTGGAGTGCGCACTCCATCCTCGGCTGGGGCGCTGCAGCGGGGATCGGCGCGGCGCTGCTCGCGGCCTGGGCGCTGATCGGCGTCAAGTCGATGACGCGCGACCACAGCCAGCTTACCCTGCTCGCCTGGTCGGCGATTCTGGGGGTGCTCTTCACCGCGCCCGCGGCCGCGCTGGAATGGAAGACGCCGCACGGCGTGGAACTGGTGCTGCTCGGCCTGATGGGGGCGCTGTCGACGGTGACACAGGCCTGCTACATCAAGGGCATGTCGATGGGCGAGGCCACCGCCATGGCGCCGATCGATTATACCCGGATCGTCTTCGCGTCGCTGTTCGGCTTCGCCTTTTTCGGCGAGGTCCCCGGCGGCGCCACATTGGTCGGGGCGGCGATCATCATCGGCGCGGCGCTGGCGATCACGCTGCAGGCCCGCAGGCGCGTCGTGCCGCTCGAAGCGATTCTCACGGAAACGCCTTGAGTCGCGCTCCCGCTGCGGCCGTCGACCGCGGCATAGATACTTTCGGACATCCGATATGCGATGCTTCGCGCCCGAGCGTTCCGATCGACGCGCCGCGCCTCGCCATGCGGAGCGCCCGCCCATAGGGTGATATCATGCTGAAATCCTTGCTGACCCCCTTGCAGCTTCGCGGCGTGACGCTCGCCAACCGCGTCGTGATGTCGCCCATGTCGCGCTACTTCTGCGCCGGAGGCGTGCCGACGCGCGACGTTGCCGACTATTACCGCCGCCGCGCCGACGGCGGCCTGGGCCTGATCATCACCGAGGGCGTTTCCGTCGACCATCCCCGCGCGGTCGACAATCCGGGCATCCCGCGCCTGCACGGAGAGGACGCGCTCGCCGGCTGGCGCTACGTGGTCGATTCGGTCCATGCCGCCGGCTGCCCGATCTGGCCCCAGCTCTGGCATCAAGGGCCGATGTGGAACGTCGAATTCGCCGGCGCGCATGCGACGGACACGGCAGCCCTGCGCCCGTCCGGCATCTGGGGTCCGCCCGACGGCGTGATCTCCGTCCATCCCGAGCGACGCCTGCAATCGCTGCCCGAAACCGCGCCGATGCGCGAGGAGGAGATCGCCGACGCCATCGCCGCCTATGCGGCGTCGGCGCGCAATGCGGTGGCGGTGGGCTTTGACGGTATCGCCGTCCACGGCGCCCATGGCTATCTGATCGACAGCTTCCTGTGGCAATATACCAACCGGCGTGCCGATCACTGGGGAGGCACCCCGGCGGCGCGGGCCCGGTTCGGCGCGGAGGTGATCCGCGCGATCCGTGCAGCGGTAGGCGAATCGGTGCCGATCGCGCTGCGGATCTCGCAGTTCAAGATGCAGGATTACCGGGCGCGCCTGGCCGATACGCCAGCGGAACTGGCCGAACTGCTCGGCCCGCTGGCCGATGCCGGCGTGGACCTGTTCGATTGCAGCCAGCGCTTCTTCGATACGCCGTTGTTCGAGGGATCGCCGCTGAACCTCGCCGGCTGGGTGAAGGCGTTGACCGGCACCCGAACGATGACCGTCGGCGGCATCGGCCTGGGCAAAAGCGGCAAGCCCGCCGCGCATATCGATCGCGGCCAGCCGTCGGACAACAACCTGCCCAGCCTCGTCGAGCGGTTCGATCGGGACGAATTCGACCTGGTGGCAGTCGGACGGTCGCTGCTGAACGATCCGGAATGGCTGCGCCGCGCGATCGAGCAACGGGACTTCCTGCCGTTCGATCCCGCCAATCTGGAGCGCCTGGCGTGAGCGGTGCCGACCTCGCCGCCCGCATCGACCGGATCGAATCGCAGCTCGCCATCCAGCAACTGCCGATCCGCTACGCACTGGCGATCGACGCGCGCGACATCGATGCATGGCTGGCGCTGTTCATTGCCGATGTCGACTGCGGCGCGGCAGGCAAGGGCCGAGAGGCACTACGTACCACGATCGAGCCGGGCGTCCGCACCTTCTACCGCTCGATTCATCAGATCTGCGGCCACGCCATCGACTTTGTCGATGCCGATCACGCCGCAGGCCGCGTCTATTGCCGCGCGGAGCATGAGGATCGCGGCGGCTGGTACGTGATGGCGATCTGCTATTTCGACGAGTATGCGCGCCGCGACGGTGAGTGGTTCTTCACCCGCCGCCGCGAACGCCATTGGTATGCGGCGGACCTGCTCGAACGCCCCACCGCACCGTTCCGCGGCTGGCCCGGGCACGACCGCAACGCTCCTCGCCTGCCGGCCGCCTTTCCGAGCTGGAGCCGCTTCTGGGCGCAGGTTCCCGACGCCGAGATCGCGACGCTGACGGCGATGCCGGTGGAGAGCGAAACGCGGTGAGACGAAGGGATTCCTAGCGCGCGAAACGCAGCATCCCGGCAGTCTTTTCCGCGACCTCCGTCAGAACGCGGGAGACCTCCTCGATCCGCTTGTCGAGGCGGCCTGTCGGGCCGGCCACGAGCAGCGCAATGCGGCGCCGGTCGAGATCATCGTTGCCGGGCAGCGCGGCGGCGATGCCGACCGCGCCGAAAATGCCCTCCTGGATGCTGACGGCATAGCCGTCGCTGCGGATGCGTGCCAGCTTCGCTCGCAACCGGTCCGGATCGGTGAGGGTATTGGGGGTAAGCTGCAGGAACTCGGTCTGCGCGATATAGCGTTCCTGCGTGGCGGGCTCCTCATAGGCGAGGATCGCCTGGCCCGCGGCGGTGCAATAGAGCGGCCGGCTCGACCCCAGCGACACGCTGTACCGCACCGTCTGGCGACTATCGACGCCTTCGATATAGGTCACGGTCATCGATTCCGGATCGAGACGGGTCAGCACCGCCGTTTCGCCGGTGCGCTCCAGCAATTCCTCGATCGCCTCGTGCAGCACCGGCGACATGCTGGGCCGCGATGCGAGCATCGCGTGCGCCATGCGATAGGCTGCCCCGCCTAGGCGATAGCGCTGGTTGAGCACGGTCAGATGCTGCGACGCGACCAGCCCCTTCAGCATGTTGAGCAGGCTGCTCTTGGGCGTGTCGACCAGCAGCGCCAGTTCCGACAGCGATATGCCGTCGCGGCGATCCGCCACGGTCTCCAGCACGCTGAGCACCCTGCCTACGCTGCGGGGTGGGTCCTGTATCGGCCGACGATGGTCCTGCACTGGAAGCTCGGCCAGGGGCACCTATTCCTCCGGGATTTCTGTTGCCAAACTCTACGATGTCACATTCGATGCGCAAGCCGCGCTTCTCACGCCATCGCGGATATGAAGACGTCGGAAAGCACATACGCGATGACGGACAGATGGTTCTTGCCCTTGTGCACGTCCCCTAGGCACATCGCAGGAAACGGCAAGAAGGTGCGGGAGCGAATATGTCGGAACTGATCGAGACGCGGGACGGCCGGGTCGTGACCCTGATGCTGAATCGGCCCGACTCGATGAACGCACTGACGGATGGGCTGATCGATCAACTGATCGAGGCCTTCCATCGTCTCGGACGCGACCCGGACGTCGGCGTCATTGTCCTGACCGGCGCCGGCAAGGCATTTTGCGCCGGCGGCGACGTGAAGGACCTTTCGGGCCGCGCCGAGCGGACGCTGGAGAAGCGCATCGAGGATCTTCGGCACAAGCAGCATGTTGCGCTGGCGATGCATCGTTGCCCGAAGTTGATCGTGGCAGCCGTCAATGGTGCTGCGATGGGCGCCGGCATGAGCATGGCGCTGGCGGCCGATTTCCGCATCGTCGCAGCCTCGGCGACGTTCGGCACCGCCTTCGCCGCCGTGGGCTTCTCGGGCGATTTCGGAATCAGCTGGACGCTGGCGCGGCTGGTTGGGCCTGCCAAGGCGCGCGAACTTCTGATCCTCAATCCCCGCCTGAAGGCCGAGGAGGCCGACCGGCTCGGACTGGTCACACGCCTGGTCGAGCCCGAGCGCCTGGCGGAGGAAGCAGCGGCCTTCGCATCCACGCTGGCGGCGGGTCCGCTGATCGCTTGGAGCATGATGAAGCGAAACCTGAACTTTGCCGAGAGCAACGACCTGGCAGCGACCCTCGATCTGGAAGCAGCCAATCAGAGCCGATGCGCAATGACGGAGGACCATCTCGAAGCACGCAGTGCATGGACCGAGCGGCGCCCGCCGAACTTCAGCGGGCGTTGAGAATGCCGGTCGAGTCCGTCGCGGGCCGTTCAGCCGGCGACGGCCTGCAACTGGTGGAGCACCGGCAGCACGGCGCGGTGCCGGTTGGCCTGATTGCGGAACGCCAGCGTGCCCGGCGGCGGATAAGCGCCGTTCAGACGCGCGATACAGTCACGCGCGATGCTGATCGTTTCGGTCAGATGCTCGGCAAGCAGGCCGGACCGGTCGACGATGGCGATCGACACGCTTTCGACACCGTCGCTGGACGGGGTGGTCATCGCCAGCATGGCAGTCCCGCCCTCATCCGAGAACACGTGGCGATCGCGACGGATGTCGGCGATCCGCGCGATCAGTTCGGCGGGCGGCACCACATCGGCGAGATCGGCAACTTCCGCATTCAGCCGGTGGATCAAGGCACGGACCTGCCGGTCGTCGAGCGATGCCATCAGGCTCAGCCCCACCGCGGAATGCAGCAGCGACGTCGCGCTGGCGAACACGTCGTCCACCGACATGTCGGTGGTCGTGCACGCGGTCATCCATTGCAGCTTGTTGGCATTGCGCCGTGCGATCCCGACCGCGAAATTGGTCCGGTCCGCGATCTCGCGCGCGACCGTTAATACCGGCCCCTCCTGGAAGAAGGGCTCACCCAGCCAGCAGCCGAGCAGCGGCAGACGGTGGGTCGGCAGGAATGCCCGCTCGTGCGCATCGTAGCTGAGATAGCCGACGGCCACCAGGCTGCGCATCAGTGCCGAGGTGCTCGACTGCGGATAGCCGAGATCGTTCGCCACGTCTCCGACGGTTGCCGCCCCGCGGCGACGATCGAAATATTCCAGAATCTCGAGCACGCGGACGGCCGATTTCACGACCTCCGGCATGCGGTGCTTGCGAGTGGCGACCCGTGGGGTGGCAACGTCCATGTCGTTTCCTCCGTCTCCTAACGCTGGTTCCAGTGGATCCGCTGCGCGGCCACAATTCTGTTTACAGAACAGCGTTCATGTATATGAACACCGCCGAGGGACGGTGTCAACGTCCGATTTGGAGAGCAAGGCATATGCGCGGTTTGGAAGGGAAGGCGATCATCCTGACGGGCGGAGCGAGCGGCATCGGTCGCGACGCGGCCATCCGTCTCGCGGAAGAGGGCGCGAAGGTCGGCATTTTCGACCTTAACGAAGCAGGCGCGCAGGAAGTCGTCGACAGCATCGGCGCGGATCGTGCCGCCGCCTATCGCGTCGACATCAGCGATCGCGAGCAGGTCGCAGCCGCCATGGCGGCATTCGAATCGCACTTCGGGCCGACTCAGGGCCTCGCCAATGTCGCAGGCTGGGACTCGGCGCGCCTGTTCATGGACACCGATCCCGCCGTCTGGGACAAGGTGATCCGCATCAACCTCTATGGTCCGCTGGTGATGCATCACGTCGTCGTGCGCGGCATGGCCGAGCGTGGTTTCGGGCGGGTCGTCAACATTTCGTCCGATGCGGGCCGCGTCGGCTCCTCCGGCGAATCGGTCTATGCCGCGTGCAAGGGCGGCATCATCGCCTTCACCAAGACGCTCGCGCGCGAGCTGGCACGCAACGGCGTGACCCTGAACATTCTGTGCCCGGGGCCGACCGACACCCCGCTGTTCAGCGACTTCACCAAGGACATGCCGGGGGGCGATCGACTGGCCGAAGGTCTCGCCAAGGCGATTCCGCTGCGCCGCCTGGGTCGCCCGGACGATTATGCCGGAATGATCGCATTTCTGTTATCCGACGACGCGGCCTTCATCACGGGGCAAACCATCAGTATTTCCGGTGGTCTCACAATGGCCTGATGGGCGGTTCCCATGACACAGATGAATGCCCTGTTCGCGTTGGGCGAGCAGCAGATCGCGGTACGTGATCTCGTTCGCCGCGTTGCGCGCGAAAAGGTGGCCCCCCGGGCTGCCGAAATCGACGCGACCGCGGAATACCCGCAGGACATGTTCGACCTGCTGAACGAACTCGGCCTGTTCCTGCTGCCCTTCCCCGAAAGCTATGGCGGGGCGGACGACCTGCTGTCCGGCTGCGTCGCCGTCGAGGAACTGGGGCGGGTCTGCTACAACACCGCCTATATCCTCTTCATGCAATGGCTGCCGATCGGTGCGATCATCGGCGGCGGCACGGCGGAGCAGAAGGATCGCTACCTGCCCGATCTGGCGGCGGGTCGGACGCGCGGCGCCTTCTCGCTGACCGAATCGCAGTCCGGATCGGACGTGTCCGGCATCAAGACCCGCGCCGTTCGCGACGGCGCGGGGTACCGGATCAGCGGCAACAAGATCTGGTGCACCAACGCCGCCAAGTCGGACTTCGTGCTGGTCGCGGCGAAGGTCGACGGTGCGGACAAGGCGGGGATCAACTTCTTCATCGTGCCCACCGACACCCCGGGGTTCGAGATCGGCCGCAAGGAAGACAAGAGCGGTGCACGCGGCGTGCCGTCGAACCCGCTGTTTCTCGACAACGTCGTCGTCGGGGAGGAGCAGCGGATCGGGCCCGAGGGGGATGGCTTCCGCTGCGTCGTCGAGGCGCTGAACAGTTCGCGCCCGATCGTCGCTGCACGCGGCGTCGGACTGGCCCAGGGCGCCATCGACCATGCCACCGACTTCATCAGCACGCGTCGGGCGTTCGGACGCACGGTCTCCGATTTCCAGGGCATTCGCTGGATGATCGCCGATATGGAGATCCAGACGGAGGCAGCGCGCCAGCTCACCTATCGCGCCGCGACGATGGTCGACGCCGGGATCACCGGCCAGGCCATGGCCAAGGCCGCGGCGATCGCCAAGACCTTCTCCAGCGACACCGCGATGAAGGTCGCGACGGACGCCGTCCAGCTGTTCGGGGCCGCCGGCATCTCGGCGGAATATCCGATCGGACGGTATTTCCGCGACGCCAAGGTCTTGCAGATCATCGAAGGCACCAACCAGATCCAGCGCAACCTGATTGCGCGCACGATTCTGGGACGCGAGCAGGAAGCACGATCATGAACGACACGAACGACGACTATCCGGTGATCGGCCTCGGCTGCGCCTATGAGGATCTGCCGCTGGGACGGAAATTCCGCACGATCGGCCGGACCTTGTTCGAAGCCGATCTGGTGGCCTTCACGACCTGCACCGGCATGACCGAAGTGCTGTTCACCAACCTCGAATTCCTGAAGGCGGAAAGCGACATCAAGCGCCAGGTGATCCCCGGCGCGATGGTGTTCACCTTCATCGAAGGGCTGCTGGTCCAGTCGACGATGCAGCACACGGGGTTTGCGTTCCTCGGCATGGACTTCAAGATCGAGGGCCCCACCTTTGTCGGGGACACGATCCACGCCGAATGCGAGGTGATCGAGAGCCGGCGCAGCAGCAGCCGCCCGAACCGTGGCCTGGTCCGCACCCTGAACCGCGTGTTCAAGCAGGATGGCAGCCATGTGCTGACCTACACCCCGCTCCGCATGGTGAAGGCGCGCACCACGGGCTGACGCGAACTGGGACGGCCGGAGAACAGAAAGAGGGCGGGATCAGACGATCCCGCCCTCCTTTCCTATCCGGTCACCAGACCAGCGGCAGGTGCTCGAAACTGCCGTTGACGCCGGTCTTGAGCCGCGGCGCATCGGCGGGATCGAGCGCGAAGTCAGGAATGCGCGTCAGCCATTCCTCGAGCAGGATCTTGAGCTCGAGACGCGCCAGCATCGAGCCGGGGCAGACATGCGGCCCTGCGCCGAAGGTGGTCTTGCTGCCCGACTTGCGGGTAAAATCGACCGTCAGCGGATCCACATACTCGGCCGGATCGACCGCACCAAGGGGTGTGGACAGGAGCACCCGGTCGCCTGCGCGCATCTCCACCCCGTGAAAGTCGATGTCTTCGACCACGCCCCGTGCCGGGTTGGTAAGCGCGAAGCGGCGGAGAAATTCCTCGACAGCCGGCTGGATCAACGCGGGCTGCTCGATCAGCTGGCGGCGATGCTCCGGCGAGCAGGCAAGGAACTGCATGATGTGCCCCATCATCGATGCGACCGTATCGAGCCCGCCGATCAGCAACAGCGTCGACAGACCAATCGCCTCGTGCTGCGTGATCGGCCGGCCATCGATCTCGGCCGTCGCGATCCTGCTGATCAGATCCTGGCCCGGGCGGGCCGCACGTTCCATCACGTGGCGTCCGGTATATTCGAACAGCAGCTTGATCGTCTCTTCCTTGGGGCCATCGGCGACGACCTGCGCATTGGCGAGCGGCAGCAGCGTCAGGCGATCCTCTTCGGGGAGATCGACCATGCGCATGAAGATCTTGATCGGCAGGTGTTGTGCGAAATCCTTGATGAATTCGCAGCCGCCGCGCGGCTTCATGCCGTCGATCAGCTCGATCGCCAGCGCCCTCGCCTCCTTCTCGCGCTCCTTCAATGCCGAGACGATGAAGGCGGAGGCGAACAGCTTCCGAAAGCTTTGCTGAACCGGCGGGTCGAGTTCGATCGGCGCGAGCTTCGGCGCCTCGGGAGGGCGGTTCGGGTTGAGGCTGGCGCCCTTGGTCGAGGTAAACCGCTGATAGTCGCCAAAGGCTTCGGAAAGATGATCCCGGCGCGTCAGGATCCAATGGCCGCCATTATACGGCGACCAGAAGATGTCGGGCGCCTTGGCGCGCACGGCGAGAAATGCCTCATGATATTGCTCGTCACCCGTGATCGGACGGTAGGCGTCGAAATCGACGACCAGTTCGGGCGGAACGTGCGCGGGCACGGGATATTTCTGGGCAGGGGTTTTGAAGGTCATGGGCTTGTTCCTGCTAAGGGAGGTCAGACGGCGCTGGTTTCGGGCCAGGCCGGGCTGCGCTTCTCTCGGTGGGAACGCACCCCCTCCTGCGGCTCGAAGCCTGCAAATCCGAGGAATTCGAGCGCCAGGCTGGCGTCGAAGGTCGGCCCCATCTGGCGCAGCCAGTTGTTGAGCGAATGCTTGGTCCAGCGGATGGCGGATTGCGCGCCGGTGGCGAGCCGCGTCGCCAGTTCTACCGCCTTGTCGTCCAGCTCGCTGTCCTCGACCGCCAGCGAGATCAGACCGATGTCCGCGGCCTGCTCGCCGAGCAGCGTATCGCACAGCAGCAGCCAGTATTTGGCGCGCGCCATCCCGCAGAGGAGCGGCCAGATGATCGCCGCATGATCGCCGGCCGCGACGCCCAGGCGGGTATGGCCGTCGATGATCCGGCAATCCTTCGTCGCCACCGAAATGTCGGCGAGGATGCCGGTGACGAGCCCCGCCCCTACCGCCACGCCGCGCATGGCGCTGACGACCGGCTTGTTGCAGTTGATCAGGTTGTAGACGATCGCCCGCGCTTCCTTCCAGCCGCGCGCACGCGCCTCGGGGTCGTTCATCAGATCTTCCACCATCGCGAAATCGCCGCCGGCGGAGAAAAACCGGTCGTTGCCCGTGATGATCGCGGCGTTGACGTCGGGATCGGCGTCGAGATCGTTCCATATCTCCGCCAGTTCCCAGTGCATCCGATGATCGGCGGTATTCATCTTGCCATTGTCGAGGCGGATGCGCAGCACCTTGGGGTGCGGGCGGTCGAAACTAAGTCGTTCGTATTTTGCGTAACGATCGGTCATCACATGCTCCGGAAACGGGTCAGGCGCCGGTGATACCATGCGCCGCCCGCACCGCACCGGCGCGGCCGCGCATTTCATATTCTTGATGCGTGCGCCGATCAGGGTATCAGCACGACCTTCCCGCCCGCGGATCCGGCATCCACCAGCCGCTGGGCATCGGCAGCCTGCACCAAGGGAAAGCGCGCCGCGATCGCCACCTCCAACGCGCCGGCACCCGCTGCCTGGGCCAGCCGGGCGAGCCGATCGGCATCCGCGTGCACGCCGAAAAAGCCGGGCGTGCACGGCAGCCCCTCCGCCGGGATGGGCGTGGTGGAGACGGTGCGGATCCGCCCGCCGGCCCGCACGTGCCGGCAGAGATCGGCAACCAGCGCGCCGCCCACGGTATCGGCGACATGATCGAACGGCGCGCCGGTCCATTGCTGCTCGCCCAGCACGATCGCCTGCGCTGCGCCCAGCGCAATCGCGGTATCGACATGCTTCGCACGGACCGCCGCCACGACCCTGGCACCCCGCGCCCGCGCCGCGTGGAGCGCGAAGCGGCCGACGGCGCCGGTTGCGCCCGTCAGCAACACCGTCTCGCCCGGCTGGACATCGAGCTGCTCCTCGATCAGCTGCACCCCGGTGAGCCCGGGCGTCGGCAATGTGGCCGCCGCCTCGAACGACAGCGTATCGGCGATCGGCGCGGCGGACCTAGGCGCGACAGCGGCATATTCGGCATAGGCGCCCTGCACCAGCGCATCGAGCATCGCGGCCACCCGCGTACCCGGCGGCATCGCCGCGTCTTCCGAGTACACGACCTCGCCGGCGACGTCGTAGCCCGGAACCTGCGGGAATTGCAGCGGACGGGTGCGGGCGAACATCCCCGAACGCCATTTGCCGTCGGCCGGGTTCACCCCGATCGCGCACACCCGCACGAGCATCTGCCCGGGTTGCGGCACCGGGCAAGGCAACCGCGCCTCGCGCAGGACCGAGGCATCGCCGTAACCGTCGAACACGATCGCCCGCATGGTTTCCGCCGTCATATGCTGCCTCCTTGGATCCTGTTCGCCGCACCCTCGCCGCCGCGACCATGCCATCACATAGGAGCGGTCGTGCCCGTATCGATTCCGGCATCACAAGCCTGATGAGTGCCGCGTGCATTGCGCATGCGCGTCGTCCTTCGCCACATAGGGCCGGCACGGTGACCGGTGCACCCAGGAGAGAGAAGCAGAATGACGGACTATCGCGCCAGCGGACTGGCAACCTTCACCGCGATGTTGGGCGAAGAGATCGCGCAGCGGCTGGCCAGCCAGGCCGATGCCGGCGGATTTCTTTCCGGGAGTTCGGCGCTGGCACTGGATTTCGCGTTCGGCGGCGTCTGGTCGCGGCCCGGGCTGGAGATGAAACAGCGCAGCCTTATCGTCATCGCGATCCTGATCGCCACGCGCCAATATTCCGAGCTGAAGAACCATGTGCGCATCGGCATCCGCAACGGCCTGACCGCGCGCGAGATCGAGGAAGCGCTGATCCAGTGCGTGCCCTATCTCGGCTTTCCGGCGGTCGCCTCCGCCCAGGGCCCGGTGATCGAAGTCCTGCGCGAACTCGGGCTCGACCCTTCGGTTCAAACTCCGGAAGAGCGGGGCGTGCTGTGATCGGCGCGGCAGGGCATGCGCCGATCGACTTCCGCGATCGTGTCGTCGTCGTCACCGGCGGCGGCGGTGCGCTCGGTGCGGCCTTCTCGAAAGAGCTCGCGCGGCGCGGCGCGGCCGTGGTCGTGAACGATCTGGGCGGCGACACGACCGGTCAGGGTTCCGCCGCCGATTATGCCGATGTCGTCGTGCGCGAAATCGAGGCGGCCGGCGGCCGCGCCCTCGCCAACTATGATACGGTCGCGACCGAGGCCGGCGGCGAGGCCATCATCGATGCCGCGCTTTCGCGCTTCGGGCGCGTCGATGCGGTCATCAGCAATGCCGGCAACCAGCGCAATGCGGGCTTCGGTGCGCTTTCGGCCGACGACATCGACGCCGTGCTGGCCGTGCATGTGAAGGGCGCGTTCTTCGTGTGCCAGCCCGCCTACCGCGCGATGCTGCGGCAGGGATATGGCCGCTTGCTGCTGATCGGATCGCAGTCCGGCGTGTTCGGCAATCCCTTCCGGGCCAATTACGGTGCGGCGAAGACGGCGATGATCGGGCTGATGAACGTCATCGCGCAGGAGGCCCCGGCCGGAATCGCGGTCAATTGCCTCTTCCCCAATGCGCGCGGCGGCCGGCTGGGGGGAACACCGCTGGCCGAGCGCCCGGACGGCGCGTTCCTGAAGGCGGCGGGCGAGCGGAGCCGGCACTATGCCGACGCGATGACGCCCGAGTCGGTCGCGGCGATGGCCTGCTACCTCGTCAGCAACGCCTGCACCACGTCGCAGAACATGTACTCGGTGCTCGGCGGGAAGTTCGCCCGGATCTTCATCGGCCTCACCCAGGGCTGGTGCCAGCCGGGAAGCGAAGCCCCGACCAGCGAGGACATCCTCGACCATCTCGCCGCCATCGACGACTGCACGCGCTTCGACATGCCGCGCAGCGGCCTGGAGGAAATGGACACGGTGGTCGCCGCGCGCCTCGCACAGAAGGGCACCCAGGCAACGGGCGAATAATTTCTTTAACGATCGTTTGGATAATGCTATATCGCTCGGAAACGGCGCTGCGGAACGCATTCGCGAGAAGCGCATGAGGAGCGGATACGCATGGGTTTCGAGACGATCCTGTATGAGGTGAACGACAACATCGCGACGATCACGCTGAACCGCCCCGAGGTGCTGAACGCCATGGGCGGCGGGATGCGCGAAGAGCTGATCGCGGCGTTCGACCTGACCGACGGTGACGACGATGTCCGCGCCGTCGTCGTTACCGGAGCGGGCAAGGCGTTTTGCGGGGGCGCCGACTTTTCGAAGGGCGCCGCCGTGTTCGACAAGAACCGGGATCCCGCCCATAGCCCGGTCCGCCCGGACGGCAGCATCGACTATAGCAATCCCCTGTCGCGCGACGGGGGCGGCCTGGTGGCGCTCCGCATCTTCCGCAGCCTGAAACCAGTGATCGCCGCCATCAACGGCGCGGCCGCCGGCGTCGGCGCGTCGATGACGCTGCCGATGGACATCCGCATCGGCAGCGAGAAGGCGCGGATGGGCTTCGTCTACGCACGGCGCGGCATCGTCCATGAATGCTGCTCCTCCTGGTTCCTCCCCCGCGCCGTCGGCATCAACAAGGCGCTGGAGTGGAGCTTCAGCGGGCGGATCATCCCGGCCGACGAGCTCAAGGCGGCGGGGCTGCTCAGCCAGGTCGTGCCGCCGGAAGAATTGCTGCCGGCGGCCTATGCCATTGGCCGCGAGATCGCCGAGAACACCGCGCCGGTGTCGATCGCGCTGATGCGGCAGATGCTGTGGCGGGGGCTGGGCATGCCCGATCCGATGGACGCGCACCGGATCGAAAGCCGCGGCATTTCGACCCGCGGGCGGACGCCGGACGCAAAGGAAGGCGTGAAGTCCTTCATCGAGCGCCGCCTGCCGGAATTCGAGTGCAAGGTCTCGAGCGACATGCCCGATTTCTATCCCTGGTGGGAGGAGCCGGTGTACGGCTGACTCCGTCCGTCATCTAGCATCGCCGGAACGCTCCGCGAGAGAGGTGGATCATGAAGACCGCGATTACCGAACTGTTCGACATCCAGCACCCGATCCTGAACGCCGGCATGGGCCGCATCGCCTATCCTGAAATGGTGATCGCCGTGTGCAACGCCGGCGGGCTGGGCGTGTACGGCGCCGGCTCGAACCCGCCCGAGCGGGTGCGCGAGGATATTCGCCGCATCCGCGCCGCGACCGACCGCCCGTTCGGCATCAACGCGCCGCTTGCGCTGCCGAACGCGATGGAGAATGTGAAGATCGCGCTGGAAGAAGAGGTGCCGGTCATCAACTATTCGATGGGCCGCGGCGACTGGATCGTGAAGCGGGCGCGCACCTATGGCGGCAAGGTCATGGCGTCGGTCAACAGCGTGAAGCTGGCGGTCAGCGCGCAGAAACACGGCGCCGATGCGGTGATCGCCGCCGGACACGAGGCCGCCGGCCATGCCGGTGACATCACGACGTTCGTGCTGGTCCCGCGGCTCGCCGAGCTGCTCGACATTCCGATCATCGCGGCGGGCGGCGTCGCCAACGGCGCGGGCCTGGTGGGGGCGCTCGCGCTCGGTGCGGAGGGCGTGTCGATGGGCACGCGGATGCTGCTGACCAACGAAGGCGTCGTCCACGACAATTTCAAGCAGCGCGCCGTCGAATCCGACGTCGACCGGACGCTCTATTCGAACAAGTTCGACGGGCATATGTGCCGCGTGCTCAACACGCCGGGGCCGGAGCGGATCTACAACGGCAAGCAGTCGCTGAACCCGGTCTCGATCTTTCTGCAGTCCTTCGGGATCGCCCGCGAGCTCGAGCAGCCATATCTCAAGATGTTCTCCGACGTCTTGCGCAAGGGCCCCAAGGAGACCTTCGCGATGATGCGGATGGCGCGGATGCTCAAGATGGGCACGCTCGCGCGCGACACCGGCGACCTGGAACACGGCCAGTGCGGCGCGGGCATGTCGGTCGGGCTGGTCCACGACATCCCGTCGATCGCCGAGGTGATCGAACGGGTGGTCGCTGAGGCAGAGGAAAGCTTCGGCAGGCTGGCGGGCCTGATGGAGCGCGACGTCGTGGCACGCGAGGCAGCCGCGGCGGCCGGGCGGAGCATCTCCTCCGCCGCAGCTTGATCGGCGGCGCGCCTTGTGCGAGCGCGCAGGCATGGAGCTGACGGGACATGAACGCCATGGCGCCCCCCGGCGCTGAACCGGCGCCGGTGCGCGGGCGGGGACGCCCCCCGTCCGCCACCCGCCGTATCGAGCTGCTGGACGTCGCCGCCGCCATGTTCGCACGCGAAGGCTATCACGGCACGAGCATGCGGGCGCTGGCGGAGCGCGCCGGAGTCAACCCGGCGAGCCTCTATCATTACTTCCGGTCGAAGGAAGACGCACTGCTGGAAGTGTGCCTGACCGGCATTCGCGATTCAGCGGAGCGGCTGGACGGGATCCTCGCCTCCCCGGCCGCGATGGCCGCGCGCATTCGCCTTTTCGTCGAGGCGAACATCACCGACCTCGAACGGCGCGCCGATTACCGCCACGCCTATTACGAACAGCGCGAGCATCTGAGCGCCGAACAGCGCGAGACGATCGATCATGAAAGCCGCCGGATACGGCGCCTGCTGGACCGCATGTTCGAGGAAGCGCGTGCAGCGGGCGAACTCCACGCCACGCTCGACGCGCGCCAGGCCAGCCTTGCCACCGCGTCGATCCTGCAGGCGATCACGCGCTATTATATCGACGGGCCGATCCGCGACTTTCGTCTGGTCGCCCGGGGCATGACCGAAACGCTGATCCGCGGGCTGCAGGCCGAAGCGCGCGACGGCGCGCCATAGGCCTGAGAGTCTGTTCGGAAATGCGCCGCAGCGCATTTCGCGGCACCGGCCTGATACCAACCTGCACGGAGAAGAACCTATCTTCGTCCTCCACATCGTCACCCCGGCGAAAGCCGGGGTCCATTGCGGTCTCGCTATCGGCGCTTGCTGAGACCGAGAGGCGAATGGATCCCGGCTTTCGCCGGGATGACGGGTAGAGGCTGGAGGAGACGGTATCAACGCAGCCTGGTATGAGGCCTTTGGCGCGTCAGTCTTCGGCGGCGACGCGCACCGTCAGGCCGTCCAGTGCAGCCGTGATCGGGATCTGACAGGAAAGCCGCGAGTGTTCGTCGCGGTCCCCCGAGCTGTCCAGCAGGTCGCTCTCGTCGTCGCCGAGCGGCGGGAGCGCCGCTTCGAACCCCGGCTCGACATGGACATGGCAGGTCGCGCACGAGCAGCAGCCGCCACACAGCGCGAGCAACTCGTCGATGCCCGCATTGCGGATCGCCTCCATCAGCGACCCGTCCTCGTTCGCTTGGACCGGCACAGTCGTTCCATCGCGCCGGACGACGTTGATCGTGATCATGCTATTGGATCCTTCAAAGCTTTTCGGTGAGTTCGGGAACGACCTTGAAGAGGTCGCCCACCAGGCCGATGTCCGCCACCTGGAAGATCGGCGCGTCCTCGTCCTTGTTGATCGCGACGATCGTCTTGGAATCCTTCATGCCGGCAAGGTGCTGGATCGCGCCGGAGATGCCGACCGCGACATAGACTTCGGGTGCGACGATCTTGCCGGTCTGGCCGACCTGATAGTCGTTGGGCGCATAGCCGGCGTCCACCGCCGCGCGGCTCGCGCCGACGCCTGCGCCAAGCTTGTCGGCCAGCGGATCGATCACCGCATGGAACTGTTCGGACGAACCGAGCGCCCGGCCGCCCGATACGACCACCTTCGCGCTGGTGAGTTCGGGCCGCGCGCTCTTGGCGATCTCGGCGCCCTCGAACACCGACAGCCCCTGATCGCCGGTCGACTCGACGGGCGCGATCACGGCGGTACCGCCCTCGCCCGCCGCCTTTTCGAACGCGGTACCGCGCACGGTGATGACCTTCTTGGCATCGCGGGTCCGCACCTTGGCGATCGCGTTGCCGGCGTAGATCGGGCGGGTGAACGTGTCTTCGCCTTCCACCGACAGGATGTCGCTGATCTGCATGACGTCGAGCAGCGCGGCGACGCGAGGGGCGACGTTCTTGCCGGTGGTGGTTGCCGGCGCGACAAAGGCGTCGTGGTCGGCCATCAGCTTGACGACGAGCGGCGCTACGTTCTCGGCGAGCGCATGCGCATAGGCGGCATCGTCCGCCACATGCACCGTGCCGACGCCGACGATTCCTGCCGCGCGCTGCGCGACGCCCTGGACGTCGCTCCCGGCCACCAGGAGGTCCACCGCCCCCATTTGCGCGGCTGCGGCAACCGCCGCGAGCGTGGCGTCCTTGACGGCGCTGCCGTCATGTTCGACCCAAACCAGTGTCTTCATCTGTTTCGTTCTCCAAGTCGGCCGGGATTAGTTGGCGACGCCCATCGCCTTCAGCTTGCCGACCAGCGCGTCTACGTCCGCGACCCGGATCCCCGCCTGGCGCTTGGCGGGTTCGCGCACCTCGAGGGTGGTGAGCCGCGGCGACACGTCGACGCCATAGTCCGCCGCCGTCTTCTGGGCGAGCGGCTTGGACTTCGCCTTCATGATGTTGGGCAGCGAGGCATAGCGCGGTTCGTTGAGCCGCAGGTCGGTGGTGATGATCGCCGGGAGCACCAGCTTTTCCGTTTCGAGCCCGCCATCGACTTCGCGGGTCACGGTGACGCTGCCGTCCGCCAGTTCGACCTTGGAGGCGAAGGTCCCCTGGCCGACGCCGAGCAGCCCCGCCAGCATCTGTCCGGTCTGGTTGTTGTCGCCGTCGATCGCCTGCTTGCCCAGGATGATCAGGTCGGGCTTCTCTTCCTCGGCAACGGCCTTGAGGATCTTGGCGACACCGAGCGGCTCGACCGCCTCCTCGCTCGTCACCAAGATGGCCCGGTCGGCCCCCATTGCCAGCGCCGTGCGCAGCGTTTCCTGCGCCTTGGCGTCGCCCACCGACACCACCACGATCTCGGTGACGCCCTTGTCCTTCAGCCGGATCGCCTCTTCGACGGCAATCTCGTCAAAGGGGTTCATGCTCATCTTGACGTTGGCGAGATCGACGCCGCTGCCGTCGGTCTTCACCCGGGGCTTCACATTGTAATCCAGCACCCGCTTGACCGCCACCAGCACCTTCATCGGGATTCCTTCTCACTTCGCAATGGCGCACCTGCGGCGCCGCATTCCTGCATGCGCTCGTCATTGCCGCGTGTCGCGGCCGGAGCAATCCTCCGATCGGACGGCGCGTGGGTTATCGCGGTTGTGAAATGCGCGACGGCACGGATTCATCGTGGGCCGCCCGGTACCCGTCGGGTCGTCGCTCCCGGCGATAGCGCGCCGGCGTGGTCTTGTAGACCTCGCGAAAGGCATGGGTGAACTTGGCCTGATCGTAGAAGCAGTAGAGCGTCGCGATGTCCGCGATCGACATGTCCGACGCCTCCAGAACGGCACGCGCGCGGGCAAGTCGCCTGGAGCGCAGATACCGGCTGGGCGAGGTGCCGAATACGCTTTCGAAATATAGAAACAGCGCGCGGATCGGCACATCGAGCGCGGCGGCCATTGCGATCGTCGAGACGGGCTCGGTCAACTTCGATTCGATGAACGCCTCGACCCTGGCACGGTCGAGCGGGTAGCGCCCTTGCTCCTCGCGCGGCGCCCCATACAGCGCGGCAAGGCGCCGGCAAATCGCGAACGCAACATGATCCGCATAGATCGGGTCGCGCACCATGGCAGACGCCGGTGCGAGCGCATCGAGACACGCGAGCAGCCTTTCGTCGGCCAGTTCGGCAATGCGGATGTCGGCCATCAGGCCCGCCGAATGGATGTCGATCGCCTGCGAGAGAAAGTGTTTGTCGATCGCGAGAAACTGCGCCGTCCAACGCCCGCTGACGCGCGAACCGCCCCATTCCACGTCATAGCCCGAGGCGTGGATCTCGCGGGGTCGTATCCGGGTGGCGCGAGCGGCGCCTTCGCCCTGGATCGCATGCCCCACGACCAAGAACGAGGGCGCCGGCGCGACGAAGGTCGGCCCGTCCCAAAAGTCCGCCTGCAGCGCGACCACCGACTCGCTCCAGCGAAACACATCATGCACGCGGCCTGCTCGCGTCGCGGCGGCCAGCCAGGAATCGAGGGGCGACGGTGCGGTCATTGTCCTTTCCTCTCCCCCCCTGTCGTGGATCGCGTGCCGTTGTCCCACGCCCGGCAGCTGTGCGCAGGCCGGTCCCGTTCGCGCAGGCACACGCGCGATCATGCTCCAAATCGCCGCCGATACAAGGCTCCCGCCGCGTCGCCGCTGGCCTTGCAGTTTCGGACAATCGCCATCGCAAATGGGCAAGATACCATCGGCGTCCTGCCGCAAGGTCGATCGGTGGCGGCCGCAAAGAGCCGCATCGTTGGGAAGGATAGCATGAAAAACTGGATCATCGGCATTTCGCTGAATGCCCTCGGCGTGGCGCTGTTGCCCGCCCCGGCTGCCGCGCAAACGGCGGAGAAGCCCGACAGCCCGGCCGCGGATACCGGCATCACCGACATCGTCGTCACCGCGCGCAAGAGCGACGAGCGGCTCCAGACGGTGCCCATCACCATCAACGCCATTTCCGGGGACGATCTGGAGAAGAAGCGAGTCCAGACGGTCACCGACATCCAGTTCTACGCCCCCGGCGTGGTGATCAATCCCGAAGCGCAGGGCGGCGCCCCCGATTTCTCCATTCGCGGCGCGCGGCAGAACGGCGTCGTCAGTTCCCAGGGCGGGGTGGCCACCTATCTCGGCTATGTTCCCATCCCGTCGACCTATTCCGTCGCCTATGCCGCCTATGACCTTCAGAACGTGCAGGTCCTGAAGGGGCCGCAAGGCACGTTGTTCGGAAAGAACACCACCGGCGGCGCCGTCATCTTCCTGCCCAATGACCCCACGGACGTTCTCGCGGGCGGCCTCAAGGCGGGCTATGGCAACTATCATCGCAGCGAAATGGAAGGCTTTCTGAACGTGCCGGTATCGGACCGGCTCGCGGTGCGGATTTCCGGCAACTGGGTAGATCGTGACGGCTTCACCAGGAATCTGGTAGGGCCGGACCTCGATGCCGAGCGCCATTGGTCGGCACGCGGTATTGTCCGCTGGTCGCCCGTCGACGCGATCACCAACACGACGATGGTCGACTATGTCAAAGTCTACCAGACGCCGAACACCGGCAAGCTGGTCGCCTTTGGCGGCGGCTGCTATCTCTATTCGAATTGCACGACGCTGGGCACGCGCGAATTGGCGCTCGGTTCGCGCGAGACCTATTTGCCCGAAAATCTGTACCAGAACGCCAGGAATCTGGGCATCACCAATACCACGACGATCGATCTCGGCGGCCCCACGCTCCGCAACGTCTTCGGCTATCGCCACGACCAGTTCAATGACAATGCGAACTATGCCGGGCTGCCCCTTCCCCTGCTCAACATCGCGAATTTCAATCGCACCCACCAGTACACGAACGAACTGACGCTGCAGGGGAAGCGCCTGTTTGACCGGATCGATTACACGATCGGACTCTTTTATTCGCAGAACAACTTCTTCCAGGGCAGCCATATCGATGTTCTCGCGCTGACGCCGACGGGCGGTCTGCCGCCCTTCCTGCGCATCAGCCCGAGCAACATCCGGAACACCTTCCGCACCCGCGAGGAAGCGGTGTTCGGGCAAGCCAATTACCACTTCACCGATCGCCTGACCCTCACCGCAGGCGCCCGCTATTCCTCCGCCAAGCTGCGCGTGACCGGGCAGACCTATAGCGGCACGGTTTCGCCCACGGACAACAGCCCCGCCTGCGCGAATGCGCTGTTCTACAACCCCGCAACCCAGACGTTCGACCCGGCGACCTGCACGCTACGCGGCGCCACCCAGTCGAACCTCTTCACCTACAATGCCGCGCTCAGTTTCCAGATCACGCCGGCCGCGCTGATCTTCGCCAATGCGGGGCGGGGCGCGCAGGCGGGCGGCATCAACCTGCGCGTGATCGAGCCCGCCTATCAGGTGTACAAGCCGGAGCGGGTGAACAACTACGAGGCCGGCGCGAAGGTGGACTGGAAGCTTTTCGGACGCCCGATCCGAACCAATCTCACGCTGTTCTACGCCAAATATGAAAATCAGCAGCGCGTGGAGAACGGGACCTATATCGTCCCGCAGGGGCAGACCTTCATCGCCACCTTCAACGCAGCCTCCTCGACCAACTATGGCGCCGAGGCGGAGATCACCTACCGCCCCGCGACGCGCGTCGAACTGTCCGGATTCTATTCCTATATCCACGCGCGCTACGATCGCTTCCGGTCGCCCCAGCTCAACGCGATCGGTTTCCAGACGGGCGAAGACCTTTCCGGCCTGGCGATCGCAGCGACGCCCGCACATACCGCGAACATCACCGCGAGCTACACCGCACCGGTCGACCGCGGATCGGCAAGATTTTCGGCCACGGGCTACTACCGGTCCGGGGCCTATACCCAGGACATCCTCCAGAACAACAATACCTACATCCCGCAATATGCGCTGCTCAATGCACGAATCGATCTGATCGGCGTGCTGCCGGTCAACATCGGCTTCTGGATGAACAATGCCTTGAACAAGCAGTACAAGCTGCTTGGCCAGGACAACCTGACATCGACGGGATACGCCACCTATGTCTATGGCGCACCGCGAACCTTCGGCGCCGACGTCTCCTTCAAATTCTGAGCACGGCCCGGACGATTTCCGAAATATTGGGGGAGAGAGCAATCCTATGACGGCGCAACCTGGCAATATCGTGCTCGTGCACGGGGCCTATCATGGCGGCTGGTGCTGGCGGCGCGTGGCGGATCGGCTGCAACGGCGCGGCCATCGCGTCTTCACGCCGACGCTGACCGGCCTGGCCGATCGCGCGCACCTGCTGCGCCCGGACATCACGCTTTCCACCCATGTCCAGGACGTGGCGAACCTCCTCCTGTGGGAGGATCTGGAGGACGTGGTGCTGTGCGGGCACTCCTATGGCGGCATGGTGATCACCGGCGTTGCCGAGCAATTGGCGCAGCGCATCCGCAGCATCGTCTATCTGGATGCGCTGAAACCCGAAGCGGGGCAGTGTCTGCTCGACTATGCCGACCCGGCGGCGCGGCCCCATATGGAGGCGGCGATGCGCACCGGCCCGCTGCGCCCGCTGCCCGCCACCGCCTTCAACGTCAACGAAGCGGACCTGGCCTGGGTCGATGCGAAGATGACGCCGCATCCGCCGTTGACCTTCACCGAGAGTCTGCCGTCCGTCCGCGGACGGGAGTCGATCGCCCGGAAGATCTACGTCTATGCCTCGGGCTATGACTCGCGCCTGTTCCGCAAATTCGCCGAAGAAACCGCCCGCGATCCCTCGTGGCAGTGCGTCGGCATGCAGGGCGGACATGATCTGATGATCGACTCGCCCGACGATGTCGCGGCGATGCTGGACGGCGCGGCAGCGGATTGAACGACCACGCCGTCCTTCCCCCCGGAGGGCAAGGACGGCGTTTCGGTGTTGGATCCTACGCCGTCAGAACTTGAACGTGACGTCCGCGCCGAACGTGCGGGGCGCGCCATATTGGGCGGTGGCGTAGCCGAGCGCATTGGTCAGCGTGTCGAAGCCGAACACCTTGTACAGCTTGTTGGTGACGTTGTTCATCCACAGCCCGATATCGACCGGGGCCAGCTTCAGCACGTCGATCCGGGCGTTGAGCAGCGTGTAGCCCGGCAGCCGGGTGTAGGAAGTCTGGACAAGATCGTTGGTATAGGTGCTCGATCGATAATAGCCGGTCAGCGCCCCCCGGATCTTGCCCTCGGCTCCGACGCCCAGGCTGTACGCGATCGTGCCGCTGAGCGTCTGCTTGGGCGTGGAGGAAATGGCCGAATCGGAAAGGTTCTGGCCGCCGTTCACGCCGATCGGTGGGCTGAGGAAATTGTCGTACTTGGCGTGGATATAGGAGTAGAAGCCCGACAGCTCGAGCGCGGGCGTCGGCAGATAGTTCACCTCCAACTCGGCGCCGTAAATGGTCGATTTCGCCGCGTTGAACGTCGCGATAAACGTCCTGCCGCCCGGCAGCGTATCGTTGATGACGCGCTGCTGGTTGTCATATTTGGACAGGAACACCGAGAGGTTGGTGCGGATCGGCCGCCCGCCGAGATGCCAGTCGGACTTCAGGCCGGTCTCGTAGCTCGTCACCGTCTCGGCCGCGTAGGACTGGTACTGCGACATCGGAATCTGCGTGTTGAAGCCGCCCGCCTGGAATCCGCGGCCGACGCTGGCATAGAGCAGCGTCATGGGCTGCAGCTGGTAGTTGAGGCTGACGTTCCAGGTGATGGGATCGAAATCCTGCTCACGCCGGACGACGCAGGCGGCGCTGTCGAGCCCCGGATTGTTCGCAAAGAATTCCGACGTCTGGCAGCGCAGTGCGTTGTTGGTCGGCGAGATCGTGCCCATGAACTGCTGCGTGATCGCGCGCTGGTGCTCGTGCGTGTAGCGCGTGCCCGCGGTGATCGTGAACCGGTCGGTCACATGGTAGTTGAGCTGGCCGAACACCGCCTTTTGCTGGGTGTAGAAGGTGTTGTTTGCGATCGATGGCGAAGCGCCGAAATAGGAGGGCAGCCCGCCCGTCACCGCGCCGGCGGCATTGAACTGCAGATCGAAGACGCCGACATTGAAGTGCTGGTCGAACCGGCTGTCCGAATAATAGAAGCCAAGCGTGTAATCGAGCTTGTCGTCGAACAGCTTGCCGATGAAATCCAGCTCGTTGGTGACGGATCGGCCACGGGTATGGTTCTCCCCGCTCAGCACCGGTACCGTCGACAACCCGTCATTGTCTTCCAGATCGTCGTTCTTGTTGCGCTGATAGCTGAAGATGTTGCGGATCGTCAGCGCGCCCAGATCATAGGTTGCGGTGTCGGAGATGCCCCAGTTCTGCGAGCGTTCGAACTGCGGGATGACGAAATCGACCTTTCTGGCGCCAAGGCTCTGCTGCTCGGCAAGCGCCGACGCGCAATTGGCATAGAGCAGCGTGCACGGCGCAGCGACCGCGACGGTGATGCCCTTGATCGGATTGTTGTGGATATGGGTATATTCGGCGACCAGATCGTTGGTGAGCCGGTCGGTCGGCGACCAGCGCAGGATCGCACGCCCGGATTCGTGGCGCTCGTTGTCGAGGCTGGAGGGGCCGTTTCCGGTGGTCGCCACATTCTCGGTATAGCCATCGCGGCGGACAAAGCTGCCGGAGACGCGCGCGACCAGCGTTTCGGTAAGCGGCACGTTCAGCATGCCGGTCAGTTCGGTGCGGTTGTAGTTGCCGTAGCTGCCGGTAACAAAGCCTTCGAATTGCTGCGTCGGCTTGTTCGGCGCGAAGATGATCGCGCCGCCGGTGGTATTCTTGCCGAACAGCGTGCCTTGCGGCCCCTTCAGCACCTGGATCGACTGCATGTCATAGGTCGAATAGGCGATCGCGTTGGTGGACAGCAGCGGGGTATAGTCCATGTACACCGCGACGCCGCCCTGGCTGCCGATGGCGCCCTGCTGGCGGGTCCCGCGGATCGCGAAATCCGGCTGCCCGCCCTGCGGCTCCGGCGATTGCACCAGCCCGGCGACGTGAAACTGGACGTCGTTGGTGGTCTGGATCGTCTGCTGCCGGATTCCTTCCGAACTGAGCGCCGTCACCGTGATCGGCACCCGTTGCAGCTTCTCCTCGGTCTTGCGCGCAGTGACGATGATGTCGGCGATGCCATCGCTCTGGGGGGCGGCAGACGCCTGGCCGGCATCCTGCGCCTTGATGGGGTCACGCGTCGGCGGGCTGTCCTGCCCGAAGGCAGGCCCCGCGATACCGATGGCCGCGACGCCGGCCATCCCTAGCCATTTCTGCATCCCACTCTCCAAATATTATCGTTTGTTGTTGATTGCTTGTCGTCGTTGATCCGGCGCCGGCGCGTTCCACTCAGTCCATCAGGATCACCGATCGTGCGCTCGCGCCGCCCCGCAGTTCGTCGAAGGCGGTCTCGATCTCGTCGAGCCGGATGTGATGCGAGACGAGCTCGTCGAGCTTGAGCCGCCCCTGCAGATAGAACTGCACATAGCGCGGGATATCGACCGGGAAGTGGTTGGACCCCATGTTCGAACCCTGCAGGCGGCGTTCCTGCAACAGCGCCAGCCCGTCGATCTCGACCTTGGCGCCCATCGGCATCATCCCGCACACGGTGGCCGTGCCGCCGGCGCGGAGCATGTAGAAGGCGGCCGCGACCGTCTGCGGCAAGCCGATCGCCTCGATCGCGTGATCCACGCCGCCGGCGGTCATCTCCAGCACTTCGCCGACCATATTGTCCGATGCGACGACGATATCGGTGGCGCCGAACCGGCGCGCGAGTTCGCACTTGGCCGGCTGCCGATCGATCGCGATGATCCGGCCCGCACCCGCCAGCGCGGCACCGTTGACCGCCGACAGTCCGACGCCGCCGCAGCCGATCACCGCCACCGTCTGCCCGGGCCGGATGCCCGCAGTGTTGATCGCGGCCCCCGCCCCCGTCGTCACCGCGCAGCCGAGCACCGCGGCGCGATCGAAGGGCATGTCACGCGAGATGGCGACGCACGCATTCTCGTGCACCAGCGACTCCTCGGCGAAGGAGGACAGGTTGACGAACTGGTGGATCACTTCCCCGCCCTGCGAGAGCCGCGGCGGCGCCTCGGGCGGTCGCAGCGTTTCGCCCGTATTGCAGTTCACCAGCCGCCCGGTGACGCAATTCGGGCAATGCCCGCAAAAGGCGGACAGGCAGGTGACGACATGGTCGCCCGGCTTCACCGAGCGAACCTCCGAGCCGACAGCCAGCACGATGCCGGCCGCCTCATGGCCGAGGACGGCGGGCAGCGGATAGGGAACCGCCCCCTCGGCGAAGTGCAGATCGGAGTGGCAGACGCCGACGGCACGATTGGCGATGCGGACTTCACGCGGTCCGACATCGGCGAGGGTGACATCCTCGATTGACAGCGGCTTGCCGATTTCGCGCAGGACAGCGGCCTTCATCGGGCGGTCTCCGCGGTCGGCGTGGGAGAAAGGGTCATGGCAGCAGCCTCCTGATAAGTGGGATCGATCGTCATTTCGCGATGTTCACGACATGGGCCTGGGTGAATTCGCGCAGCCCCTCGACGCCGAATTCGACGCCGATCCCCGAGGCCTTGGCGCCGCCGAACTGGACGGTGGGGCCATAATCGAGATGCTTGTTGACCCAGGCGGTGCCGCTATCCAGCCGCGCCGCGATGGCGGCCGCCCGCTTGGCATCGGAGGACCAGACCGATCCGCCCAAGCCGTAGGGCGAGGCGTTGGCGCGGCGCAGCGCGTCTTCTGCATCCTGTACCCGGATGACCGGCAGCACCGGGCCGAACTGCTCCTCGTCGACGAGGCGCGCGCCATCCTCGATGTCGCGAACCACCGTCAGAGGGATGAAATAGCCAGGCCCTTCGGGAACGTCACCGCCGGCGACCACGGTGCCCTGCGCGCGCGCGTCGTCGAGCAGCGCGCGCACGCGGCGATACTGATCCCGATTCTGCACCGGCCCGAACTGGACGCCCTGTTCGAGCCCATTGCCGACCACCGCGTCGCGGGCAAGCGCCGCCAGGCCATCGACGATCGCGTCATACGCTTCGCTTTCCACGTAAACCCGCTTGATCGCGCTGCACACCTGGCCGCTGTTGATGAACGCGCTCTGGAACAGCGCCGGCACGACCTTTTCGGGCTCGACATCGTTCAACACGATCGCGGCGTCGTTGCCGCCCAGTTCCAGGGTGATCCGCTTCAGGTCGTCGGCGGCGGTCGCCATGACCTTGCGGCCGGTTGCCGAAGAGCCGGTGAAGGAGATTTTGCGCACGTCTGGATGGCCGGTCAGCACATTGCCCAGGTCATTGGCATCGGCCACGATGTTGAGCACGCCGGCGGGCACCAGATCCCGCACCAGCGCCCCCAGCCGCAGCGTCGTCAGCGGCGTCGTCGCGGCGGGCTTGGCGACCACGGTGTTGCCGGTGATCAGCGCCGCGCCGATCTTGGTGGCGACCATCACCAGCGGGAAGTTCCACGGGACGATCGCCGCGACCACACCGAGCGGGCGCCGGTGAATCTCGACGCGGCGCTGCGGCCCGTCCTCGATTTCCTCCACGGGCAATTCCACGCTGGCGTAATAGCGCAGCATGCCGACCGCACCCGCGACTTCCCATTGCGCCTGCGGGATCGGCTTGCCCTGCTCGAGCGTGAGCAGCCTCGCCAGTTCGTCGCGGCCGGCCTCGATCGCATCCGCAATCGCGGTGATCACGGCCGCGCGTTCGGCAAAGGAACGGGCGGCCCATGCCGGGAACGCCCGCTTCGCGGCGGCGACCGCGGCGTCGATCTGTGCGGCATCCGCCCGCGCCGCCACCGCCACCACCTGTTCGGTCGCCGGGTTCAGCACGGGAAGCTCGGCGGCCCCGGCAACCAGGGCGCCGTCGATCAGCATCGGAAAATCAGGCATGCATACTCCCATCTGCCCAGCCACGCGCTGACCAGGCGGTTCAGGTTCGGAAAATTGGTTGGATTGCCGCTGCTCGGCTCGAGGCGTGTCGCGCGACGTCGCCAAAAGGAGGCGCTTCCGCCTTCTTCCTCGCCCGTCGTGCCGTCAGCGCGGGAGTCGCATCGGCCCTAGTCGCGGCTGCACGGCGCAGACGAAACGCGGTTCTCCGGCAGCTGCATCATGCAATCAAGAATATGCGGTTCGCTCGCCGGGCAGCGTCAAAGGAATTGGAGAAGAAGAAGCGCAGATACACGGGCACGCAAATGTCTTGCGCACTACGCTTTCATTCGCTGGCACGATGGCCGGCACATGCACCCGGTCCTGGACAACGCCCATCACACCCTCGCCTTACGGTTCGATTTCTTGTTACGATACTTGTTAGTATCAATTAGCGCGCGAGGCAAGGGTCGGGCATCGTGCCGGTGCGCATCAGCTTGCGGGCGCGCTCGCGATTCCAGCGCCCGCGAGGAACAAACTGGCCGCATCATCGGCCCATTCGAACGTATCCGCCTCGGGCGACCCCAGCAATTTCAGAAATCCGCCGGTAGTCATCGTCATGAATAGCTTCGCATGCCGCATCGCATGCTCGTATGAAATCGACCCAGGGAGAATATTCTGCAAGTACAGTGCGAGTGGCTGCATCACCTCCTCCACCCGCTCCAGCATCCTTGTTGGCAACCCCGGAAACCGGCGAGCCTCAGCGATTCCGAGCCGCAGCATCTCCATTGCCTCTCCAGAGGAGGTCTCGCGGCCAATCTGAGCGATCTTGCGAATCGTTTCTTGCGGACTGCCACCCTCCTCGATGATTTTCTGGTAGCTGGAAGTGATCTGAACAACGGAGTCAGACAAGGCTAGGTTGAACAGCGCCTCCTTGTCGCCGATCTGGCGATAGATCGTCATCTTGCTGATCCCGCACCGGGATGCAATCCGGTCAAGATTGGCACCGGTAAATCCATGCTGAAGAAACTCGGCATAGGATGTTTCCAGCAAAAGGGCGCGGCGGCGCTGCGCCTCTTCCGTATCTATGCGCCCCGATCGCAATTTCGATCTGGCTTCCATCTATTACGTCCCTTTTGCTGCAGGCGATGCACATCCCTATGCGGCCCCGGGGACAACAGCATCGCCGTCACCACATATGTGATGCGCGCTGCGCGTGCCAAGCCCCGCCAGCAGAGACGCCCGATCGCGCCCCCGATCGGCCCCTTCCATGAGTCGCCCCGGGCGATCCGGAAAGCCGGGATTACCCGTACGGACCCGGCTCGCGGCAGATCCTTCACAAGCGTGATGGCGCAGGTGCTTCCATTGCCGGAACCTCCCTTGGAAGGAATAGCCGGGCAGGACAGCCCGGTGCTGCGCATCGACCTCGCTCTCCCTGCGTGCGGACCTCGTGCCGAGCAGGACCAGGCCGACGGGCGCAGTTCGGCGCGATCGGCAGATGCGGGAGTTCGTGACGATGAGCGATGTTTTCTTGATTTCTGGTGCGCGGACTGCGGTAGGAAGCTTCGGCGGATCGCTGAAGGACGTCTCGGCCGCCACGCTCGGCGAAATCGTCATCCGCGAAGCGCTGGCGCGCGCCAGTCTCGCGCCGGAAACGGTCGGGCACGTCGTGCTGGGCAACGTCATTCCCTCCACGCCCGCCGACGCCTATATCGCGCGGGTCGCCGCGGTAAACGCCGGCGTGCCGGTAACCACCCCCGCGCTGACGGTAAATCGCCTGTGCGGCTCGGGCCTGCAGGCGATCGTCTCCGCGGCCCAGGGAATCCTGCTGGGCGAATATGAAGTCGCGGTCGGCGGCGGCGCGGAGAATATGAGCCAGGCGCCCTTTTATGTGACGGACCTGCGGTTCGGCCGCAAAATGGGCGACGCGGCGATGCTCGACGCACTGACGCGCTCGCTCTCGGACCCGTTCGAAGGATCGCACATGGGCGTGACGGCGGAAAATGTCGCCGTGCAATGCGGCATCGCGCGCGAGGCGCAGGATGCGCTGGCGATCGAGAGCCACCGGCGCGCCGCACGCGCCATCGCCGAGGGGCGCTTCGCCACGCAGATCGTGCCGGTCCCGGTCCGCCGGCGCGGCGAGACGACGCTGTTCGATACGGACGAGCATGTCCGCGGCGACACCTCGCTGGAGGATCTCGCCCGGCTCCGCCCGGTGTTCCGGAAGGACGGCAGCGTGACTGCCGGCAACGCCTCCGGCATCAACGATGGCGCAGCCGCCGTCGTGCTCGCCTCGCGCGCTGCGGCCGATCGGCTGGGCCTCAAGCCCTGGGCGCGCATTCTCGGCTGGGGCCATGCCGGCGTCGAGCCCGGCGTCATGGGGCTGGGGCCGGTGCAGGCGGTGCCGGTCGCCCTGGCACGGGCGGGCGTGGCGCTCGACGCCATCGACGTGATCGAATCCAACGAAGCCTTCGCAGCCCAGGCCTGCGCGGTCGCGTCCCAGCTCGGCTTCGATCAGGCCCGTACCAACATCAACGGCTCGGGCATCGCGCTCGGCCATCCCGTGGGGGCGACCGGCGCCATCCTGACCGTCAAGACGCTCTATGAACTGGAGCGCAGCGGCGGCAGGCTCGGCCTGATCACGATGTGCATCGGCGGCGGCCAGGGAATCGCCATGGTGATCGAGCGACTCTGATTCCACTAAAGCGAGGAGCGGAACTTCATCAGGGCCAGCAGCCATGCGGTGCTGCGCGAACAGCCCGAACGCATGGATGCACCCGACCGGTGCGCATCGCTACGCGAAGCCCGTCCACCGCAGCGGCCGTCCATGCATCGTGCGGGATAACCGCCGAACGCCGTCACTGCACGCATGCTATAATTCCCATCGCAATGATAGGATTTATGGCATGGTAGGACTCTGAGATTTCGCCGACTCGCGATTCAGCTGGATCGACTTGGTGGCGAAGCAAGGAGCCCAAATGATGACGCTCGCCGAACAAGATCCGATCAAGCTGCTCATCGTCCCCGGCATCGATGGTTCGGGGGCCCGGCATTGGCAGACGGAATGGGAACGCGACCTGGAAGATTGCTACCGCGTCGAGCTGGGGTGCTGGGACGATCCCATCCGCAACGTCTGGATCAGCCGGCTGGACCAGGCCGTTCATGAGGCCGGCGGTGATGTCGTGCTCGTCGCGCACAGCCTGGGATGTCAGGCGGTCGCCTGGTGGGCCCGGCTGCTGGGGGCGAGCGCGGTTCCTTCGGTGCGCGGCGCGCTGCTGGTGGCGCCGCCCGATGTCGACCAGCAGGACGTCGATCGCCGGCTCGATCGGTTTGCCCCCAATCCGGATGTCGCCTTCGCCTTTCCGGCGCTCGTCGTCGCCAGCCGCGACGATCCCTATGCGACGATCGACCGCTCGCGCGAGATCGCCGATCAAAGGGGCGCGGCGTTCCTCGATGCCGGCGATCTCGGCCACATCAACGCCGACTCCGACATTGCCGAATGGGAGGAAGGGCAGGCGCTGTTGCCGCTCCTGATCGGCGGGACGCGCGATCGCAACCAGTTGAGCCGCCTGGCGGCGGACCTGCTCGCGAAACACCGCCACGGATCGAAACGCATCCCTTCCCACGCCGTTCGGGGACGGGGCCGGGCGCGCGTGCCATTGCCTCCCGCTGCCATGTTCTTCGATGATGGCGTGGTGCGCGGCGCTCGGTCGTTCGGGATCGACACCGGCGATTGACAACGGCTTGGCGACATGGCTGATGGTCCGCATGGGGATGGCGATTTCCCCACGAGGCGTCAGCCAGAGAATCGCGTCCGGCACCACTACGCAAGGGACGCGTCATGCCTGCACCGAACGCCATCGCTCCGGAAAAGCTCGCACGCCTGGTCGGGCTGCACGGATCGCCCCGCATCCTCGACCTGCGCGATGCGCCCTCCGAGACCATCCCGGGCGCGACCTTCTCACTGCCGCACGACCCTGACGGCCGGTCCGACGCACCTTCCATCGTCGTCGTCGATGAAGACGGCAGCGGTGCGGCCGCAACCAGGGCGGCCGTTCTCCGCAGCGACGGATTGGCAGCCGAGGTGCTCGAAGGCGGCTTCGCGGCGTGGCTGGCGGGGGGATGGCCCACCGTGTCGCTTGCCCATCTGCCGCCGCGGCACGCGGACGGCCGCACCTGGTGGGTCACCCGCGCCCGGCCCAAGGTCGATCGCATCGCCTGCCCCTGGCTGATCCGCCGCTTCGTCGATCCCGACGCGCGCTTTCTGTTCGTGGCGCCCGCAGACGTATTGCGGGTCGCCACCGAGAGCGGGGCCGAGCCCTTCGACATCGCCGACGAGCGCGTCTTCTGGAGCCATCGCGGCGAACGCTGCACCTTCGACGTGATGGTGGAGGCGTTCGGCCTTGAAGGTCAGGCGCCGCTGGCCCGGCTCGCCGCGATCGTGCGGGGCGCGGACACCGATCGGCTCGATCTCGCCCCCGAGGCCGCAGGCCTGCTGGCGATCTCGCTCGGCCTGTCCCGCACGCATGCCGATGATCATGCGCAACTGGAGGCCGGCATGCTGGTCTATGACGCGCTCTATCGCTGGTGCCGCGACGCGCAGGAGGAAAAACACAACTGGTCCTCGCACCAGCCCGCGCACGCGAAGGTGCCGGCATGACCGCGACCTCGGCAGCGGGCGAGGTCGTATCTCCCACTCGGCCGGAGCCGGTGACGTTGCACCAGGCCTTCTGGGTCTGGCTGCGGATCGCGATGCTGTCGTTCGGCGGCCCGGCCGGGCAGATCGCGGTGATGCACCGCATCCTGGTCGACGAGAAGCGCTGGATCGGCGAGCAGCGCTTCCTCCACGCGCTCAACTATTGCATGCTGCTGCCCGGCCCGGAGGCGCAGCAGCTCGCCACCTATATCGGCTGGCTGATGCACCGGACCAGGGGCGGCATCGTCGCCGGCGTGCTGTTCGTTCTTCCCGGCGCCGTGGCGATCATGGCGCTGAGCTGGATCTACGTGCTGTATGGGCGGATCGGCGCGGTGTCGGCACTGTTCTTCGGGCTGAAGGCGGCGGTGCTGGCCGTGGTTCTCCAGGCCGTCGTTCGGATCGGCAGCCGTGCGCTCCGCAGCGGCCCGGCCCGGCTGCTGGCGGCTGCGGCCTTCGTGCTGATCTTCTTCGTCGGTGCCCCCTTCCCCGCCATCATCCTCGGGGCAGGTCTGATCGGCTGGGGGTCGACGCGGCGAGGCAGCACCGCCTTTCGCGGCGGCGGGCACGGCGGGGCCAAGGACAATGTCGTCGCCGATGCGGATACGCTGCTGGGCGAGGCACTGCCGGACCATGCGCGCCCGAGCTGGCGGGAAACGCTCCGCACCGCACTGGTCTGGCTGGCGCTATGGCTGGTGCCGGTCGCTGCGCTGGTCGGCGCGCTGGGGCCGGGGAACGTGTTCAGCCGGATCGCCACCTTCTTCTCGACCATGGCGACGGTCACCTTCGGTGGTGCCTATGCCGTGCTCGCCTATGTCGCGCAACAGGCGGTCCAGGGCTATCACTGGCTGGGCCCCAAGGAGATGCTCGACGGCCTCGGCATGGCGGAAACGACCCCGGGGCCGCTGATCATGGTGCTGCAGTTCGTGGGCTTCCTGGGCGCCTATCGCGACGCCGGCGGGCTGTCGCCGCTGCTCGCCGGGACGCTGGGCGGCCTGCTCGCCACCTGGGTGACGTTCGTGCCCTGCTTCCTGTGGATCTTTCTGGGCGCGCCGTTCATCGAGCGGCTGCGCGGCAATGTCGCGGTCGCGGGCGCCCTCTCGGCGATCACGGCGGCCGTGGTCGGCGTCGTGCTCAATCTCGCGATCTGGTTCGCGCTGCACACGCTGTTTCGCGCGACCATGCCCCTATCCTTCGGACCGATCCGGTTCGACGCGCCGGTGCTGCACAGCATCGATCCCGCGGCGCTCGCGCTCGCCTTGGGCGCGGCCTATGCGATCTTCAGGATGCGCGCGGGAGTCATCACGACCTTGCTGGGCACCTCGCTGGCCGGGCTGGCGCTCCATGCGACGGGTACGATCGGGTGAGGCGGCTGCGCTCCATTCGCTAGCGCGGATCGACATTCGGGATTGCCAAAGGAGTTGATCGGCGATTCATAGGGATCCGTGTCGAGACGCGGAGCAAGTGATGGCGGTGATGCGGTACGACGTGGATCTTGGTTGTGGGACCGGCAGCCGGATGTTGCGACGCTGGGCCCCGATCGGCGACCTGCTCTTGCGTCCATCCTGCAGCCCGCCTGACCTCACGCCATCAGATGCTGACCGCCATCGACCGGCACAATTGTGCCGGTGATCCGTCGGGCCGCATCGCTGGCCAGAAAGGCCGCGAGCGCGCCGACGTCATCGACATCGACCCGATGGTGCTCGGGTGCCAGCGCGGCGGCGCGATCGAGCAGCGCGTCGAACCGGTCGATTCCGCTCGCCGCGCGCGTCGCGATCGGGCCCGGCGAAATCGCATGGGCGCGAATGCCCTTGGGGCCGAGTTCGGCGGCGACATAGCGGGTCGCGCTTTCCAGCGCTGCCTTGACCGGCCCCATCAGGTTGTAGTGCTCGACCACCCGTTCCGAACCGTAAAAGGTCACGCAGAGCAGGCAGCCGCCCTGCCCCATCAGCGGCTCGGCCAGTTTCGCCATGCGCAGGAAGCTGTGGCACGACACGTCCATCGCCAGCCCGAAGCCCTCGGCGGAGCAATCGACGACGCGGCCGTGGAGATCGTCGCGCGGCGCGAAGGCGATCGAATGGAGCACGAAGTCGAGCCCGCCCCAGTGCCGCTCCGCTTCGCCGAACAGCGCCTCGATCTGGCCCGGCACGCGCACGTCGCACGGGGCGAGCCACTCCACCCCCAGTGCCTCGGCGACCGGCGCGACGAACGGCCTAGCCTTTTCGTTGAGATAGCTGGCGCCCAGCCGCGCGCCACAACGGGCAAAGGCGCGCGCACAGCCGGCAGCGATGCTGTCGCCATTGGCGATGCCGATAACGAGCCCGCGCTTGCCGCGCAGATCGACGAGCGGTGTCATGCGGAGGCCTCCAGCGCGGCGCGGGTGTGCAGGGCAATCATGCGTTCCTCGTCGGTCGGGATGATATGGACGGCGATGCGGCTGTCGGGGCGGCTGATCCGCGGCGCGTGGGCCACATTGCCCCCCTCGTCGAGCGTCACTCCCAGCCAGGCAATCCCGGCGCAGATCCGGCGGCGCACCTCGGCGTCGTTCTCGCCGATGCCGGCGGTGAAGACGATGCCGTCCAGTCCGCCCAGCACCGCCGCCAACGCGCCGATCTCGCGCACCGCGCGCCATACGAACAGCGCGATCGCTTCCTCGGCACGCGGATCGCGGCTCGCCGCCAGCGTGCGCATGTCGCTGGAGATGCCGGAGACGCCGAGCAGCCCGGAGTCGTGGTAGAGCATCGCCTCCACCGCCGCCGCCGACATGCCGAGCTGCGTCTGCAGATGCAGCACCACGCCGGGATCGATGCTGCCGCAGCGCGTGCCCATCATCAGACCGTCGAGGGCGGTGAAGCCCATCGTCGTGTCGACGCTGCGCCCGCCGGTCATCGCGCACAGGCTCGCGCCATTGCCGAGATGGGCGACGATCACCCGGCCGGCGGCGAGTGCAGGGTCGAGTTCGGCCAGCCGCCGCGCGACATATTCGTAGGAGAGGCCGTGAAAGCCGTAACGCCGCACGCCCTGATCGTGCAGCGCGCGCGGCAGGGCCAGCCGCGTGGCGAGTTCGGGGCGCCCCTGGTGGAAGCCGGTATCGAAACAGGCGACCTGCGGCAGCGCGGGATCGAGTGCGGCGATCGCCCGGATCGCAGCGAGATTGTGCGGCTGGTGCAGCGGCGCCAGCGGGCACAGCGCCTCCAGCGCGTCGAGCAGCGCCGCATCCACCCGCATCGGCGCGGCGAAAGCGGTGCCGCCATGGACCACCCGGTGGCCGACCGCGATCACCTCGCGCCCCTCCAGCGGGTACGCGGCCGACCAGGCGAACAGCGCGCCGAGCAGATCGGCATGGGTCATCGCCGCGCCATCGGGCCAGTCGCGTTCGAGCAGCACCGTGCCGTCGCTGGTCCGCGCCACCAGCCGCGGGGCGATGCCGATCTTCTCGATCTTGCCGCTCGCCGCCAGCGCGAGCGGGCCGTTTCCGGTCAGCGCGTAGAGCGCGAACTTTATGCTCGACGAGCCGGCGTTGAGGCTGACGATCGCCTTCATGGCCGCACCTGCGGCACGCCCGGCGCTGCGCCGCTGCCGCCGCGCGCCATCAGCACCGCCAGCGCGCACGACGCGAGCCGGGTGCGCAGGCTGTCGGCACGGCTGGTGAGGATGATCGGCACCCGCGCGCCCAGCACGATCCCGGCCGCATCCGCGCTGCCGAGGAAGGTGAGCTGCTTGGCCAGCATGTTGCCCGCCTCCAGATCGGGGACCAGCAAAATCTCGGCCTTGCCGGCCACCGGCGAGCCGATGCCCTTTTCGGCGGCGGCCGCCTCGCTGATCGCATTGTCAAACGCCAGCGGCCCGTCGAGCACGCCGCCGCTGATCTGGCCGCGATCGGCCATCTTGCAGAGCGCGGCGGCATCGAGCGTGGAGGGCATCGCCGGGTTCACCGTCTCGACCGCGCAGAGGATCGCGACGCGCGGACAGGCGATGCCGATGCCGTGCGCCAGATCGATCGCGTTGCGGACGATATCGGCCTTTTCCTCCAGCGACGGCGCGATGTTGATCGCCGCGTCGGTGATGATCAGCGGCGTCGGATGGCCGGGCACGTCCATCACATAGGCATGGCTGATCCGCCGCTCGGTGCGCAGCCCGCTCGCCGATCGGACCACCGCGCCCATCAGTTCGTCGGTGTGGAGCGAGCCCTTCATCAGCAGCCGCGCCTCGCCCGCATGGACCAGCGCCACGGCCTTGGCGGCGGCATCATGGCTGTGCTCGGCCGCGACGAGCCGGTAACCGCTGATGTCCTTGCCCGCTTCCTGCGCGGCATGGGCGATCTTCTCCGGCGGCCCGACCAGGATCGGCGCGATCAGCCCGGCCTCGGCCGCCTCCACCGCCGCGATCAGCGCCGCCGCGGTGCAGGGATGTGCCACGGCGGTCGGCTCGGGGGTGCTGCCCGCGGTCATCTCGATCAGCCGGCGATAGCCGTCATGGTCGCGGAGCCGCACCTCGGGCAGCGCCACCCGCGGCCGGCGGATCTTCTCGCTCGGCGCCTTGACCTCGGCCACGCCGGTGATCACCTCCTCGCCCGCCTGGTTGATGCAGCGGCAATCGAGCGTGATGCCATGATGGGCATCGCGCTTCTCGGTCACCGTCACCGAAGCGGTGATCGTGTCGCCGAGTCCGACCGGGCGGCAGAAGCGCAGCGACTGGCCGAGATAGATCGCCCCCGGCCCCGGCAGCTCGGTGCCGAGCACGGCGGAGATCAGCCCGCCGCCCCACATGCCGTGCGCGATCACTCGGTGGAACATGTCGGTCGCAGCGAAATCGGCGTCGAGATGGGCCGGGTTCACATCGCCGGAAACCAGTGCGAACAACTGGATGTCCTGTTCGGTCAGCGTGCGGGTGATGCTGGCCGTGTCCCCTACCCGGATTTCGTCGAAGGTGCGGTTCTCGATCATCGCGGGATCGGTCATGTCACTGCTCCAGCACATAGGCGCCAGGCGCATCGGCCAGCGCGGGGAAGCCCTTGTCGGCGGCGCCGAGCGGCGGTGGCGGCACCGGCGCGCCCGATCGCGCCGCCAGCCATTCGCCCCAGGCGGTCCACCACGAGCCGGTGTGCGGCTCGGCCATGCCTTCCCAGGCGTCGGGCTCGACATAGCCGCCGTCCTGCGGCCGGGTGCGCATGCGGTAATGCCGTCCCTTGTGGCCGGGTTCGGAGACGATGCCGGCATTATGGCCGCCGCTGGTCAGCACGAAGCAGATCTCCGCCGGGCTCAGCAGGTGGATCTTGTGGACCGAACGCCAGGGCGCGACATGGTCGCGCTCGGTGCCGACGACGAACATCGGCGCGTGCACCGCCGCCAGCGTCACCATCCGTCCGTCCACGCAATATTTGCCGCGTGCCAGTTCGTCGTCGAGGAACAGGCGGCGCAGATATTCGGTGTGCATCGCATAGGGCATGCGCGTGCCGTCGGCATTCCACGCCATGAGGTCGTTCACCGGCTCGCGCTCGCCCATCAGATAGGTGCCGAGCACCCGCGACCAGACCAGGTCGTTCGATCGCAACAGCTGGAACGCCCCGCCCATCTGGCTGCTATCGAGAAAGCCCTGGCTCCACATCATGTTCTCGAGCAGGTTGAGCTGGCCCTCGTCGATGAACATGCCCAGCTCGCCGGGCTCGGTGAACTCGGTCTGCGCGGCGAACAGGCTGATGCTCGCCAGCCGCGTGTCGCCGTCGCGCGCCATCGCCGCTGCAGCGATCGACAGCAGCGTACCGCCCAGGCAATAGCCGGCGGCGTGGACCTTCTCCGCGCCGGTGATCGCTTGGATCGCATCGAGCGCCGCCATCGGCCCCATCCGGCGATAGGCATCCATGTCGAGATTGCGGTCGGCGCCGTCGGGATTGTGCCACGACAGCATGAACACGGTGAACCCCTGGCCGGTGAGCCAGCGGACCAGCGAGTTTTCCGGCGACAGGTCGAGGATGTAGTATTTCATGATCCAGGCCGGCACGATCAGGATCGGCTCCGGCCGCACCGTCTCGGTGGTCGGGACATATTGGATCAGTTCGGCGAGCGCGTTGCGGAAGACGATCTTGCCCGGCGTCACTGCCACCTCGTGGCCCGGACGGAAGCGCTCGCGTCCCGCCGCCGGCTGGCCGCGGACGAGCTGCTGCACATCCTCGATCAGGTTCCGCATCCCGTCGACCAGGCACTGGCCGCCGGTCTCGAGGATCCGGCGCTGCAGCACCGGGTTGGTCGCCAGGAAGTTGGTCGGCGCCGCCATGTCGAGAATCTGGCGGGTGGCGAATTCCACCATCTCCTCATGGTGGCGCGACACGCCGCGCACGCCGGTGGTGGCGGCGGACCACCATTGCTGGTTGAGCAGAAAGCCCTGCGCCAGCAGGTCGAACGGTGCCTCGCGCCATGCCGGATCGGCGAAGCGGCGGTCCTGCGGCAACGGTTCGATCGCCGGCGCCGCCTGTGGGTCCTGCGCGCGGCGAACCGCATAGTCGAGCAACCGGGTATATTTGCGGGCGAGCTTGGCGCCCAGCTGCAACTGCTTCCCCGGCGCCACTGCGAGATGGAACGCCCAGTCGAACCAGCCCTGGGCCAGCGTGCCCGGCGATAGGCCGTGCGTCGCCTGCGCGATGGTGGCCGCCGCCGCGCGGTCCAGCGTCTCGCCGATCCCGTCGAGCGGGTCTCCCATGGTTTTCGTCGCAACGGTCGTCGTCATCGCGTGCTCCCTTGCCATCGAGGCCGCACGCTTCGCCCGCCAGAGCGGGATTCGCACTACGTAATGACACTAGGCGGTTTACTTTCTACCGCTCAGTCGTCGAGATACGGCATCCCCGCGCCGAGCAGCGCCAGCGTCTGTTCGATAAAGGCTGCCTTGGCCGCCGGGGTGTTCTCCATGTCGTACCGGCGCAGGATACGTTCGCGCGGAATCGTCACCGCAAGATCGAGCAGCAGCGTCGATACCGAACGTAGCGCCTCGGCCGGAAGCGCGCGGGCACGCGGCGATTCGAGCAGGATCGCCTCGATCATCTCAAACGCGTGCTCGACTCCGGAGGAACGGTGCTGCGCGGGCAGATCGCGCGTGTTCAGGTTGAACCAATGGATCAGTTCGGTGAGGCCGATCACCTCCGGCTGCAATGACGCATCGAGAAGCTTGCGCAGCGCCGCCGCCAGCCGCATGCGGACACCCCCGGCAGGAATGCTCGAGACGATCCGTCGCCGTTGCCGATCGACGCCCAGCGCGATCACCGCCTGCACCAGCGCCAGCTTCGATCCGAACCGAGCATAGAGCGTGCGCTTGGAAACACCCGCCGCGGCGGCGATGTCCTCCATGCTGGTACCATCCACGCCGTTGGCGGTGAACTGCCGAAAGGCCACCTCGAGGATATGGCCGCCGAGCTGGGCGGCGACTTCGCGTGTCGGGCGTCCTCCCTTGGGGCCGCGCGGTGCCAGCGCGCATTCCACGCCGGCCCTGGAATCCTGTGTCATCGCGCCATCATAATTGGCCAGACCGCTGAACGCCATGGCCAGCACCGCCGCGAATAACGACCCCGGTAAGTATAGTTCCGCATGGTCGCTTCCGCTGCGGTGCGTCATCCCCAGGCCAGTCAGAGGAGCCTATCCGACCTTGAGCGTACGGTCTGCGGCGCGGCGTATCTCGCGCCGCAGCCTGCCCGTCGCGGATGTGCCGGTGGCAGGCAAGAACAAGGGGTTTGTCCATGTCCTATCCGATCGATCCATTCGTCGCGCTTGCCCGAGCCCATGGCCAGCTCGCACTGCGCCTCGCGGAGATCACCCGCGCCGCCGGCCACGACTGGATCGCGGCGACCACCGAGGCGGGCCAATCCGCATTCGGGCAGGCCACCACCCCCCAGGGCGACGCGGCTGCGGGCAAGACCGCTTCCGCGCACGCCCACCTGACCGCAGTCACCGATACCTTGCGTGCCAAGGCCGAACAGCATGCCGCCGAGACCCGCGAGGCGCTGGCGGAATGGCAGGCGGCGTGGCGGGAAGCCTTCGCGCCCGATGCCTGGCTCTCCATGCTCGAACGCGCCGTGACTATTCCCCCGGCCGCCCCTGCCGCGCCGGCCAAGCCGGCCTGACACATCCCCACCTCGACCCGCCCCGATGACGGGTCTCCCGCCCTCCAGCGGAAAGGGCAATCATGGCCCAGCATGACATTGCTGCCCCAAGGCGATGGGCCTTGGCCTGCGTCGCCGCGCTGCCGATCCTCGCCGCCGGCTGTTCGTTCACCCCCGCGCCGGTCCACCCGGTGCCGCCGGTCCCGGCGCAGTATGCCGGGACCGATGCCGACGCGCCGTCGATCGCCCGGATCGGCTGGCAGGATTTCTTCCGCGATCCCGAGCTGCGGCGGCTGATCGCCACCGCCCTCGATCAGAATCGCGACCTGCGCAGCGCCGCCGCGCGGGTGGACGAAGCGCGCGGCGCGTGGCGCATCGAAGGCGCGCCGCTCTACCCGAGCCTCGATGCCGCCGCCGGCGGCACCCGCGGCCGGGCACGACTGGACCTGCCGAAGCTGGGTACGCTCGACTATGACGTGAAGCAGGTAACCGCCCAGCTCAGCGCTGGCTGGGAGATCGATTTCTGGGGCCGGCTGCACGCGCTCAACCAAGCCGCCCGCGACACCTATCTCGCCACCGAGGCGGCACGCCGCGCCGTGGCGACGGATCTGGTCGCCCAGGTCGCCAACGGCTATCTGCTCGAACGCGAATATGGCGAACGGGTCGCGCTTGCCGCCCGCACGATCGAGACGCGCGAGCAATCGCTCCACATCCTGCAACGGCGCTATGACGTCGGCTCGGGCTCGCGGCTGGAGGTCACCCAGGCCGAAACATTGCTCGGCCAGGCCCAGGTCGCGATGGAAGCGCTGGTGCAGGACCGCGCGGTCAATCGCAACGCGCTGGCGCTGCTGGTCGGCCAGCCGGTGACGATCGCCGAAGGCCCGCTGGCGCTGGCCGCCACCGCCGCGCCGGTCGATCTGCCGGTGGGGCTGCCCTCGGAGCTCCTCGTCGACCGGCCGGATATCGTTGCCGCCGAATATCGGCTGCGCGCCGCCGAGGCGAATATCGGCGCGGCGCGGGCGGCCTTCCTGCCCAATATCGCGCTCACCGGCGCGTTCGGCTGGGCCAGTACCGATCTGGAAGGGCTGTTCGATCATGGCAGCCAGGTGTGGAGCTTCTCGCCGCAGATCCGGCTGCCGCTGTTCAATGCCGGCCGGCTGAAGGCCAATCTGGATGTCACGCGCGCGCGCCAGATCGGCGCGGTCGCCCAGTATGAAAAGGCGATCCAGGGCGCGTTCCGCGACGTTTCCGACGCGCTGGTGCGCCGCCAGCAGCTCGCCCGCCAGATCAGCGCGACCGAAGCCGTGCGCGACACGCTGCGCGAACGCGCGCGGCTGGCACAGCTACGCTTCGACAATGGCCGATCGGCCTATCTCGAAGTGCTCGATGCGCAGCGCGCGCTGTTCGACACCGACCAGGCGCTGGTGCAGCTGCGCCGCGCCCATCTCGCCAGCGGCGTGGCGCTCTACGCCGCGCTCGGCGGTGGCTTCGCCCCCGCCCTGCCCGCCCAGCACAACCCGCAATCGCAAGGGGAAGCACGATGAAGATGCCCCGCAACCTGCCCATGATCGGCAGCATCGCCGCGTTGCTCGGCGGCGCCGCGTTGATCTGGTGGCTGTGGCTGCGCCCGGCCGACCTGCCGCCGGGCATCATCGCCGGCAATGGCCGGATCGAAGCCACCGAGATCGACGTCGCCGCCAAGGCGCCCGGCCGCATCCGCGACATCCTGGTCGACGAAGGCGCGTTCGTGAAGGCGGGCCAGGTCGTCGCCCATATGGATGTCGACACGCTGATCGCCCAGCGCGACCAGGCCAATGCCCAGCTCGCCCAGGCGCTCACCGCGATCGAAACCGCGCAAAGCCAGGTCGCCCAGCGGCAGAGCGAACGCGCCGCGGCGGTGGCCTCGCTCCGCCAGCGCGAGGCGGATGCGGTCGCCGCGCGCAAGCGGCTCGGGCGCTCGGAAACGCTGGCTCGTGAAGGCGCCACGCCGGTACAGGAACGCGACGACGATGTCGCCCGGACCGAAGGCGCCAATGCCGCGGTCGAAGCCGCCCGCGCCCAGGTGGCGGCGGTCGATGCGGCGATCGGCACGGCGCGCAGCCAGGTGGTCGGCGCTCGCGCCAATGTCGATGCGGTGCGCGCTGCCATCGCCCGGATCGAAGCCGATATCCGCGACAGCGATCTGCGCGCGCCCACCGGCGGCCGTGTCCAGTATCGCGTCGCCCAGGCGGGCGAAGTCGTCGCCGGCGGCGGCCGCGTGCTCAACCTCGTCAATCTCGGCGATGTCTACATGACCTTCTTCCTGCCGGAGACGGCGGCCGGGCGGGTGGCGCTGGGCAGCGACGTGCGCATCGTCCTCGATGCCGCCCCCGAATATGTCATCCCGGCGAAGGTCTCGTTCGTCGCCGATGTCGCGCAGTTCACGCCGAAGACGGTGGAAACCGATAGCGAGCGCCGCAAGTTGATGTTCCGGGTGAAGGCGAGGATCGATCCGCAGCTGCTCGACAAGCACATCACCCAGGTGAAGACCGGCCTGCCGGGCATGGCCTATGTGCGGATCGACTCCAACGCCGCATGGCCGGCCAAGCTCGCGGTGCGGGTCGGCCAATGACCGCCGCCCTGGCCGCCCGGCTCACCGGGGTTCGCCTCTGCTATGGCGACACGGTCGCGCTCGACGATATCAGCCTGGACATTCCGGCCGGCGGCATGGTCGGGCTGATCGGCCCCGACGGGGTGGGCAAGTCGACCCTGTTCTCGCTGGTCGCCGGGGCCCGCGCGATCCAGCAGGGCCGGGTGGAAGTGCTGGGCGGCGACATGGCAGATCCCCGGCACCGCCAGGCCACCTGTCCGCGCATCGCCTATATGCCGCAGGGGCTCGGCAAGAACCTCTACCCCACCCTGTCGATCGACGAGAACCTCGCCTTTTTCGGCCGGCTGTTCGGCCAGGACGCGGCCGAGCGCGAACGGCGCATCGCCGAACTGACCGAAAGCACCGGCCTCGCGCCGTTCCGCAGCCGCCCGGCGGGCAAGCTCTCGGGCGGCATGAAGCAGAAGCTGGGGCTGTGCTGCGCGCTGATCCACGATCCCGATTTTCTCCTGCTCGACGAACCGACTACCGGCGTCGACCCGCTGTCGCGTGCGCAGTTCTGGGACCTGATCGATCGCATCCGGGCCGAGCGGCCGCAGATGAGCGTGCTGGTCGCCACCGCCTATATGGAAGAGGCGTCGCGCTTTGACTGGCTGGTCGCGATGGATGCCGGGCGCATCCTCGCCACCGGCACCCCCACGGACCTCTATGCCCGCACCGGTACCCACGACCTCGAGCGTGCCTTCATCGCGCTGCTGCCCGAGGCGCGGCGACGCGGCCATCAGCCGGTAGTGATCCCGCCGCGCAGCACCGAGGCGGCCGAGGTCGCAATCGAGGCACGCGGGCTGACCAAGCGGTTCGGCGACTTCACTGCGGTCGACCAGGTCGATTTCCGCATCGAACGGGGCGAGATCTTCGGCTTTCTCGGCTCGAACGGCTGCGGCAAGTCGACGACGATGAAGATGCTGACCGGGTTGCTCGACGCCGATGCCGGCGAGGCCTGGCTGTTCGGCCGCCCCCTCGGCCATAACGACATCGCCACCCGCCAACGCGTCGGCTATATGAGCCAGGCCTTCTCGCTCTATTCCGAACTGACCGTGCGGCAAAATCTCGATCTGCACGCCCGGCTGTTCCACGTCCCCGATGCCGAGGTGGACGGCCGGGTGGCCGAAGTCGCGACGCGCTTCGGGCTGGATGCGATCATCGACATGCTGCCCGATGCCCTAGCGCTGGGCCAGCGCCAGCGGCTCAGCCTCGCCGTGGCGATGATCCACAAGCCGGAGATGCTGATCCTCGACGAACCGACCTCGGGCGTCGATCCGATCGCGCGCGACCAGTTCTGGCAGATCATGGCCGATCTTTCGCGCAACGATCGCGTGACGATCTTCATCTCCACCCATTTCATGAACGAGGCGGAGCGCTGCGACCGCATCTCGCTGATGCACGCCGGCCGCGTGCTGGTGAGCGACACGCCGGCGGCCATCGCCGCCGCGCGCGGCAGTGCCAGCCTGGAAGCGGCGTTCATCGGCTATCTGCGCGAAGCCGCCGGCGCCGACAGCGAAGCGGCGCCGCCCCCGCCGGTTGCCGCCCCCCAGCCAAGCGCGGCCGGAAACGGTGCCGGTACATCCCGTTTCAGCCTGCGGCGGATGATGAGCTATGTCCGCCGCGAGGCGCTGGAGCTGCGCCGCGATCCGATCCGCGCGACGCTGGCGCTGGTCGGCAGCGTGCTGCTGCTGTTCATCATGGGCTATGGCATCAGCCTCGATGTCGAGCATCTGCCCTTTGCCGTGCTCGATCGCGACGGCACCGCGCTCAGCCAGAATTACGCGCTCAACCTGTCCGGCTCGCGCTATTTCGTCGAACGGCCGCCGATCACCGACTATGCCCAGCTCGATCACCGGATGCGCGACGGCGACGTCACCGTCGCGGTGGAGATCCCGCCCGGTTTCGCGCAGCGGATCGAACATGGCATCCCGGTGCAGGTCGGCGTGTGGATCGACGGCGCCATGCCGCAGCGGGGCGAGACGGCGCAGGGCTATATCCAGTCGCTCCACGCCCAGTGGCTGGCGGAGACCGCGCTGCGCAAGCTGGGCCAGCGCCCCGCCGCCGGGCTGGTCGATATCGAGCTGCGCTACCGCTACAATCCCGATGTGCGCAGCCTGGTGGCGATCGCGCCGGCGGTGATCCCGGTGCTGCTGCTGCTGTTCCCGGCGATGCTCACCGCGCTCAGCGTGGTGCGCGAGAAGGAACTGGGATCGATCATCAATTTCTATGTCACCCCGGTGGGGCGGCTCGAATTCCTGCTCGGCAAGCAGCTGCCCTATGTCGGGCTGGCGATGCTCAACTATGCGCTGATGGTGGGGGTGGCGGTCACGATCTTCCGGGTGCCGCTGACCGGCAACCTGCTCGCGCTGACGCTGGCCGCCCTGCTCTATGCACTGTCGGCCACCGCGATCGGGCTGCTCTTCTCGATCTTCATGCGCAGCCAGATCGCGGCGATCTTCGCCACCGCCATCGGCACGATCCTCCCCGCCACCCAGTTTTCCGGACTGATCAACCCGGTCTCCTCGCTGGTCGGGGCGGGCGCCGCGATCGGGCATGTGTTCCCCACCACCTATTTCGTCACCATCTGCCGGGGCGTCTTTTCCAAGGGTCTGGGCTTTGCCGATCTTACCCAGGACCTGCTGGCGCTGGCGGCGGCGGTGCCGGTGCTGCTCGGCCTGTGCGTCGTGCTGCTCAAGAAGCAGGAGCGTTGAGATGCGGCACCTCGCCAACATCTATCGCCTGGGCATCAAGGAACTGCGCAGCCTGGTGCGCGATCCGATGATGCTGGTGCTGATCCTCTACGCCTTTTCGCTCGGCATCTGGGTCGCGGCGACCGGCCTGCCGGAAACGCTCTACCGCGCGCCGATCGCCATCGTCGACGAAGATCAGTCGCAGCTGTCGAACCGTATCGCCTCAGCCTTCTACCCGCCGCATTTTACGCCGCCGGCGATGGTCGGGCTCGATGCGGTCGACCATGGCATGGACATCGGCCGCTACACCTTCGCGCTCGACCTGCCGCCCGACTTCGAGCGCGACCTGCTCGCCGGGCGCCGACCGACGGTGCAGCTCAATATCGACGCGACCAGCATGACTCAGGCCTTCACCGGCGGTGGCTATATCCAGCAGATCGTTCAGGCCGAGGCGCAGGAGTTCATGACGGGCACCCGCGCCACCCCGCCCCCGCCGGTCGACCTGGCGTTGCGGGTGCGCTTCAATCCCACGCTGGCGCGCAGCTGGTTCGGCGCGGTGATGGAGGTGATCAACAACGTCACCATGCTGTCGATCATCCTGACCGGCGCGGCGCTGATCCGCGAACGCGAGCACGGCACCGTCGAGCATCTGCTGGTGATGCCGGTGACGCCGTTCGAGATCATGGCGAGCAAGGTCTGGTCGATGGGGACGGTGGTGCTGGTCGCCTGTGCCTTTTCGCTGACGGTGATGGTGCAGGGCGTGCTGCAGATGCCGATCCAGGGATCGATCGTGCTGTTTCTTGCCGGTGCCGGGCTGCACCTGTTCGCCACCACCTCGATGGGCATCTTCATGGGCACGATCGCGCGTTCGATGCCGCAATTCGGATTGCTGATGATGCTGGTGCTGCTGCCGCTCGAGCTGCTCTCCGGCGGGCTGACCCCGCGCGAGAGCATGCCCGAGCTGGTGCAGACGTTGATGCTGATCGCGCCGACCACGCATTTCGTCCGCATGGCCCAGGCGATCCTCTATCGCGGTGCCGGACTGGACGTGGTGTGGCCGCAGTTCCTGGCGATCATCGCGATCGGCAGCCTGTTCTTCGCGATCGCGCTCACCCGGTTCCGCAGCACGATCGGGGCCATGGCCTGACCGCGGAACCGTCGCCCCGTCGTTCCGTCTTGGTGCCGGCTGCGGCCGTGCACGCACCGCCGCCCTCTCCAGCGAGGCCGCCATTCCCGACATCCTCATCGACCGGCTCGTCGGTCGCCTGCTGAACGCGCACGCAGGCCATGGCGTCTCGCGCGGGGATCGGGCAGACAGCGGGCGATGGCGTGGGGACGATCTTTGCGGGAGCGGGCGAGCACGTTCAGCCGTGCCCTGCATTTTCTGTGCGCGATCTGAAGCGTGGCAGCGCGGGGCGAGGATCCGGATGCCGATCTGGTCGGCGCGGCAGTCGCGGGAGATCGGGCGGCGCTCGGGACACTGCTCGAGCGGCACTATGACCGGATCCACGCGCTCGCCTGGCAACTCACCGGTTCGCGCAGCGACGCGGAGGATATCGCGCAGGACGTGTGCTGCACGCTGGTCGGCCGGATTGGCAGCTTCCGCGGCGAGTCGCGCTTTTCGACCTGGCTGATCGGGATCACCTTCAACGCGTGCCGCGACGCGCGACGGCGCGGACGCGCCTTTCGCGGGATGACCGAGCGGCTTGCGATCCTCGCCGGGATCGGGCGCGGCGCGGACCATGGCGACGTGCACGATGCGATGTGGGTGCGCAGCGCCGTGATGAAACTGCCCGCAGCCTATCGCGACGCGGTGGTGCTGGTTGCCGGACAGGAGCTGACCCATGCCGAAGCCGCGGCGATACTGGGCGTGGCCGAAGCGACGGTTTCGTGGCGAATGCATGAGGCACGCCGGCGCCTGTCGGGCAAGACCTGAAAAAAAGCGCAAGGGCGCCCAAGGATCGCACGCGATGCGGCGTCCAAGGAACAGGTGGCCGATGTGCCGCCCGTCCTTGGAGGAGATTGCCATGCCCCGCGCCCGCCCTGCCCCCGTTCCCTTCGTCCTCACCGCGATCGGCCTTCCCGCCCTGCTCGTCGCGTCCTGCGCCGACACGACGCGCCCAGCAGGCACCGAAGCGCACCCGGCCCCACCGCCGGTGACGGACATCGTCGTGAGCGGCAATCGCATCGCCGCACCGTCGGCAATGCCGGCACCGCCGCCCCCGCCGCCGGCACCGATCGCAATGGCGATGTCGCGGAACCGCGCGCCGGTGCTCGCCGAACTGCCGCCGTTCGCCGTCGCGGGTCGTGACCGCTTCACCGCCGTACAGCAGAACGCGTTCGAGCGCGTCGCCGATGCGCCCGTCTCCACCTTCTCGCTCGACGTCGACACCGCGTCCTACGCCTTCCTGCGCGCCTCGCTCGACCGCGGCGTGCTGCCGCCGCGCGATTCGGTGCGGACGGAGGAGATGGTCAATTACTTCCCGTACGACTACGCGCCCGCCCGCAGCACGGCGGAGCCCTTCAGCACCAACCTCGCCGTCTTCCCCAGCCCCTGGGCGCCCGGAAGGCTGATCGTCCGCATCGGCGTGCGCGGCTACGAGCTTACCCGGACCAGCCGGCCGCGCGCCAACCTCGTGTTCCTCATCGACACCTCGGGCTCGATGCAGATGCCCAACAAGCTGCCGCTGGTGAAGCAGTCGCTGCGCCTGCTGCTCGACAGCCTCGGCGAGGACGATCGGGTCGCGATCGTCGCCTATGCCGGGCAGGCGGGCACCGTGCTCGAACCGACGCCGGCCAGCGATCGGGGCCGCATCCTCGGCGCGCTCGACCAGCTGGAGGCCGGCGGCAGCACGGCAGGCGCGGAGGGCATCCGGCAGGCCTATGCGCTCGCCGAGCGCGACTTCGATTCCAAGGGCGTCAACCGCGTGATCCTGGCGACCGACGGCGATTTCAACGTCGGCATCACCAGCCAGGACGAACTGAAGGGCTATATCGCGCGGGAGCGGACCAAGGGCATCTACCTGTCGGTACTCGGCTTCGGCATGGGCAACTATAACGACGCGCTGATGCAGACGCTGGCGCAGAACGGCAATGGCGTCGCCGCGTATATCGACACGTTGAACGAGGCGCGCAAGACACTCGTCACGGAGGCGAGTTCGTCGCTGTTCCCGATCGCCAACGACGTGAAGGTGCAGGTGGAGTTCAACCCCGCCGCGATCGCCGAATATCGGCTCATCGGCTATGAGACGCGGATGCTGGCGCGCGAGGACTTCAACAACGACGCGGTCGATGCCGGCGACGTCGGCGCAGGGCGGACCGTGACCGCGCTCTACGAGGTGGTCCCCGTCGGCGGCCCGCAAACGGCCGATCCGCTGCGCTATGGCAAGCCGGAGGCCGCGCCGCGACAGGCGGCAAGCCCGGCGGAACTGGGCTTCGTCAAGATCCGCTACAAGCTGCCCAAGGCTTCCACGAGCCGGCTGATCGCGCAGCCGATCTCGGCCCGCGGCATCGCGCCCCGGTTCGAGGATGCGCCGGAGGATGCGCGCTTTGCCACCGCGGTGGCGGGCTTTGCCGAGCTGCTGCGCGGCGGCACCTATGCGGGGCACTTTGGCTATGGCGACGTCGCACGGATTGCCGCGGGGGCACAGGGGCGTGATCCGTTCGGCTATCGCGCCGAATTCCTGGCCCTTGTCGGCAAGGCGGAACGCGCACAGGCCCTGCCGCCCCTGGTACGCTGACCGCGCGGCGCATGGCATTGCCGCTTCCGATGGAGGCGTCGATGCCGCTATAGCGGGGAGGATGGCACGCCCACCCTCCCCGCACCCGGCTGGCTGAGTTCGCGATGGACGACGATCTCAAGCGCCATCTGCCCGATCCGCCGCCGCCGCGCCCGGCCGCACGGCGCGCGGCGCTGACGGCGGCGATGGCGCGCTTCGAGGGGGTAGCGGCAACACCCGCGCCGCAGCGCGCGCCGCCAAAGCGCAGCCGCTGGCTGCGCCCCGGATTCGTCGGCACGGCTGCCTCGATTGCGCTCGTCGCGGTGGTCAGTATCCCGATGGCGCTGCACCATCGCGACGTGCCGGGCGGGGTCGCACACCGGCCGCCAGCACCGGCCACGCAGCCGACGCGCGGGGTTCCCAGCGAGATGCCGCGACCGGAAGCGCCGAGCCGGCGCTCCGCCCCTGCCCCGGTGGCGGCGCCGCCGCCTGCCCCGGCCCGCCCCGCTGGCCCTGCAAGCGCGCCACCAGCGGTCTCTGCGCCGCCCGCCGCACCCGCATCGGTGGCCGAAGCTGCACCGCCGCCGCCGCCGCCACCACCCCCACCACCGCCCCCAGCACCCGTGGCACCTCCCCCGGTAGCGATGGCAGCCGCCCCGCCGATGGCGACGAGCGACATCGTCGTCACGGGCGCGCGGGTCGCCAGCCGCGACACCAGGGCACGCACGACCTGTCCGGAGAACCAGGGCTGCACGCCCGACCCAGAAGACCCGGCCGACCTCGCGCTACACGACGGTCTCGCAGCGCTGGAGAAGGGCGACACGCGCCTCGCGATCGCAACCTTCGATCGCGCGCTCGCCGTGCGTCCGACGCTCGCCCCCGCCTATCTCAACCGCGCGCTTGCCTATCGCATGCGCGGCGACCTCGCCCGCGCGGAAGCCGATATCGATCAGGCGCTTCGCTACGAGCGCTCCGCCCGCGCCTACCGCATCCGCAGCGAAATCCGCGCGAGCCGCGGCAATGCGAAGGGCGCCCGCAAGGATAGCGAACGCGCCGACCGGATCGAAAGCGGTGAAGGAAGGCGGTAGAGGCGGGTTTCAGTCCCCGTGCAGAGGATCACGGGCCAGCATCGCTTTGGCCGCGGCGGCGAAGGCCGCACAATCCTGCTGGGCCGAGGGCAGCGCCTGGCGGAAATGGACGAAGCCATGGATCATGCCGGCCGCCTCGATCCGGTGCACCGGCACGCCGGCGCGCTCGACCCGATCGGCATAGGCGCGGCCCGCGTCGCGAAGCGGATCGAGGCCGGCGGTGTGGATGAGCAGCGGCACCGGCGGAATCGGGCCATTGAGACAATCGTGGCGGGGATCGCCGCTGGTCGCCCGATATTGGGCGTCGAACCAGGCCATGTCGTCGGCAGAGAGGAAATAGCCGTTGCCGTACGCCCGGTGCGACGGCCAGTCCTTGCCGCCGCCGACAAAGGGGTACAGCGCCCAGCATGCCTGCACCGGGACCGCGGCGGGGCGCAGCGCCAGCTGCTGCGAGGTGACGATCGCCAGATTGCCTCCGGCGCTGTCGCCGCAGGGGATCAGGCCGGTCACCCGGAAGCCGAACACGTCCGGTGCATCGGCGATCCAGCGTGCCGCGGCCTCCGCATCGTCGACCGCTGCGGGAAAGGGATGTTCGGGCGCGAGGCGATAGTCGATCGCCAGCACCGGCAGGTCCAGCGCGTCGGCAAGCCAGGTGCAGAAGCTGTGATGGGTGCCGAGATCGCCGATCACGAAGCCGCCGCCGTGGAAGAACAGCACGAGAGGCCCCGCCATGCGATCAAGCCGGCGATCATAGAGGCGCGCGGCAAGGGGGCCGGCGGGGCCCGGCACCGTCCAGTCCTGCACCCGCGCGAGCGGGACCGGGGGCAGATCGGCCACCGTGCAGTTCGCCCGCATCATCAGCCGCGCCGCCTCCACCGGCAGCGCCGAGACCGGCGGGGCGACGTGCTCGGCGAGATAGGCGAGGAGCGCGACGACGTCGGGCCGCGGCGGGGCGTCGGTCATGCGCCCTGCTCCATCAGCAGCACCGGCTTGATGACGGCGCCGGTTTCGGAATCGTGGACCGCCTGATCGATCGCCGCGAACGGATAGGTGCGCACCAGCTTTTCCATCGGCAGCCGGCCGGCGCGATACTGCGCGATCAGCTCGGGGACGAAGCGCTGCGGATCGATGCCGCCTTCCACCACGCCGATGATCCTGCGCCCGACACTCATGATCGCGGAGGCGTCGATGGAAAGCTTGGGATCGGACGGATAGGCGCCGACCAGCGCCAGCGTACCGCGCGGCGCGAGCAGGTCGACCGCCTGCCCCAGCAGCGCCGGCACGCCCGTGGTGTCGACGATATGGTCGAACGGGGCCGAGAGCGCGTCCAGGCTGGTAGCGGTGTCGGTCGCCCCCAGTTCGCGACCGAGATCGAGCCGGTGCGCGTGGCGATCCAGCAGCGCGATCCTGCCGGCACCGGCGATCGCGGCGGCCATCACCGCGGCCAGCCCGACCGCGCCGGCACCGAAGATCGCGATCGACTGGCCCGCCGCCACCTTGAGCGTCTCCAGCACCGTCCCCGCACCGGTCTGGATCCCGCAGCCGAGCGGGGCGAGCAGGTGGAGCGGCAGGTCGGCATCGACCTTCACCACGTTGCGCGGATGCGCAAGCGCGTGGGTGGCGAAGGCGGATTGGCCGAAGATGTTGCTGCCGATCCGGTCCGCGCCGCGCCACAATCCGCCCTGATCCGGCCCGAGTGCGCCGAGAAAGTTGCGCGGGAAGAATTCGGGACAATAGCCGGGCTGATGATCGTGGCAGGCGGAGCAGGCGCCGCAGCTGTCGAAGCTGAGCAACACATGGTCGCCGGGGGCGAGGCCGGTCACCCCCGGCCCCACCGCCTCGACCACGCCCGCGCCCTCATGCCCGAACACCGCGGGGAACGGCACCGGCAGCGCGCCGTCGCGCATCACCATGTCGGTATGGCACACGCCGCAGGCGACGATCCGCACCAGCACCTGACTGGGCCCCGGCGCATCGATCCGCAGCGTCTCAATGCTGAAGGTGCCGCCCGCCGCCTCGGTGACAGCTGCCTGGATGTCCATGGATGCGCTCCCGTTAGAACTTGAAGCCGAAGCGCGCATACCATTCGCGCGGGCGGCTATAGGTGCCGAAGAAGGTGCCGTCGGCGATGTTGGAGCCGCCGGAAGTCAGATAGCGATTGTCGGTCAGGTTGGTGCCGCCGACGGTGAGCGTCCAATGGTCGTGCGGCTCCTGATAGGCGATGCTGGCATTGACCAGATCGATCGCACCGCGGCGCAGGATGTAGGTGCGCTGGGTATCGTTCCACACGCTGCTGGCATGGCTCCAGTCGGCGAGGAAGATCAGCGACGCGCCGTTGCCGATGCGGGTTTCGTAGCGCGGCGCGATGTTGGTCTTCCAGTTCGGCGTCTTGGGCAGCGATGCGCCGACCACGGTACCGGCCTGGAACGGGTTGGGGCCGCCCACCGCCGCCGCCGCGGGCGAGACACTGGTGTAATAGGCGTCGATATAGCCGAGCGACGCGTTGACGGTGAGGCCGCGCACCGGCGCCGCGATCGCTTCCAGCTCGAAGCCGCGGATCCGGGCATTGCCGGCATTGGCGATGGTCGGCGAGGTGCCGATCTGGATGTTGAGCTGGATGCCCTTGTATTCGGTGTTGAAGGCGGCGGCGTTGAGCTGGAGCTTGCGATCGAGCAGCGTCGACTTCACGCCGATCTCGGTCGTCGTCGCGGTCTCCTCGTTGAAGTCGGGCGCGACATTGCCCTGCGGGTTGGTGAGGCGCGTGGTCCAGCCGCCGGTCTTGTAGCCGCGCGACCAGCTGCCATAGACCATCACATTGTCGTTCGGGTGCAGCTGCACGCCGAACTTGGGCGAGAAATCGCTGAACTTCTTGCGGTTCACCCCCGGCACATAGACGCGCACCGGATTGCTGGGATCGGGATAGCCGAGACCCGTCTGGCAGGTCACCGGCGCCAGCGGGAACGGGCCGTTCGGGGTGATGTTGCCATTGGCATCCGAGCAGCCGAACAGCTTGTAGTTGAAGCCGTTCAGTTCCTGCTGGCCGCCTTCGAAGCGCTTCTTCTCGTTGGTGTAGCGGCCGCCGATGGTGAGGCCGAGCCATGCGGTCGGGCGATAGTCGACCTGGCCGAACGCGGCATAGTTGGCGGTCTCCAGCCGGTTGGGGCCGTCCACCTGCACCTGGCCCTCGGCGAAGGTGACGTAATCGTGGAGGTTGCCGGCTTCCTTGAAATAATAGCCGCCGAGCACATAGTTCAGCTTGTTGTCGAGCGCCTTGCCGAGCAGCTGCACTTCCTGGCTGAACTGCCACTGGTGCATGGTGAAGCTGAGCTGGAGGAAGTTGAGCGGCGAGCCGTCGGCATCGAGCCCGGCGGCCCAGTCGAGCTGGCGATAGGCGGTGATCGACTTGAGCGCGATGGTGTCGCTCAGGTCATAGTCGATGACGCCGGAAAAGCCCCAGTTCTTGAGGTCGGAGAAGCTGTTGCCGGTGGCATAGCTCTTGTCCGGATCGGCAAGGACATAGCGGCTGTCCCAGGGCAGGCGGTTGTTGGCCGGGTTGCCGTCGACATTGACGCCGGCATAGCTCGGCACCTGGAAGCGCGGGTTGAACTGCGTACCGGAGGTGCCGCAAAGTGCCTGGGCGCCCCGGGCGGCGATCTGCGCCGAGGTCGCGCCGATGCAGAAATTGTAGAGCCCGGCGAAGTTGAACCCGGTGGTGCCGGTGGGATCGAAGCCGGTGCCCGGCAGGTTGGCCGTGCCGGCGAAATTGCCGGGGACATTCTCGGCGGTGCCCAGCAGCTTGTTGGCGCTGGTGCCCTTGTCGCGGCTATAGTCGCCGGACAGGGTGAGCGTGAGCGGCCCGCCCTGCGCCCATTTCAGCTTGCCGCGCAGGTTCCAATTGTCGTTGCCGCCTTCGCGCGTCGAGTTGCCGTATCCGGCGGCCGAGAAGGCGGTGTAAGAGGGCGTGTTGTTGGCGCGCTGGTCGGGATAGGGAATGCGTTCGAGGAAGCCGTCGCGCGACTGCACCCCGAAGCTGAGGATCGCGCCGAGCCCGTCGGTGATCGGAATGTCGACCGATCCGCGCGCGCCCAGCCGCTTGTAGCTGCCCGTGGTCACATCGCCCTGGACGCGGAATTCCTTGCCGGGATCGCGGGTGACGATCGAGATCGCGCCGCCGATCGTGTTGCGGCCGAACAAGGTACCCTGCGGTCCCTTCAGCACCTCGACCCGGGCGACATCCATCAGGTCCTGGTTCGCGCCCACCGTGCGGGCGAGATAGACGCCGTCGAGATAGAGGCCGACGCCGGGATCGATGTTGAAGGCGAAATCATCCGAGCCGATGCCGCGAATATAGGCGGAAAGCACGGCGGGCGAGCCCGAGAAGGGCGTGCCAGCATCCAGATTGACGTTGGGCGCGATCGCCGAGAGCTGGGCGACGCTGCCGACCGCGCGCTCCTTCAGCGTGTCCGCGCCGAAGGCGGAGATGGCGATCGGCACGTCCTGGACGTTTTCCGCCCGCTTCTGCGCGGTGACGACGATTTCGGCGATGCCGCTGTCCTGCTGCTTCGCTTCGGGCTGGGCAGGTTGTTCGGTGCTTTGGGCCCAGACGGGCGCCGCCCATGCCGCCGAAGCAAGCAGGGCCGTGGCGAGACCAATGCGCATTTTCCTCTCCTGATGCGCGCCATTTCGGCGCTTATCGGAGAAGGCTAGCGCGCGGATGGCGCCCCGTCTTGGACGGGTGCGCACCGCGATCAGGACGGACGCGCACCCCTGCACCGCCATTCGCGCGGGCTGGTGGCGAAGCGCCGACGAAAGCAGCGGCTGAAAAAGGCCGCGTCGCTGAAGCCGAGCGAGAAGGCGATGTCGGTGACGCTGCGGCCGGGCTCCGCCACGAGCAGTTCCGCCGCACGGGAAAGTCTCCGGTCGGCGATAAACGCGGTGGGCGTAAGGCCGGTTTCGCGCAGGAACGCCTTCTGCACCGCGCGCGGGCTGAGCCCGGTCGCGGCGCACAGGCTGGCGGTGCCGAGTTCGGGATCATCGAGATGGCGCAGCGCATAGGTGACCGGCGTTTCCGCCCCCGCCGCGACGAACGGCGCGCCGCGCTGCTGGCGGCAGACCAGCCGCGTGGCATCGACCAGCAGCTCGCCAACCCCGTCGTCGACATCCCCGAGCATCGCCCGCTGGTCCCACAGCCCGAGCAGCATGTGGTTGAGGAAGGCGACATGCGGATCCTGCCCCGACAACAGCCGGCCGTGCAGATTGCCGAGCCCGATCCCGTCGCCGAGCGACGCGGCCGGCACCTGCAGGATCAGGCATTCGTTGGTGTCGGAAATGTCGATCGCGTAGGGCCGGCTGTCGTCGGCGACGAGGATGTCGCCCATGCCCCCCGACACCGCCGTGTCGCCGTGCAGCATCGTCAGCCGCCCGCGCCGCTGGAGGTGCAGCAGCAGATTATGCCCGTCGCGATTGCCCGCGCGCCGCACCTGCGCCCGCGCACTCCGCGCCCGGGCGAGGCCCACCGGCCCCAGGTGCCACCGGGCGAGATCGGCGCGGATGCCTTCCGGGGCGATGGCGGTCATGCCCGGAAAGGCCTCGGCGACGATGTCGCGCCAGAAGAGGTGCCGCCGCTGGGGCGGCACCGCCTGGGTGGTGAAATGCTCTACCGCGCTCAGGCGGCCGGCTCCAGTTCGACCGCGTTTACGATATGCGCCTGGGTATATTCGTGCAGCCCCGCCTGGCCGAGCTCGCCGCCCAGCCCCGACTGCTTCGATCCGCGGAAGGGGATGCGCGGATCGATCGCGAGGTGCTGGTTCACCCATACCGTGCCGCTGTCGATCTTCATCGCCACTTCCGTCGCGCGCGCCACGTCGCGGCCCCAGATCGTGCCGCCCAGGCCGTACTCGGAGTCATTGGCGCGGGCGATCACCTCGTCGATATCGCGATATTTCAGCACCGGCAGCACCGGGCCGAACTGCTCCTCGCGCACCAGGGGGGCATCGTCGTCGAGATCGCGGACGATCGTCGGCGGGATGAAATAGCCGGGACGATCGAGCGCGTCGCCGCCGGCCAGCACGGTGCCGCGCTGCTTGGCGTCCTCGATCAGCGCCTTGACCTTCTCGAACTGCATCGCGTTCTGCACGGGGCCCACCTTGGCACCCTGCTTGGCGCCGTCGTCGACCACGGTGTTGCGGGCCAGCTCGGCAATTTCCGCGCAGAATGCCTCATACATGCCCTCGGGCACATAGGCACGCTTCACCGCCACGCAGATCTGCCCGGCATTGTACATCGCGCCCTGGAACACCTTCTTGGCCGCCAGCGCCGGCTCGACATCGTCGAGCACGATCGCCGCGTCGTTGCCGCCCAGCTCCAGCGTCACGCGCTTCACGCCGTCGGCGGCGCTCGCCATCACCTTCTTGCCGGTGGCGGTGGAGCCGGTGAAGGCGATCTTGGCGACGTCCGGATGGGTGGTGAGCAGCGCGCCCAGATCGTTCTGGTCGCAGATGATGTTGATCACGCCCGGCGGCAGCAGCTCGGCGAAGATCTCGCCCAGCAGCAGCGTGGTGAGCGGCGTGGTCGGCGCGGGCTTGAGCACCATGGTGTTGCCCGCGACCAGCGCCGGGCCAATCTTGTTCGCCGCCAGCACCATCGGGAAGTTCCACGGCGTGATCGCCGCGACCACGCCCAGCGGCGTGCGATGCTCGACGACGCGGTTGCCGCCTTCGTCGCGCAGCATCTTGGTCTCGGGGCGCATCTCGGTGAAAGCGCGCAGCGTGAACACCGTGCCCATCACCTCGCCGGTGGCCTGGTCGAGCGGCTTGCCCTGCTCGGTGGTGAGCAGGCTGGCAAACTCGCTCAGCCGCTCCTGCAGCCGCCCGGCGACCGCCTCGACCTTGGCCGCGCGCTCCTCGATCGGCGTAGCGGCCCAGGCCGGGAACGCGGCCTTGGCGGCGGCGACGGCGGCGTTCAGCTGTTCGGCATCGGCCTTGGGACAGCGCGCGAACGGCTCCGCAGTCGCAGGATTGATCACGTCGAACTGCGACGCGCCGTCCACGGCCTCGCCATTGATCAACAGCTTGAAGGTGCGTTCCAAGGCCAATCTCCTAAAACAGGCGGCGACTCGCCGCGGCATATCCCCTATTTTGCGCAAATGTATCCCAGGCATACCGATTGGACAAGATGACCCACGCCGCTTCCCAGGATGACGCTCTCGAAACGCTGATCGGCTATCAGCTGCAGATGGCGCGCCTGCGGTTGATGGAGGCGGCGCATGCTGCGTTGGCGCCCTATGGCATCTCCCCTGCCCGCGTGACGGCGCTGGCGCTGATCCGGGCGCAGCCGGGGCTGGACCAGTCGGCACTGGGCCGGGCGCTGTCGATCAATCGGGCGAGCGCGATGAAGCTGGTCAACCTGCTGGTCGAGCGCGGGCTGGTCGAGCGTCGGCCGGGCCGCGACCTGCGCAGCCATGCCCTCCACCTGACACCCGAAGGCGAGACGCAGCTGCCGCAAATGATCGCGCGCCTGCACGAATCCGAACTGCCGGTGCTCGCCGACCTGGACGATGCCGAGCGCGCGACCCTGCTCCAGCTGCTCAACCGGATCCACGCTGCCGTTTGACCGATCCGTCGGGGCCGATGAACCGGCCGCACGAAAAAAAAGGGGCCCCGGCGGCAACCGTCGGAACCCCCTTTCGCTTTCATTCGGGCAGATCGTTAGAAATTGCCGCGGATGATGAACGAGAAGCGTCGGTCGTTCATGAAGTACGAGCGCGGCGCGAGGTACGCCGGATCGCCGCGATAGGCCTGGAGCGTCTTGGTCACCGAATTGGTGAGGTTCACGCCCTGGACACCGATCTTCACATATTTGTTCAGGCTGAGGAACGCCGAGGCATCGAGTTGCCCGAACGCATCCTGGTAGATCGAGGTGTATGGGAAGATCACGTCCGCCGCCGTCAGCAGGAACTTCGAGCGCCAGTTATACGCGGCGCGGAGCGAAATCGGCCCCTTTTCGTAGAAGATCGTGCCGTTGACATTGTGCTTCGACAGGCCTTCCAGCGGCAGGTTGCCCGGCTTGATGCTGCCGACGTTCACTGCGCTGCCCGTGTTCAGGAAGGTGTTGGGCAGGCCCGAGCTATCCACATAGGAATAGTTCGCGTTGACGCCGAGGCCCGAGAGGAAGCTCGGCAGGAAGTCGAGGGTCTGCTGGTAGGCGACCTCGAAGCCCTTGATCTTGCCGTGGCCGTTATAGTTCGCCGGACCGCGCGTCTGCGCCGGGAAGGTCACGCCGTTGTTGGTGAACTGCAGCGTGCCGGTCGACTGGTAGAAGAAGTTCTGCACGTCCTTGTAGAACACGTCCGCCGTCAGCGAGCCCACCTTGGAGAAATACCATTCCGCAGTGACGTCGAACTGCCACGCCGTCGCCGGCTTCAGGAACGGGTTGCCGACATTGGCGGTGAGGTTGCCGTTCCCGTCGACGCTGAGGTCGAGATAGCTGCGGACATAGGACGATTCCGGACGCGTCAGCACCTTGGATGCGGCGAGTCGCAGCTGCAGCCCGTTGGCGACGCCGAACTTGAGGTTCAGGCTCGGCAGGAAGTAATCGTAGCTGAAGTTCGCCTGGGTCGGGAAGATCGTCGCGTTCGTGCCCGCAAACTGCTGCAGCTGGGCGTAGCCCGCGGCACCGAGGTTGCAGACGCCGCCCGCGGTGCGCGCCGGCGTACCCGGCGGGGAACCGGCCGGCACCGCCGGATCGCAGCGGCCGGCGACCGTCTGCCCATTGACGGTCGTCGTCAGATACGGCGCGGTCACGCCCAGATCGGTCTGGGTCGGAATGCGCGATGCGCCGAAGGAGCCGAGATACGAGCGTACGAAGCGCACGCCGGCATTACCCGAAATGCTGATACGGCCGATCCGGGTATCCTCGCCACCGAAGGTCGCCATCAGATAGGCGTTGAAATCCTGCTGCTTCACCCGCTGGATTTCGTTCGGCCGATACATCGTGCCCGGCACCACGTCCGCGCGCTGTGCCAGCGGCCGCCAGTCATTGGCGGAGCCGGCGCCGTTGGCGGAATGCCAGGTCGCCGCGATGCCCTGCATGAACTTGCTCGCCTGATCATAGCCGTTGATCAGATCGCCATTGTAATAATATGCGCCCGACGGCCCCGGGGTCTGACCGCGGAAGAAATTCGGGAAGTTGTAGAAGCTGGCCTGATTGGTGCCCGCCTGCGCGATAGAAACGGGCGCCGTGCCGCTCCAGATTTCGCTCATCACGCCCCAGTTATAGGTCGTGTACCGCACCGTCTGGTCGCGATCGGCGTAGCGGCCGCCGAACTTGATCTTCTTAAAGAAGCCTTCGTCGCCCAGCGCATAGCTGAAATCGCCCTTGAAGGCATATTCGCGGCCGACGCTGTCTTCGGCATGGTCCATACCCGCCCGCCAGAACTGCACGCGCTTGTCGGCGAAATACTGCGAATCGGTGGCGGAGACGAGCGCCGGGTTCGGCGTAGCCCAGGTCGCCGCGAGCGTCAGCGGCTTGTGCGGCACAACCTTGGGCAGGCTGCCGGTGAGGTCGACCTCCTCGTCGGCGAAGGTCGAGCCGAACAGGCTGACGTCGAGGTTGCTCCGCTCGGCGCGCGTGTAATCGGCGTCGAGGTTGATGTCCCAGCGATCGCTCGGATGGATCTGGAGGTTGAACCCGAAGTCGTTGACCGTGTTCTCCTCATACACCTGGCGCCGCGACAGCGATTGCTGGACGCCGCCCGTCGGCACGAAGGTATCGGCATTGCCGCTGGAGGCGTTGCGCCAGCCGCTGCCCGGAAGGGTGATGTAGCCCTTCTGGAACAGGCCGGTGCTGTCATACTGATAGTCGGTGAACTGACCCACCGGACATTCGGCGCGCGTCGTGGTGTTGCCGTTGTAGAGCGGACCATCGCCGTTCTGCACGCAGCCCTTCGGGAACGTATTATATTCGGAAAGGTCCGGCGCGGATTCGAAGGTGTGCTCGCCCCAGGCATTGGTGGTGTGCGAACGCAGGAACTGTGCGGTCGCCAGCACCGAGCGGTCCGTCGACTCCCACTGTCCGGCGACGGCGATGCCGTCACGCTTGCGATCGAAATCCTGGGTGCGGAACTGACCGCCGATCGGCGCATAGGCGATCGAACGCGGGTCGGCGAAGCCGTCCGCGCCGGGCGTCGAGGCTGCGCCGCAGGGAGCGTTGACATTGTTGCCCGCGGCGTCCGGCCGCTGGCCGGGCAGCGTCGTGGTATCGGTGCTGCCCGGCAGCGGGGTGCGGCAGACGAGCTGGCCGCCTCCGTTCTGGAACGGCACCAGCGTGTTGTCGCGGGTCTGGAAGTTGGTGATCTGGATGCCGTCGGCGCGGCTGCGGACGCGCGAGTAGGAAACGCTGCCCAGCAGGCCGAAGGTGCCCTTGGCCGTGTCCCAGGTGTTGCTGATCAGGAACGAGCCGGTCGGCGACCACTTCTTGATGAAGTCGCCGTAATTCGCCTCGCCGCTGAACGCGACATGGAAGCCCTTGTTGTCGAACGGCTTGCGGGTGTTGAGGTTGACCGTGCCGGCAAGGCCGCCTTCGATCATCGCCGCGGTGACGTTCTTGTAGACCTCGACCGAGCCGAGCAGTTCGGCCGGCACATCGGCGAAGTTCAGCGCCTGACCGCCCACGCCCGCGGAGAACGCGTCGCGGCCGTTGAATTCCGAGCGCACGAAGTTGAGGCCGCGGACCACGACGCCCGAGCCTTCGACCGAGAAGTGATCGGGATCGTTGGTGCCGGCAAAGCGATTGATCGAGACGCCCGGCACGCGCTGCAGCGCCTCGGTGACCGAACGGTCCGGCAGGGCGCCGATGTCCTGCGAGGTGATCGCGTCGACCACCGTGTCCGAATTCTTCTTGATCGTCTGCGCATTGGCAAGACTGGCGCGGATGCCGGTGACGATAATCGCCGCCTGATCACCCTGCGCATCCTGCGCGCCCTGGCCGTCCTGGGCCTGCTGGTCCGGTGCGGCGGACTGGGCATGGGCCGTGCCCATCATGCCCGCGACGCAGAGCGCGGTGACCGAGGCCCCGCGCAAGAAAGATCCGATTTTGCTGATATCGCGGAAACGCGCGTGCGACGCCGATCGCATAGACCCCCTCCTCCAAAGTTGCATGTGACTCGTTGGTCACGACAATGTTGTCAGGCCTTGTACACCAGATCGGACGCAGCTTGGCAATGCGACCGCTAACAGGATCAGAAATTTTTCTGAAACGAGTGTAACCCGTTTGCAACGCTGCGTCATATGGCCGCTGGGGCAGCCCCACGGATCGGGTTTGACAGACCGGCAGGGAATGCTGGTAAGCCTAAGGCGGAGAGGGAGAGGATGGGCCATGGCCGGGCGACCGAGTCTACGCGTGGTGATCGTCGGCGGGGGTACGTCGGGCTGGATGGCAGCGGCGGCGCTCGCCCGATTGTTGCCGGGGCGTTGCAGTCTGCACCTCATCGAGTCCGAGGCGATCGGCGTGATCGGTGTCGGAGAGGCAACGTTGCCGCACATTCGCGGCTTCGTCGAAAGGCTCGGCATCCGCGAAGCCGATTTCATGGCCTGGACCCGCGGTACGTTCAAATTGGGTATCGAATTTCGCGACTGGGGGAAGATCGGCGACAGCTATGTCCACCCGTTCGGCACCTTTGGCCGCGGTAAGGGCGACGTCGATTTCCACCATTACTGGACGCGGCTGCGGCGCGCCGGCGTGGCGGTGCCGCCGCTCGAACATTTCTCCTATGCCTGCATGCTCGCGCGCGGCAACCGGTTCGACCTGCCGGCGACCGACCCCGACAAGCTCGCCTCCACCTATGGCTATGCCTATCAGTTCGATGCGCTGCTGTTCGCGCCGTATCTGCGCCGGATCGCCGAGGGGCTTGGCGCCCGCCGCACCGAGGGCAAGGTCGTCGAAGTGCTGCGCGACGGGGCCAGCGGGAACATCACGGCCGTCCGACTGGAGGATGGCCAGGCCATCCAGGGCGATCTGTTCATCGACTGCTCGGGCTTCCGCTCGTTGCTGCTCGGCGAGGCGCTGGCCGAGCCGTTCGAGGACTGGAACCACTGGCTGCCGGCCGATCGCGCGGTGGCAATGCCGTGCCGGACGGAGACCGCGGTCACGCCCTACACCAGCGCGATCGCGATGCCGGCGGGCTGGCGCTGGCGGATCCCGCTGCAGCACCGCACGGGCAACGGCTATGTCTATGCCAGCGCCTTCACCACGGACGAGGACGCCGCACGCGCGCTCACCGGCGCGGTGGAGGGGGCGCCGCTCGCCGATCCACGCCCGCTGCGCTTCCGCGCCGGCCGGCGGCGGCGCAGCTGGGCCCATAATTGCGTCGCGATCGGCCTGGCGAGCGGCTTTCTCGAACCGCTCGAATCGACCAGCATCTATCTGGTCCAGCAGGCGATCACCGCGCTGATCGAGCTGTTCCCGGACTCGGCCAAGTGCGCGATCGAGCGCGACGAATTCAATCGGCTGATCGACATGGAATATGATCGCATCCGCGACTTCCTGATCCTTCACTACCACGCCACCACCCGTACCGACACGGACTTCTGGAACTATGTCCGCACCATGACAGTGCCGGACAGCCTCGCCGAGAAGATCGAACTGTTCCGCCGCGCCGGCCGGGTGGTGAAGTATCGCGAGGGCGTGTTCCTCGATGCGAGCTGGATCGCGGTCTATATCGGCCAGGGGATCGAGCCCGAAGGCTATGACCCGCGCGCCGACCTGCCCGATGCGACCATGCTCACCCGCAGCATGCAAGCGCTGCACGGCGAGATCGCAGCGACGGTGGCGCAGGTGCCCGAGCATCTGCACTATATCGACCGCTATTGCGCGATGGCCGCAGCCGCATGAGCGCACCGCGACGCGTGGTGGTGGTCGGCGGCGGCGTGACCGGCTGGTCGACCGCGGCCGCGCTCAAGCGGCGCGTGCCGCTGCTCGACGTGACGATCCTGCCGCTCGCCCCGCCGGCGGAGGCGCTGGCAGACCGAATCGCCACCACCCTGCCCTCGATCTTCGGCTTTCACGACGATCTCGGCCTCGGCCTCGACGACACGGTGCTGCGAACTGGCAGCGCCTATCGGCTCGGCACGCTGTTCCGCGACTGGGTGCAAGGCCAGCCCGACTATGTCCACGCCTATGCGCGCCACGGCGAGGGAATGGGCAGCGCCCCCTTCCACCAGCTCTGGATCCGCGCCGCACTGGCGGGTACGGCGCCACCGTTCGACACCTTCTCCGCAGCTGCGGCGATGGCGCGCGCCGGCCGCTTCGTGCTGCCGAACGGCGATGGGCCGTTCGGGGCCCATGGCGTAGGGCTCACCCTCGACCTGCCGCGCTACACCGCGATGCTCGTGGCGTTCGCGCGCCATGTCGGCGTGCGCAGCCAGGAAGGCGCGCTGGCGGGCGTCGAGCGGGACGCCGTGGGCAGTATCGCCGCCGTGGTGCTCGGCGACGGCACCCGGCTGACGGCGGATCTCTATGCCGACTGCTCCGGCCCGGCGGCGCTGCTGCATGGTTTGCTCGACGCGCCGCGCGAGGACTGGCGCGGCTGGCTTCGCTGCGACCGGCTGGTGCTGGAAGACCTGGTGCCGCCCCCCGCCGATCTGCCCGTGCTCGAACAGGTGACCGCCACCGCGCGGGGCTGGCAATGGACCGGCGCGATGCAGCGCGGCGCGGTCTATCGGGAGGCAGAGGGCAACGCGCGCGGCGGTGCGATCGCCTTCGACGCCGGCGCCTCGATCGAGCCCTGGCGGCACAATGTCGTCGCGATCGGCGACGCGGCGGTGACCATCGAGCCGCTGGAGTGGAGCAACCTCCACCTCGCCCATAGCGCGATCGACCGCCTGATCGCGATGCTGCCTGCCGGCGCACCCCACCCGCTCGAACGCGCCGAATATAATCGCCAGGCGCTCGCCGAGGCACGGCGGGTGCGCGATTTTGTGCTCCTCCACTATGTCACCGCACGGCGAGACGAGCCCTTCTGGCGCGACATGGCCGAAATGCCGCTGCCGGACTCGCTCGCCCACACGCTGCGCCTGTTCCGCGCGCGCGGCCGCTTGCCCTTCTACGAAGAAGAGACGTTCGATCGCGACAGCTGGCTGGCGGTGCTGCTCGGCCAGGGCGTGCTGCCGCGGCATCTCGATCCGCTGGTCGATAGCGTGCCGCCGGCCGAGGCAGCGCGCGCGATGGCCGCATTCCAGACCGCGATCGCGCAGGCGATCCACCCCCTCCCCACGCCCGCCGGTTTCCGCGCGGCGCAAGCAAGGCATCTGTATGAACGAGCATAATATCCGCGACGTCGTCATCGTCGGCGGCGGCACCGCCGGCTGGATGGCGGCCGCGGCGTTTTCCCGCTTTCTCAACAACGGCTACACCCGCATCACGCTCATCGAATCCGACGAGATCGGCACGGTCGGCGTCGGCGAGGCGACGATCCCGCCGATCCTGCGCTTCAACCAGATGATCGGGCTGGACGAGAACCTGTTCCTCGCCGAGACCGGCGGCACCTTCAAGCTGGGCATCGAGTTCGTCGACTGGGGCGGCTTGGGCGAGCGCTACTTCCACCCCTTCGGCAATTACGCGCAGGATCTGCAGGGGGTGCATTTCCACCAGCTCTACCTGCGCGAGCGCGCCCGGCGGACGATGCCGGACATCTCCGCCTGGTCGATGAGCGCGGTGGCCGCGTCGATGGGCAAGTTCGCCCGCCCGTCGGCAACCGCCCAGTCGCCGATCCGGGAGCTGTTCTACGCTTATCATTTCGATGCGGGACTTTATGCCAAGCTGCTGCGGCGCCTGGCGGAATCGCGCGGCATCACCCGCATCGAAGGCAAGATCGACGGCGTCACGCTGCGCCCCGAGGATGGCTTCGTCCAGTCGGTGACGCTGGCGGACGGCCGCACCGTCGCCGGCGACCTGTTCATCGACTGCTCCGGCTTTCGCGGGCTGCTGATCGAGGAGGCGCTGGAGGCCGGCTATGAGGACTGGCGGCACTGGCTGCCGTGCGACCGCGCGGTGGCGGTGCCCTGCGCAAACGTCCGCGAACCCGATCCCTTCACCCGTTCCACGGCGCGCACCGCCGGCTGGCAATGGCGTATCCCGCTGCAGCACCGGATGGGCAATGGCCATGTCTATTGCAGCGACTTCATCGATGACGACACCGCCGAGCGGCAGCTGATGGCATCGCTGGAAGGACCGGCGCTGGCCGATCCGCGGCGGCTGCGCTTCACCACCGGGCGGCGGCGCGAGAGCTGGTCGCGCAACGTCGTCGCCCTCGGGCTGTCGAGCGGCTTTCTCGAACCGCTCGAATCGACCAGCATCCACCTGATCCAGAGCGGGATCGCCCGGCTGATCGCGCTGTTCCCCGACAAGCGCTTCGATCCGATCGAGCGGAACGAATATAACCGCCAGATGCGCGACCTGTACGAGGACATTCGCGACTTCATCATCCTCCACTACAAGGCGACGACGCGCACCGACACGCCGTTCTGGAACCAGGTGCGGACGATGGACGTACCGGAGAGCCTCGCGACCAAGATCGCGCTGTTTCAGAGCAAGGGCCGGCTGTTCCGCGACGGCCATGAGCTGTTCTCAAACACCAGCTGGGTAGCGGTGTGCCTGGGGCAACATATCGTGCCGCGCACGCACGAGCCCGCCGCCGATGCGCTCGACGAGAATCTGGTGGCGGAGGCGCTGGAGCAGATGCGCCGCGGCTATTGGGAAACCGCGCAGAAGCTGCCGAGCCACGCCGAGTTCCTCGCCCATTGTGCTCCCGGTGCCCGCCCCGCCCCGGCCCCTGCGCCGGCCGCCGAGGCATTGCCGGTCTTCTCCTTCACCGAAGAAGCGCCCTTCGCCCAGCCGGGGTCGCCGGTATGATCGATGATCGCCTGCAGCGCATCGTCATCGTCGGTGGCGGCACCGCCGGATGGATGGCAGCCGCCGCGATCGGCAAGATCGCCGGGCGCCTGCCGGGCCTGTCGATCGAGCTGGTCGAATCGGACGAGATCGGCACCGTCGGCGTCGGGGAGGCGACGATCCCGCAGATCGTGCTGTTCAACACGATGCTCGGCATCGACGAGGCCGAATTCGTCCGCGAGACCAACGCCACCTACAAGCTGGGCATCGAATTCGTCGACTGGACGCGGATCGGGCATCGCTATGTCCACCCGTTCGGATTCTACGGCCTGGACATGCTGGGGGTGGAGTTCCACCATTTCTGGCTGAAGGCGCGCGCGCTCGGCGATCCGACGCCGCTCGACGCCTATTCGCTGGGCATTGTCGGCGCGCAGCGCGGCCGCTTTGCCCATCCGCGACCGGACCAGCCCAATTCGCCGCTGTCGAAGATCGGCTATGCCTTCCAGTTCGATGCCGCGCTCTATGCCCGCTATCTGCGCAAGCTGGCCGAAGCCTCGGGCGTGCGCCGTACCGAAGGGCGGATCGTCTCGGTCGCGCAGGACGATGGCAACGGCCATGTCACTGCGGTGAGACTGGAGTCCGGCGCCGAGATCGCCGGCGATCTGTTCATCGATTGCTCGGGCTTTCGCGGCCTGCTGATCGAAGGGGCCATGGGCAGCGGCTTCACCGACTGGACCGACTGGCTCCCCTGCGACCGCGCGGTAGCGGTACCCTGCACGCTGGGCGGCGACCGGGTGCCGCTCACCCGCTCCACCGCGCGCAGCGCCGGCTGGCAGTGGCGGATCCCGCTCCAGCACCGCATCGGCAACGGCTATGTCTATTCGAGCGCACATCTCTCGGACGACGAGGCAGCCGCGACGCTGCTCGCCAATCTGGACGGTGCGCCGCTGGCCGAGCCGCGCCAACTCCGCTTCCGCGCCGGGCACCGCGACCGCGCCTGGATCGGCAATGTCGTCGCGCTCGGGCTGGCCGGCGGCTTCCTCGAGCCGCTCGAATCGACCAGCATCCATCTCGTCCAGTCGGGCATCGCCCGGTTGATGGCGCTGTTCCCGACGCGCAGCTTCGACCAGACCGCGATCGAGCGGTTCAACCGCGATACCGCGCAGGAATATCTCGACATCCGCGATTTCCTGGTGCTGCACTACAAGGCCACCGAGCGCGACGACAGCGCCTTCTGGAACTATTGCCGCATGCTGGCGCCGCCCGAGGGGCTGCGCGACAAGCTCGCCATGTTCCGCAGCAGCGGCCGGATCTTCCGCGAGCATCAGGAGCTGTTCACGGAGACCAGCTGGCTCTCGGTGATGAGCGGCCAGGGCATCGAGCCGCAGGGCTATCATCCGATCGCCGATCTGCTATCAGACGAGGAGGCGCTCCAGCGTCTCAAGCATATCGCTCAAGTGATTGAACAGACGGCCAACGCCATGCCCTTGCAGGACGATTATCTGCGCCAGATCGGCTGCGACCTGACGCCCGCACGGCAAGCTTCGTGAGCCCGCTCCCCGCACCGAAACCGGTGCGCGAACTGGACGCGATGACCCGCGCGCGCTTCGACGCCGAGATCCGCCCGGCGCGCGAACCGGTGGTGCTGCGCGGCCTCGGCGCGGCGTGGCCCGCAGTGCAGGCGGGGCGTACCGGGCCGACGGCGATCGTCGACTATTGCAAGCGCTTCAGTCATGACGCGCCGGTCGGCGCGATCGTCGGCGATCCGTCGATCAAGGGGCGCTTCTTTTACAACGACGACGTGACCGGGATGAACTTCGTGCGCGGCGTCTCCCCGCTCGACCCGTTCCTCGACCGGCTGTTGCGCGAGCTGGAGCGGCCGACCGGCTATGCGATGGCGGTGCAGTCGATCCCGGCGCCCGAACTGCTCCCCGGCTTTACCGACGAGAATGCGATCGCGCTCGTCGACGCCGATGTCGCGCCGCGCCTGTGGCTGGGCAACGCGCTGCGCGTGGCGCTGCACTACGACCTGATGGAGAATGTCGGCATCGTCGTCGCAGGGCGCCGGCGCTTCACGCTGTTCCCGCCCGAGCAGGTCTCGAACCTCTATATGAGCCCGCTCGAACTCACCCCTGCGGGCACGCCGACGAGCTTCGTAGACATCGCCGAACCCGATCTGGCGCGCTTCCCGCGCTTTGCCGCTGCGGCGGAACATGCGCAGGTGGCCGAGCTCGGCCCGGGCGATGCGATCTACATCCCGTTCCAATGGTGGCACGCGGTCGATTCGCTCGAGCCGGTGAACCTGTTCGCCAATTACTGGTGGACCCCGGCGCAGCGCGACATGCTCAATCCGCACGACGCGCTGCTCCACGCGCTGTTCTCGCTGCGGATGCTGCCGGAGGACCAGCGGCGCGGCTGGCGGGCGATGTTCGATCACCTGGTGTTCCAGCTCCACGGCGACCCCGCCGCGCATATCCCCGAAGCGGCGCGCGGCGTGCTGGGCGAACCCACCCCCGAACAGGTCCAGCGCGCCCGCGATACGCTGCGCCGCGCGCTGGAGGCGCAGCGCTAGGTCAGTCGCGCGAAAGCGCCGCCACCCGCAGCATCGCCAGCGCAGCGAGCAGCAGCGTGGCGGCGGCGAACGCCATCGTCCAGATCGGCTCGCCCGGGAAGAGGTGGTTCATGATCGAGCCCATCACCGTTGCGACCAGCAGCTGCGGCACCACAACGAAGACATTGAACAGCCCCATATAGATGCCGAGCTTGGCCTGGGGCAGGCTGGAGGCGAGGATCGCATAGGGCATGGCGAGGATCGAGGCCCAGGCGATACCGATGCCGATCTCGCTGGCGAGCAGCCACGCGGGATCGCGCACCACGAAGAAGCTGGCAAAGCCCGCCGCCCCGCAGAGCAGCCCGAAGATATGCGTGCGCGCCTTGCCGAACCGCGCCGAGAGCAGTGGCAGCAGGGTGAGCGCCGCCACTGCCGCGACACCGTTATAGGTGGCGAACAGCACGTCGACCCAGTTGGCGCCTTGCTGATAGCCGGCGCTCTTCGGATCGGGCGCGCCGTAAAAGGCGCCGGCGACGATCGGCGTGGTGTTGACCCACATGATGAACAGCGCCGACCAGCTGAAGAACTGCGCCAGCGCGAGCCGCTTCATCAGCGGCGGCATGCCCGCAAAATCGCCGACGATATGACCGAGCATGCTGGCCTTGCCTGCCCGCGCCCGCATGATCGCGACCGCCTGCGCGACGCCATAGGCAATCAGCAGCGCGCCCAGCAAATAGACTTCCTTCTCCAGCGCGAACCGGGCAACCGCAAGCACCACCAGCGCCCCCGCGACGACCCAGGGCACCCCGGCCGCGGGATGCCGCGCCGCGAGCAGCCGCACCGCCGCGCCGTCGTCATCCCCGGGAGGACCGTCGAACGCCGCCATTTCCGCGGGGCTGTATTCGCGCGTGGTCAGCACCGTCCAAAGCACCGAGCAGAACAGTGCCGCGCCGCCGAACCAGAAGGCATAGCGCACCGTATCCGGCGGGCCATGCGCCACCGCCGCGTTGGAGACGCCGAGATGCTCCAGCGCCCAGGGGAAGAGCGAGCCCAGCACCGCGCCCGCGCCGATGAAGGCGGTCTGCACCGCATAGCCGGCGCTGTGCTGGTCCTTGCGCAGCATGTCGCCGACAAAGGCGCGAAACGGCTCCATCGAGATGTTGAGCGAGGCATCGAGCACCCACAGGAGCCCGGCGGCGAACCACAGGGCCGGACTCGAAGGCATAACCAGCAGCGCGCAGGCGGCGAGGATCGCGCCACCGAGGAAATAGGGCCGTCGCCGCCCGAGCCGGCCGAGCCAGGTCCTGTCGCTGAGATGGCCGATGATCGGCTGCATCAGCAGCCCGGTGAGCGGCGCCGCCACCCACAGCGCCGGCACGTCGTCGAGCCGGGAGCCGAGCGACTGGAAGATCCGCGTCATGTTCGCGTTCTGCAGCGCGAAGCCGACCTGGATGCCGAAAAAGCCGAAGCTGATGTTCCACAGCCCCGCGAAGGACTGGCGCGGCTTCTCCACCCTCACGCCCCGCACGACTTGCGCACGACCAGCCTGGTGGGGAGCAATGCCGGGCCGACGGGCCTTTCGCGGATCCGCCCTATCAGCGTCTCGACCAGCGTTCGGCCCGCAAGGCGCGCATCCTGCATCACGGTGGTGAGCGGCGGGCTGGCCGAGCTGGCTGCTGGAATATCGTCGAAACCGATCACCGAAACATCCTCTGGAATGCGCTTGCCCGCGGCCTGGAGCACCCGCATCGCGCCGATCGCGATCAGGTCGCTCGCCGCGAGGATCGCGTCGAAATCCGCGCCGCTGTCCAGCAGCGCCTGGGCTGCGGCCGCCCCGGAATCTTCGGTCGTGATCGCGTCGATCTGCAGATCCGGATCGACCGCCACGCCGGCCGCCGTCAGCGCCGCGGCATGGCCGCAATAGCGCTCGTGAAACTCGGGATAGTGGCTCGAGGCCGTACCCAAAAATCCAATTCGCGTCCGGCCGAGCCCGAGCAGGTGCCGCGTCGCCTCGCCGCCGCCGCCGCGATTGTCGCAGCCGATGGTCAGTCCCGCGCCATCGGACAGCACCGATCCCCAGCGGACGAAATGCGTCCCCGCATCCTGCAGCGCCTGGAGCCGGGTGCGGTACAGCTCGAAATCGCCATAGCCGAGCAGGATCAGCCCGTCGGCCTTGCGGGCATCCTCATAATCGGTGTGCCAGTCGCTCGACAGCTGCTGAAAGCTGATCAGCAGATCATGATTATGCTCGGCACAGGTACGAATGATGGACCCGAGCATCGAGTGAAAGAAGGGATTGATCAGCGAATCGTCCGAGGTCGGATCCTCGAAGAACAGCAGCGCCAGCGTCTGGGAATGGCGGGTACGGAGATTGGAAGCAGCCTTGTCGACGCGGTAGTTCAACTGCTTCGCCACCGCCTCGATACGCAGTCGCGTCGCCGGATTCACGCCGGCCTCGCCACGGAGCGCACGGGACACGGTTGGCTGGGACACGCCCGCCAGTTGCGCGATATCGAATGATGTAGGCTTGCGCTGCATGCCCATCCTGCTTCCTCCCGGCGTACGGCCGTGGTCGCCGTTTCGCATATTATGCATGGGCGCAGGACGACCGTCGCGTCAATCGCCGCGGGGGTGCCAAATGGCCATGGCGGGTCCGGATCGGCCCTGAATACGTATGTGAGCGACTGGCCTCCATACCCCCTTTTGCAAGATTGAATGCAGCGCTGCGCAGAACCGGCGCATCCCGCATGGGGCGGGCACCATCCGGCCACCAAGAGCCGGCAGTAGAGACAGATTGGGGAGAGACACGTTGCTCAGCCATTTCCGCGGCCGTCGCGCCGCCCGCATCGCGCTTGGCGCCAGTGCCGCCGCGATCGCGTTCAGCATCGCCACCACCGCCTTCGCACAGGACAGCGGCACCCCCGCCGCCGATGCGCAGGACAGCGGACCGGGCGAGACGATCGTCGTCACCGGCTTCCGCGCTGCGCTCGCCAGCTCGGCGAACATCAAGCGCAACAACACGATGATCGTCGACTCGGTCTCCTCCGAAGACATCGGCAAGCTGCCCGACGTCTCGATCGCGGACTCGCTGGCGCGCATCCCGGGCGTCACCGCGCAGCGCCTCGAAGGCCGTGACCAGCGCCTGTCGATCCGCGGCCTCGGCCCCGATTTCTCCACCACGCTGCTCAACGGCCGCGAGCAGGTGACGGTGGGCGACAATCGCGGCGTCGAGTTCGACCAGTACCCCTCGGAATTCTTCAAGAACGTCAACGTCTACAAGTCGGCCGATGCCTCGCTGATCGCCGCCGGCATCGCCGGCACGGTGGACCTGCGCATGCTCCGCCCGCTTGCGCAATCGAAGCGCACCTTCGTCGTCGCCGCGCGCGGGCAGATGAACGAGCAGAAGAAGCTCAATCCGGACGGCACCCGCTACGGCTATCGCGCCTCGGCGACCTATGTCGACAAGTTCGCGAACGACACGCTGGGCTTGGCGATCGGCGTCTCCGCGCAGAACACGCCGACCCAGATCGAGCGCTATGCCGCCTGGGGCTTCCCCAACGAATCCGCCGCCGGCAACAACCTGTTCCTCGGCGGCGCCAAGCCCTATGTGCAGTCGAACCTGCTCAAGCGCTATGGCGGCGTGGCGACGGTGGAATGGCAGCCGAGCGAGAATTTCCACTCGACCTTCGACGGACTCTATTCGCACTTCGAGGAAACCCAGCGCCTGCGCGGCATCGAATTCCCGATCGCGCCGCAATGGGGCTCGGGCGCGGTCATCCAGCCGGGCTACACCGTCACCAACGGCCTGGTGACCAGCGCCACGCTGAGCAACGTCGTCGCCGTTCAGCGCAACGACTATAACCAGCGCAAGGCCGAGAACATCTCGCTCGGCTGGAACAACGACGTCAAGCTGAGCGACAGCATCCACTTCGTCGTCGACGCCAGCTGGAGCCACGCCACCCGCACCGACTTCCTGCTCGAGACCTATTCCGGCACCGGCTACAACACCACCGGCGCCAAGGACACGATCAAGATCAGCCAGACGGCGAACGGCACCTACAGCATCGTGCCGACGCTCGACTATACCAACACCAGCGTCATCAAGCTGACCGACCCGCGCGGCTGGGGCTATAACGGCACCCAGTCGGTGGTGCAGGCGGGCTTCCTCAACCGCCCGGATTTCGAGGACGACCTCAAGTCGCTACGTGCCAGCTTTAACGGCGAGTTCAGCGGCAGCATCGTCAAGAGCTGGGAAATCGGCGGCAATTTCAGCCGGCGCGAGAAGCAGAGCCGCTACACCTCCTATTTCCTCTGCCCGCCGGGCGCGGGCACCGGCTGCACGATCGCCAGCGGCACGCCGACCAGCTTCGCGGTGCCGGCCGACGCCGTGCTCGGCGAGCAGGTCGCGCTCGCCTATCTCGGCGTGCCGAAGATGCTGACCTATGATCCGCTCAAGGTCTACGGGCTGTTGCGGCCGGTGTTCGACAACCGCCCCGGCTCGCTGGTGCGCGACAATATCGTCACCGAGAAGGTCTATACCGGCTATGCCAAGCTGACGATCGACGGCATGGTCGGCGGCAAGTCGCTCAAGGGCACGCTGGGCCTGCAGGTGGTGCATACCGACCAGGGCTCGTCGGGCGCGATCGCAGCGCTGCAGGGCGGCGTGGTGACCACCGCACCGGTGCGCGACAACACCAAATACACCAACTTCCTGCCCTCCGCGACGTTCAGCCTCGAGCTGATGCCCGCCTTCTATGTGAAGATGGGCGCCGCGCAGACGATGGTGCGCCCGCGCCTCGACCAGGAACGCATCACCCAGGCGGTGAATGTCGACCTGTCGAAGCTTGGCCAGGGCAGCCTGCCGCAGAACAGCCCGTTCAGCTCTGACGGCGGCAACTTCCGCCTGCGGCCGTACCAGTCGACCAATATCGACATCTCGATCGAGAAATATCTGCGTGGCGGCGGCTATCTCTCGGTGGCGGGCTTCTACAAGCACCTCACCGACTTCGTCGATCCGAACAACAGCACGCTGTACGACTTCTCGGCGCTGCTCAACGCCCTGCCCCCAGCGGCGCAGGCGATCGTGCGGTCGCAGAACGCGCAGTTCGGCCTGGTGAAGACGCCGGACAATACCGGCCGCGGCGACATTCTCGGCGTCGAAGCCACCGCATCGGTGCCGTTCAGCATGTTCGCCAAGGCGCTCGACGGGTTCGGCGTGTTCGCCAGCGGGTCCTATGTCGACAGCCGCGTCGTCTATGGCAGCAACCCGAACCAGCCGGTCACCCTGCCCGGCCAGTCCAAGTGGATCGCCACCGGCACCGCCTATTTCGAGAAGAACGGCTTCCAGGCGCGCGCGACCTATCGCTGGCGCGACAGCTTCCTGGCGGAGCTGGCGGGGCTTTCGGCCAGTCCGGAGTTCCGCACCGGCAAGTCCGAAGGCGTGCTCGATGCCCAGATCGGCTATGAGTTCCAGTCCGGGCCACTCCACGGCCTGGCGATCCTGGCACAGGCCAAGAACCTGACCGACGCGCCGTTCATCACCACCGAGGCGGGCGATACCCGCCTCGTGCGCGAATATCAGCGCTACGGCCGCGATTATTATCTCGGCATCACGTACAAGTTCTGACGTCAGGCGACCCGGTCCTCAGCGCGGGGACCGGGCCGTTCCATCGGCACCGGAGGGGGTGAGCCATGGCAACCGCAGCACCATATCGCATCGTCGTCGCCGGCGGCGGCACGGCCGGGTGGATGGCCGCGGCGGCGCTTGCCCGCTTTCTCGGGCCGGGCTTCACCGTGACGCTGGTCGAATCCGATGCGATCGGCACGGTCGGCGTCGGCGAAGCGACGATCCCGCAGATCCAGATGTTCAACGCGAGCCTCGGCATCGACGAGGATGCGTTCGTCGCCGCCACCCAGGCCAGCTACAAGCTCGGCATCGAATTCGTCGGCTGGACCAAGAGCGGCCGCTACACGCACGCCTTTGGCGATGTCGGGCGCGATAACGGCCTGCTCGCCTTTCGCCACACCTGGCTGCGCGGACGTGCCGAAGGCGTGGCCGGGCCGCTCGCCGCCTATGCGCTCAACAATGTCGCCGCGCTTGCCGGCCGGATGCAGCGCGGACCGGCGCGCACCGCCCGCATGCTGCCGGAGATGCCCTATGCGTTCCATTTCGACGCCGGCCTCTACGCCCGCTTTCTGCGCCGCTACGCCGAGGCGCGCGGCGTGGTCCGGCAGGAGGGGCGGATCGAAGCCGTCGCGCGCGCGGGCGAGGACGGCCATGTCGAGGCGCTGCACCTTGAGGGCGACCGCCGGATAGAGGGCGACCTGTTCCTCGATTGCACCGGCTTCCACGCGCGGCTGATCGGCGAGGCGATGGGGGTCGGCTATCAGGACTGGTCGCGTTGGCTACCCTGCGACCGCGCGCTGGCGGTGCCGAGCGCCCGGGCGCGGGACTTTCCCCCGTACACCCGCGCGACGGCGCACGGCGCGGGCTGGCAATGGCGCATCCCGCTCCAGCATCGCACCGGCAACGGCATCGTCTATGCGAGCCGGCATCTCTCGGACGACGAAGCCGCTGCCCGGCTGCTCGCAGGGCTGGACGAGCCCGCGCTGGCCGATCCCCGCCCACTCCGCTTCCTGGCGGGCCGGCGAGAGGTCTGCTGGGCGGGCAATGTCATCGCCCTGGGCCTTGCCAGCGGTTTCCTCGAACCGCTCGAATCGACCAGCATCCACCTCATCCAGTCGGCGATCGAGCGCGTGCTCCAGCTGCTGCCCGGCCGCCGCCCCCTCGCCCCGCTGCGCGACCGCTATAATCGCCAGGCCGCACACGAGATGGAGCGGATCCGCGACTTCCTGATCCTCCATTATTGGGCCAATGATCGCGACGAGCCCTTCTGGCGCGAACGCCGCGAGACTCCGCTCCCCGATGGCCTCGCCGAAAAGATCGCGTTGTGGCGCGAGAGCGGCGATATCCTGCCCGACGAGGGCGATCTGTTCAGCGCCGTCGCCTGGCTGCAAGTGCTTGTCGGCCAGGGCATCGCTGCACGGGGACACCACCCGCTCGCCGATCAGCCGCCACGCGAACAGATCGCCGAATATCTCGACCTCATCGCCAAGCTGAACGCGCGCGAAGTCGCGCAGATGCCCAGCCACCCTGATTTCGTCCGCGCGCATGGCGCCGCCGACACGGAGATTGCCGCGTGATCCGCAAGACCGCCCTCGCCCTGCTCGCCGCTGCGCTGGCAGCGACGCCTGCCATGGCGCAGACCTATCGCGATCGGCTGCCGGAGGACGAAATACTCTACTTCCTCCTCCCGGACCGTTTCGACAATGGCGATCCCGCCAATGATCGCGGCGGCCTGGCCGGTGATCGGCTTGTCACCGGCTTCGATCCCGCGTCCAAGGGCTTCTATCATGGCGGTGACCTCAAGGGTGTGCTGAACCGGCTCGACTATATCCGGGCGCTGGGTGCCACCGCGATCTGGGTCGGCCCTATCTTCAAGAACAAGCCGGTACAGGGGTCGAAGGGGCAGGAAACGGCCGGCTATCACGGCTATTGGATCACCGATTTTACCCAGGTCGATCCGCATTTCGGCACCAATACCGAGTTCAAGGCGCTGGTCGACGCCGCCCACAAGCGCGGCATCAAGGTCTACATGGACATCGTGGTGAACCACACCGCGGACGTGATCCAGTATCGCGAGTGCGGCGACTGCAGCTATCGCAGCCGCGCCGACTATCCCTACAGCCGCAAGGGCGGCGTTACCGGCGCCGCGATCAACCCCGGCTTCGCCGGCGACGACGATCACAGCGTAGCGAATTTCGCCAAGCTGACCCGGCCCGATTACGCCTACACGCCCTTCGTCCCCGAGGCGGAAAAGAAGGTGAAGGTCCCGGCTTGGCTGAACGACCCGATCTATTACCACAATCGCGGCAACTCGACCTTCGCCGGCGAGAGCTCGACCATGGGCGATTTCGTCGGGCTCGACGACCTGATGACCGAGCATCCGCGCGTTGTCGCCGGCATGATCGACATCTTCGGCGAGTGGATCGATCGCTTCGGCATCGACGGCTTCCGCATCGACACCGCGCGCCATGTGGACCCGACATTCTGGCAGGTTTTTATCCCCGCGATGCTCGCCCGCGCCAAGGCCAGGGGCATCCCGAACTTCCACATCTTCGGCGAGGTCGCCGATCCCGACGTGGCTGCGCTCGCCCAGCACACCCGCGTCGACAAGTTCCCGGCGGTGCTCGACTTCGCCTTCAACCAAGCGGTGATCGACGTTGCGGGCGGCAAGGGTACCGATCGCCTCGCCAAAGTCTTCGCAGCAGATGCGCTGTACGAGGGCGGGGAGAAGACCGCGCACCGCCTGCCCACCTTCGTCAGCAACCATGACGCTGGCCGCGTCGCCACCTTCCTCAAGCAGGCCAATCCGAAGATCAGCCAGGCCGAATTGCTCCAGCGCGTACAACTGGCTCAGGCGATGCTGCTGCTGCTCCGCGGCGTGCCGACCATCTATTCGGGCGACGAGCAGGGCTTCGTCAGCGACGGCAACGACCAGGATGCCCGCGAGGACATGTTCGGCAGCAAGGTGGCCAGCTACAACGACAACCATCTGCTCGGCACCGCCGCGACCACCGCCACGCCCAGCTTCAACCCCAGCCACCCGCTGTTCCGCGAAATCGCCACGCTTGCTCGGCTTCGCACCAGCCACGCGGCGCTCACCCGCGGCCACCAGGTCACCCGCTTCGCCAGCGACAAGCCCGGCCTGTTCGCCGTCTCGCGCTTCGACCCCAAGACCGGCGCCGAGACCGTTATCGCCTTCAACACCAGCCCCGCGCCGTGGAACGGCAACATCCAGGTCGAAACCGGCTCCACCGCCTTCCGCACCCTTGCGGGCGCCTGCCCAGCCAATGCCGCTGCCCCCGGCAGCCTCACCCTTTCCCTTCCCGCGTTCGGCTATACGGTCTGCGCGGCCGGAGCCTCCAAGTGAACCTGATGACAATGCGCGCGCTTTCCACCGAAACCCGGCCCTGGTGGCGCGGCGCGGTGATCTACCAGATCTATCCGCGCAGCTTCGCAGACTCGAACGGCGACGGCGTCGGCGACCTACCCGGCATCACCGCGCGGCTCGATCATGTCGCGGCGCTCGGCGTGGATGCGGTGTGGATCTCGCCCTTCTTCACGTCACCGATGCGGGACTTCGGCTATGACATCGCCGATTTCTGCGATGTCGATCCCGTGTTCGGTACCCTCGCCGACTTCGACGCGCTGGTCGCCCGCGCCCATGCGCTGGGCCTCAAGGTTCTGATCGACCAGGTTTATTCGCATAGCTCGGACCAGCACGCCTGGTTCCGGGAGAGCCGCACCAGCCGCACCAACGCACGCGCCGACTGGTATGTCTGGGCCGATGCCAAGCCCGACGGCAGCCCGCCCAACAACTGGCAATCGGTGTTCGGCGGCCCGGCCTGGACCTGGGATGCCCGCCGCGGCCAATATTATCTCCACAATTTCCTGCGCGAGCAGCCCGACCTCAACTTCCACAATCCCGAAGTACAGGCCGCCACCCTTGCCACCGCCAAGTTCTGGCTCGATCGCGGCGTCGACGGCTTCCGCCTCGATGCGATCAACTTCACCATGCACGATCCGGAGCTGCGCGATAACCCGCCCGCGCCGGACACGGGGCTCCCGCGCACCCGCCCGTTCGACTTCCAGCAGCATCTCTACAACCAGAGCCATGCCGACATCCCGCTGCTGCTGGAGAAGCTACGCGCGCTGGCGGACCGCTATCCCGGCCGCTTCACCGTCGCCGAAGTCGGCGGGCCTGCGCCCGAAGCCGAGATGCACCTGTTCACCGCCGGCGAGACCCGCCTGAACAGCGCCTATGGCTTCAACTTCCTCTACGCCGATCGCCTGACCCCCGCGCTTGTCCGCGATGCTGTCGCAGAGTGGCCCGAGGCGCCGGGCGTGGGCTGGCCGAGCTGGGCGTTCGAGAACCACGACGCCCCCCGCGCCATCTCGCGCTGGGTCGCGCCCGAGCACCGCGCCGCCTTCGCCGCGCTCAAGATGCTGCTGCTGCTCTCCTTACGCGGCAATGCGATCCTGTACTATGGCGAGGAACTGGGCCTCACCCAGGTCGAGATCGGGTTCGAGGACCTGCAGGATCCCGAGGCGATCGCCAACTGGCCGCTCACCCTCAGCCGCGACGGCGCGCGGACGCCGATGCCATGGGTGGCCGATGCCCCCAATGCCGGCTTCTCGGTCGCCCGCCCCTGGCTGCCGCTGGGCGCGGACCATCTCGGCCGCGCGGTAGACGTGCAGGAGGGCGACCCCGCCTCGTTGCTCCGGCTGACCCGCCGGCTGATAGACCTGCGCAAGCAGCACGCAGCGCTGGTCGAAGGGGCGATGACGGTGCTCCACGCCGACGAAGCGCTGCTGGTCTTCGCGCGCAGCACCGGCGACGCGCGCCTGGTCTGCGCCTTCAACCTCTCGGCGGCGCCGGTCGACCTGCCGCCCGCGCTGTTCGACGGGCTGGCAGTGGTGGAGGCGCTGAACGGCGCCACGCTCCATCGCCTGCCAGCTTACGCCGCACTCATCGCCGGCTGATCCGATCCCGCCGGCATCCCGCGGGCGAGCTCGATCATCCGGTTGGCGGTCTCGCGCTCGCCCATCACCACCTCGTCGGCCCCCAGGCCTTCGAGGTGCGCGACCTCGTCGGCCGAATGGGCCCGGACCACCACCGGCACGCCCGGCGCCAGCTGGCGGGCATGCTGGAGGATCGCCCCGCCCTCGAACCCGGCGGGGATGGCGATCAGCAGCTTGCTCGCCTGACCGATCTGCGCCGCGACGAGGGTGCGCACATCGACGGCATTGCCCGCCACCACGGTGATGCCGGCCTTGCGCGCCTGCTCGGCCATGTCGTTCTGGTCCTCGATCAGCGCGAAGGCCTTGCCGTGCTGCTGGAGATCCTCGGCGATCATCTTGCCCACCCGGCCATAGCCGATCAGGATGACATGGCCCTTGGGCAGGTCGATCGGGGCCACTGCCTCCCGTCCCGCTTCGGCGGCCTCGTAGCGCTTGGCGACCCAGGCGAACAGGAACGGGTTGAGGAAGATCGACAGCATCGCCGCCGCCAGCACCACATCGCGCGCCGCCGCCGGCATCAAGCCGAGATCGGTGCCGAGGCCCGCCAGGATGAACGAGAACTCGCCGATCTGGGCGAGGCTCACTGCCACCGTAAGGCCGGTATGGTTCGAATAGCCGAACAGCCGCACGATCCCGTACGCCGCCAGCGACTTGCCGATAAGGATGACCGCCACCGCCGCCAGCAGCACCAGCGGCTGCTCGACCAGCACCGAGGGATTGAACAACATCCCCACCGAGACGAAGAACAGCACCGCGAAGGCGTCACGCAGCGGCAGCGTCTCCTCGGTCGCGCGGCGGCTGAGCGAGGTTTCGCCGAGGATCATGCCGGCGAAGAAAGCGCCGAGCGCGAACGACACGTCGAACGCCAGCGCCGCGCCGAATGCCACCCCGAGCGCGATCGCCAGCACCGCCAGCCGGAAAAGCTCCTGCGAGCCGGTGCCGACCACCCATTGCAGCGTCCACGGGATCACCCGCCTGCCGACCACCAGCATCAGCGCGACGAAGCCGGCCACCTTGAGGAAAGTGGACAGCAAGGGCTGGAGCAGCGACCCGCCGCCCTCGCCGCTCATCACTTCGCCCAGCACCGGCAGCAGCACCAGCGCCACCACCATCGCCAGGTCCTCGACGATCAGCCAGCCGACCGCGATCCGCCCGCGCTCGGTCTGGACGATATCGTGCCCCTGCAGCGCGCGCAGCAGTACCACCGTACTGGCAACCGATAACGAGAGGCCGAAGACGATGCCGGCCTGCAATCCCCAGCCGGCGACAGTGGCAAGGCCGATGCCCATCGCCGTCGCCGCAGCGATCTGCACCACCGCGCCGGGCACGGCGATACGGCGCACCGACATCAGGTCGCGCAGCGAGAAGTGCAGGCCGACGCCGAACATCAGCAGGATCACGCCGATCTCGGCCAGCTCGTTGGCGAGCCCCGAATTGGCGACGAAGCCGGGCGTAAACGGCCCGACGGCCACACCCGCGAGCAGATAGCCGGCGATGGGCGAAACTTTGATCCGGTGCGCGATCGCGCCGAAAATGAAGGCGACGACAAGTCCGGCGACGATGGTGGCGATCAGGGGCGCATGATGCGGCATCGATCCTCCTTGACATGGAAAACTGGTTCGACACCGGCCGCGCCTGAAGGCGACCGGTGTCGATGCAGGTCAGGCCTGGGCCGCGCCGATCGCAGCTGCCAACAGCGCCGCGGCACCGGCGATGCCGGACCAGACGGCGATGGCAAACCACTTGGGCGGCCGCTTGCCTCTTCTTCTACGCATAAGGCCCTCCTCTACCGCCGCAGTGGCGGCGAAGACGAAGTTCAGGCTTGAAGGCGCACGTGGCGCCTAGCGGCTCCTTCCCGGTGGCGAGCGTGCGCCGCGCGCGCCGCAGCGGACCGGGCGCAGCACCTTGGCCGGTGTGCACGCGGGGAGCAGAACGAGAAGGACGAGGATCGAGGCGAGCGCCGGCGCCAGGGCGAGCACGGCGCCGCTACCCGCAGCGCCATCCTGCCGCCCGCCGCGGGCGCTCTGCCAGAGGCCGACGCCCTGATCGCCGCGCTTGGCAGCAATCGCCACGCTGGTCGTCGCGGGGTTGAAGGCCGGGCCATGGACCAGCGTATCCGGCGGGCCGAGGGGCGCCACCGCGCCAAACAGCAGCGCCACCACGAGGGCCCAGACCGCCGCCGGCAGCGGAACGCGCCATCGGATGCCGCGATCGGGCAAGCGGGGGAAAGCATGGGCCATCCCACGATCAACGCTCCGATCGCGCAATGGTGCCGTAACGAAATGTTACTTCGGCATGCCGCTCAAGCCGCTCGCCTTGCGCAGCGCATCGCCGTCGAGCCGATAACCGTCGAGGAACACGGTGCGGACATGGCGAAGATTGCCGATGTCCTTCGAGACATCGCCTTCCACCAGGAGGATATCGGCGGTCTTGCCCGGCGCGATCGCCCCGACCCGATCGGCCATGCCCACCATCCGCGCGGGAACGATCGTCGCGGTCTGCAGCGCCTCGACATTGGTCAGGCCGGCTTTCTCGTACAGCTCGAGCTCGCGAACGATTTCGAGGCCATAGCCGTCGGTGCCGGCAACGATCGGCACCCCGGCCTGGTGCAGCCGCCCAACCACCTCGACCATCTTGTCGAAGCTCTTGCGGAAATCATCGCGGGTCAGGCCGCCGAACAGCGGATAACCGCCGATCTTCCAGCCGCGCGCAACCGCCGGCGGCGCGATATCCGCATAGGCGGCATAATCGAGCGGCACCGCGCTGCCGTCCGAGGTCATCAGCGGCTCCCAGGTCGACAGGGTCGGGTCGATGATCGTCTTGCGCCTGGCGAGCTCGGCATAGAAGGCGCGCCACTCGGGCGCATCGAGGTTCAGGTCCTTGCCGTACTGGGCCGGACCTTCGAGCCGCGCGGCGGTATTGGCCTTGTCGACCACCGCCTGCGGCATCCCCTGCATCAGGATGAAATTGATGTGGGTGACCTCGTCATAGCCCGCGCGCACGGCGTCGAGCGGCCGCATATGCGCAGGCACATGGCCATGCACGTGCATCCCCAGCCGGTGCGCCTCGGCCGCCGCAGGCGCGATCCACGCCGGGTCCATCGAGGTGTAGAACTTCACCCCCCACATGCCGGCCGCCTTGACCTTGCGAACCGCCGCGATCGCCTCCGCCTCGGACGACACGGTCAAGGCCATCTGGGCAGCGAGCGGATCCTTCTTGTCGATGATCACCGACACCTTGCCGTCGGGCGCCAGCAGATCGCCAGCGGCGCGGCGCTTAAAAATGCTCTGTGCATCCTCGATCGACGAACCCGGGCTGCGATAATTGGTAATGCCGGTCGCGACATTCTGCAGCAGGTTCCAGTCGTCGCCGACATGCTGGTGCGAATCCCACAGGCCGGGAAGCAGCGTCCGGCCATGCCCGTCGATCACGGTCACGTCCTTCGCGGCACGGATGCTGCTCGCGGGGCCGAGCTTGGCGACCTTGCCGTCGGCGATCAGTACCGACTGATCCGGTAAGTAACGCCCGCCGACCGAGTCGAACACCAGCACATGGGCGATCAGCGTCGGCGTCCGATTGGCCGGCGCGAGGAAGCTATGCGCCACCTCGCGCACCATGTCCGCCGCCGCCTTGTCCTGGATTTCCTTCAGCTTCGGGCCCGCCGCTTCGAAACCAGCGGGCAGCAGCGCGAGCACACCCGCCGACCCGAAATAATGGTTCTGCGCATCGAGCCAGACCGGCGACGGCGAAAAGCCGAGGCCCGAGATCTGGGCGAGTTTCACGACCTTCTTGCCGCCGGGTCCATCGATTTCCACCGGCGCGCCGATGGCGATGCTGGCATGGCCGCTCGGCAGCAGGTCGAGCCCTGCGGGACCCGCCGCAACCAGCGCATTGATGTCGAGTTCGCCGGCAAGCCAGGGCCCGCCATAGCTATTGTAGCGCGCGCTGCCGAACGGCTTCTCGCCGGAATCGACCACCGTTTTCCAGTGCGCGATACCGCCAGGATCGACGCTGAAATTCTCGGTCGCATCGCCGCTGTCGGTGAAACCGCGCACGGCAAGCTCGGTCGGCCGCTGGTCTGGCCCGAGCCTGACCACTTCGTCCGTTTCGGTGACCCAGCCGCGCAGCGACATCGACATGCGATAGGCGATCCGCCCATCCGGCAGCGTCCACGACCAGACATCGCCATGCTTGCCGGCCGTCGAACTGATCGTGAAGTGCCGCGCGTCGCTTGGCGGGGTGAGCAGATCGGCTTTCTGGGTCTGCGCCGCAGCGGGCGGCACGACAGCGGCGGCAAGTAGAAGCGCAAGGCGAAGGTGGCGCATGACAGTCCCCCAACTGGATGCGGGACAGTCTGACATGGAGTCCATTGGCAGGCAATTGACTCCAGCAAAGCGCCAAGTGTTGCCGCAACAACGCGCTGCGTGGCCAAACTGCATTGCCTGACCAAAGTCCGTTGACGGCCAGACCAACCTGTGAAAGATACCGCTAACATGACGCCGGCAGGATAAGTCGGCGCGCAGCGGGAAGAGGAGCGATGGGCGTACGCAAGCATCGGACCCAGGGCATAGCCACTGCAAGGGCGTGCGTTGCCTGCCACGCCGATCCGCCCTGAACCAAGCATATTGAACCAACGACGTATCGGAACCTGCACGTTGCGCTTCACGGAAGGGCGGCGATGCCCCGACGCGCGCGTATCGCCTGCAACAGGAAGACAACCGGCCGGGGGCCGGAGATTTGAGGGGACCTGACCATGAGCATGCACCACCGCAACTTCCACGCCGCCCGCGCCACCTTGCTGTGCGCCACCATGTTGAGCGCCGCCTGCGCACCGGCCGCCTGGGCGCAGACCACGGCACCGCAGGCGCCGCAAGCCACGGAAGCACCCAACACCGGCGAGCAGGAAATCGTCGTCACCGGATACCGGCAGAGCCTTGCCAAGGCGGTCAACGCCAAGCGCGATGCCACCGGTTTCACCGACTCGATCTTCGCCGAGGACATCGGCAAGTTCCCGGACACCAACATCGCCGAATCGTTCAATCGCATCCCCGGCATCACGATCACCCGCGACGTGACCGGCGAAGGCGTGAATGTCGCGATCCGCGGCCTCGGCTCGAACTTCACCAACGTCACCCTGAACGGCGCGCCGATCGCCGTCGCCTCGTCGGGCGCCACCGATGCGCAGGGCACCGATCGCTCGGTCGACCTCAGCTTCTTCCCGACCGACCTGTTCACCAAGCTGACCGTGAACAAGAGCTACACCGCCAACCTGCTGGAAGGCGGCGCGGCGGGCAATGTCGACCTGCGCTCGGCCCGGCCGTTCGACCGGCCGGATTCGTTCATCGCCTATAGCCTGCAGGGCTCGAACCAGGAGCCCGAGAAGCGGATCGGCGGCCGCGGCTCGCTGATCGGCAGCTGGCACAACGACACGATCGGCATCCTGGCCGGTGTCTCCGCCCAGCGACTCTATACCCGCACCAAGGGCTTCGAGACGATCGGCTATACCAACCCATCGCTCACCGCCGCGCAGTGCGGCGCGGGCAACACGTGCAATACCCAATATGGCGGCAACAACTGGACGATCCCGTCGACCGTGCCCGCCAATGCCGGCGCCGGCCTGGTCGCCGGCACGGTGATCGACAATGCCTTCCTGCTTTCCAAGAACCCCGGCGCGACGACCCAGCAGATCGACAACGGCCTGATCCCGCGCCTGGGCCGCATCGCCGATATCCGTGGCCCGCGCGACCGCATCAACGCGATCGCCAGCGCCGAATGGCGCCCGTCGGACACGCTGCATTTCTACATCGACGGTCTCTATGGCTATAAGCACAACGAGCTGATCCGCGAGGACATGGCCTGGATCGGCCGCAACGGCGCCGCGATCCCGCTCAACCTGAAGTTCGACAAGTCGGATTGCAGCGCGGGCTGCACCGTCACCAGCGGCACCTTCGCCAACACCCAGTTCTTCGACGAATTCCGCCCCTATTACGAGACCACCGAGCTGTGGAGCGTCAATCCGGGAGCCGAATGGACGATCAACGACAAGCTGAAGCTGAACCTCCAGGGCAATTACGCCCGCTCGACCTTCCACCGCGAGAGCCCGACGGTCGGCGCCACCACGCCGCTCGGCCAGGGTGCCACCGTCACCTACACCAACAATGGCGGCATCCCGGACATCAAGAGCAGCCTGGACCTCAACAACCCGGCCAATTTCGGCTGGTACACCGGCAGCCGCCTCAACATGCAGGACGAGCGCCGGCTCAACAAGAACAAGGGCGTACGCGGCGACCTGACCTGGGGCGATCGCGCGCTGAACCTGCAGGTCGGCGGCGCCTGGGACGATGTGTCGCGCCGGATCCGTGGCTATGACAATACCGGCCCGTGGCAGAACGCCGCCTGCGGCGACAGCCCCAGCGTGTACCTGCCCAGCCCGAACTTGCAGCCGCCCTGCGAGGGCCTGAACGTGAAGGGCGCGGCGCCCGGGTCCGCCTATCCCACCTATCCCGGCCTTGGCACCGGCTATACGACCGGCATGAGCGGCCCGGTCACCTATGCCGGCTCGCTGATCCCCAACGCATCGTTCCCGAGCTATCTGAAGCCCGGCCCCGCCGGCTTCGTGACGGTCGACTGGGATGCGTTCCGCAAGGCCAGCAACTACGATCTCTACCATGCTAATGAGCCGGAAAGCGGCGGTTCCAACACCGGCGCCAGCGGCGGCCTGATCCGCGAAGTGGTCAAGAGCGCCTTCGCCACGGTGAACGGCGAGCAACTGATTGGCGGCAACATGCTGCGCTTCAATCTCGGCGTCCGCTACGTCAACACGATCCAGACGATCGAAGGCCGCGTCTCGCTCGCCGATCCGCGCAATGCCACGGCAACCGGCACCCAGATCCCGGACGGCAGCCGCTATCCGAACATCGTCAACATCGTATCGACGCGGAACAACTACACCCAGTGGCTGCCAGCGGCGACTCTTGCCTATGACGTGAGTCCGCATGCGGTCGTCCGCCTCGCCGCGTCGAAGACGATGACGCGCCCAGATCCGGCGGCGCAGCTGCCGGGCGTCAGCTTCGGTGCGCCTTCGGCCGACCAGGCGACGATCGGCAACCCGGCGCTGAAGCCCTATCTCTCGACCAATATCGATCTCGGTTTCGAATATTATATCGGCCGCGAGGGCGTGGTCAGCTTCAACGCGTTCCGCAAGTCGATCGAGGGCTTTACTCAAAACCAGAACACCGACGTGCCGTTCTCGGCGCTGGCGCAGTACGGAATCACCTACGACACGCTGAACCCGACCCAGCGGATCGCATTGGACTCCCGCGGTGGCCCGAGCGCGGCGCGCGTGCTGGTCACCAGCCAGAGCAACGTGCCGAACAAGCTCAAGATCAACGGGCTGGAATTCCAGTGGGTGCAGCCGCTCGACTTCCTCACCGAGAAGTTCGGCGTGCGCGGCTTCGGCTTCAACGCCAACGCCACGATCGTCGACCAGACCAGCGACGGCCCGGCCAAGGCCTTCGGCGTGGCGCCGTTCACCTACAACATCACCGGCTATTATGAGCGCCACGGGGTGATGCTGCGGGTCGCGGTCACCTCGCGCGAAGGATCGCAGAGCAGCGGCGATACGCAGAACGGCATCCCCGCAGCGGCGCTGTTCAATGCCGACTATACCAGCTGGGACTTCTCCTCGGCCTTCGATCTCGACAAGATCTTCGGGGTCAAGAAGGCGCCGCAGCTGACGGTGAACGTCTCCAACTTCACCAACGCGACACTGCGTTCCTACTTCCAGTTCCCGAACGCGACGTTCACCCAGTACAAGCCCGGCCGCCAGTTCCTGGTCGGCCTGCGCGGCAGCTTCTGATGCGCGATAACGGGGCGGCCCTTCGCGGCCGCCCCGCTCTTTTTCCGCAGTGTCTGCCGCACATGCCCGTTTTCCGCTGAGTCCCCGTTCAAAACGGGTGCATTGCCCGACGCGCGCTAGCCGCGGCCGGCGGCAGCGTCCGCGAGCCATTCCTCCAGGTTCGTCCAGCCGTCGCCGTTGCGATCGGCATTGCCGTCGCGGTGATCATGGGGGTTCAGGCCATGCGCCAGCTCCCAGGCATCGGGGATGCCGTCATGGTCGCTGTCCCTGGGCGCGGGCGCGGACTTGAGCGCGGGCCAGCCGCCGACCTCGCGCTGGCTGTCGATCTGGCGGCCGCTCCGGTCGCGAACGCCTGCGACGATCCGGGCATCGACGCTGTCGCGCACCCGGGAAGCACCTGCACTGGCCAGCACGCGATCATAGGCTAGCGGCGCGGGATCGCGGGTGACCGGCGGCATCGGCACCGGGGCGTCGAGATGGTACCCCTCGGGCGAAATGCCGTCGACCAGGCTCCACGGATCGGCGGGGATAGTGCCGTTCATGCTGTTGCCGGCGAACCAGGCCTTGGCCAGCGTGTTCGATTCATGTAAGGCGATCGGCTTTTGCGATTGCGGCCCCATCACATAGGCATTGTCGACAAAGTTGTAGCGGGCGAGCGTCGCCTTGTCGGCATTGTAGCCCGACCAGCCCTTGCCCCAATTGTAGAAGACGTTGGAGCGGAAGTCGAAAAAGGCGCCTTCGGGATCCACATCCGGCCCGCTGTAATTGCCCGGTCGCGGCATCCGCGCCTCGTGATTGGCCCAGAGATTATGGTGGAAGCTGATCCGCGCGCCGCGTCCGCCGCGGATCAGGCTGCCATAGCCATGTTCCCCCTTGGCGTGCAGCGAGTGGGTGAGCGACTCCGCGACGATCGACCATTGCACGGTCAGATCCCAGAAGCCCTGCCCCGCCTCGCGGTAATTGGCCGAGGCGGACAGCGTCTCGTCCACCGACCAGCTGGCCGAGACATGGTCGAGGATGATGCGATGCCCGGCCAGGATCCAGATCGCATCGGACTCGGTGCGGCTCTCGTCACCCAGCCGCGAGCGGATGTAGCGGATCACCACATTGTCGGCGGCCACTTCGAGCGGCTGGTCGCGCAGCGTGATGCCGTCGCCCGGCGCCGACTGGCCGGCGATCGTCACCCGCCCCTCGCGGATGCGCAGCGGCTTGACCAGCCGGATCGTGCCGGAGACGCGGAACAGGATGGTGCGCGGGCCCGGCGTCTCCACGGCCTCGCGCAGGCTGCCGGGTCCGGCGTCGTTGAGTGTGGTGACGAACAGCACCTTCCCGCCGCGCCCGCCCAGCGAGAGCGCCCCTGCCCCTTCGGCACCCGGAAAGGCGAGGACCGGCCGCTGCTGGGCAACCGCCGGCGCGGCAGTTCCCAGCAGCAGCGCGAGCAAGGCGGCGCGGCGCATCAGAAGCTCAGCCGCACGCCGGTAGTGACGATGCGGCCGGTGCTGCCATAGATCTGCGACACCGGATTGGCGGCATACATCGTCCGGTATTGCGGCTGGTTGGTCAGGTTGCGGCCCTCCAGGGTGAAACGGGCGAACTTGGTCAGGTTGATCGCGAACGCCGCGTCGAGATTGAACTGGTTCTCGTTATAGCCGAAGTCCGCGAACACGGGCGAATTGCAGGCGGCACCGGCATTGGTGGTCGTCCCCACCGAGCAGGTGCCGGTCGCCAGCGGGAAGCGGTTGACGTAGCGCGTCCGATACGCGCCCGAGAAGCGCAGCGACCAGAGCTCGTTCTCGTAATAGAGCGTCGCGTTGAACGAATCCGGCGAGGTGTTGAGGAAGGGCGCGTTCGCATAGCTGTTCTGCGCGGTGCCGGTGCCGCCGGCCTGGGTGGTCGCGAGCACCGTGCCGGTGAGGTAGCTCAGGCTCGATTCGATGTGCGTGTAGTTGGCGGTGACGCCCATCTTGTCGAACGGCGCGGGCAGGAACCAGAAATCGGTCTGCACATTCACCTCGATGCCCTTGATCGATCCGCCCGGCGCGTCCTTGAACTGGCGCACCGCCCAGGTGCCGCCGCGCTGGGTATAGTCGCGCAGCAGCGGATCGGTGAGCGTGGCGAGGATCTGGTTGTAGATCGCCGGTTCGAACACGGTCGACAGCGGCGCTTCGCCGGCGAGTTGCTGCGGGAAGCTGTCGAGATTCTTCTTGAACAGCGCCACCGCGATCAGGCCGTTGTTCCGGAAGTATTTCTCGACGCTGAGATCGAGATTGGTCGCCCGGAACGGGTTGAGATAGGGGTTGCCCACGGTGAGCGAGGGCGCCGAGCCGTTGACCGCCAGCGTGCTCGAGAAGGCGGTGGTGCCCGGTGTCAGGCTGGCGAGCTGCGGGCGCGACATCACCTTCGCCGCGGCGAAGCGGATCAGCAGGCCGGGCTTCGCTTCCCAGTTGATGTTGGTCGAGGGCAGCCAGTCCCAATATTCGTTGCTGGCAACCACCGCGACCCCGGGAATGCCATCCGCACCGCCGACATTGCCGCGCCCGTTGACCTTGGTGTTGGCGATGCGCAGGCCGACATTGCCGCGCAAGGGGCCGCCGAGCAGCGTCAGGTCATAATCGACCTGGAAGAAGCCCGACACGTCGCGCTCGTTGACGCCGCCGCCCTGGCGACCGTCCGGAACGACGCGGAAATCGCCCCATTTGTTCACGCAGTTGCAGTCGATGCCGAAGGCGTTCACGAACTTGCCGAGTTCGGGCGCGAAGAAGCTGCTCGGCGTGCCGGCGGGCACGTTCAGCCCCTGGCCGAAGCCATAAACGCTGCCGAGATCGGTGATGTTCAGCTTGGCTTCGGCCAGCGTCGGGTTGAGCGCCTCGATCGACTGGGCGCGGCGCTGCTGGTCGGCGAAATATTTGAACTTCTTGTAGGTGCCGCCGAAGCGGAGCGTCATCTCCGGCAGGGCCTCGAACGCGAAGTTCAGCCGGCCGACGCGATATTCGTTGGTCACCTGGTTCTTGAACACGCGGATGGTGGAGAGCCCCTTCACCAGCGTCCAGGCGGCGGGATCGGCGACATTGAAGCCGGGGTTGAACACCGGCATCTTGCCGCCGCCGCGCTCGTCGAACACGAAGCCGTTCTGGTCGATCGCGTTGACCTCGGCGAGATAGCCGGTCGCGTCGAACACCGACTTGGACCAGCCGAGCGTGCCCTCCATGGTCAGGCGGTCGCCGAAATCCTGGCGCAGGTTGAGCGTCGCCTGCTTGAACTCGGTCGAACCGCTCTGCGTGTCGATCGAGCTGCGCCAGTCGACCCGGTCGAGCTGGAGATAATCGGCCTGCCCAGCGGCGTTCACATTGGCCGCGCGTACCACCGTGTTCGGGCGCCCGATCAGCTGGTTGTAGAAGCCGGTCTGGTTGGTGGTGGCGACATAGCCAGGCGAACGCGTGTTGTTGTAATAGTCGAACGCGCTGAGATTGTTGGGATTATAGCTGTTGAAATAGCCCGGCAGGACGCTGCTGCCGTTGAGCTGCTGGCCACAATCGACGATCGCGCTCTGCACGCAATTGGGATAGAGGGCGACGCGATCCGCATAGCCGTTGGTCGTGCCCGCCGCGCGCAGCGTGTTCTGGGTGACCCGGGTGTTGGTGCCGTTGCGGTTGAGGCCGATCGGGGTGATGCCGGCCAGCTCGCTGTCTTGGTCGTATTTCGAATAGACGCCGTCGAGGATGATCTCGGTGCGCTCGCTCGGCTGCCACTGGGCGGTGCCAGTCAGGCCCAGCCGCTCGTATTTCAGCTTCTGCCGGTTGATCGACGGCAGGCCGGGGATGATCGTGTTCGGCGCCAGCAGCGCATAGGCGGCCGGATCGGAGCCGAAGGTGGCGCCGGTGCCGCCCGGCCGGGCGAAGCCATAGACCGGCGGCGTCACGCCGTTGATCTGCGAATTGCGGTACAGATAGTCGAACACGCCGATGCTGCGGCGGTAGGAATCGATCTGCTGTTCCTGCTTCTGGTACGCGCCCGAGACGAGCACGCCGAAATTGTCGGTCAGCTTGACCGAGGCGAGCCCGGTGAAGCGCGGGTTCCAGGTCTTGCCGCTCTCGCGATACTCGCCCTCGCCGCCCAGCGCGAAGCGATTGCCCGAATAGGCGAGCGGCCGGCCGGTGGTGAGGTCGATGATCGCGCCGAGCGAGCCTTCGTCATCCTGCGCCGCGGTGGACTTGGTGATCTTCACCCCGCCGAACAGCTCGGAGGCGAAGGTATTGAAATCGAAGCCGCGGCTGCGGTTGGCGCCGGCATCGGACTGGTTGCCGCCGGCAACATTCTGCGCATCGGCGCCATTCAGCCGCACCGCCTGGAAATCGCCACCCAGACCCCGCACGGTGATTGACCGGCCCTCGCCATTGTCGCGGTCGATCGAAATGCCCGGCAGCCGCTGGATCGATTCGGCCAGATTGGCGTCGGGGAAATCGGCGATGTCCTCGGCAGTGATCGCGTCGACGATCTGGTTCGAGCGGCGCTTGAGGTTGAGCGCGTTCTGCAGCGAGGCGCGGAAACCGGTAACAATGATCTCCTCGCCGGTCTGCGGATCGATCGGCGACGGCTCTTCCTGGACGCTCGCGTCGCGCGTGGCATCGGCCCGCGCCACCGCATTGCCTTGCTGCGCCTGGGCATGGGCGGGGGCCGCCAGCCAGAGCGACATCCCGATCGCGCCCAGCGATGCACCGAACCGCACGCGGCACCGCGCCACCGCCGCCGAATTGTCGCAATTTGCCATCTGGCCCTCCCCTGTATCGTTGCTCGCGCTGCCGCAGCGGCTGTACCAAGGATCGGGAAAGTGCATGCGCGACCGCATCTCGAAGCGCAGAGGATGTCCGCGGCTCGATTCAGGCTTTCGGTCGCGACTTCCTCTCCCGCGCCTTTGGCGAATCTTGCGCTCGCCTTGGCACAAGCGCTGCGTCACGCTTGGTTGTCGCTATTTGTTGCACGCTTGGCCGCTATGTCAACCGGTGTCATCGACGCAAAACGAACAATCTGCGCGGATGCGGCACGCCCGCAACAGGCGGTCAGTCGTCGGCGCGCGGGGGAGCGACGGAGGCGCGGTGGATCAGCGTGGAGGGAAACAGCGATGGCTCCTCCACCGCCTGCTCGTCCCCGAAGAAGTCGGCAAGCAGCTTCAGTGCCGCCGATCGGCCCATCGAGATGATCGGCCAGTGCACCGTCGTCATCGGCGGCCAGATATGCGAGGCGATCGCGGTATCGTCGAAGCCGATGATCGAAAGATCTTCGGGCACGTTCATCCCCCGCCGGCGCGCCGCATGCAGCGTCGCCGCCGCCATTTCGTCGTTCGACGCGAAGATTGCCGTGGGGCGCGGCGACAGGTCGAGCAGCCGGTCGGCCGCGGCCAGCCCGCTTTCGAAGGTATATTGCCCGTCGGCCATCATGCTGCGTGGCAGCTTGATCCCGGCCTGCGCCAGCGCCTGCTCGAAACCGCGACGCCGCTCGCGCGCCGACAGGAAGCCATGCGGCCCCGCGATCAGCCCGATCCGGCGATGCCCGAGCGCGATCAGGTGGCTGACCGCCTCAATCACCACGTCGCAATCATTGGAGGCGACGAGATGTTCGGGCGCATCGAGCGCGCTCGATCCCATCCGAACATAGCGGGTGCCGAGATCGCGGCAGACTTCGGCCAGCATGTCGTTTTCGGACACCGGCGGCAGGATCAGCACGCCGTACAGGCGCTGCCGCTCCAGAAAGGCACGGACATCCGCGAGCATGGTCGAGGAGCCACGGTCAATCGGCCGCACGATCAGTTCGAACTCGGTGTCGCGGATCGCCTCGAGGATGCCCGCCTGTACGTTCATCACCATCTGGGCGTTCGGATTGTCGTGAATCAGCCCGAGCAGGAAATTGCGCCGCAGCGCCAATGCGCGGGCCTGCACGTTCGGCACATAGCCAAGGTCGGCGATCACTGCCTCCACCTTGGCGCGGGTATCGTCGTTTAGCAATGGAGAGCGGTTGATGACGCGGCTGACGGTCTTTTTGGAGACGCCGGCGAGCCGCGCGACGTCGTTGATGGTGGGCTTTCCCGTCTTCTCCATGGCGCGATGCTATACGGCGCGGCGAACGATTGCGATAGGCGCGCGCTCGGCGGGTAGCGGGCTGGGCAAGGCCATGTTTCAGCTCCCCGGCTGGAGATAGGGGACGCGGGCGAACAGCGCGCGTTCCCAGCCACGGGGATCGTGCACCAGCCGGCTGGTCGCGTCGAACAGCATCGTCGCGCGGGTGGGCAGCATATAGGGCGCCCATGCCGGCAGCCCCGGCGCCGCGGGCCTGCCGGTGCGGGCAAGCGCGGCAAAGCTGCCCATCACCTGGCGGCTCAGCCGCTGGACCGCCGGCCCCGTGCCCGTGAAGGATCCCGGCGCCCCCAGCGTGCCGAAGGCAAGCGCGATGTCCATGGTGTGCGGCGCGCCACGCTCGGGCCGTGTCGGCGAGGCGAAATCGACCTGATAGACCCAGGTCGCCCCGGCCCCGGCAGCGGCGCGCGCATCCGCCTCGATCACCTGCCCCCGCCAGCTGCGCGCGGCGGTGGTGGCGCGGTAGAAGATCGCCTGCGGCGTATCCGACGGGAAGTGCGCGCGATACTGGGCCACCACCCATTCGGGCAGGATGTCGATCTTGAGGTCCGGCGCCATCCGCGCGGCGAGATTGTCCCAGGTCAGCGTGGCGATGCGCTCGGAAGCGGGATCGATGAAGGCGCGGGTTTCGTCATGGGTGTTGCCGAGGATCATCGGGATCGCCAGCGATTGCGGATTGGCATCGGGCCAGAACGGGTGGCGCACCAGCCATGCCATGTCGAGCACCGGCCCGAAATAGACGCCGCCGCCCAGGATCGGATCGCGCGCATCCTGTGCTGCGACCAGTTTGTCGACCGGTGCGGTGACGGCGGCCGCCACCCCGCCCCCGACCCGCTCCAGGAACGCCTGCGCCCGGGCGGTGGCGTTGAGCGGCCCCGAAGCGGTGACTTGCTGGCCGCTCATCGTCGCGGCGCTGTGGAACAGGCCCTTGGCGGCGGGCATGCCCATCAGCGTGGCGATCTTGGCGCCGCCGCCCGACTGGCCGAACAGGAAGACGCGCGCCGGATCCCCGCCGAACGCCGCGATGTTGTCGCGCACCCAGCGCAGCGCGAGGACCAGGTCGAGCTGGCCCGCATTGCCGCTGTCGGGAAAGCGCGGGTCGAGCCGGGCAAGATACAGATAGCCGAAGGCGTTGAGCCGGTGGTTGACCGTCACCACCACCACATCCTCGGCCCGCGCCAGCGTCGCCCCGTCGTTCAGCGGATCGGTGACGCTGCCGTTCGAATAGGCGCCGCCATGGAAATAGACCATGACCGGCCGCCGCGCGGCGGGCTCGGTGCCGGGCGTCCAGATGTTGAGGAACAGGCAGTCCTCCGACTGCGGCTCGTCCTTGAGACCGCGCTGCGGGCAGATCGGCCCGAAGGCCTGTGCCGCCGCCGCCGCGCGCGGCACCGCCACCGGCGCGCGGAACCGCTCGGCGCGGCCGTAGCGAATGCCAAGAAAGCGGGCGACGCCCCCGTCCCGCCCCCCCGTGAAGCGCCCGGCGGGCGCCTCCACCACCGGATCGCCGGCCGCCCAGGCGCGCGGTGGCAGGGTGAGCGCAAGTCCGCCCGCCAGCACCGCGCGCCGGCGGATCACCGCCGCACGTCCAGCCCGCCCTCGGCGAAGGCGGCGAGGTCGGCGCGGGTGAACAGGCTCGCATCGCCGGGCAACGAGTGCTTCAGCGCGGTCAGCGCCAGGCCCGCCTCGGCCATGGCGCGGGCATCGCCGCCCTCGAGCAGGCCGTGCAGCACGCCCGCCGCGAAGGCATCGCCGCCGCCGATCCGATCGACGATGCCGCTGACGCGCAGTTCCTCGGTCTGGTGGCTGCCGTTGCGGGTATCGACGCGCGCCGCGATGCGGTGGCTGTCGACATCATCGACATGCCGCGCGGTCGAGGCGATCAGCTGGAGCTTGGGAAAGGCTGCGAACGCCGCCTCCGCCGCTTCGCGCCGCCGATCGGGGCCGTCGCCGGAAAACTGCTCGCCGAGCAGCAGCGAGATGTCGCGGTGGTTGCCGAACAGAATCTCGGCATGGCCGATCAGCTGGGTGAGCACGCCGCGCGGATCGCTGTCCCAGGCTTCCCACAGCTTGGCGCGGTAATTGCCGTCGAACGACACGGAAATGCCGCGCGCGCTTGCCGCTTCGGCCGCGGCAATGGCGGCCGAGGCCGTGTTCGGCCCCAGCGCCGGCGTGATGCCGGACAGGTGCAGCCGGGTGACGCCGTCCAGCAGCGCATCCCAGTCCCACGCCTCGGCCGGGCGATCGGCGAACACCGAATGGGCGCGATCATAGACGATCTCGGACGCGCGCAGCCCCGCCCCGGGCGTGAGGAAATACAGGCCCATCCGCCCGGCTTCGGCCACCACATGGCGGGTATCGACGCCGCGCCGGCGAAGCTCGCCCACCGCCGCCGCGCCCAGCGGATTGGCCGCCACCGCGCTGATCATCGCCACGTCATGGCCGAGGCACGCCAGCCCGGTCGCGACATTGGCCTCGGCGCCGGCAATCGCCACGTCGAGCTTCGGCGTCTGCAACAGCAGCTCGCGGCCCGGCGGCGACAGCCGCAGCATCATTTCCCCAAAGAAAGCGAACGTCATCGTGCCAGCCAGCCTCCGTCAACGGCGAGAACATGGCCCTGCACATAGTCCGAAGCGCGCGAGGCAAGGAAGACCGCGGCGCCGCCCAGATCCTCCGGATCGCCCCAGCGCCCCGCCGGGATGCGCTCGAGGATCTGGCGGTTGCGGGTCTCGTCGCCCTGCAAGGCCGCGGTGTTGTTGGTGGCGATATAGCCCGGCGCGATCGCGTTGACGTTCACGCCCTTGGCCGCCCATTCGTTCGCCAGCAGCTTGGTGAGGCCGCCGATGCCGGACTTGGACGCGGTGTAGCTCGGAACGCGGATGCCGCCCTGGAAGGTGAGCATCGAGGCGATGTTGATGATCCGCCCGCGCTCGCCGGTCTCGCCGTAGCGACGGACCATGAACCTGCCCGCGGTCTGGCAGAGGAAGAATACCGACTTCAGATTGGTATCGACCACCGCGTCCCAATCCTCCTCGGTAAAATCGAGGCTGTCGGCACGGCGGATGATTCCGGCATTGTTGACCAGGATGTCGATTTTCCCCAGCTTATCCACAGCCTCGTCCACAACCCTTTGCACAGGCTCGATCGTGGAGAAGTCGGCGGAAATTATCTCGGCGCGGCGGCCGAGATCGCGCACCTTGCGAACGGTTTCCTCGGCGGGCGTACGGCCGACGGCGGCGATGTCCGCGCCGGCCGCGGCAAGCGCGAGCGCGATGCCCTGGCCGATGCCGGTATTCGCACCGGTGATGACGGCCACCTGGCCGGTAAGGTCGAACGGATTGGTCATGATAGGTTCTCCAGCCCCCGCCCCTTGCGCTCCCCTCCCGCTTGCGGGAGGGGTCGGGGGAGGGCCCGAAAATGTAAGGCCGAACTTCACCCTCCCCTCCCACCAGCCCCTCCCGCAAGCGGGAGGGGAGCGCAGGAGGAAGCGGGAGGGCCTCAACGATGGCTCACGCCAGCTGGCAGATATCCAGCACCTGCATGTCGGTATAATCCTGGTTCTCGCCGGCCATCGCCCAGATGAAGGCATAGGACTTGGTGCCCGCGCCCATATGGATCGACCAGGGCGGGCTGATCACCGCGTCCTCATTGGCCATCACGATGTGGCGGGTCGCCTCACCTTCGCCCATGAAGTGCATCACCCGATCCTTTTCGAGATCGTCGAGCTCGAAATAGAAATAAATCTCGCTGCGGCGTTCATGGACGTGCGGCGGCATGGTGTTCCACACGCTGCCCGGCTTGAGCACGGTAAGGCCCATCACCAGCTGCGCGCTGTCGCACACGCCGGGGATGACGAGCTGGTAGATCGTCCGCTCGTTCGACTCCTCGAGGCTGCCGCGCTCCAGCGCATTGGCGTCGGCGATGCCGAGCTTCCGGGTGGTGAACGCCTTGTGCGCCGGGCACGAGGCCAGATAGTAGCGCGCGCCCGCGCCCGCAAAGGTCACGTCCCGAGCGCCCATCGTCACGTACAGGCAATCCTTGTTGCCCAGCGTGAAGACCTCGCCATCGACCGTCACCGTGCCGTCGACCGTGCCGACATTGACGATCGCCAGCTCGCGCCGTTCGAGGAACGGGTGACCGGCAGCCGATGCCGGCTCGGTCTGTGCGGGAAGTTCCACCGGCGCGGCGCCCACCTGCACCCCGCCGATCACGAAGCGATCGGCATGGGTGTAGTTGAGCACGCATTCGCCTTCGCGGAACAGGCCAGAGATCAGATAGCGATCGCGCAATTCCTCGTTCGACACGCACTCCATCATGTCCGGATGCGTGGCGTAATAGGTCCGGTCGAACATCAGTCTCTCTCCGTCTGGGGCGTCCCGAGCGGCTTATGCCACCGGTGTCTATACGCCCGTATCCAGCTTGTACGCCTTGCGCACAAGCCCGTTCGTCAGCTCGAAGGCGAGTTCCGCCGCTTCCCAGTCGAGCAGCCGCCCTTCGACGACCAGCCGGGCGAGGAAGCCGCAGTCGATCCGCCGCGCGACATCGTGGCGCGAGGGGATCGAGAGGAAGGCGCGGGTATCGTCGTTGAAGCCGACGGTGTTGTAGAAGCCCGCCGTCTCGGTCACCTGCTCGCGGAAACGGCGCATGCCCTCGGGGCTGTCGTGGAACCACCAGGCCGGGCCCAGCTTGAGGCACGGATAATGGCCGGCCAGCGGCGCCAGCTCGCGCGCATAGACCGTCTCGTCCAGCGTGAAGAGGATGATCGACAGCTCGGTCGAGGTGCCGAAGCGATCGAGCAGCGGCTTGAGGCCATGCACATAATCGGTCGCCATCGGGATGTCGGCGCCCTTGTCGCGGCCATGGCTGGCGAACAGGCCGCCATTATGGTTGCGAAAGCTGCCCGGATGGATCTGCATCACCATCCCGTCCTCGACGCTCATCGCCGCCATTTCGGTCAGCATCTGCGCGCGGAACAGCTCGGCATCGGCCGGGGTCCAGTCGCTGCCGAGGATCTTGCCGAACAGCGCCGCCGCCTCGGCCTTGCTGAGGTTCGCGGTGCGCGCGGTCGGATGGCCATGGTCGGTCGCGGTCGCCCCGGCGGCGCGGAAGTCGGCGCGGCGCTTGCGGTGCGCGGCGAGATAGCCTTCCCAGCTGTACACGTCCTCGCCGGTCTTCTCGGCGAAGATCTTGAGCGCGCCGTGGAACTGCTCGTGCTCGACGTCGATCACCGCATCGGGGCGATAGGTGGTGACGACACGGCCGCCCCAGCCCGATTCCCGGATCGCATGGTGCGGCGAGAGGTCGTCCTGCGGCCCCTCGGTGGTGGCGAGGAACTCGATGTTGAAGCGATCGAACAGCGCGCGCGGGCGGAAATCGTCGCTCGCCAGCTTGGCGTTGATCGTGTCGTAGTAGAAATCGGCGGTCTCGCCGTCGAGCGTGACGTCGAAGCCGAACACCTCGCCGAACACATGGCCCAGCCACATCGCCGAGGGCGTGCCGCGGAACAGGTAGAGATGCTCGGCAAAGGTACGCCACGCCGCGCGCGGATCGGTGGCGGGCATCCCCGCCTTGCTCGGCACGCACAGCGCATCGAGCGACACGCCCTGCGAATAGAGCATGCGGTAGATATAGTGATCCGGCGAGAGCAGCAGCTCGGTGGCGTTCGACCAATTGGCATTGGTCGAGAACCAGGTCGGATCGGTATGGCCGTGCGGGCTGATGATCGGCAGGCCCGCCACCTCCCGGTACAGGTCGCGCGCGATCGCGCGGGTGCGCTCTTCGGCCGGCAACAACCGGTCGGGATCGAGCTTCAGCGGCTTGGCCATGGGATACTCCGGGTACGTCAGAGGAAAATCAGGCGCTCATGTCGACTCGGGCGAGCCGCGGCGACAGGAAATGCACGCAGGCGAGCGCGACGAAATAGGCGCTGCCGGCGACCGCGAACAGCGGCCAGTAGCTGCCGATCCGCGCCAGCACTTCGCCGGCATAGAAAGACATCAGGATGCCGCCCACCGCGCCGACGGTGCCGCCGATGCCGATCACCGAGCCGACCGCGCCGCGCGGGAACATGTCGGCCGGCAGGGCATAGAGGTTCGCCGAGAAGGCCTGATGGGCCGCAGTCGCGATGCCGATCACGGCGACCGCCATCCACACGCTGGTCAGCGACTCCGCGAACAGCACCGGCAGCACCGCGAAGGCACAGACCAGCATCGTCAGCTTGCGCGCGACATTGGCGCTATAGCCAGCGCGCATCAGCCGCGAGGAAAGCCAGCCGCCGGCGACGCTGCCCATGTCCGACACCAGGTAGATCGCGGCGAGCGGCAGGCCGAACGTCTTGAGATCGAGGTGATAGCGCTCGAACAAATAGCCCGGCAGCCAGAACAGGAAGAACCACCAGACCGGATCGATGAAGAACTTGCCGAGCGCATAGGCCCAGGTCTCGCGCTTCATGAGCACCGCGCCATAGCCGAGCTTCTGGACCTTGTCGGCCGGGTCCTGCTCGATCCAGGCGAGTTCCCCCTCGGTGACCTTGGGGTGCTCGCGCGGGGTGCGGTAGAGCATCCACCAGGCGATCAACCAGACGAAGCTGACCACGCCGGTGATGACGAAGGCCGAGCGCCAGCCCCAGGCCAGCACCATGTACGGAATGACCAGCGGGGTGAGCACCGCGCCGATGTTCGCACCGGCATTGAACACGCCGATCGCGAAGGCGCGTTCCTTGGCCGGAAACCACTCGGTCACCGCCTTGATGCCGGCAGGGAAGTTGCCGGATTCGCCGATGCCCAGCGCGAAGCGGGCAATGGCGAACTGGGTGATGTTGTGGGCCGCGCCGTGGAAGATGTGCGCCACCTGCCAGACGATGAAGGCGATGGTGTAGCCGACCCGCGCGCCGACCTGGTCGACGATCTTGCCGAACAGGATATAGCCGACGGCATAGGCGAACTGGAACCAGATGATGACGCCGGCAAAGTCCTGCTCGGTCCAGTGCAGGTCGGCCATCAGCGTGGGTTTGAGCACGCCGATCATCTGGCGATCGATGTAATTGATGATGGTGGCGGCGAACAGCAGCCCGCAGATCACCCAGCGATACCGCCCCACCCGTTCCACGGCGCCGCTGACTACGGCTTCGCCCTTGCTCGCCATCACCTCTCCCATTCCAAACCGCCGATCGGGATCAGGCGATCCCGATCGTACACGCCACTCGCAGCCCGGCCCCGAACGCCGCTGCCACCATCGCGCCCGGCCGAACCGGGTGCACGCCGGTCACCGCGCCGGTAGAGATCCACTGCCCTTCCGCCAGCGGCAAGCCCTGCGCCGCGCGTTCGAACAGGAATCGCACGGCACCGATCGGACCATCGAGCATGCCACCCGCGGTGCCGGTTCCCACCACTGCGCCGTCGACCGTTAGCGACACCGGCCAGTTTAGGAAATCCTCTTCAGAAGATATACCGTATCCGATCAGCAGGCCATTGTTGTTACCAAAGTCGGAAATCGTCACCGCCGGGCCATGCGCGTTGATGCCGGCGAAGGGCGAACTGGCGATTTCGATGCCGACGCGCATCTCGGCGACATAGGGCAAGATGTCGGCGTTGCGCCAAGGACGGTCGAAGTCTGAGGGCAAGGCGCCAAGACGGACGAGATATTCCGCCTCCGCCGCGCCGAAGCCGTTGCGGAAGATCGACATTTCCGCGGGTCCGCCCGCCTGCGCCCAGACCACGCTGTCGGCAAAGATCGGCCCGGCGAGACGGTTGGCCCCATAGCGCGCGACAAGCGGATCCGGCACGCGGCCGACCTTCCAGCCGGCGATCGGGGCATCGTACAGGGCGATCGCCTTTGCCTGGATGGCATAGGCGTCCTCCAGCGTCTCGGGCATCGCGCCCGGATAGTCGGCGAATCCCTCGCGCGCCCGTCGCGCCGCTACAAAGGCCTTGGCGATCCGATCCGCCGTCGCTTGTTCCGTCAATGCTTCGTCCCTTCTCCTCCGGTCGTCCCAGCGGCGCCCGGCTGTATCTTGATCTCGCTGCGAGGGTACAGTCGGGTACAGACGATCTGCCGGGATACCCCCGATGCTCCCCGCGTCGCGACGGGCCGCCGCGCACCCTTTCGATCCCACGGCGGCATCCCACGCCGCGCTTCCACGCCTCCGCTCGTCGCCCCTCCATCCGCTCCCGGCGCGGCAGGCACTCGCGTCGTGATACCGGTGTCAAAATGCGGCGTCAACGGGAGCCGTTGCGACCACGCAGCAAGAGGCAGAGCTACACGCCGGCCACAAAAAACGGCCGGGAACGCGGGTCCCCGGCCGTTTCTTTATTTCGAGGCTATGCGGTCAGGCGGCAGCGAGGCGCACCGAGCGGGCGTGGCGCCGACGCAGCGAAGCGCCGACAAAGCCGACCCCTGCGATCATCAGGCCCCAGCTCGCCGGCTCCGGCACGCCGCTCGGGCCGAACACGATGGTCGGGTTTGCCGTGCCGATGGTGACACCGGCAAGCGCCGGGGTGCCCAGCGTCGTGGTGAACGCGGCGGCCGCCTCGCCGGTCAGTGCCAGGGCCGAATTGGCGCCCAGCGTGAACAGCGAGAGGTTGCTGCCGAGCGTGAACCCGTTGGCCGAGGCGCTGCCGCGCACCACGCCGGCGGCGCTATCGATCACGAAATTGCCGATGCTCAGCGTGTTCGCGCCCGAGGTGAAGTTCAGACCGGATCCGGCGTGCTCGACAACGAGCGCCTTGGTCGCATCGTCGCGCGTGCCGCCGGTAACGAGGAAGGTCGCAACGATATCATTGCCCACGGTGAACGCGCTTGCCGTGCCATAGGTGGTGATACCGTAGCCGAGCGACTGGAAGGTGCTGGTGGCGGTAAGGTCGATGGCGGTCGCGCCGCCGAGGATCGGGGCAGCCGAGGCCGCAACCGGAGAAAGCGACAGGCCCGCAACCAGGGCCGCCGCGCTCAAAGCGCCTTTAATCATCCGCAATTCCTCCTGAACAGGGTACTACACGCCAGGCGCGTCCGCATTGTGCGGACGCGCATCCTGGCAGCCGTCGAACCATGCGGCGGCGCAGCAAGTTCCGGGGGATTGCCCTGCTATTCCTTCGACTTGTCGGGCGAATTAACCATATCGCGGCGAGCTGCCCTGCAGCATCGACCGCCTGCGACGCGGCGTTGAACCCTTAGCGATTGAGCCTGTGGAGCAACTGCGCGCGCAGCCGCCGCGCCTGCACGGCATCGATCGGATCCAGCGCCCCCCGCGCCGCCGGCGGCAGATGCGCGGCGGCGCGATCGGCCTCGCCGAACACATAATAGTCAAACAGGGCCTTCCACGCTGCCTTTTCCGGCGCCGGCCGGTCGCGCAGGCTGAGCAGCGCGTGGAGCAGCGTCAGCTGCGGGGTGTCGAGCCAGGCCGGGCTGGTATTCCACCAATAGTTCACCAGCACGTTGAACGGGGCCAGTGCCTCGACATGGTGCCACCACATCGCGGGGTAGAAGAGCAGGTCGCCGGCCTCCAGCTCGGCCACCTGCGCAACGGCCATCGCCTCGCGAAAGCCGGGATGCCGGGTGAAATCCGGCGCGGCGAAGTCGACCATGCTGACCACCTGCCCGCCCGGCGTCGGCTCCAGCGGCCCGGGATAGAGGTTGGCGATCTGGTCGGGCGGGAACAGCGTGAAACGTCGGCGCCCCACCGCGCATACCGCGAGGTTGTGCGACATGTCGTAATGGCAGGTCGCGGTCGTGCGGTTGCCGATCCAGATGCTGGCGAGATGCCGCGCGAACATCGGGTGATCGAGCCGCAGGTCGTTCTCCGCGCGGAACCCCGGCAGATACTCGTCGAGATCGGTCGAGCCGACATAGAAGCTCGGCGCGTCCGCGCTGCCGATCTGCGGCCGCATCGCGTCGAGCAAGGCGCCCAGCGGCTCGCGCCGGCTGCGGAAATTGAGGCCGGTGACGGTCTCGTCATAGAAGAAGCGGCCGGCAATCTCGGGCGCGCCGGTAAAGGTCACCACCGGGCGACCCGCATCGAAACGCTGGAGCAGGTCCATCGCCGCATCCGCCGACTGCAGGCCGGCCTGCACCAGCGGCCAGCCCGATGCGACACCCTTCAGGATCACCGGCGCCTGATCGGCGAGCAACTGGTCGAACGGGATCGCGTTGGGGTCGCTTCCCTCCACCACCCGCACCGCCGGCGCCGATCCGGCAAGCACGTTCATCGCGCGGTGTTCCGACGCTCGATCAGCGCGCTGATATTGCCGAGCGAGGATGCGGCGAAATGGGCGAGGCCCAGCAGGTTGGCGCGATGCAGCCGCTCGACCCCGGCCATGTCCAGCGCCTCCAGCCGCTCGCCCGACAGCATCTGGAAACCATCGATCCGGTAGCGCTGCTCGTCGTGCAGCGTCACTTCGATGGCGTTGGCCTCGAGCAGCCCCAGTTCCTGGAAGATCGCATAGACCGGCGTGGCCGCGCCGAGGCCGGCATGAATGCGGCCGAGCACGCGCGACACATGCTCGAGATAGCGGCTGGCCCCGCCCTGCGGCAGGAACAGCAATTCGCCCTCCGCCGTGCCGACCCGCGGATCGTCGAGGTCGACATGCACGGTCGGCCCCTCGTCGGGATCGGCACCGTCGCCGGGAATGCCGATCGAGAAGGGCCCGCGCTGCTGCAGCGCGGGCACGTAGCGGCTGGTCCAGCGCTCGCCATCGAAGAACAGGTTCTCGTCGCGGTCGAGGCCGGTGAGCACCACCGCCTGCAGGCCCTCGCTCGGCTCCTCGCGGAACAGGATCGGGAATTCGCGCTGCGCCGCCTCGAACTCGGTCGGGAAGATCAGGACCTGGTTGGCGCTGTCGCCGAATTCGGTGCCGTAGCGAAACGCCACACGCAGGTCCTGATGGCGCACATTGTCCAGCGCGACCGGTCTTGTCATTCAACTATCACCCATATTGCCGGACCTTGCGGCCCGCCCTGGCGGAACATGGCGGAAAGCCGCCGCCGCCTCAACTGCAAGCGAAAGGGCCGCTGCACAAGGCAGCGACCCTCCCCCTCCCACGCGCGCGGATGCGCGGTAGCTCAGAACTTGAAGCGTGCGCCGAGCAGGAAGCGGCGATTCAGTTCCTGCGCGAACCACAGCTGCTTCTCGTCGCGGGCATAGGTCCGGACGCTTTCCTTGGTAAGGTTGATCCCTTCGAAGCTGACGGCGATCTGCGGCGTAATGTCGTAGCTGACGTTGAAGTCGAGCTGGCCGAACGGTGCGGTATATTCCGGGTTACGCGAATTCCCGCGGTTCACCCCCGACAGCGACTTGCCGCGCCAGTTATAGGCGAGGCGCGCCGAGATGCCGTTCTTGTCGTAGATCAGCGTACCGCTGGCGGTGTCGCTGAGGCCCACCAGCGCGAACTGGTTCTCCGACGGATCGGCACCGATGTTGAAGCCGACGGTACCGCGCACCAGCGTGTACTGCGCAGCAACGCCGAAGCCGGTCTTTCCAAGGAAATACTCACCCGCCAGCTCGACGCCGTAGATCTCGGCGTCCTTGTTGTTGATCGGCTGGGTAACCTGGAAATTCCACAGCGCGTCCGCGCCATTGGCCTGGACCCGCGGACCGTTGTTGAGGGTCTGCAGGAAGGCGCGATCGAGCTGCCGGGTCGTGGTGTTGTAGTTTGCGCTGAACTGCGAAACCGCCGTCGACGTCGATCCGTTCGCAGCGATCAGCAGCGACGTCATCGCGTACAGATTTTCGTCGCTGGTGTCGGCCCCGATGCCCTGCAGCGCGGCGCGCGCCACCCCCGAACGGCTGCCCGCCACCGCCGAGGTGGGGTCGCGCAGGCCGAACAGGGTGGAGTTGTACTGGCCGTTGCCCAGGAAGTTGCGCACGCGCTTGTCGAAGAACGCCGCCGAGACATAACTGTCCGGCTTGAAATACCACTCGAGCGAAGCATCGAAATTGTCCGATTCGAGCGGACGGAGACGTGCGTTGCCGGTATTCGCCGTCGGGATACCGCCGTTGATGGTCGGACGCGGCGGACCGAACACGGTCACCGAGGTGTACAGGTCGTTGTAGTTCGGCCGCGCGATCGTCTTGCTGTACGAGATGCGGGCCAGCAGGTTGCGCTGGACTTCGACCTGGAAGTCGACCTGCGGCAGGATATTGTCGTAGCTGCCGCCGTCGCTGAGATACTGGGACTGGTTCGAGAGGACGACAACAAAGTCGTTATCCGAATCCCACTCGATCCCGGCCGGAATCGCCGTGAGCGAAGTCGTGTGCGACTTGGTGTGCTCGTAGCGCAGACCGCCGACCAGGCGCGCCGGTGCGTTGCCGATCTCGCCCTTCCAGGTCAGCTGGCCATAAGCTGCCCAGATTTCCTCCTTGACGTGGTTGTCTTGCCGGCTGTTGACCGTAAGCGCATTGCCGCGGCCGGCATAATAGGACGACATGATCGGGAAGATCTGCGCCGCGTTGCCGCGATAGGCCACCTGCGAGTCCGGATCCGATCCCGGATTGAACTGCTTGAACTTGCAGATCAGGCAGAAGGCCTGAAGCGCGCCCGGAGCCTGGCGCTGCACGTCGCCCGGATTGGCGAGGCCCCAGTCGCCCAGCGTCTGCTGCTGTTCGACATAGCTCTGGTTGGTTTCGACCTTGCGATAGTTGCCGCCGAAATCGAACCGGCTACCGGAACCGAGATCCCAGCCGAAGTCCGCCCGAACTTCCTTGACCGTCTGATCCTGGTTCGAGGAGCGCGTACGGCCGATCGACGAACCGACGGTGTTGAGGTTGAGCGGCGCGGCCGAGGTGATCGTGATGTCCTGCTGCGGTATCTTCGACAGATAGGTGACCGAATGGTCCGCAACGACGTTGGCACCCATGCCCATCAGCGTCGAGCTGTAGCCATTGGGGTTGTCCGGACGGCTTGTCGCCTTGCTGATGTGGCCGTCGAGATTCAGTGTGAAGGTGGGCGTGATCTCCCACTTGGCGTTGAGGCCATAGTCCTGGATCCGGCTCTTCTGCCCGCGCGACTGGGCCTCGAATCCCTCGTCCTTCAGGCCGCTCTCATGCAGATAGGTCGCCGTGGCGACGGTCGGGTTGCTGTCGAAGGTGACCTGGTCGAACGGACGGTTGAACCAGTTCGACAGGTCCGAACGCTCCTCGCGCTGCTTGTTCTGCGCGTACAGCGCATCGGCGGTCAGCGTCAGCGTGTCGGTCGGCTTGAACTGCACCGTGGCCTGTCCGTTGATGCGCTCACGGCTGCCCTCGGCATAGTGGTAGCGGCTGTCGTTCGGAATCGCGACGAGCTGGTTGGGATTGCTCGGCGCGTTCTTGACGACGGTGCAGGTCGGCGTCGCGGCGCCGGTGCAGGCACCACCGCTGCGCGCGAAGCCGCCGGTCAGGAAGGTGCTGTACGGGATGATGTTCCAGTCGTTCGACGTTGCCGCGATCGACGTGAAGTTGCGCTTCTGGTAGCTGCCGAACAGGTTGACGCCGAAGCGCTGCTCCGGATCGCTCCAGGTCAGCACGCCCGAGAATTCCGGGGTGACCTTCGATCCGCAATCGAGGCAGCCATCGACGCTGGTGTCGTACACCGCCTTGGCGCCGAGGCTGCCGCTCAGGCCAGGCTTGCCGTTGTCGAGCGGACGGCGGGTGACGACGTTGATCGTCGCGCCGATGCCGCCCGACGGCACCGCGGCGCGGCCCGTCTTGTAGACTTCCAGCGTACGCACGCCTTCGGTCGCGAGGTTCGAGAAGTCGAACGAGCGCGTGGTGCCCTGCGCCTGGTCGGAGGTCTGGTCACCGCCGACCACGGAGATGTTGGCGGATGCGAGCTGGCGGCCGTTCAACGTGACGAGGTTGAACGCGGGCCCGAAGCCGCGGACGGTGACCAGCGAACCTTCGCCGTTGGTGCGGTTGATCGACACACCCGGCACGCGCTGCAGCGATTCCGCCAGATTGGTATCCGGGAACTTGCCGATGTCTTCCGCCGAGATGGCGTCGACGATGCCTGGCGACTCGCGCTTGATCGCGATGGACCGCTCCAAGGATGCCCGGATGCCGGTGACGACGATTTCTTCGCCTTGCCCCGAATCCTGCGTGGGCGCCGCCGTACTGGCAACGTTGTCGGTCTGCGCTTGTGCAATCGTTGGCATGACCATGCAAGCAGCGACAGCCATCATTGATGCTGAGCGCGACCATAGAGCCGAACGCGATACGTTCTTCATGTCCCCTCCTCTGCCGGCGTTCCTTCGCCGGGAACGTTCTTCGCTGCGCACACCCGATGCATACGCCGCGAAGGTATCGCTACCATCGCGCGCAACATTGTCAATGTTTGTTGCAAAAATCTGTTAGACAGGTTTGATTTTGTAATCTGGTGTGTTTTCGATGTTACAGCCTGCAATGGACTTGTATTGGACCGCCACACCCCAAAAGAGGTCGTTGCGGCGCTGCAATTTGTCTAACTGAAAAGGATTGCAGGGGCGCCGTGGGCGCACGGGCTCAGCCGGCGCGGGCGAGCAGGCGCCGCGCCTGTTCCAAATGCGGGCGATCGATCATCCGCCCGTCCAGCTTCAGCGCCCCCGCTTCCGGATTGGCGGCAAAGGCAGCGACGATCGCCTGTGCGGCGGCGATCTCCTCATCGCTCGGCGTAAACCCGGCGTTGATCGCCTCGATCTGCGCCGGATGGATCGCCATCATGCCGGTAAAGCCATCGCGGCGCCCGCGGGCGACGTACCGCTCCAGCCCCTCGCGATCGGCAATGTCGGGATAGACGGTCTCGATCGCGGCGACGCCGGCGGCATGCGCGCCGAACAGGGCGAGCGACCGGACCATCGCGAAGGGCGCGGTATAGTCGCCGTCCGCCTGACGCGCGCCGGCGGCACCGATCGCCGCGGGCAGATCCTCGGCGCCCCAGGTGAGCCCCGCAAGGTGCGCAGCGACTTCGCCATAGCTGCCGAGCTGGAACAACGCGGCCGGGGTTTCGGTCGCGATCGGCAGGATCGGCGGGCAGACCGCCCCCGCCTGGGCGACCGCCGCCACCAGCGCCCGGATCGTGGCGGCGCCGCTCGCCTTGGGCAGCACCAGCCCGGTTGGCCGGAGCGGCGCGAGCGCCGCCAGATCCTCCGCCAGCGCCGGGGTTTCGAGCGGGTTGACGCGGACGAAGCTGGGCGTGTCCGGCGTCGCGGCGAGCCATTCGGCGATCGCATCGCGCGCCAGCGGCTTGCGGTCGGCGACCACCGAGTCCTCGAGGTCGAGGATCAGCGCGTCGGCGCCGCTCTGCGCCGCCTTGTCGAACCGCTCCGGCCGGTCGCCGGGTACAAAAAGAAGCGATCGCAGCCGCATGACCTTTTTCCTCCCCTGTTCGCCATTTCCATGGCAGCAACCCGGCGGCTTGCCAATCGCGCGCCGCCGCCGCGCTGCTCGGGTCAGCGCCAATCTGGAGAGGAGGATGCGGGTCGGCCGACAAGATGCGTTCTGCACCGCAGCGGCCGGTTTCCGGAACTTCAGGTCTCGGTACGGTGTAGCCCCTCCCGCGCAGCATATGTTCCCCTCCCGCAAGCGGGAGGGGAACAGCATGTCAGCCTTCCCCGCTGCCGGGCTCGGCAATCTTGCGGTGCTGTTCGGCGGTCACTGACTGCGGCAGCACGCCGGCCCCGGCGACCTGCAGCTTGTTGGACAGGCCGGAGACGATGTTGTCGGTGCCCTTCATCAGCGCCGTCCAGCCATCCTTGGCGACATCGGCCGGATCGGACTTGCTCTCGCTCTGGCCGACCTTGGTGTCCATCATGCCGGCGCGTTCGAAGAATTCGGTCTCGACCGGGCCCGGGAGCAAGGTGGTGATGGTGATGCCCTTCACCTCCTTGAGTTCGTTGCGGATCGCCGCGGCGAAATTGTCCACGAACGCCTTGGAGCCGTTGTACACCGCCTGGAAGCTGCCGGGGATCCAGCCCGCGATCGAGCCGGTGATCAGCACCTTGCCCTCACCCGCATCGCGCATCTGACGCAGCACCTTCTGCAGCAGATAGGCGGTGCCGGTGATGTTGGTGTCGATCACGTGGCGCCATTCGGCGACGTCCTGCTCGAGAAAGCCGCCGCCCAGCCCGTGGCCGGCATTGGCGCAGAGCAGGTCGACCCGGCGCCCGCCGGCCGCATCCAGCAGCCGGTCGACGCCCTCGATGGTCGACAGGTCGGTCTCGACCGATTGCACCTCGACGCCCTCGCCCTTCAGCGCGGCTGCGGCGTCGACCAGCGGGGTGTCCGCCACCACCAGCAGGTCATAGCCGTCGCGGGCCGCGAGCCGCGCAAGTTCCAGACCGATGCCGCTCGAGGCACCGGTCACGATCGCGAATTTGTCTGCCATTTCCGTGTCTCCGCTTATTCGGCCGCCAGCGCCATGCCGGGCTTCAGCACGACCTTGGTCACCTCGTTCTGGTTGTCGTGGAACATCTTGTAGCCCTGCGGCGCCTGCTCCAGCGGCAGGATGTGGCTGATCAGGAAGGTCGTATCGATCTTCTCTTCCAGGATCGCGTTGAGCAGCGCGGGCATATAGTGCTGAACATGGGTCTGGCCGGTCTTGAGCGTCAGCCCCTTCTCCATCAGCGCGCCGAGTGGGAACTTGTCGACGAAGCCGCCATACACGGCCGGCATCGAGACACGCCCACCCTTGCGGCAGGCGAGGATCGCCTGGCGGATCGAGTGGATGCGGTCGGTGCCGAGGAAGGTCGACTTCTTGATCTGGTCGAGCACATTGTCGGCGAAGAAGCCGTGCGCCTCCAGCCCGACGCTGTCGATCACCGCATCGGGGCCGATGCCGCCGGTCATCTCGAACAGCGCGGCCGCAGTGTCAGTCTCCTCGAAGTTGATCGTCTCCGCGCCGAAGCGGCGGGCGAGTTCGAGGCGGCGGGGGAAATGGTCGATCGCGATGACGCGCTCGGCGCCCATCAGGAAGGCCGACTGCACCGCGAACAGGCCGACCGGGCCGCAGCCCCACACGGCAACCGTATCGCCTGGCTCGATTTCGGCATTCTCCGCCGCCATCCAGCCGGTGGGCAGGATGTCCGACAGGAACAGTACCTTGTCGTCCTCGATCCCGTCGGGGATCACGATCGGGCCGACATCGCTGAACGGCACGCGGACATATTCCGCCTGGCCGCCGGCATAGCCGCCGGTCATATGGCTGTAGCCGAACAGCCCGGCCATGGGCTGGCCGTACATCTCCTGCGCGATGTCCTGGTTGTCAGCGGGCAGGCCGTTCTCGCAGGCGGAATATTGGTGCTTGCCGCAATGGTAGCAGGAGCCGCACGAGATGGTGAACGGCACCACCACGCGCTGCCCCTTCTTGAGCGTCGAGCCGGCGCCGACCTCGACCACCTCGCCCATGAATTCATGGCCGAGGATGTCGCCGGCCATCATCGTGGGGATGAAGCCGTCATACAGATGGAGATCGGAGCCGCAGATCGCGGTCGAGGTGATCTTGATGATCGCGTCGCGCGGGTTGAGGATCTCGGGATCGTCGACCGTGTCGACGCGGACGTCATGCTTGCCGTGCCAAGTGAGTGCGCGCATCAGCCCCGCTCCTCTTCGAGTTGCTTGTAGGTGCGCGACGAGGTCGCGATTTCGCCGGTTTCCATCAGCTGCTTGAAGCGGCGCAGGTCGCGCTGCGCCTGCATCTTCGGCTCGCGCTGGAAGATCCGAGAGATCACGCGGTGCAGCGTGCCGAACGGCTGGTCATAGTTGATCGTCGCCACCACCACGGTGCCGCGACTGCCGGCATCGCGAAACTCGATGCGGCCGCTATTGGGGATGTCGGCGCCCTCTTCGGACGCCCAGGCGATCAGTTCGCCGTCGCGATCCTCGGTAATGCGCGAGTCCCATTCCACGATACCGCCGCCGGGCGACTTCACCACCCAGTGGCTGCGCTCGCGGTCGAGCACCTCGATGCGCACGACATTGTCCAGCACCGCGGGCAGGTTGTTGAAATCGCGCCAGAAGGCGTAGAGCTCGGCGCGCGGGCGGTTGATCGTCACCGCGCGCGCGACGAGCTTGTCGCCGCGCTGGACGATCAGGCCATCGGTCGCCGCGTCAATCGCCTGGCGTTGGTTGTTGGCAGTGCTCAGCGGCGCGTCGTCCTGCGACACGGGGTTCATCGTATCGGCCATAAAGCCTCCGTTCGCGGGTCAGCCCTGGGGCGAGCCGGGCAGTTTCGGGGGAAGATCGTCATCGCCCTCGGCGGGTGCCGGGGTCGACGTGGCGGCGGGGTTGGTCTCGGTCGAGCCGGGGTCGCGCTGTTCGTCGCGCACCTCGGGATCGTTCGGCGGGGTGGCCATGATCCAGTCTCCTGCACTTGGGGAGGTGCAGAAGGTAACCACCGGGGCGAGCGCGGGTTGCAATTTTTGTTTGAAGTAACGTGGGTTAGGCGCAGCAACTCCCCTCCCGCTTGCGGGAGGGGCTGGGGGAGGGTGTGTGAGTGGAGCGGGTGCACCGGTGAAGAAAGAATCTCCACGTCGCACCCTCCCCTAACCCCTCCCGCAGGCGGGAGGGGGATTTAAGAAGCGGGAGGGGGAATGAGGTTACCGTCCGTAGATCCGATCCAGCACCTCGGCCGAGCGCGCGAAATGCTCGGCTTCCGCATCGAAGCGCGGTGAGCGGGCCAGTTGCTCCGCCCATGCCGCCGCCGCCCGCCCGCCCCATGCGTCCGGGGGCTCGGCCAGCAGAGTCTTGGACGTGCCGGTGAACCGCTCCGCCACGAAGTCGTAGAAGCTACCGCCGATGTTGCGCAGCGCCGCCCCGCCTTCGGCGCCGTAGAACACGGCGGAAATCTCCGCATCGGTGCCGGCATGCACCCGCCACGAACAGGCGAGCCGCACATCGGCGTCGCCCGCCCGGAACGCGGCGGTAGCATAGTCCTCCACCTGCATCGCGCCGAGCGGCTGCCCCTGCGCGCGCAGCGACGCCGTCACCCCGTCCACTGCCGGAAAGCCCAGCGTCCACAGGGCCAGGTCCACCAGATGCACGCCGAGATCGATCACGCAGCCACCGCCGGACTGCGCGGGGTCGTAAAACCACGGCTTGTCCGGCCCATAGGCATTGTGGAACACCAGATCGACCGCGAAGACATGGCCGAGCGCCCCGCCCTGCACCAGCGCGGCGATCGCGCGCATGCCTTCGGTATGCCGATACGAAAGATCCACCCCGAGCAGCCGGTCGGCAGTGCGCGCGGCGGCGATCACCGCCTCCACCTCGGCGGCGGTGCGGCCCAGCGGCTTCTGGCAGAACACCGCGACGCCCGCTTCCAGCGCGCGGATGCTCTGCTCGGCATGGAGCGCGCTGGGCGTGGCGATGACGATGCCGTCCAGGCCCAGTCCCAGCATCGCCTCCAGCCCCTCGACCGCCTGCGCATCCGGTGCCAGCGCCCGCGCCTGCTCGGCGCCCTCGGGCGACGGGTCGGCAAAGGCGGCGGCCTCGATCGCGCCGGTGGCGAGCATCGCCTCCATCCGATGGCGACCGATCCAGCCGGTGCCGAGAAATCCGACGCGCGGGCTCATCGCAGCATCACCAGCGCCTTGACGAAATGCTCGGGCTTGTCGCGGGTTGCCGCCAGCGCCTCGCCAAGTTCTTCCAGTGGGTAGCGATGCGTGTAGAGCGGCGCCGGGTCGAGCCGCCCGTTCGCCACCGCGTCCACGGCCTCGCGCAGGCCCTGCATCTGCACCGCGGGGTCGCGCTCATGGGCGTTGATCACGTCGATGCCCTTCCAGTTCCAGCCCTGCAGGTTGACCTGGCGCGGCCCGTCCTGATGATAGCCCGCCACCACCAGCTTGCCGCCGAAGCCGACCAACTCGCCCGCCAGATCGAGCGGCCATTGCTTGCCCACCGCCTCGATCACCCGCGCACACATGGCCTCTTCGGTGAGCGCCTTGACCGCATCGATGATCGCATAATGGTCGTCCATCGGGATCGTCTCGGCCGCGCCATAGTGCTTGGCGAGGTCGAGCGACTCCTGCCGCCGCGAGATCGCGATCACCCGCGCGCCGGCATCGCTGGCCAATTTCGTGAGCACCGCGCCAAGAAAGCCGATGCCGATGATCGCGACAGTCTGGCCGGCGCGAATGTCGCTGCGACGGAAGATGTTGAAGGCGCAGCCCAGAGGCTCGCCGGGAAAGGGCTGGCCGGAGAGGCTGTCGGGCAGCTTCACCACCATGTCGGCCTTGGCGACGTCATAGTCGGCGAAGCTGCGGAAGGAGAGCGAGGCGACCCGGTCGCCCGGTATCAGCCCCTCGACGCCCTCGCCCACCACGTCAATCTCGCCCCAGCCCTCATGGCCGAGCCCGCCGGGATCGCCGGGGAACTGGCTCCAGGGCTGGCCCTGCCACGGCTCGACATTGGAGGCGCAGACGCCACAGCCCTCCAGCCGGATGCGCACCTCGCCCGGGCCCGGCGCGGGGAGCGTCGCCGTCTCGATCCGGATCTGCTCCGGACCTTCGAGGATGGCCGCGCGCATCATGCGCTTTCTCCGTGCAACCAATTGATTTGACGCGATGTTGTCGAACGATGATCGAACCACGCCAGGGCATGGGCGCCACGCTCCGCCAGAACATTGAAGACCTCACGGCGCGGCAGCGCGAGGATGCCCTGCGCGCACCGCTCAGTGACAAGGTGGCGGATCGGATCACCCGCTTCACGGGATCGATGACGTTCGTGGTGCTGCATCTGGTCCTCTTCGGGCTTTGGATTTCGGTGAATCTGGGGGTGCTACCGGTGCTGCCGCGCTTCGATCCGACTTTCGTGGCGCTGGCGATGGTCGCGTCGGTGGAGGCGATCTTCCTCTCGACCTTCGTGCTGATCAGCCAGAACCGCATGGCGGCGGTCGCCGATCGCCGCGCCGACCTTGACCTGCATGTCAGCCTGCTCACCGAGCATGAGCTGACCAAGCTGGCCGGGCTGGTGGAGCGGATCGCCGACAAGCTCGACATCCGGCCGGACGATCCCGCCTTCGCCGAGATCCACGCGGATGTAGAGCCGGGCCAGGTGCTCGACGCGCTCGACGAGAGCCGGAAGGAAAAGGGGATCGACTAGTCCCTCAAATTCCTCCCCGGTACGGGGAGGGGGACCATCCGCGTAGCGGATGGTGGAGGGGCCGCGCCGCAGGCGCGGTCGGGCTGAAACCGCAGGGTGTTCCGCCGCTGACGCGGCGGCCCCTCCACCACGCTGCTGCGAAGCGCGGTCCCCCTCCCCGTACCGGGGAGGAATTTGCAAGGCTTCCACAATCACTCCCCCGCGATGAACGCTTCCACCGCCGCGTACGCATCGTCGTCCGGCATCTGCTCGGGCGGGTGCTTGCAGAACCACGCCGCTGCCGGAAGGATCGCCCCGCCCAGCCCGCGGTCCTGCGCCAACTTGGCGCAGCGGATCATGTCGATCGCGACCCCGGCGCTGTTCGGGCTGTCCTCCACTGACAGGCGCAGTTCCAGGTTCATCGGCACGCCGCCGAACATCTGGCCTTCCATGCGCAGGAAGCAGATCTTGTTGTCGTTCTGCCACGCCACATAGTCGCTGGGGCCGACATGGATGTTCGCGTCCTCCAGCCGGGCCTCGGCGACCGACTGCACCGCCTCGGTCTTCGATTCCTTCTTCGACGCCAGCCGCGAGCGGTTGAGCATGTTGAGGAAATCGGTGTTGCCGCCGGTGTTGAGCTGATACGTCCGCTCCAGCTTGACGCCGCGCTTGCGGAACAGGTCGGTCAGCACGCGGTGGACGATGGTCGCGCCGAGCTGCGCCTTGATGTCGTCGCCGATAATCGGCACCCCCGCGGCCGCGAACCGCGCCGCCCATTCGGGGTTGCTGGCGATGAACACGGGGATGTTGTTGACGAACGCCACCCCGGCCTCGAGGGCGCACTCCGCATAGAACTCGGTCGCCGCCTGCGAGCCGACCGGCAGATAGTTCATCAGCACATGCGTGTTGGTCTCGCGCAGCGCCTGGATAATCTCGTCCTTGCTGGGCTCCGCGCCGTCCCCGAGCAGGAAGGTGCGCTCGGGCGCATAGTCCGCCATGTGATCGGCGACGCCGTCGAGCACCCTACCCATCCGCACCTTGGCGCCGGTATGTCGCACCTCGTCACAGAACACCGCCGTGCAGTTCGGCTTGGCGAAGATCGCCTCGGCGACATCATGCCCCACCTTGCGGCTGTCGACATCCCAGGCGGCGACCACCCGGATGTCGCTGGGGGCATAGCCGCCCAGTTCCGGGTGCATCAGCCCGACCATGTCGTTGGCGCCGGCGCGGTAATGCTCGATGCCCTGGACGAGCGAGCTGGCGCAATTGCCGACCCCCACGAGCGCGACATTGATGGCATGGCGGTCTGGGGACAGCATCAGGCGGACCTCCTCTCGGCGGCGAGACGCTCGTCGCGGTTGAACAGCAAGGGGTTGAGCTCAGGCTGGCTGGTCGCCAGCGCCACGGGGGCGACCGGCGCCGACACCGTCGCGGTGCCGGCATAGCGATCGATCATCCAGGCGCAGAAATCGGCAAAGGCCTGCGGATCGCGCGCGGGGCTGGTGTGGTGCGGCGCGATGCCGAGATGCTCGGGGGTAAAGCAGAAGGTGACGGTGACGTCGAAATCCGCCAGCGCCTCCATCTGTCGATCGAACCAGTCGACCGCATTCTCTCGGAAGCTGTCTGCCCAGCTGAGCCCGGTGCGGATGCGGCGTGTGCCGAGCCGCCTCATCCACGCCACCGCCTCGTCGAGCCGGGGATCGTGGAAGTGGAACCACTGCATCAGCCCCACCTCGGCGGCATGCTCGGCATAGACGTCGAGCGCGGGCTTGGGGGTGCCATCCTCGCGGATCAGGCCAAGATAGAAATGGCGGTAATAGGACGAGCCTTCCGCCTCGCGATGGCGCGTTTCGGCACCCCAGCTGGTCGGCAGGTCGAACAGCGAATACCAGAAGACGCGCTCCGCCTTGTCGCGCAGCAGTTCCACCGTGCGGCGCAGTCCGAACTCCTGCACTTCCTCGGCACCGAACGAGCTGACGCCCACCTCGGTAACCCACACCGGCTTATCGGTGACCGCCTGGATCTCGGCGATCTTGTCCGGCCAGGCGGAGAGCGGCCACAGGTTCCAGTCGAGCGGGAAGCCGTGCACCGCCACCACGTCAACCGCATCCAGCGCGCCATGCCCCTCCATCCGCTGCAACCAGTGCGGGTCGATCGGGGACATGCCGCCGAGCACGCGGGGCAGCTTGGGGTTCACCCCGCGGATCGCGTTGCCCGCCGCGATGACATGCTGCGCGAACAGGGACCAATCCGGATCGATCACCGGGTCCCAGTGCGACTTGTTGTTGGGCTCGTTCCAGAGCATCGCCGCTTCGATCATGCGACGTCTCCCTTCGCCGGATAGACGGCGGTCGGGCCATATTGTGCGTAGGGCACGTCGGCGACGCGGCACCAATAGACTTCGGACTCCGGGTTCGCCTCGATCGTGAAGCCCGCGGCGCGCAGCATCGCCTGGCTGGCAGCGGCATTGGGCGCCCACCAGTTGGTCCAGTCATGCGCGAACTGGCGTTCGATGAAGTGCAGCTTGGGATAGCCTGCATCGTTGAAATAGGCCGGCGGATCGAAGGTGCCGGGCATATGGAAGGGATGATCCTCCGGCACCTCGGCAACCGCGTCCGATCCCTGTTGCATCGTCTGGAACAGCATGAACTCGCCTGCGACATGTTCGCGGATCAGGTCCAGCGCCAGCAGGGGATGGCGCAGATGGTAGAGCACGCCCATGAAGATCACGATGTCGAACCGGCGTCCGAGCGCCGCCACGTCGTACACCGAGCGCTGCTCGAAGCGGACGTCTTCGTAGCCCAACGCCTCGGCGGCGAAGCGGGCCTGCGCCAGATAGCGTTCGTCGCTGTCGATGCCGAGCACCTCACCCGCCCCGCGCCGCTTCATCTCGAAGGCATAGAAGCCCGCATTGCAGCCGATATCGAGCACCGAGCGCCCTTCCAGATCCTCCGGCAGCGCGTCGGCGAAGCGCGCGAACTTGAACGCGGGATAGTCGCCCAGGAAATGGTCCGGCGCGGTTTCCAGCCCCTGGATACGGATGTTCTGGAACCACGGGCCCAGCGCATCGATGCGCGCACGCAGGTCGTCCGCCGGCGCAGCGTGCGCCGTGGCTAGGTTTCTCATTCCTGTCCCCCGTTGAGCTTGAGCAGACGCGCTCCCCAAGTGCCGATCAGCAGCGTGCTGACCGATCCGGGATCGACGTCGAAGGCGAGCAGGCGATCGAGGCCCAGCCCGAGATAATGAGCGACCACGCCCCGAATGATGTCGCAGTGGCTGACGCAGAGGAGCGTGCCGTTCCAGCCGCGCTGCACCAGCGCATCGAGATGGCCGACGGCGCGGGCGGTGGCCTCCGCCATGCGCTCGCCATTGGGCGGCCGGACCGCGGAGCGCTGCCGGTTCCATTCGCGCCAGCCGGGCTCGCGCTCGAGGTCATCGAAGCTGCGACCGGTCCAGGCGCCGAAATCGACTTCGTCCAGCGCCTCCACCACCTGCGCGCGCACGCCGATGCGGCTGCCGATGATCTCGGCGGTAGCGCGCGTCCGCTCGCGCGGGCTGCAATGGATCGCGGCGATCGGGCTCTCGCGCGCGAAATGCGCCGCCAGCCACTGCGCCTGCGCATGCCCCGCCACCGAAAGCGGCGATCGCACACTACGCCCGCTCAACACCCGGCCGACTTCCTCATGCGCGCCGTGCCGGATCAGATGTACTTTTGCAGTCATCAGAAGGTTTGCAGCCCATCAGCATCAACTTAGATGCTTCCGTAACAACCACCATGCTACAAATGTTCCAATTAACCTACATCATCTTCAAACATTCAACTAGATCAATGTGGTCGTTACGTCACGATCACCGGGAACAAGATGAAGAAGAAGCTGTTATTTTCACTGGAAGACGATGTCCCTAGCAAGTCATCAATGTGTAACGACTTACCCAGGTTAGTTTCAGGTCAGGAAAGCGATCGGCATGGCGGAAAAGGTGCTCGTAACGGGCGGCGCAGGGTTCATCGGGTGCCAGGTTTCAGCCGAGCTTCTTCGCAGAGGACACCAGGTTCGCGTCCTCGACTCCATGCTGGAACAGGTCCATGGCGATCGCGCCCGCCCTGAAGCACTTGCCGCCGATGTCGAGTTGATCCGCGCCGATGTGCGCGACGGCGATGCGGTCGCCCAGGCGCTGCAGGGCGTCGACAGCGTGATTCACCTCGCCGCCGAAGTCGGCGTCGGCCAGTCGATGTACGAAGTCGAACGCTACACCTCGGCCAACGATGTCGGCACCGCGGTGCTGTTCGAACGGCTGATCGACCAGCCCGTCCGCCGCGTCGTCACCGCGTCGTCGATGAGCATCTATGGCGAAGGCCTGTACCGCGACGCGGACGGTGCGCTCGTCGAAAATGCCGAGCGCGGCGCCGTTCGTGACGGTCAGGCGCAGTGGAATCCGCTCGACACGCAGGGTCGCCCGCTGCAACCGGTTGCAACACCCGAATGGAAGCGACCGAGCCTCGCCTCGATCTATGCGCTCAACAAATATGTGCAGGAGCGCACCACCCACATCATGGGCGCGCCCTATGGCATCGAGACCGCGTGCCTGCGGCTGTTCAACGTCTACGGCCCCGGCCAGGCGCTGTCGAACCCCTATACCGGCGTGCTGGCGATCTTCGCCTCGCGACTGCTCAACGGCCAGCGCCCGATGATCTTCGAGGATGGCGAGCAGCGCCGCGACTTCGTGCATGTCAGCGACGTCGCCCGCGCCTTCGCCGATGCGCTCACCCTGCCCCAGGCCGCGGGCCAGACCTTCAACATCGGATCGGGCAATGATCGCTCGATCACCCAGGTCGCCGAAGCACTCGCCCGCGCCATGGGCCGCAACGATGCGACGCCCGAGATCGTCGGCAAGTCGCGCGTCGGCGATATCCGCCACTGCTTCTGCGACACCAGCATGGCCCGCGAGAAGCTCGGCTTCGAGGCGCGGCAGGATTTCGAGGCCGGTCTCGCCGAGCTTGCCGACTGGGTGCAGCAGCAGACCGCCGAGGACCGCGTGGGCCAAGCGCGCGCCGAACTCGAGAAGCGGGGCCTGGTCGCATGAACGGCAGTGACGAGCGGCCGATCCTGATCACCGGGGGCGCCGGCTTTATCGGCTCGAACCTCGCCGACCGGCTGGCGCGCCAGGGCGAGACGGTGGTGATCTACGACGCGCTGCGCCGCCCCGGCGTCGAGCGCAACCTCGCCTGGCTGCAGGTGCGCCACGGCGACCGCATCCGTCCGGTCATCGCCGACATCCGCGACACGCCGAAGCTGGCCGACGCCGTGCGCGCTGCCCGCGCGGTGTTCCACTTCGCCGCACAGGTGGCGGTGACCACCAGCCTCACCGATCCGATCGGCGATTTCGAAGTCAACATCGCCGCCACCTTTGCGCTGCTGGAGGCCGCGCGCACCGCGGCGACCCCGCCGCCGGTGATCTTCGCCTCGACCAACAAGGTCTATGGCGATCTCGCCGATCTCGACTTCGCGCTGGGCGTCAACGGGTACCAGCCGGTCGACCACGCGGTGCACGCGCGCGGCATCGGCGAGGCGCGGCCGCTCGATTTCCACACGCCCTATGGCTGCTCCAAGGGCGCGGCGGACCAATATGTGCTCGACTATGCCCGCAGCTACGGCCTGCCGACCGCGGTGCTGCGGATGAGCTGCATCTATGGCCAGCGCCAGATGGGCACCGAGGACCAGGGCTGGGTCGCCCATTTCCTGATCCGCGCGCTCGAAGGCGCGCCGATCACGCTCTATGGCGACGGCCACCAGGTGCGCGACATTCTCGACGTATCGGATGCGGTCGACGCCTATATCGCCGCCTGGCGGCAGATCGATCGGGTATCGGGCCAGGCGTTCAACCTCGGCGGCGGTCCCGCGAATGCGGTCAGCCTGCGCACGCTGCTGGCGCATGTCGAGGCGATCACCGGCCGCCCGCTCGACCTGCACTTCGACGACTGGCGCGCGGGCGACCAGCGCTATTTTGTCGCCGATACCCGCAAGGCGCGCGCGGCGCTCGGGCTCGGCACGCCGACGGGGTGGCAGGACGGCGTGACCGCGCTTGCCCGCTGGCTCGGCGAAGAGCGCGGCCTGACGCTGGGCAGCAGGGGGGAGCGCGAACGCATGGCGGCGGCCGCTTCGTGACGCGCGCCACGCCGCTGCGGCTGCTGCTCACCACCGACACGGTGGGCGGCGTCTGGCAGTACAGCATCGATCTGGCGGGCGCGCTGGCCGATCGCGGTGTCGAGACGGTGCTCACCCAGCTCGGCCCGGCCCCGAGCGACGCCCAACGGGCAGAAGCCTCGGCGATCCCTGGCCTGACCTTCCTCGAAACCGGGCTGCCGCTCGACTGGCTAAGCCTTGGCCCTGCGCCTGTCCTTGCCGCAGGGACGGAGGTTGGCCGTCTCGCACGGCTGCACGGCGTCGATCTGGTGCAGCTCAACATGCCGACGCTCGCGGCCTCGGCGGATCCCGGCGCGCCAGTGCTGGCGGTAACGCATGGCTGCGTTTCGACCTGGTGGCAGCATGGTCGGGCCGGCGTGCCGCTCGACCCAAACTTCGCCTGGCACCGCGCGCTGACCGAGCAGGGACTGCTTGCTGCCGATCGCGTCGTTGCGCCGTCCGCCGGCTATGCCGAGGTGGTCCACGCCACCTATGCGCTGCCGCGCCTGCCGACCGTCGTGCACAATGGCCGCGCGCCGCTGGTGACGCCGAAGCACGAACCAGTCCAGGATTGCGTGCTCACCGTCGGGCGGCTGTGGGACTCGGTGAAGGGCGCCGCCCTGCTCGATCAGGTCGCGGCAAGGCTCTCGGTGCCGTTCCACGCCGCCGGCGCCGCCGTCGGCCCGCACGGCGAGACGGTGCAGCTCGAAAACCTGCATCTGCTCGGCCAACTGGATCCTTCGGCACTGGCGCACCGGCTCGCCGCTCGCCCCGTGTTCGTCTCGGCCGCGAGCTTCGAGCCGTTCGGGCTCGCGGTGCTCGAAGCCGCCGCGGCCGGCTGCGCGCTGGTGCTGGCCGATATCCGGGTGCTCCGCGAGCTTTGGGACGGCGTCGCGCTGTTCGTGCCGCCGCGCGATGCCGCCGCCTATACCGATGCGATCGAGCGGCTGATCGGCGATCTCGCGCTGCGCCGCAACCTGGGCGACGCCGCTGCCGAGCGCGCCCACCGCTACACGCCCACCCGCATGGCCGACGCCATGCTCCCCCTTTATCGCCAGCTCCTCGCCGAGCGCGCGCCCGCCGGAAAGGCCGCGGCATGAAGATCGTTTATTTCACCCATTCGCTCTCCTCGTGCTGGAACCACGGCAACGCGCATTTCCTGCGCGGGGTGCTCAGCGAGTTGATCGCCCGCGGCCATGACGTGAAGGTGTGGGAGCCCGAAGGCGCCTGGAGCCTCGCCAATCTGCTCGGCGACCATGGCGAGGACGGTCTCGCCGCCTATCGCACCGCCTATCCGGAGCTCCGCTCCTCCACCTACACCCCGATGTGCACCCCGGCGGAGATGATCGAGGATGCCGATCTGGTGATCGTCCACGAATGGAATGATGCCAAATTGGTTTCCCGCATCGGCCATGCCCGGGCGATGGGCGGCCAGTTCACCCTGCTGTTCCACGATACCCACCACCGCGCCGTCAGCGAACCCGCGGCGATGCAGGCCTATGACCTCAACGACTATGACGGCGTGCTCGCCTTTGGCGAGACGCTGGCCGAGGTCTATCGCGGCTGGGGCTGGGGCAATCGGGTCTGGGTCTGGCACGAGGCCGCCGACCTGCGCCGTTTCCAGCCGCCCGCGCAGGAGGGCGCGCGCGATGGTCTGGTTTGGATCGGCAATTGGGGCGATGGCGAGCGCACCGAGGAGCTGGAGCGTTTTCTGTTCCGCCCCGCTGCCGAGGCCGACCTGCCGCTCGACATCTATGGCGTCCGCTATCCGGAAGAAGCCAAGGCGATGCTCGCCCGCCACCGTGCACGCTATCATGGCTGGGCACCCAATGCCCGCGCGCCGGAGATCTTCGCCCGGCACCTCGCGACCGTCCATGTGCCGCGGCGCTATTATGCGACGATCCTGCCGGGCATCCCGACGATCCGCGTGTTCGAGGCGCTCGCCTGCGGCATCCCGCTCGTCTCCGCACCCTGGGACGATACCGAGCACCTCTTCTGCCCCGGCACCGACTATCTGGTCGCCCGCGACGGCGCCGAGATGGGCCGCCACCTCACCGCACTCCGCGACGATGCCGATCTGCGCGCGTCGCTGGTCGCACACGGCCTCGAGACGATCCGCACCCGCCACAGCTGCGCACACCGCGTCGACGAACTGCTCGCCATCGTCGCCGGTCTCGCCCGCCCCCAACTTGCCAAGGACGCCGCATGAAGATCGCATTCTACGGATCGAGCCTGCTCTCTTCCTACTGGAATGGTGCCGCGACCTATTATCGCGGCATCCTCAAGGCGCTGGCCGCGCGCGGCTATGACATCACCTTCTACGAACCCGATGCCTTCGAACGCCAGCAGCACCGGGACATCGATCCGCCGGCCTGGGCGAAAGTGCTAGTCTACCCGGCAACCGAGCAAGGCCTGCGCAGCGTGCTGGCGGAGGCACACCACGCCGATGTGGTGGTGAAGGCGAGCGGCGTCGGCGTGTTCGATCGCGAATTGGTCGAGGCACTGCGCACCGCCCCCCGCCCCGATGCGCTGCGCATCTTCTGGGACGTCGATGCCGCCGCCACGCTCGAAGAGATGCGCGACGACTCCGCCCATCCGGTCCGCGCCACCCTGCCGGAAATCGATCTGGTGCTCACCTATGGCGGCGGCCCGCCGGTGATCGATGCGTACACCGCAATGGGCGCGCGCGAATGCATCCCCGTCTACAATGCGCTCGATCCTGAGACGCACCACCCCGCGCCCGCCGACCCGCGCTTCACCGCCGATCTCGCGCTGCTCGCCAACCGGCTGCCCGATCGCGAGGCGCGGATCGAGCAATTCTTCCTCCGCGCCGCGTCGCTGACGCCCGAGCGCCGCTTCCTGCTCGGCGGCAATGGCTGGCACGACAAGGCGATGCCGGCGAACGTCCGCGCGATCGGCCATGTCGGTACCGCCGATCACAACGCCTTCAACTGCACGCCGCAGGCGGTGCTCAACGTCGCGCGCGATTCGATGGCGGCGATCGGCTTCTCCCCCGCCACCCGCGTGTTCGAAGCCGCCGGCGCCGCCGCCTGCCTGATCACCGATGCCTGGGAAGGAATCGAGCTGTTCCTCAAGCCCGATGCCGAAGTGCTCGTCGCGCGCGACGGGCAGGATGTGGCCGAGCATCTCGCCACGCTCACCCCCGAGCGCGCCCGCGCGATCGGCGAAGCCGCGAAGGCCCGCGTGCTCGCCGAACACAGCTATGATCTGCGCGGCGCGCAGGTCGACACGATCCTCAAGTCCCGCAAGCCCCGCGAAAGGAAAGCCGCATGAAGCTGATCGTCCTCGGCCTCAGCCTCGGCTCCTCCTGGGGCAACGGCCATGCCACCACCTTCCGCGCGCTGCTCCGGGCGTTCGCCGCACGCGGACATGACGTGCTGTTCCTCGAACGCGAGGTGCCCTGGTACGCCGGCGCGCACCGCGACCTGATCGATCCCGATTTCTGCCGGCTGGAATATTATCGCACGCTCGCCGACCTCGACGCGTGGCGCGATGCGATCGCCGAGGCCGATGCGGTGATGGTCGGTTCCTATGTGCCGGACGGCATCGCGGTGGGACAGTTCGTCCAGGCCACGGCCCAGGGGGTCACCGCCTTTTACGACATCGACACGCCCGTCACCCTCGCCAAGCTTGGCCGCGGCGACTGCGACTATCTGACGCACGCGCTGATCCCCGGCTATGACGTCTATCTCAGCTTCACCGGCGGCCCGACGCTCGATCGGCTCGAGCGCGACTTGGGCAGCCCGGCCGCGCGCGCACTCTACTGCTCGGTCGACACCGATGCCTATCGCCCGCTCGACGTGCCGAAGCGCTGGGACCTCACCTATCTCGGCACCTACAGTCCCGATCGCCAGCCGACGCTGGAAAAGCTCCTGCTCGAACCCGCGCGCCGCTGCCCGGACAAGCGCTTCGCGGTCGCCGGCCCGCAATATCCCGAGACGATCGACTGGCCGGCCAATGTCGAGCGGATCGAGCATCTGCCGCCTGCCGAGCACCCCGGCTTCTACTCGGCCTCGCGAATGACGCTGAACGTGACGCGCGCGGACATGATCGCGACTGGCTGGTCGCCCTCGGTGCGGCTGTTCGAGGCAGCGGCGTGCGGCACGCCGATCCTGTCGGACCGCTGGGAGGGCATCGACAGCCTGTTCGTGCCCGGCGACGAGATCCTCCTCGCCGAGACTAGCGAGGAGGCGATCGCCGCGCTCCACCGCGATGCGGAAGCGATCGGCACGGCAGCGCGGCGACGTCTGTTCGAAGGCCATGACGCCACGCATCGCGCCGCCGAACTCGAAGCCCATCTGAACGAAGCACAAGCGCGGCCCCGCGACACGCGCCAGGAGAGCAATGCCCCCATGCAGACCAAGGACGAAAAGACACTGATCCTCGTCGCCGGCGGCGCCGGCTTCATCGGCTCGCATCTCTGCGCCGAACTGCTCGACCGCGGCGAGCAGGTGGTGTGCCTGGACAATCTCCAGACCTCCAATCTCGCCAATCTGGAGGCGCTGCAGGGGCGCGCCGGCTTCGAGTTCGTGCTGGGCGACATCGTCGAGGAACTGCCGGCGACGATCCGCGAGCGGGCGCACCGCTTCAAGCAGATCTACAACCTCGCCTGCGCGGCGTCTCCACCCCAATATCAGGTTGATCCCGAGCACACCATGCTAACCAATGTGGTTGGTACCGACCGGCTGTTGCGGCTCGCATCCGAGGCAGGCGCGCGGTTTCTGCTGACCTCCACCTCCGAGGTCTATGGCGATCCCGAGATGCACCCGCAGCGCGAGGAGTATCGCGGCTGGGTGAACTGCACCGGCCCGCGCGCCTGTTACGACGAAGGAAAACGGGCCGCCGAGGCGCTCACCTACGACTTCTGCCGCACCGGGCGCGCGGAAGTGCGCGTCGCGCGGATCTTCAACACCTATGGCCCCCACATGCATTTCGACGACGGGCGGGTCGTGTCCAACCTCATCGTCCAGGCGCTCTCGGGCAAGCCGCTGACGCTCTACGGCGACGGCAACCAGACCCGCAGCTTCTGCTACGTCTCCGATCTGGTACGGGGCCTAACGCTGCTAATGAATAGCGATATCACTGGTATGGAGCCGATAAACCTCGGTAATCCCCACGAAATCACGGTCGGCGACTTGGCCGAGCAGGTGGCCAGGCTAACGGGCGCCGAAACTGCTATTGAATATCATCCGCTGCCTACCGACGACCCGCGGCGCCGCAAGCCGGACATTTCGCGCGCCCGTGCGGTGCTCGGCTGGGAACCCAGCGTGCCGCTCGCGGTGGGACTGGAACGCAGCTTCGCCTGGTTCGCCCGCGCCCTGGGCGCACAAGGTACAGATCGGGCACTGCTGGAAGCCGCCGCAGAATAAAGCCCCCCGGTATTCGCCGGAGTTGCATCTACCCTGACCCTCGGGCCGTAGTTTCCAGCACTAGCAAGCGCGGTACACTCCCTGTGTCGCGTCCCCTCCCTGCCGCATCCCTCGGGGACGCGGCATCCGGGGATATTTGCGGCGGTGACAGGAAGGTGGCGGTTGACGCGATCCCGACAATATCGATCTCGCGCGACCGATCCCGATCCGTTCGCGTGGTCTCGGCCCTCGCCTGAGGCTCCCGCCCCGCTGCAGCCGGGCGAAATGCTCGCGACGCTGCACATGCTGGTGGAAGACCATCATCTCGCCCATGATGCGATCGGAGGCAATGCGGAGGACGCGCGCGCGCACCGCGCCGGTCGCCTGGAGGCATTGCAGGCCGTTGCCCCTGGCAGCAGCCGGGCCATGGATCTTGAGCTGCTGGTTCGCGACCACCTGCGCGCATTCCAGTTCGGCAATGCACCCGGTATTGTCATAGAGGGGCCCACGCTGTCGCTGCGACCGGCCGCCGCGCGACTGCTGGCGCTCGTGCTGCACGAACTGACGACAAACGCGATCAAGTTCGGCGTGCTGGGCGAACCGCGACCCGACCAAATCTTGCACGTCGCATGGCAGAAAATCGGCGCCAGGGTGCAATTCCTCTGGCAGGAACGCGGCATCCCCATTCTCGCGCTAGCCGGCACGCGCCGTCCGGGATTTGGGCAATATCTGATCGAGACCCTGTTGCCACTGCGGTTCGATGTGCAGAGCAGATTCGCATTACTTCCCGGTGGAGTGCAGTGCGCGCTTCTACTCCCAGGCGAATCTTGCGATCCTAACTTCCATTAGCATCATTGTTTTGAACTTGGGCGCCGATGAGGCGTTGCTCTCAGGTTATGCTCACAACTTTGCTATCCGCAACAGACGCGCATGCGCTCCGTCGTCTTCGCGCGCTCGCTGCGCTGTCGGAGGAGGAACGCCGCGCCGTCAGCATGGCAGCGGAGCAGTCCCAGCACCTCCGCGGGTCGCGTGACCTGATACGGGCCGGGCAGCGGACGACGGGACCGCTGCTCGTGCTGGCGGGATGGCTGGGGCGCGTGCGGCTGTTCAGCGACGGACGTCGACAGATCCTGAGCTTCCTCGTGCCAGGCGATGTATTCCAGGAGCCGCGTACCCTCGAACCGGTTGCCTCCAGCACCGTCACCGCCCTGTGCGATTCCGTGATCTGCCCCGCGCCTGCCGCCGAGGATGCCGGCCTTCGCGACGCCTATGCCGCCAGCGCGGCGATGGACGAGGCATATCTGCTGCGCCAGATCGCCCGCCTCGGCCGGATGAGCGCCTATGAGCGCATCCACGACTGGCTGAGCGAGATGTACGAGCGCCTATCCCTGGCCGGGTGCGCCGGGCAGGATAGTTTCACGATGCCGCTCACCCAGGAGACGCTGGCGGATGCGCTCGGCCTCACCAGCGTGCACGTGAACCGCACGCTGCAGGCGATGCGGCGCGACGGCGTGCTGGAATGGCGTGGCGGAACCGTGCGCCTCAAACGAGCCGCCGGAAAGCCCGAAGCGTCCTCTTCTGCCGCAGTGCCAGCCCGCGTCTTGCCGAGCAGGACGGCGGCCGCGCGCTAGGCGGCCAGATCGCCCCCCCCTGCACGGCAGGGCTTTCGCATTTGGCAAAATTTGCTCCGTCATCCCGCTGCTGCACCCGCCCGAACCTATCGAAGCACGGGACGGAGCTGGAACGAAGATGACGAGCGGGACGACACGGCGGCGTTTCCTGGCAGCGGGTGCGCAGGCAGCAGCGGCCTCGGCGCTACCGGCGTCGATCGCACGGGCGGCGGCAATCCCCGCCGATGTTCGCAGCGGCACGATCGCCGACGTCGCGCATGTCGTGATCCTGATGCAGGAGAACCGCAGCTTCGACCATTATTTCGGCACCATGAAAGGCGTGCGCGGGTTCGGTGATCCGGTGACCGTGCCGCTGCCCGGCGGCCGCAGCGTCTGGGCGCAGGAAGCCGCCGACGGGCGACTGGTCGCCCCCTTCCATCTGTCGACCCAGGCGCATTTCGAGCTGATGCGAGTGGCAGGCACGCCGCATAGCTGGCCCGACGCACAGGCCGCCTGGGACCAGGGCCGCATGCAGCGCTGGGCCGCGGCCAAGACCGAACGCGCGATGGGCCATTTCACCCGCGAGGATCTCGAATTCCAGTTCGCGCTGGCCGAGAACTTCACGATCTGCGACGCCTATCACTGCGCGGTCCATACCGGCACCAACACCAACCGCCTGTTCCTGTGGACCGGCACCAACGATCCGACCGGCACGCTGGGCGGCCCGTCGATCGGCAATTCGCACGACGAGCTCGCGACCAAGGGCGGCCATCCCGATTCCTATCGCTGGACGACCTATCCCGAGCGCCTGCAGGCCGCCGGGATCGACTGGCGCATCTACCAGGACATGGCGGACAATTTCACCGACAACCCGCTGGTCGGCTTCGCCGCCTATCGCGAGGCGCAGCCGGGATCGCCGCTGTACGACCGCGCGCTGACCACGCATGGGCTCGATCAGCTGCGTGCCGACGTCGTCGCGGGGACGCTGCCCCAGGTTTCCTGGATCATCGCCGACGCCAAGAGCAGCGAACATCCCGGGCCCTCCAGCCCGGCCCAGGGCGCCGCCTATACCGCCGCGGTGATCGATGCGCTGACCGCCAATCCCAAGGTCTGGGCCCGCACCGTGCTGATCGTCAATTTCGACGAGAATGACGGCTTTTTCGACCATGTCCCCCCGCCCGCGCCGCCGTCGCGCGATCCGAACGCGCCCGGCGCCTTTGTCGGCGCGTCGCAGATCGATACCGCCAACGATTATCACCAGATCCCGAGCGTCGCCGACGAGAAGTCGGAGCGGCCCGAGCTGATCGGCCGCCCCTATGGTCTGGGTCCGCGCGTCCCTTGCTATGTCGTCTCGCCGTGGAGCCGCGGCGGGTGGGTCAATTCGCAGGTGTTCGACCACACCTCGGTCATCCGCTTACTCGAGCAGCGATTCGGGGTGCAGGAACCCAATATCTCGGCCTGGCGGCGCGCGGTGTGCGGCGACCTCACCACCGCCTTCGATTTCCGCAGGCCGAACAAGCCCGCCGCGCCGGCGCTGCCCGATCCGCGACCGCTCGCCGCCCGCGCCGCCGCACTGCCCAGCCAGCCCGAACCCAGCGCCCCCGACGCCGCCGGACAGGCACCCGCGCAGGAGCCCGGCATTCGCCGCGCCCGCGCCCTGCCCTATGCGCTCGACGTGCACGAGGCCGCGCTCGACGCCCAGCGCATCGCGCTTCGGCTCGAATGTCCCGGTGCGCCGGTGGTGGTGCAGGTCTATGATCGGCTTCGGCTGGACGCGGTGCCGCGCCGCTACACGCTGAAGCAGGGCGGCACGATCGAGGCCGAATGGCCGCTGGATGCGGACGGCCGCTACGATCTCTGGCTGCTCGGCCCCAATGGCTTCCACCGCCATTTCGCCGGCCAGGGACCGGCGCATGCCGGAGAGGTAGACTGGCAGCTGCGCCGCATCGGCGCGCCGGCGCTGGTGGTGCAGGCGCCGGCGGGGCTGATATCGGCATGGCCCCGCCACCCCGCGCTGCACCCGCTCGGCCAGGGCGAGACCCGGGTTGCGCTCACCGCGACCGGTGGCTGGTACGACCTCGTGCTGACCGATCCCGATGCGCCCGGTTACCGCCGCAGGCTGGCCGGAAGGATCGAAAATGGTACCGATGGCTGGTCGGAACCGCCCTTAACCAATGTAAAGGTTTCCCAAATCGATTAGACGCGATACTGTCAGCGCTGACAATACAAGTTGAGCAGGGGGCGAGCACTTGAAGTCAGTGGGATTGGTCGAACTGGCAAAGATCGCGGGCGTGTCGGTTTCCACCGCGTCGCGGGCCTTGTCCAACCATCCCCGCGTTGCCCGTGGCACGCGTGAACGGATCGTCGCGCTCGCGCAGGAGCACGGCTTTCGCCTGAACCAGACCGCCAGTGCGCTGCGCAAACAGCGCACCGGCGCGATCGGCGTGGTGGTACCGATGGGCCATGAAGTGGACCAAGCGCTGTCCGACCCGTTCTTCATGGGGCTGCTCGGCGGCCTTGCCGACGCGCTTGCCAAGCGCAGCTACGATCTGTTCCTGTCCCGCGTGGTGCCGCAGGGGCCACGCTGGCTCGACGACATCATCGCGTCCGGCCGGGTCGACGGCATCATCCTGATCGGCCAGTCGGACCAGTTCGACGCAATCGAGCGGGTCGCCGAAAGCTATGAGCGCATGGTGGTGTGGGGAGCGGCCCGCCTCGAGTCGCACCAGGTCACCGTCGGCACCGACAATGTTACCGGCGGCGAACTCGCCGCCCGGCATCTGATCAAGCGCGGCTGCAAGCGGCTGGCCTTTCTGGGCACGACGGAGGTGCCCGAGTTCGCCGATCGCTATCGGGGCTTCCAGGCTGCGGTGCGAGACTTCGGCGAAGTCGCGGAAACGGTGGTGCCGATCCACTTGGCGGTGGAGAATGCCTATCGCGAGATTGGTGCCTATCTCGCCGCCAATCCTGCGCCGGACGGGGTGTTTGCCGCCTCCGACGTGATCGCGATGAGCGCGATTCGCGCCTTTGCCGATCGCGGCCTGCGCGTGCCGGCCGATGTCGCGGTGGTAGGCTATGACGACATCCTGCTCGCTGGCTACACCTCGCCCGCGCTCACCACGGTGCGGCAGGACGTGGTCTATGGCGCGGACCTGCTGGTCGAACTGCTGCTCGCCCGCATCGCCGGGCAGAAAGTGGGATCGGTCGCGATGCTGCCCGAACTGATCGTCCGCGATTCCGCCTAGGCCGGCGCGGCCGGCGCCATCAGCAACCGGTGCAGCGCGGCGGCGAGCGTGCGCGCATCGAACGGCTTGTCGATCACGGTCACTGCGTCGAGCCCGATCGGCAGATGGTCGCGGCCATAGCCGCTGACGAACAGGAACGGCACCTCCTGCTGCTGCAACAGCGCCGCGACGTCGTCGACCAGCGCACCTTGCAGGTTGCCGTCGAGCAGCACGGCATCGGCGGGCGTCGCCAGGATCAGGGTCCGCGCCTCGGCCGCCGTCGCCGCCATGCCGGCCACCACCATGCCGAGATCGGCGAGGATCGTCGCTAGCTCGAGCGCGACCAGCGGCTCGTCCTCGATGATCAGCACGCGCTTGCCGGCCAGCGCCGCGCTGTCCCCGGGCCGCAGCACCGGCACGCTCTTGCGGGTGGAAGCCGCTTCCCCGCGCAGGCGCACCGCGCTCGCATAGGGGATCGACAGCGTCCAGGCGACGCCCTCCGCGGCATAGCTTGGCACCGCGCTGCCGCCTTCGGCCTTCAGGCTGCGCTCGATCAGCGCGGTGCCGAAGCCCCGCCGGGTGGGTGCCGCAACCGCAGGGCCACCGCTTTCCTGCCAGTCGAGCGCGAGCACGCCGTCGCGCACCGCCCAGCGCAGCCGCACCCTGCCCTGCGGCACCGACAATGCGCCATATTTGTGGGCGTTCGTCGCGAGTTCGTGCAGCACCAGCGCAAGGTGCAGCGCCGGCTCCGGCGCCAGTTCGACATCGGGTCCACCGGTATCAAACCGTTCGGGATCGATCGTGCCCGTCTGCAGCTGGCCTTCGACCAGTTCCTCCAGGCTCGCGCCCTGCCAGGTGGTGCTGCTCAGCAGCGAGTGCGCGCGAGCGAGTGCATGGATCCGTCCGATGAACGTCGGCGCGAAATCCGAGGGGCCGGAGGAGTGCCGCAGCGTCTGGGTGGCGATCGCCTGCACCGAGGCGAGCGTGTTCTTCACCCGGTGGTTCAGCTCGCCGATCAGCAGGCGCTGCGTCTCCTCGGCCCGTACCCGATCGGTGACATCGAGGATCTGGGTGTTGACCGACAGCAGCGTGCCGTCCGCCCCGAGCAGCGCCGATCCATAGACTTCGCAGTCCAGCGTCACGCCCACGGCCGTGCGCATCCGCAGCTGGCGCATGTCGCGCACCTGCGCGCCGTCGATCATCCCGCACATCATCGTGTCGAACAGCGCGGCAGGTTCGGCATCGAGCCATTCGAGCTCGGAGGGCCGCAGCCCGGAGACCTCCGCCATCCGCCAGCCGAACATCCGCTCGGCCCCCGCCGACCAGGCGATGATTCGCTGCTCGGCATCGAACTCGACGATCGCCAGCGGCGAATTGTCGCGATGGGCGTTCAGCCGCGCGAGCGCCGCGGCGTGGCGATCGCGCTGCCGGGCGATCTCCTGCCGCTGGCGCGCCAGCTCGACGAAGATCTCCACCTTGTTCCGCACCACCTGCGGATCGACCGGCTTGAGCAGATAATCGACCGCACCGGTTTCGAAACCACGGAAGCGACGGCGCTCGTCGGTCGCGACGGCGGTGAGGAAGATGATCGGCACGCGCCGCGTGCGCTCGGTCCCGCGCATCAGCTCGGCGAGTTCGAACCCGTCCATGCCCGGCATCTGCACGTCGAGCAGCGCCAGCGCGACGTCGTGGACGAGCAGCAGCTCCAGCGCCTCCATGCCCGAGGCGGCGGTGAGCAGCTCCAGCCCTTCCTGCGCGAGCAGCGCCTGCAGCGCGATCAGGTTTTCGGGCACGTCGTCGACGGCGAGGACCTTTACCGGGTCAAGCATCGGCCATCACCAGATCGGCGGTGTTGCGGCGATAGATGCGCTCGCCGGCGTCGAAATCGGCGAAGCCCTCCGAACAGCGGGAGAAGCGCAGCGTCTCCCGCGCGCCCAAGCCAAGGAATCCACCGCGCACCAGCGATTCGCCGAACAGGCCGAGCGCGCGGTCCTGCAGCTCACGATCGAAATAGATCAGCACGTTCCGGCTCGACACCAGTTGGACCTCGGCAAACACCTGGTCGGTGGCGAGGCTGTGTTCCGCGAACACGGCGCGGGCACGGAGACTCTTGTCGAACACCGCGCCACCATAGGCCGCCATATAGTAATCGGAAAGTGAGCTGCGTCCGCCGGATAGCCGGTGATTCTCGGTAAATTGCGGTACGCGTTCCAGGTCGAAGATCCCCGCCTCGGCCTTGGCGAGCGCCGCCGGGCTGATGTCGGTACAGTAGAAGATCGTCCGGTCCTCCAGTCCCTCCTCGCGGAAGAGGATCGCCAGCGAATAGAATTCCTCGCCATTGGCGCAGCCGGCGATCCACACCTTGAGCGAGGGCCAGGTGCGCAGGTGCGGCACCACCTGCTCGCGCAGCGCCCGGAAATAGGCAGGGTCCCGGAACATCTCACTGACCTGGATGGTGAGGAAGCCCATCAGTTCCGCGAACAGCGGCGGCTCGCGCAGCAGCCGGTGCTGGAGCGCCGAGAAGCTCGCGCAGCCGAAGCGCTGGCACGCCCGCTCCACCCGCCGGTGCAGCGAACCGCGTGCATAGCCGCGAAAATCGTACTGATAGTGCCGCCAGATCGCTTCGAGCAGCAGGTCGAGCTCGATCTCCTCGTGCGGCGGGACAAGCGCTTCGATCACCGCGGCATCCACACCCGCACCAGGCTGAGCAGCTTATCGATGTCGAGCGGCTTGGCGAGATAATCATTGGCGCCTGCGTCCAGGCATTCCTGCTGGTCGCGTGCCATCGCCTTGGCGGTGAGCATCAGGATCGGCAGCGTCTTGCCCCAGGCCTGCTTGCGGATCTCGCGGGTGGCGGTGAGGCCGTCCATCTCGGGCATCATCACGTCCATCAGCACCAGATCCACCGGATCGGCGCGCTTGTGCGCGGCCTCCTCCAGCGCGTGCAGCGCCTCGCGTCCGTTGCGGGCGATGCGAACCTTGACCCCATGGGGCTCGAAAATGCTCGTCAGTGCATAAACGTTCCGGATGTCATCCTCGACCACCAGGATCGCGCGGCCTTCCAGCGCCGCGTCGCGGCCGAGCGACTTGGCGATCAGCTGCTGCTGCGGCTCGGGCAGCTCGGAGACCACCTGGTGGAGGAACAAGGTCACCTCGTCGAGCAGCCGCTCGGGCGACTTGGCGCCCTTGACGATGATCGACTTGGAATATTTGCGCAGGCGCAATTCCTCGTCCTGGCTGAGGTCGCGGCCGGTATAGACGATCACCGGCGGGAAGCCGACACTGTCGTCCTCGCTCAGCCGGTCGAGCAGGTCGAGGCCGGAGGCGTCGGGCAGGTTGAGATCGAGCACCATGCAGTCGAAGGTGTCGCGGCCGAGCAGCTCGAACGTCTGCGCGGCCGAATGCGCCTCCACCGTCTCCACGTCGCGCGACGCGAGCAGTGCCTTGACGCTCTCCGCCTGCTGCGCGTCGTCCTCGACGACCAGCACGCGACGCATCCGCTGCGCCATCCTGGCCTCGAGCCCCTCCAGCATGTCGACCAGCTGCTCGCGCTTCACCGGCTTGAACAGATAGCCCACCGCCCCGCTCGACAGCGCCGCCTGGCTGTCGTCGTCGACCGAGACGACGTGCACCGGAATGTGGCGCGTGCGCACATCGCGCTTGATCCGATCGAGCACCGACAGGCCGGTATGGTCCGGCAGGTTCATGTCGAGGATTACCGCGTTGGGTACATATTGCCGGGCGAGCAGCGCGCCTTCGTCGGCGGTGCCCGCGATCAGGCACTGGAAGCCCTGGTCGTGTGCGATCTCGCACAGGATGCGCGCGAACACCGGATCGTCCTCGACGATCAGGATCACGCGCGAATCGCCCGACAGCGTCTCGCGATCGTCTTCGGTCGGCTCGGCGCTTCGGCGCCGGCCCGGCTTGGGGTTGGACGGCTGCGGCTTGACCGGCGCGGGGCTCGGCAGCGGCGCGGGCGCCTGCACCATCGCCGGATCATAGCGCTCGGGCAGCACCAGCGTGAAGGCACTCCCTTCGCCAAGCGTGCTCTCCACCGCCACCTCGCCGCCGAGCAGCCGCGCCAGCTCGCGCGAGATCGACAGGCCGAGGCCGGTGCCGCCGTACTTGCGGCTGACGGTGCCGTCGGCCTGGCGGAACGCCTCGAAGATCACCTGCTGCTGCTCGGCCGGAATACCGACGCCGGTGTCGCGCACCGAGAACGCGACCCGGCCGTCCGGCCCGCGCGACACGCCGAGCGACACTTCGCCCTTGGCGGTGAACTTGATCGCGTTCGACAGGAAATTCTTGAGCACCTGCTCCAGGCGCTGCGGATCGGTCTCGATTTCGCCGGGCGCATCGCCCGCCTGCTCGGTGCGGAACGCCAGCCCCTTGGCCGTGGCGGAGGCGGCGAACACCGCCTTCAGCTTGTCGAGCACCGGTGCGACGCGGATCCGCCGCGGCTGCAGTTCCAGCTTGCCCGCCTCGATCTTCGAGATGTCGAGAATGTCGTTGATCAGCGTGAGCAGATCGTTGCCCGACGTTTCGATCGTCTCGGCATGGCGGACCTGGTCGGCGCTGAGGTTGCCGGCGCGATTCTCGGCCAGCAGCCGCGCCATGATCAGCAGCGAGTTGAGCGGGGTGCGCAGCTCGTGGCTCATATTGGCGAGGAATTCGGACTTGTAGCGGCTCGCCTGCTCCAGATCGGCGGCCTGCTGTTCCAGCGAGCCCTGCGCGCGGGCGAGTTCGTCGCGCTGCAGTTCCAGCGCGCGGGTCTGCGCCTCCAGCTCGGCATTGCTCTGCTCGAGTGCGGTCTGCTGCGCCTCCAGCCGTGCGGCGGTATCCTGCAGCTGGCGGCTCTGCGCTTCCAGCTCGTCATTGTTGACGCGCAGCTCCTCGCTCTGGACCTGCAGTTCCTCGGCCTGTTTCTGCGTCTCCTCGAGCAGCGCGCGCAGCCGGGCGCGGTACTTGCCCGAACGGATCGACACGCCGAGCTGCCCGCTGATCCGCGCCAGCAGCGCCTGGACCTGCGGGTCGACCGCGCCGGGAAAGCCGAGTTCGAGCACGCCGTTGATCTCGCCGTCCGCCTCGGTCACGCCGATCAGCAGCGTGCGCGGCTGCGCCTGGCCGAGCCCCGAGCCGTAATAGAGATAGCCCTCCGGTACCTGCTCCAGCACGAACTGGCGGCGATCGGCGATCGCCTGGCCGAGCAGCCCCTCACCCGGCTTGACCCATTCCGGCAGCGGCGCGTCAGCGGGCACCGCATAGGTGCCGCGGCGGCGGAAGCCCGCGCCGCTCGGATCGCGCACGAAGATCGCACCGGCCTGTGCACCGCTATAGTCGGCGAGGAAGCGCAGCGCGGCGGTGGCGAGTTCGTCGAGCGGCAGTTCGCCGGCGACGGCCCGGGCGAGCCCCACCTGCCCCGATTGCAGCCACTCCTCGCGCCGGATTGCCAGCCGGTTGCGCACGAAGGCAAAGCCGATTCCGGCCAGGATCCAGATGACGGAGCTGCCCAGGATGCGGTTGACCAGCACCACCTGCGGATCGACGCCCGGCGGCGCCAATGTGAACCCGGCGAAGTTGAGCAAGGTCGCCAGCGCCGCGACGACCAGCGGCACCACCGGCCGCCCGGCGACATAGGCGATCACCGTCGGCAGGATATAGCCCGCCCAGGTTGCGGTGCCGAGCGGCAGCACCGTGTCGGCGCCGAACGGCAACACCAGCAGGGCGGCGAGCCCCGCATAGAGGGGAAGCGACGGCTTTCGACTGCGCTGGCTGGGCGACATAAGCAATCTCAAAGGGATAGATGGGCAAGCAGGTACCCGGCTTTAACCCCTCGTCGCAACCCTGCCAACGCACCCTGTTATCGCCGCGAAGGCGGGGATGGTATGCGCGCACGCATCGTGCAAGGCGGCCCGCTACGCGATCGACGCCACGCCGGCCCACTCCGATCGGCCTGGTTTGCGATGGCAAAAGGCGATGCGCAGCGCGGCGGGGTGATCCAGGCGACGGTGCGGCAGATCGCCAAGGAGATCACCGGCTAGCCGGTGGTCGCTTCCCGCTTTCGTCGGCAGTGGTGCGGCGGGAGCACCATCGGCCCCTCGCCATGGAGGGCCTGCACCCGCTCGCGCTGCCGCTCCAGATACAGGTCGCGGCGGGCGGCATAGGGATCCTCGCTGCCGTGCACCGTGTCGAGCATCGCTTCCTTCTGGTCACGGCGATCGAGGATGCGGATAGCGGCGGCGCTGATCACATAGGGGCGCGATCGGAACGGCCCGCCGATCATGAATGGCGAGGCGAAGAAGTCGACCATGCCGCCAACCACGTCGCGCACCGTCGTCGGCCCGGCGACGGGGACGAACAGGAACGGACCCGGCTTGACGCCGTAATAGCCGAGCGTGTCGGAGAAGCGATTGTCCCGCAGCGGCAGGTTGAACGGGCAGCGCTTGGCGACGTCGATCGTGCCCCCGATGCCCAGCGTGGTGTTGACGGCGAAGCGCCCCACCGTCTCCATCGCCTTGCCCGGCTTCAGCTGGAGCAGATAATTGGCAAACACCACCGGCTCGCGCAGGTTGCTGAAGAAGTTGCGCAGGCCCATCCGCACGGGCTTGGGGACCACCTTGCCATAGGCGTGTGCGGCCGGCGCGGTCACCGCGTCGTCGATCTGGCGTGTCGCCGAGAACGAAATTGCGTTCACCCGTTCGAGGGGATCGCTGGGCGTGCCATGGTGGCGGCCGGACACGACGATTTCCTGCACCTCCGCCGGTTCCTCGCCGGGCGTAGCGGCGCCGGCACCCTGGGTCGTGCTCTGCGCGGTGCCGGGCCCCGTCTGCTGCACCTGCAGGGTCCAGACCGCGCCGGCCAGCGCCGGCGCCACCGGCGGCACGAACAGGATCATCCCGATCATCGACGGATCGCCTTTGAATGAAAGGCAGAAACGGAGTTACGCGGCCGACGGTACAAGGGGCTTCTTTCGTTAACGGTTCGGCAACATGACGTCGCGGCCGTAACAAACCCGCATCGCTCCAGACATAACAGTGTGCGGGGGTTAGAGCCCCAGCAGCGCCCGGTCGGCGGTTGCCGCCGCCAGATCGGCGCGCGCGACCAGCGCCTGATAGCGCGCATCCAGCGCGCGCAGCCGCGCATCGGTGGCGCTCTCCTCGCGCTGGTTGATCAGGAAGAAGTCGCTCGCCCCCATGTCGAAGCGGCGCTGCTCGGCAGCCGCCATCTTGCCGGCGAGTTCGGCCTCCTGCGCGGCAAGGTCGGCGACCCGGTCGGCGCCGTCGATGCCGATCGCGATCCCCTTGATCTCGATCGCGATCTGCTCCTCGATCATCCGGCGCCGGGTGCGCAGGCCGTCGATTTCCGCCTGCGCCTCGGCAATGCGTCCCCGCGCCGCGCGGCGCTCGAGCGGCACGCTGAGCTTCACGCCGACCACCGCTTCCGCCGGGGTGCGCGACGGTCCGCCCAGCCCGATCGCGCCGACATCCTTGCCGAGCTCCGCCCGCGCGTCGAGCCGGGGCTTGAGGTCGTTCTGCGCGAGGGTCAGCCGCGCGAGCGACTGGTCGATCCGCACCAGCACGGTCTTCAAATCGGGACGCACGACCGGGCCCGCCCGCGCCGCCGCATCGGCGAGGACCGGCAGCGCCTCCGGCAGCTGCTCGGCGACCGGGACCAGCGGCGTGCCGGCCTCGTCCCGCCAGAAGAAGGACAGCGCGTTGGCCGCCTCGGCGAGTTTCTGCTCGGCCTGCGCCACCAGCGAGCGACGGCGCGCGAGATTCTGGTCGTTCTCGGTGATCAGGATCTGCGGCCGCGCCCCAAGCTGGACCTGGCGGGCCAATTGCGCCCGCCGCTTCTCCGAGAGCGCGAGCAGTTCACGATAGGCCTTCAACCGCAGACCCGCGACGGCCCAGCCCTGATAGGCGCTCATCGCGCGCCGCTGGACACCGATCGCCACCATCTCGCGCTCCAGCCGGGCGATATCGACATCCTGATCGGCGAGGCGCAGCTTGGTCCGACGCTCGTCGGTGACGCGATCCCGCAGCAGCGCGAACACCGCGCCGACTTTAAACTCGCCGAGCTGGTTGGTGTAGGCCTTGTCCTCATAGACCGGGAACTTGCCGCGCGAGAGCCGGTAGCCGGCATAAAGCCCGCCGCCATTATTATCGAGCGCCCGGCTCGCCTTCGCCTCGACCACCGATCCGTCATAATAGCCGAACGGCCGCGCCTGCGCGTCGACGTCGAACACCACGTCGAACGCGCCTTCCGCGCTCAGCGCCTTGCCCTCGGCCTGGCGCTGCTTGGCCATCGCCTCGATGATCTGCGGCGCGTTCCGGGCCGAGGACCGCAACACCTGCTCCATCGTCAGCACCGATTGCGCGACGGCGGGAAGCGGGAGCGCAGCCAGCATCGCCGCACAGCAGCCGAGAAGCAGGCGGATCATTTGCTCTTCTTCTTGTAGATATCCATGCTCTTCTCCTCGCCCTTCACGGCGGTGCCGAATTCGAGCGGGAAGTCATTGAGCTGGCGCCACAGTTCATAGCCGACCGAGACCGTCTCGCCCTGCACCCAGCCGCGCGCCTTCGCGCCCAGCCGCACAAAGCGGTCGCTGGGCCAGGCGGGGCGCCCCGGCATCGGCTCGACCAGCACGCGGAACAGCCCGGTGGGCATCGCCGAGGGATCGACCGAACGGACGCGACCGTCGAACAGGCCCCAGGCCACCGAGGGCCAGCCGCTGAACTGGATCGCCGGCCAGCCTTCGAACTCGAGCCGCACCCGCCGGCCGGGCCGGACCAGCGCGATGTCGCGGCCATCGACCATCAGCTCGACGACGCGTTCGGTGGTACCCTCGGGCGTGAGCGTCGCGAGCTCGGTGCCGGCGCTGACCAACGTGGCGCCCGCGGCGGCGTTGAGGCCCTGGATGCGGCCGTCGCGCGGCGCCCGGACGATCTGCGTCGCCTGGCGGTTGAGCGACACTTCGATGCGGTTCAGCTTCGCCCGCGATTCCGCAAGCTTGGCGCCCTGATCGGCAACGCGGATCTGCGCCTGTTCATAGTCGCGCCGCGCGGCGAGCCCTTCGTTGAACAGCGTCCGGGCGCGGTTCACGTCGATCGACGCGACGGCGCGTGCGCTTTGGATCGACTCGATCTCGGCGAGCACCTGGTCGCGCTCGGCGGCCAGGCGCGAGAGCAGCTCGGGGTCGTTGTCGGAGACCTTGGCGATCGGGTCGCCGCGCTTCACCGCCTGGCCGTCGGTGACGAACCAGCGCTCGACCCTTCCGGGCACCAGCGCGGTGATCGACTGGACGCGGTCATGCGGATCCAGTGCCACCACCTGCCCGCGCCCGGGCGCGGTCTGCACCCAGGGCACATAGACCATGCCGAGCGTCGCCAGCACCACCAGGATCACGATCATCCAGGCGATGGCCCGGGCGATCCGCGGCGGGCGCATCGCGGCGAGGGTCGGGAAATGGCCGATATGGTCAGGCCGGAAGGGCATTGCGTGCCTCCTGATCGCGCAGCGCCGCGGCGAGTTGATCGAGCGTTTCGAAGCGGGTCTGGGCGGTCTTGCCCAGCCACAGATAGCCGTCGCGGCGGATCGCCTCCGGCCGACCGGTGAACAGCAGCACCGTCGTCCCCGCCGCCCGCAGTGCGTCGAGCGCCGCCGTCAGCCGCTCGGGCGGCATCAGGTCGTAGAGCGTGCCAAGCAGCAGCACCCGCGGCCGCGCGAGCAGCGCATTGGCCAGCTTCAGCGCCATCAGCTCGCCGATCGACAGCGGATAGCCCGAGGCAGCAAGCGGCGTGTCCAGTCCTTCGGGAAGTTCACCGATGCGGCGATCGAGGCCGACCAGTGCCAGCACGTCGAGCACCTGCGCGGCGGGGATGCCCGCGCCGGCCAGCCCCAGATAGCCGCGGATGCTGATCTCGACGATGGTCGGCCGATCGAGCACGATCACGTCGGAGCGCAGCCGATAGACGTCGAGCCCCTCGAGATCGACGCCGCCGACCATCACCAGCCCCCTATCGGGCTGCTGGTTGCGCTTGAGCAGCAGCGCCAGCCGCTGGTCCATCGTCGGCGCGGCAACCGCCACCAGTTGCGCGCCGGCCGGGATGGTCAGGTCGAAGCGCGCGTCGCCCGCCTCGACGCCGCGCAGATGGACCTCGCCGCTGCCCAGTCCCTCGCTGCTGCGCGCATGGGTCTCGTGCGGGATCGCGTAGAGCAGCGACACTTCCTCGGACGCCGCAACCATGTCGTAAAAGGCATCCAGATAGGTGCCGAGCTGGCCGATGCCGTAGAACACGCCCGAGAGGATGAGCTCGGCCGCGACCAGCTGCCCGATCGACAGCTGCCCCTGCAGGATCAGCCAGCCGCCCAGCGCGAGCAGCGCCGCGCTCGCGGTGGCGTAGAGCAGCAGATAGGCGCAGGTCTGGGCGAAGCTGAAGCGGAAGTGGCGGCGATGCGCGGCGACGTACGCGGCGGTGCGCTCCTCCGACTGATCCATCGCGAAATCGAGGTGGCGGGCCGATTTGTAGAAGCCGTTCGAGGTGCCGAGCCCCTCCAGCCAGCGCGCCGCCTCGTGCTTGGCATGGCTCAGCGCCACCGCCGAGCGGATCGCACCGGGCGACCAGATCTGCCAGATCAGCAGCACCAGCGCGATGAGGATGACGTTGAAGGCGAGGAAGAACGGGTGGTAGAAGCTCGTCACCACCAGCCCCACCGCCGACTGGAGCAGGATGGTGAAGCCGCCGATCACCAGGCTCGGCACGCTCTTCTGGACCGTCATCAGATCGAAATAGCGATTGAACAGGTCGGCGCGGCGGGCATCGGCGAAGAACGGATTGCGGGCATGCACCGCGCGGATCGTGATCTCGGCGACCGTCCGCGCGAAGATCCGCCGTTCGAACAGTGCCATGATGTGGACGCGCAATGCGCTGAGGATCACGACGATCAGCATCAGCGTGAACAGCAGCGCCGAGAGCGTGAACAGCGGCGCGGGCAGCGCGAGGTTGGCGACGCTGTTGATCAGCAACTGTACCGAAATCGGAGTCGCCAGCGACAAGAGGCTGATCGCGCCGCCATAGACCATCGCCAGCCGCAGATAGCCGCCATCGGGGCCGATCACCTCGCCCAGCCAGCCGCGCACCTGGGCCCAACCGATCCTCTGCTTCGCCATCGCTGCTGCGTCTCCTTTGGAACCGCTGATCTGCGTGCGCCGCGTCATTGGAGCAATGGCAGCACGGCTATATCATCGATAGGAAATCCCTATGGCCTCGACACAGGCGACCAGTTCGCGCGCCAGCCGCTGATAGGCGCCGCTCCGCGCCGCGCTGCTGCGCCATACCAGGCCGAGTTCGCGATAGTGGCGGCCGCCGCGAAAGGGCCTGGACACGACATCATCGCCCGGACGGATCTCCTGCCGCACATAGAGCTCGGGCAGCACTGCCAGCCCCATGCCCATCCCCGCCATCTGCCGGATCGCGTCGAGGCTGGTGCCTTCATAGTCGGTGCGCACCCGGGCCCCGGCCTCCTCGGCGATGGCGATCGTCTGCTCGGCGAGCCGGTAGCCGCGCTGCAGCGTCAGCAGATCCTGGCCGGCGAGATGCTCGCGGCCGATCGCGTCTTGCGCGGCAAGTGGATGGTCGGCTGTCATGGCAAGGTGCAGCGGCTCGCGGAACAGCCGCTCGACATGGGTGCCCGGTGCCGGCAGCGGCAGCTGGGCGAGGATCACGTCATGCTGGCCGGCCGCCAGCGCCTCGACCAGCAGGCCGGGCGTGTTTTCGCGGACATGCACTCGCAGGTCGTGGAATTGCTGGTGCAGCCGCGCCACGAGCCGGGGCAGCAGATAGGCGCCCAGCGTCGGGGTGACCCCAAGCCTTATGGTGCCGAGCAGCCCAGCCTCGCCCACGGCGCGCAGATCGGCGAGATCGCGGACCTCGAGCAGGATGCGGCGCGCACGGTCTACCACCTCACGCCCGAGCGGCGTCAGCAGCACCCTGGCACCGCGCTCGACCAGCGGCGCCCCCAATGCCGTTTCCAGCTGCCGTACGGATTGGGACAGCGAGGGCTGGCTCACCCCCGCCGTCGCCGCCGCGCGGGTGAAGCTCGCCTCCTCCGCAAGCGCCACCAGATAGCGCAGCTGGCGCAGGCTTACCTGCTGCTCGAAGCCGCTCGTCGTCGCATGCATATCCATATGGCTGCATCTTGCCGCAATCATGTCGCGGCATCGACTCCGTTGTTTCCGTCAGCAACGCTTTGTCGCAGCCGGGAAAGAATGTCATTCTGCGCACGACTGCAAAGATGCACGTGCCTGAATTCGTGGAATATTAGTATCGATCTACTACCAGCGAGCGGATGGAGATGCGGAAGATCTGTACCGGCTGCCGTGACGGCAGCGATTTCGACATCCCGTTCGACATGGCGTTCCAGCCGATCGTCGACACGGAGACGGGCACGGCGTTCGCCTATGAAGCGCTGGTGCGCGGCGTCGACGGATCGGGCGCAGCGGGCGTGCTGTCGCAGGTGACCGACACCAACCGCTACGCCTTCGACCAGGCCTGCCGGGTCAAGGCGATCGAACGCGCGATGGCAGCGGGGCTGATGGCGACCGGCGCCCGTCTCTCGATCAACTTCCTGCCCAACGCGGTCTATTCGCCGGTCGCCTGCATCCAGCTCACCCTGATGACCGCGCGCAAGGCGAACCTGCCGCTCGACCGGCTGATCTTCGAGTTCACCGAGAACGAGCAGATGGGCGCACCCGAGCATGTCGCGACGATCATCGAATCGTACAAGCAGATCGGCTTCAAGGTCGCGATCGACGATTTCGGCGCCGGGCATTCGGGGCTGGACCGGTTCGCGCGCTTTGCGCCCGACGAAGTGAAGCTCGACATGGAGCTGGTCCGCGGGGTGGAGGACGATCCGCGCCGCCAGGCGATCGTCCGGGCGATGGTCGGGCTGTGCGCCGAGCTCGACACGCTGCTGATCGCCGAAGGCATCGAGACCGCCGCCGAGGCCGCGACGCTGCGGCGGCTGGGCGTGCGCTATCACCAGGGCTATTGGTATGCGCGGCCGGCGCTCGGTATGCTCCCCGCGATCACCGCCGAGGCCATGAAGCGCGTCTGATCAGGCGTCGAGCCGCAGGCGGTAGGTGTAGAGATCGCCGCGGAACATGCCTTCGACATATTCCACCATCGCGCCGCCCCGCAAATGGGTGCGCCGCTTGATCAGCAGGCAGGGCTGCGCCCCGCCCAGCCCGAAAATCTCCTGCTCCTGCGCCGAGGGCAAGGTCGCCTCCACCGTCTGGTCGCAATAGGCTAGTTCGAGCCCGGACTCGGCGATCGCGCGATAGATTGATCCGCTGCCATCGGCGTCGGCCAGCACCGGCGCGGCGTCGAGGCTGTACCACGCCGATTCCACCGACATCGGGATGTCGTCGCCCAGGCGCACGCGCACCAGGCGGAGGAACTTGGCCTGCGAGGACAAGCCGAACAGCGATGCCATGGAGCGGTCGGTGACCACCTGGCGGGTCAGCACCCGCGTCGACGGCACCCGGTTCGCCTCCGCCATTTCCTGGGTGAAGCCGCGCAGCCGGTCCATCCCGGGTACCAGCTTGCCCGGGCGAACCGCCTCGACGATCGAGCCGCGGCGGCCATGGCCCGATATCAGCCCGCGCGACCGCAACTGGCCATAGGCCTGCTGCACGGTGGCGCGGCTCAACCCCATGGCCTCGGCCAGTTGGCGTTCCGCTGGCAGCGTGAATCCCGGGGCAAGCCGCCCGCGCTGGATCAGCCCGGCGACCTGTTCCTCGATCTGGCGATAGGCCGGCATCGCGGTTTCCCGGCTGATGCGCAGCAATGTCGCCAGCGAAGGGATATCGAGACGGTGCGCGTCCGACGTTTCGCTTGATCCCTGTTGCAAGACGTTCCTGAATCGCGTGGCCATGCCCGATCGGATATAGTCACCGGCCGGGGGGATGAAAAATGATCACTGATCCGGATTGGCACGCGCGGTCAACCGATGATTGTCCGGTTTTCGTTCTGGCCAGCTTCGTCGCCGCCTGTTCGGTGCGCGTCGACCGCCTGCCGGCGCGGGGCGAGACGCTGGCGGCCGACGACTTTCTGCTCGAGGCTGGCGGCAAGGGGCTGAACGTCGCGGTGGCACTGCGCCGGTTGGGCGTCGCGGTCGACGGCCTCCTCGCGGTCGGCGCCGACTGGTTCGGCGGCCTTGCGGCCGGCGTGCTCGCCACGAACGACCTGCCGGCCGCAATGCTGTGCCGGATGCCGGGGCGGAGCGGTGCCGGCGTCGGGTTGATCGATCGCGCCGGGGATACCGTGATCGCCGTTTATCCGGGGGCGAACGCCAGCCTCGCCGCCGAGGATGTCGTCCGCTGCGCCGGGCAGATCGCGCGCGCCCGCTACGTCGTCGCCCAGTTCGAGATCGGCGATGCCCCGATCGCCGCCGCCTTTGCCGCTGCCCCCCAGGCAACCCGCGTGCTCAACCCCTCCCCCTTTCGCCCGATCCTGCCGGCGATTCTCGCCGATACCGATCTGCTGGTCGTCAACGAGACCGAAGCCGATGCGCTGGCGCAGAGCCTCGGCATCGACCCGGATCCCGATCGAAGGGCATTGGCGACCGCGCTCTTCCAGGCCGGCGTGCAGATGCTGGTGGTCACCGCCGGGGAACGCGATGCACGGCTGTGGCAGCCGGGCCTCGCACCGATCCTCCAGCCCAGTTTCGCGGTTGCGGCGATCGACGGAATCGGCGCCGGCGATGCCTTTCTGGCCGGCCTTGTCGCGGCGCTGGCAGAAGGCACGCCACCGGCCGAGGCGCTGCGTCTCGCCGCTGCCTGTGGTGCGCTGGCCGCCACCCGCCACGGCGTGCTGGCCGCCCTGCCGACCCGCGCACAGCGTGACGGTCTCGTGCAGACGAACGTTTTCGCATCGCCCTGATTTTTGGATTGGTTATGGATTGACTCTGGAGCCCCTCTGGTCGTAGTCCGATACCAGATGGTTAACGGATGCGGGGGAGCATCCGGTATCGGAATGGGGGTTCCGGGTGCAGCTTACACCTCGCCGCGTCGCGCCAGCATTGCTTGGCGCATTGTTGCTTTCCACGTCGGCCGAGGCCGGCACGACCTCGCATGTGCGCACCGTAACCGGGCGCGCCACCGGCGGCGTGGGGCCTTTCGGCTGCGCCACGTCCGGTCCGCAAAACGACATCCGCAACTGGTTCTCGGCCGCGGTCTTCCTTCCTACCGAAGGCTATGCGACCTGCCACCTTCAGGGATCGACGATCAACAACAGCGGCCCGGCGGCGACCACCGCCACCTCCAGCGCCATCTCGACCGACAAGGGCAACACCGCGACCGCCGCGGCCTCGGCCCATGCGGATTATACGAGGATGGGGGCAGCCGCATCGAGCAGCGTCACCGGCGGCCCCTATGAGTTCAACTATCACACCGCCGAAGGCGTGGCGTTCGTCAGCGACACGCTGAACGTCGACGCCAGCGGCAACCAGGGCTTTATCAAGCTCGGCTTTGCGATCGACGGCACGATGCATGTCGGGCCGTCCGGCCAGGCCTTCGTCGACTTCGCCTTCCAGTTCGGCAATGGTCCCATCTGGTCGGCTATGTCCGCAACCATCAGCCAGCAGGGCGGCACAAACTTCCGGGCCGACTATACCCCGGGCTTCAAGGACTACAGCCAGTCGAACAGCGACTTCTCGATCGACGGCACGGTCTTCACACGGGTGCTGCCGGTGACGTTCGGGCAGTCCGTCGACGTGACCTACGGCCTCTTCGCCTCTGCCGCTTCCGGCCTCTACGGGTCCGGTGCGGAGAGCGCTTTCGGGTCGACGGTGCGCCTTACCTCGATTGCGGTGACGGACGCGAAGGGCAAGCCGATCGATTTCTCGATCAGCTCGGCGTCGGGCACTAGATACGACGCGCAGGGCGCGCATGCCCTGCCCACCGGCGTCCCCGAGCCCGGTAGCTGGGCGCTGCTGATCCTCGGCTTCGGGGCTGCGGGCGCAACACTGCGCCGCACCGCGCCGACATCATCTCTGCGCGCGCGCTACATCTTTCGTTGAAATGGGGGTTTTAATGCGTGATCTTCGTCGTTTCGCGGCGCCGGCGCTGGTGGCAGCGCTGCTTCCCGCAACCGCGCAAGCGGGTACGACATCGCATGTGCGTACTGTGGTCGGCCACGCCCAGGGCGGCCAGGGGCAGTTCGGCTGCGCTACCTCCGGTCCGCAGGCCGATATCGGCGCGTGGTTCGGTTCGAAGACCGCCGGTTTGCCGACCGAAGGCTATGCAGCGTGCCATCTGCAAGGTGCAACGATCAACAACAGCGGCGCAGGTGCCACCTCGGCAGTTTCCAGCGCCAGCCAGACGATCAGCGGCAACACCGCGACAGCGGACGCCAGCGCCCATGCCAGCTATACCGGCGCAGGCGCTTCGTCCTCGAGCAACCTCACCGGCGGCCCGTACAACTTCGACTTTCACCAAGCGGAAAGCACCACCTTCGTTCGCGACACGCTGACCTTCCTGGCGAATGCCGACAAGGGGTTCGTCCGGATCGGCTTCGCACTCGACGGCGCCATGCACACCGCCGGCACCGCAGAGGCGTTTTCGGAGCTGTCGTACAAGGTTGGCAACGACCATGTCTACGCGATGATGTCGGCGAAGCTGAGCGGACCGAACTCCGGCCGCTTCTACGCCACCTACACGCCGGGTTTTACCGACTTCACCCGCACCGAACATGATTTCACGATCGACGGCACGGTCTATTCGGATGCGATCCCGGTCACCTTCGGCCAGGGGGTCGATTTCACCTATGCGTTGTTCACGTCCGCCTTCTCCGGTACCTATGGATCCTATGCGCAGAGCCTATTCGGCTCGACGGTAAAGCTGACCTCGATCTCGGTGGTCGACGCGCAGGGGCGGCCGATCGACTTCACCGTCCATTCGACATCGGGCACGCTGTACGATGCGAAGGGCGCGCACGCGGTGCCGTCGGGCGTCCCCGAGCCTGCGAGCTGGGCATTGCTGATCCTCGGCTTCGGCGGCGTGGGGGCCGCCGCCCGTCGTCGCAGGGCGATGCCGCTCCAGCCTGCTTACGCCTGACGAGCCCCGACTCGGCGGGTCGCTGGGGGATCGGCGGCCCGCCACTTTTTCATCCCCCGCCTTCTTTTCGTTGCCGATCCGCAACGCATCGCGCGCAATCTCCCGCCCGTGCTGGCACCGCGCGGCAATGGCCTATAGAGGAACGACGAGCCCGGCATCGGGCACCATTGTTCGCAGGCAGGATCCATGACCGTCCTCATCAAGGAAGCCGATCTCATCGAGAGCGTCGCCGACGCACTCCAGTACATCTCCTACTACCACCCGATGGATTATATCCGCGCGCTGGGCGACGCGTACGAGGCCGAGCAGTCGCCTGCCGCCAAGGACGCCATTGCCCAGATCCTCACCAACAGCCGGATGTGCGCCGAAGGCCATCGCCCGATCTGCCAGGATACCGGCATCGTCACCGTCTTCATCCAGTGGGGCCAGAAGTGCGTGCTGGACAGCGAGCGCTCGCTGCAGGACGTGGTCGATGAAGGCGTACGCCGCGCCTATCTCCACCCGGAGAACCGCCTGCGCGCCTCGATCCTGCGCGATCCGGCATTCAGCCGCGTCAACACCAAGGACAATACCCCGTGCGTGCTCAACGTCGAGATGGTCCCCGGCGACCATGTCCATGTCGAGCTCGCGGCCAAGGGCGGCGGCTCCGAGAACAAGTCCAAGTTCGCGATGCTCAACCCGAGCGATTCGATCGTCGACTGGGTGCTCGAGATGGTCCCGAAGATGGGCGCCGGCTGGTGCCCGCCGGGCATGCTCGGCATCGGCATCGGCGGCACCGCCGAAAAGGCAGTGACGCTCGCCAAGAAGTCGCTGATGGGCGACATCGACATGGCGCAGCTCAAGCAGCGCGGGCCCCAGAACGACATCGAGCAGCTCCGCATCGAGATCTTCGACAAGGTCAACGCGCTCGGCATCGGCGCGCAGGGCCTGGGCGGGCTGGCGACGATCCTCGACGTCAAGATCCTCGACTATCCGACCCACGCCGCCTCCAAGCCGATCGCGATGATCCCCAACTGCGCCGCCACGCGCCACGCCCATTTCAGCCTCGACGGCAGCGGCCCGGTCTATCTCGACCCGCCGAGCCTCGACGAATGGCCGAAGGTGGAGTGGGCGCCGTCGAAGGAATCGATCCGCGTCGATCTCGACACGCTCACCCCCGAGGTGGTGGCGAGCTGGAAGCCGGGCGACCGGCTGCTGCTCAACGGCAAGATGCTCACCGGCCGCGACGCCGCGCACAAGCGCATCCAGGACATGCTCGCCAGGGGCGAGGAGCTGCCGGTCGATTTCAAGGGCCGGGTGATCTATTATGTCGGCCCGGTTGACCCGGTGCGCGACGAGGTGGTCGGCCCCGCTGGCCCCACCACCGCGACCCGCATGGACAAGTTCACCGAGATGATGCTCGCCCAGACCGGGCTGATCGCGATGGTCGGCAAGGCGGAGCGCGGCCCGGTGGCGATCGAGGCGATCCGCAACCACAAGGCCGCCTATCTGATGGCGGTGGGGGGTGCGGCCTATCTCGTCGCCCGCGCGATCAAGGGCGCGCGCGTCGTCGGCTTCGCGGATCTCGGTATGGAAGCAATCTACGAGTTTGACGTGAAGGACATGCCGGTCACCGTCGCGGTGGATGCGACCGGCGAGAGCGTCCACCACACCGGCCCGCTGGTGTGGCGCGAGAAGATCGCCAAGGAGCGGCTGCTCCAGCAGGCGTAAGGGCATGGGCACGCCAGACGAGACACGATCGCGCCGCCGCGCGCGGATCACGCTGGCGTGCCTCTATCTGCTGGCGGGCGTGCTGCACCTGATGGTGCCGCGCCCGTTCCTGCACATCACGCCACCCTGGGTGCCCTACCCCGCGCTGGTGATCGCGGGCACCGGGCTATGCGAGATTGCCGGGGCGCTCGCGTTGCTGACCGTGCGGCTGCGCAAGCTCGCGGGCGTGATGCTGGCACTCTACGCGCTGTGCGTGTTCCCGGCGAACCTCCAGCACGCGGTGCAGGACCTGTCGACCGGCACCGGGCTCGGCTGGGCCTATCATGCCCCGCGGCTGTTCCTGCAGCCGCTGCTCTGCTGGTGGGCACTGTGGGCGGGCGGGGTACGACGCTAGCCGCCGAGCACGTCCGACAGATGGCAGTTCTTGCCCGGCGTCAACGCCTCGACCCGCGCGACCTGCAGGATCGAGCCGCCATCCTTGCCCTCGACATAGCGCCCGATCACCTCGCCATAGGCGGGCAGCCTGGCCTTGCGGAGCGCGTCCAGCACATGGCCGCCCGGCGCCTCGACCAGCGCATAGCGGTTCTCGGCGAGGTCGCAGCGCCGCAGGACGAGGGCGCCGCCTTCCCGCTCCACCGTGCCGATGAACACATCCGCGCCCTCCTGCGCCGGCATCGCCGCGGCGGCGAGCGCGATCAGCATGCCGATCATAGCGGATTGCCCTCCTTGTCGAGCAGGTCGATCTTGTACGAGCAGCCGTACAGCGTCTTGCCCGGATGCGAGGTGACGTTGGAAACGTTGAGCGCAATGCGGGTGCGCGCGCGGAAGTGATCGCCATCGGCGGGATCGGTGATGTCGCTGATCACCCGCTCGCCGAGGAACTTGCGGAACTTGATCTCGGCCTCCGCCTGGGCGCGCGTCACCTTGCCCGAGGCGACCAGCGCATCGACCAGCCCGTCGGACCCCATCGCATTCTCGATCTTCTCCTTGCGGGCAACGACTTGCGGGTCAGGCTCGTCGAGGATTGCCAAGATGCCGCTGGAGGTAAACGCGATCCGACGCGTGCTGTACGCCCCTGCGACGACGATCGGGGCCGGCAAATCATATTCCTTCATCAGGAAATTGCCGGACTTCACCGGCTTCCAGCCGAGCTTGGCGGCAAGCTTGTCGTCGCCGGCCACGGCCATGGCGAAGCCGTTGTAGGTCGGAGCATCGAGGCGGCACGCGATCGCGTCCCGCACGTCGATCTTGGTCGGATCGACCTCGTCCTCCTGGACAGGCGCAGCAAAGGCGGACGCCGGCAACAGCGCGGCGAGCGAGGCGATGCGGAAGCAGGATATCTTCATGCGCACCGGTTATTACGCTGCCGACCAAGCGACAATCGTTTCGCGCCGAAGTGACACGCTGCGCGCGGCGGCTGGATCATTCTATTCCGGCAGGATTCGTACGCGCCGCTTGCCCCAATAGCTGAGGTCGATCGAGAAATGCACCGGTTCGCCCTTTCGTACGAGGATCATCTGGTCGCCGCGCGCGCCCTCGCCCGTGTAGCTGAACGACCAGCCTTGCTTCTTCAGCGCTTCGCTCACCTTGAGCACCGCCGACTGGTCGCGATCATGCCACAGCGTGATCTGGCGGAACCCGCCGCTCCCGTCGCCGCCGGACAGATCGAGCGCCGCCTCATACGGCCCCTCGCCGAGCAGCATCACGCCCGAGCGGCGGCAGCGCAGGTGGCCGCCGTCCATCTCGATGCAATTGTCGAACCCGCCGCGCTTGGCATCCGCCAGGCTGCCGCTGACGGGCAGGCCCGCATAGGCGAGCGGCGGCGGCGGCGGCACGGGCGGTTCGGCGCTGCAGCCGGCGAGCGCTGCTGCCAGCGCCGCGGCCAGCGCACCGCGCGATCGGCGTTCCGCCCGAACCACTGCCAGCATGCCCTTCTCCCCTCACGGGAATCCTAAGCGGTCGACGGTTCCGGTGCAAAGGCCCTCAGGAAGAGATCGACGATATAATCCGCCTCCTCTTCCATTTCGGCTTCGCTGAACTGGTACCCGAGCATCGCGCGCTGCTGCGAGCCCATGCACAGGCTGGTCAGCGCGACCGCGGCCTTAAGCGAGTCGGAGGTACGCAGCTGCCCCTTGTGCATCGCATCCTGCAGATACGCGGCCAGCAGCTCGCGGGTGCGCTGCGGACCGCGACGGAAGAAGATCTCGCCCATCTCCGGCGAGCGCTCGACCTCGGCATGGATCACCCGGTGCAGCCGGATCGCATCCCGCGACGTAACCTTCAGCAATAGGCTGCGGATGAACGCGCATAAGGTCGCCTTCAGATTGTCCGAAGGGATCAGCAGCTGCATCACCTGCTCGCGATAATCGCGCGTCGCCTCGTCCACGCACGCATCGAACAGCTCTTCCTTCGACGCGAAATAGCTCCACAATGTGCCCTTGGATCCGCCCAGTTCGGCGGCGATCGCCGACATGGAGACGCCGGCATAGCCCTGCTCCATGAAGTGGCGCTTGGCGATGGCGAGAATGGCGGCACGCCGATCCTGCTTCCGCGCCTCGCGCTTGCCCACACATTTGGGGGTTACGATTTCCATAACCGTACTATAGGGTACGATTTTCTATTGACAAGGCCGGAAGCGCTCTCCATCTGGAACTCGTACCCAATAGTACGGTTTTTCCTGACCATGACGAGTCGTTTCCCAACAACGCCCTTGTTGCTGTCCGCGGCTGCTGCCTCGGCGCTGGCTGCGTGCGCCCCGGTGCCCAACCTGGGCGCGCGACCCGAAATGCGCGCGGCCAAAAGCTATGCCGCCGGCCAGTCGCTGGCCGGCGATGCGCAGGCGCAATGGCCCGTCACCAACTGGTGGACCGCCTATAACGATCCGCAGCTCAACACGTTGATGGATGAGGCTTTCCGTGGCGCGCCCGATCTCGCGGTCGCCGCCGCGCGCCTGCGTTCGGCCCAGGCCTATGCGGTGCAGGTGGGCGCGGCCCGTCTCCCGCGCGTCGATGCCAGCGCATCCGCCGCGGCGAACCAGATCAACACCGGCGACAGCCTGCCGATCAATGTTCCCTCGAACGTGCAGACGATCGGCTATGGCACGCTGAACCTGAGCTTCGATCTCGACATCTGGGGCAAGACCCGCGCCCAGCTCGCCGCCGCCACGTCCGAGGCCGAGGCCGCGCGCCTCGAGCTGGAGCAGGCGCGCCTTGCGCTGTCGACCAATATCGCCGCCGCCTATGCCGATCTCGCGCGCCTCGCGGCCGATCGCCGCGTGCAGGAGCGCGCGCTCGAAGTTCGCCTGGCGACGCAGAAGCTGGTCACCGATCGGGTGACCAATGGGCTCGAGACGCGCGCCGAGGAGAAGCAGGCCGCCTCCGCCGTGCCCGCCGCCCGCGCGCAGCTCGCCGCGATCGACGAGGATATCGGCCTCACCCGCAACCGCATCGCCGCCTTGCTCGGCCAGGGCCCCGATCGCGGGCTCAGCATCGCCCTGCCGACGGCGCCGACCGAGGCGCGCGGCATCCCCGCCGATGTCACCACCGATCTGATCGGCCGCCGCCCGGACATCGCCGCTGCCCGCGCGCGGGTCGAAGCCGCCGCCAGCCGCATCAAGGTCGCCCGCGCCAACTTCTATCCGTCGATCCGCCTCAGCGCGCTCGCCGGCTATGGTGCGCTCGGGCTCGACAATCTCGTCAAGGGCAATGGCGCAGCCGTGTTCCAGGCCGGCCCGGCGATCAGCCTGCCGATCTTCCACGGCGGCGAGCTGCGCGGCCAATATGCCGGCGCCCGTGCGACCTATGACGAGGCCGTCGCCAATTACGACAACAACGTCACCGCCGCCTATCATCAGGTCGCCGATGCGGTGACCAGCCAGAAAGCGCTGGCCACGCGCCTCGCCCAGAGCCGGCAGGCACTGGACGATTCCGAACAGGCCTATTCCATCGCGCAGCAACGCTATCAAGGCGGGCTGTCGCGGTTTCTTGATGTTCTGACCGCCGAGGAGAGGGTGTTGCAGAACCGCCAGATCGTAGCCGAATTGGAAGCGCGCGCGTTCACGCTCGACGTCCAGCTCGTCCGCGCGCTTGGCGGAGGCTTTTCCCCCAACAATGCGGCGGTTGCCGCTTCCGAGGTCAAGACCCATGGCTGACGCTGAACCCGCCATCCACGCTGCGCGCGGCGACGCCGCCGATCGCAAGGAACCCTCCCCCGGCCCGGCTGCGGTTGCCTCGGACGACAGCAACCGCAAGACGCTGCGCAAGCGGCTGATGCTCGGCGTCGGCGGCCTCGTGCTGCTCGCCGGCCTCGGCTATGGCGGCTATTACATGGCCGTCGGCAGCCATTATGTGAGTACCGACAACGCCTATGTCGGCGCCGACAGCGCTAGCATCACGCCGATGACCGGCGGCCAGGTGCTGCGCGTCGCCGTGGCCGACACCCAGGCGGTGAAGAAGGGCGACGTGCTCGTCCAGATCGACGACGCCGACGCCCGCATCGCGCTGGCCCAGGCCGAGGCCGATCTCGCCCGCGCCACCCGCCAGTTCGGCCAGACCTCGGCGACGAGCGAAGCGCTGGCCGCGCAGGTCCAGGCCCGCGAGGCGGACATCGCCCGTGCCCGGGCGCAGGTAGCCGCGGCGCAATCCGATTTCGAGAAGGCCCGCATCGATCTGGCCCGTCGCCAGAAGCTCGCGCCCAACGGCGCGGTCTCGGGCGAAGAGCTGACCTCGGCGACCAACGCCTTCCAGGCGGCACGCGCGAACCTCGAACTCGCCAAGGCAGGGCTTGCCCAGGCCAGTTCGACCCGCGTGGCGGCGAGCGGCCAGCTGGTGGCGAACGAGGCGCTGGTACGCGGCACCAACGCCAACACCGCCCCCGAAGTGCTCGCCGCGCGCGCCAAGGTGGAGCAGGCCAAGCTCGACCTCGCCCGCACCGTGATCCGTGCACCGTTCGACGGTGTGGTCACGCGCCGCAACGTGCAGGTCGGGCAGCGCGTCGCCCCGGGCGCCCAGTTGATGCTGATCGTGCCGCTCAACCAGCTCTATGTCGACGCCAACTTCAAGGAAGGCCAGCTGACCAAGGTCAAGGTCGGCCAGCCGGTCGAGCTGAAGTCCGACCTCTATGGCGGCGACGTGAAGTATCACGGCCGTGTCGTCGGCTTCTCGGGCGGCACCGGCTCGTCCTTCGCGCTGATCCCGGCGCAGAACGCGACCGGCAACTGGATCAAGGTGGTCCAGCGCCTGCCGGTGCGCGTCGCGCTCGATCCGAAGGAACTGCAGGCGCACCCGCTGCGCGTCGGCCTGTCGATGGATGCCGAGATCGATACCTCGGCGAAGTAAGGAACGCCTGCCATGAACGGCCAGACGCAGCGCGGGGGCTTCCTGGAGGGGCCGTCGCTGATCCTCGCCGGCGTGGTGCTGGCGTTGACCAACTTCATGGTGGTGCTCGACACCACCATCGCCAACGTTTCGGTGCCGCACATCGCCGGCAGCCTGGGCATTTCGTCGAGCCAGGGCACCTGGATCATCACCTCCTATGCGGTTGCCGAGGCGGTGTGCGTGCCGCTGACCGGCTGGCTTGCGGGCCGGTTCGGCGTGGTGCGTACCTACATCTTCGGCATGATCGGCTTCGGCATCTTCTCGGTGCTGTGCGGCATGTCGACGACGCTCGGCATGCTGGTCGCCTGCCGCATCGGCCAGGGGCTGTGCGGCGGCCCGCTGATGCCGCTCACCCAGACGCTGCTGCTGCGCATCTTCAAGCCCGAACAGCATGCCCAGGCGATGGGGCTGTGGGCGATGACCACCGTCGTCGCGCCGATCCTGGGGCCGATCGCCGGCGGCACGATCAGCGACAACTGGTCGTGGCACTGGATCTTCTTCATCAACATTCCCGTCGCCGCGCTGTGCACCTTCGGCGCGATGCGGCTGCTCACCAAGGCCGAGACGCCCACCGAGAAGCTTTCGGTCGACAAGGGCGGGCTCGGGCTGCTGGTGCTGTGGATCGCGGCGCTGCAGATCATGCTCGATCTCGGCCGCGAGCATGACTGGTTCAACGATCCGACGATCGTGTGGTTGGGCGTGATCGCCGGGATCGGCTTTCTCGTCTTCCTTGCCTGGGAGATCACCGCGAAGGATCCGGTCGTCGATCTGCGGGTGTTCCGCCACCGCGGCTTCACCGTGTCGGTGATCTCGTTGTCCTTCGCCTTCGCAACCTTCTTCGCCTCAGCCGTGATCATCCCGCAATGGCTCCAGTCGAGCCAGGGCTACACGGCGACCTATGCCGGCTATGCCACCGCCTTTTCGGGCGTGGCGGCGGTGTTCATGTCGCCGGTGGTCGCCAAGCTCTCGAACAAGGTCGATCCGCGGTTGCTGGTGTCGTTCGGCATCCTCTGGCTCGGCCTGTCCGCGCTGCTGCGCGTCTACTGGAACAGCCAGGCCGGGTTCTGGACCTTCGCCTTCCCGCAGTTCCTGCAGGGCTTCGGCATGCCGTTCTTCTTCATCCCGCTGACCACGCTGGCGCTGGGATCGGTGTTGCCGGAGGAGACCGCCTCGGCGGCAGGCGTGATGAGCTTCCTGCGCACGATGGCGGGCGCGATCGGCACCTCAGTCTCGACCAGCATCTGGGACGACAGTTCGCGGATCGCCCGCAGCGAGATCGTCTCGCGGCTGAACACCGACCCGACGATGAGCGCGCTGACGGCGCAGGGTTTCTCGATCGGCCAGGTGCGCGCCGCGGTGGAACGCGTGGTGAGCCAAGAGAGCCTGACGCTGGCAACCACCCATGTCTTCCTGCTGTCGGCGATCATCTTCGTGTTCGCGGCCGGCATCATCTGGTTCACGCCGCGGCCGCGCGGCAAGGTGGATATCAGCGCCGCGCACTGATCCCGCACGCGACGTCAGCTACGCCACGGCCCGTTCCAGCGATGGAGCGGGCCGTGTGTCATAACGACGACAAATCGGTTACAACATACGTCGTTCGCGCATTGACATCACCTGCCCGACCGATAGCATCCCTCAGACAAGCCATAAAAAAATACCAGGGGCTGGATGTCCGAATCGGTGCATTGATCAGAAACAGGGTGATCAAATGACCGGCCATCGCTTACACTTCGCCGATAGGGCGCCGATGACGCGCAAACATTCGCCAGCAGACGCGCAACGCTGTGCTGGCAGGCGCGCGAGACTCTTCGACTAATCGATAGCGCGCATCCGGGATCCAGCGCGATCGCGGACAGGAACTTCGCGCATCGATTTGCACGGTAAAGATCGGCGGCATGCCCTGTGCACATCGCCGTTATGCTTCCGGCTCCCAAGGGGCCCAGTTCGCTCCAGTTGTTGGCATCGCCGCCGCTGCCTGATCCCCGGCACGGCCTGATGCCGTGTGGCCGCGCCTCCGGGCACGGCTGAAAGCGTACCCCGGTGTCGACCCATCTCCCCGTTCGCGCTGCCGCGCTTTCGGGAACGGAAAGCCATGTCCGCGGGCACCGGGCTCCAGAAAACGACCGACAAAACGAGACCGCATCGAGGAACGAGACAAACGACAACCATCAGCCTTCGGGGGGCATGAGCTAATGCAATTTCGCGAAACGGCTTCGTTCACGGTTCTGGCCATCACACTGGCGCTCGCCGCCACGCCGGCCTTCGCGCAGGACAGCGGGGGCCCGGCGCAGGAAGGCGGCGACATCATCGTCACCGGCACCCGCGTTACCGGCATCCGCGCAGCGGACAGCCCGGCACCCATCCAGTTGCTGAGCGCCGATGACCTCTCCCGCACCGGCCAGCCCGACCTCATCCAGGCGCTCGCCCAGAACCTGCCGAGCGTCCAGGTCCAGGCGTTCGGCAGCGATCTTCAGGCGCACAACCTGCAGATGAAGCTGCGCGGCCTCAGCCCCAACCACACGCTGATCCTGCTCAACGGCAAGCGCCGCCACGGCACCGCCAACGTCTCGGTCGCCGGCGGCCCCTATGGCGGCAGCGCCGCGCCCGACATCAGCTTCATCCTGCCGGACTCGATCGACCATATCGAAGTGCTGCAGGACGGCGCCGCCGCGCAATACGGCACCGATGCGATCGCCGGCGTCGTCAACATCATCCAGAAAAAGGCCGATCACGGCGGCGTCCTCGACGTAACCGGCGGCCGCTATTACGATCAGGGCGGCAAGACCTACGCCTTCTCGGGCAATATCGGCTTTGCGCCGATCGAGAATGCCTGGGTGAACATCACCGCCGAGAAGAAGCACAAGGGCTTCAGTTTCCGCGGCGACGTCAACCCCCAGGTCTTCGGGAGCAACGCCAACGCGACCAAATATCTGACGCTCTACCCGGCAATCAAGAACCTGCCCTATTACCCATACACCAACCGCATCCTGGGCGATCCCGAGGTCGATCAGAGCTCGGTGATGGTGAATGCTGGCTATGATTTCGGCGGCTTCGAATTCTACAGCTTCGGCAGCTACGGCCACAAGAATGCCCGCGCCTATGAGAATGTCCGCACGCCGGACGTGGTCGTCAGCAAGGCGGGCACGCCCTTCTACCCGATGGGCTTCCAGCCGCTCGAGGCAATCTCCGAAACCGATTATGCCGTCACCGGCGGCTTCCGCGGCACGATCGGTAGCACCACCTTCGACGTCGCCTCCACCTATGGCGACGATTTCGTCGGGGTCTATGTGCAGCATTCCGCCAATGCCGCGCTCTACAAGGACACCGGCTTCACGCCGACCGAGTTCCACAATGGCGACTTCAAGGCCAGCCAGTGGAGCAACACGCTCGATCTGACCCACGCGTTCGACATCGGCCTGGCCGATCCGCTCAACGTCGCCGGCGGCCTCGAATATCGTCGCGAGACCTACGGCATCGTCTCGGGCGATCCGGCCTCCTATTACGGCAGCGGCGCGCAATCCTTCTTCGGGTACAGCCCGAACGACGCCGGGCAGCATTCGCGCACCAACTTCTCGCAATATCTCGACATCAGCGTGAAGCCGGTCGCCGCCTGGCTGGTCGACGGCGCGGTCCGCCACGAGCATTACAGCGACTTCGGTGACACCACGGTCTTCAAGCTCACCAGCCGCTACGACATCACCAAGGCGATTGCCGTCCGCGGCACGGTCTCCACCGGCTTCCGCGCGCCGACGCTGGCCGAGGGTTTTTATTCGGGGATCAATGTCGGCCCGAACAGCGTGTCGGGCGTGCTCCCCGCCAACTCGGCCGGTGCCAAGTCGCTCGGCTTCGGCGGCCTCAAGCCCGAGAAATCGACCAACTTCAGCGCCGGCTTCGTGTTCACGCCCAGCCCGCGCGTCAACGTGACGCTCGACGCCTATTGGATCGAGATCCGCAACCGCATCCTGATCTCGAGCACCTTCTACGGCTTCAACGGCAAATACTGCCCGCAGGGCTATGCCGGATCGAACAAGGCCAACTGCGTCGCCTACAATGCCGACACCTTCAACACCAACAACCAGCAGGCGGTCTACAACGCCGTCGCCACCGCGCTGGGCGGCACCATCCCCAGCTATGTGCTCACCGACGTCAATGGCGAGCGCAACATCGACGGCACCGTGTCGATCCAGACCTTCGTCAACGGCGCCAAGATGCGCACGCGCGGCGTGGACTTCGTCGCCAGCTACGACATGGACATCCCGGTCGGCAAGGTGAACTGGACACTTTCGGCCAATTACAACGACAACAAGGTCAAGAACATCGCCGCGCTGCCCTCGGCGCTCTACGTCAACAAGGCCAATCCGGCACAATCAGCGCTGATCAACAACTATTCGATCGTCGAGCTGGAGAACAGCACGCCGAAGTTCCGCGCGACGCTGGCTGCGTTCTGGGAATATGGTCGGTTCAGCCTGAACTTCCGCGAGAGCTTCTACTCGAAGGTCTATGCGCTGGAATCGACCCCGGGCAACAGCCCGCTCAAGGGCGCCGATCTCCAGGTTCCGGTCAATTCGGCCTTCATCACCGATCTCGAAGGCAGCGTGAAGATCGTCGCCGGTCTCAAGCTCTCCGTCGGCGCCAACAACCTGTTCAACCATTACCCGACCCAGCGCTCGTTCGAGAACATCCGCTCGGCGCAGCTCGCCGCGGGGTCGCGCGGCTATTCGTCGAACCTCTACCCCTCGATTTCGCCCTACGGGATCAACGGCGGCTATTATTACGGCCGGATCAGCCTGAAATTTTGACGTGTTGCCGGCCGGGGCGGCGCGCCCCGGCCGGTTCGTGTTGCGTGCGAGAACAAAACTCGGGAGTGATGTCCTTTGCTTATTTCTTCCATGGACTGGCTGATCCCCTTGCTGGGCCTGCTGGTCGCCGGGCTCGCTGCCGGTTTCGCCGGTGGCGTGTTCGGCATTGGCGGTGGCTTCGTCGTCGTCCCCGCCCTGCTGCTGATGCTGCCGCTGCTCGGCGGCGAGCATAGCCAGTACGCCCATGTCGCGATCGGCACCTCGGCCGCGACGATCATCATCACCTCGATCCGATCGGTGCTGAGCCACCACAAGCGCGGATCGGTCGATTTCGAGATCCTCAAGACCTGGGCGCCCTGGGTGGTGCTGGGCGACGGCATCGGCGTGCTGCTTGCCAGCCATGTCGACGGCCGCGTGCTGACCATGGTCTTCGCCACCGGCGTGCTGCTGATGTCGGTCAACTTCCTGGTGCCCAAGCTCGGCAACCGGGTGATCAGCGATCAGATGCCGGGGGGCGTCACCCGCGTCGCCATCGCCGGGGGGCTCGGCACCTTCTCCTCGCTGCTCGGCATCGGCGGCGGCACCATCGCGATCATGGTGATGACCCTGTGCGGCCGCTCGATCCACCGCGCAGTGGGCACCGCCAGCGGCATCGGCACGCTGATCGCCGTGCCCAGTGCGATCGGCTTCGCGATCATCGGCCTGCGCGAGCCGGGGCTGCCCTGGGGCTCGCTCGGCTTCGTCAACCTGCCGGCGACCGTGGCCATCGCCTCGATGTCGATGCTCACCGCCCCGCTCGGGGTCGCAGCCGCCCACGCCTTACAACCAGCCATGCTGAAACGGGTATTCGGCATTTACCTCATCGTCATCGCGCTGGTGATGTTCCACAATGCGCTGAAGTTCTGACGCGCGTCTCGATCGAAAACAGGGAGACCCACGACATGACCATCCTCGAAACGCTCAAGAAGCCCGAAATCGCCGAAGACCTGCGCGGCCGCGGCTATTCGCGCCGCGACATGGGGCGCATCGCCGCGCTGCTCGGTGGCAGCGTCGCGCTGAGCCGCGCCGCGCCTGCCTTCGCCCAGCAATCGGCCAAGGCGGTGATCGGCGCCGTCCGCATCGGCTCGAACGAATGCTGGACCGGCCCGCTGCCAGCCGGCGCGGCGGCGGCGATGAAGATCGTCACCGAGGGCAATCGCTACGAGCCCAATGGCGAGCACGAGCAGCTGTTCGCCGCCGTCTCGGCGGTGGAAGGGCTGCCCGCCAGCCATATCCGCGCCTGGCCCGGCTCGAGCGACCCGCTCAACCGCGCCGCGGTCACCTTCGCCTCGCCGACGCGCGGCATCGTTACCGCCGATCCCACCTACGAGCAGATCTGGCGCACCGCGGCCTGGATCGGCGCCAAGGTGAGCAAGGCACCGCTCGGGCCGCAATACCAGCACGACGTCAAGGCGATGCTGGCGGCCGATCCCAATGCCGGACTCTATTATGTCTGCTCGCCCAACAACCCGACCGGCACGCTAACCCCGATCGCCGACATTGTGTGGCTGGCGGAGAACAAGCCCAAGGACGCGGTGCTGGTCGTCGACGAGGCCTATATCCACTTCGCCGACGCGCCCAATGCCGCCAAGCTGGTCGCCGCCCGCGACGACGTGCTGGTGATGCGCACCTTCTCCAAGCTGTTCGGCATGGCGGGCATGCGGCTGGGCCTCACCTTCGCGTCGCCGGCGCTGCACGACAAGATGATGCGCTATGACGGTTTCCAGGTGACCAACATGCTGCCGATGACGGCGGTGGCATGCGGCACCGCCTCGATCCCGCTCGCCAGCGAGATCAAGGCGCGGCGCGACGAGATGATCGCGGTCCGCGAGAAGACCATCGCGCATCTCCAGAGCCGCGGACTCAAGGTGCTGCCGGGCAGCAACGCCAACATGTTCATGACCGATTGGAAGGGCAAGGCGCCGAAGGAGATGATGGCGGCGCTGCTCGCCCAGAACGTCCAGATCGGTCGCTCCTGGACCGCCTATCCGAGCATGTCGCGCGTCACCGTCGGCTCGGCGGCGGACATGGAGAAGTTCCGCATCGCCGTCGACAAGGTGCTGATGGCCTGATCTGAAACCTGCGCCCCGCGCTGCCGGTGTAGTGCGGGACGTTCCGGGCTCGGACGCGGGAAAATCATCCGCGCCCCTGTCCGGGTTCGACGCCGCCGCGTGTCTTTGTCTATGGCCCGATCCGGGGCGACAAGGGGCGAACGGCGTGCGGCACGGGCGAAGATCGAAACGAGACGCATGCCGGTGACGCTGGCAGCCCGCACCGAGCCACCGATCGGCGCCAGCGAGCGCGCGCACCTCGTCGCCTTTCTGCGTCGCCGCTGCGGCAATCCGGCGCTCGCCGAGGACATCGCCCAGGACGCGATCGTCCGCCTGGTGGATTTCGCCCGCCGCGAGCGGGTGGACCATCCGCAAGCGCTGCTCGCCCGCATCGCCACCAATCTGTTGATCAATCACCATCGGCGCGAGGCGCGGCTGATCGCCGGGCTGGCCGACGATCCGGTCGATGAGCGCCCCTGCCAGGAACGCGCGGCGGTCGATGCCGATCGGCTCGACCAGCTCCGACAGGCGATCGACGCGCTGCCGCCGCTCCGCCGCGAAGTGCTGATCCGCCGCCGGCTGGAAGGCCAGAGCTATCGCGAGATCGGCGCGGCGCTGAACCTGTCGAGTGCCGCCGTCGAGAAACATGTCGTGCGCGCGCTGGCCGATCTGCGGGCCTATCAGGAACGCCACAAGATCGAGGGGGACACGCCATGGTGATCCAGCTCGGCACCTTCCGCAGCTATGAGGAGCGGCTGGAGGAAATCCAGGCGCAGGCGGCCTATTGGGTCGCGCGCGAGCAATCGGGTCGAATGCGCGAGGCGGAGCGGATCGCGCTGCGCGAATGGCTCGCCCGCAGCCCGGCGCACGAGCTTGAATATCAGTTGCTCGACCATCTTTACGCCTCGGACGAGCTGGAGGCGGCGCTGGCGCTCGCGCCCCGCCATGCCCCTGCCCCGGCGGTGCGGACGACGCTGGCCGATCGCTTGCGGCCCTTGCTCGCCGGGATTGGCGCGATCGGTCGCCCCGCCCTCGCCTTCGCCATGGCGCTGGTGCTCGGGCTGGTGGCCTTGCAGCAGATCGCGCCCGAGCTGCTCGCCACGCTGTTCCCCCAGCCCGCAGGGCTGCGCCACGATCGGCTGGTCACCCGCCCCGGCGAGCGACTCGTCTCCCATTTGCCCGACGGCACCAAATTGTACCTGGACGGGGACACCGAGCTCGACGTGGCGTTCGAGGCCCGGCGGCGCCATGTCACGCTTCGCCGCGGCAACGCGCTGTTCGATGTCGCCCACGATACGCACCGCCCGTTCGACGTGACCGCGCCGCGCGCGACGGTGCGCGTGCTCGGCACCCAGTTCCTGATCAGCGACCGGAGCAGCCGCACCACCGTCGATGTGTTCCGCGGCACCGTCGAGATCGACCCCAGCGGCATCGGCGACGCCAACGCCGTCCGCGCGAGCCGGGGTTCGCGCGTCTCGGTCGGCAGCGAGCTGATCCTCGAAAAGCTCGGCGCACGCTCGGCGATCGACTGGAGCGAAGGCTGGGTCGACGAAGACGCGCTCCCGCTCGGCGAGCTCGTGGCGATGATCCGCGAGCGGACCGGCCGGCATGTCGCGCTCGACCCGCGGGTCGCGCATCTATCGGTGTCCGGGCGCTTTCGTATCACCGAACCCGATGCAGCGCTGAAACGTCTTGCGCTGGTCTACCCGGTCCGCGTCCAGTTCGAAGACGACGTCATCCGCGTCATGCCGAAGTAAAATGCAACAATTTCGACATACATCTGTCCCGGATAATTAATATTAATTTGTGAGTCCGGTCCGGCGGTGGTCGCGTGTCCTAAGCGGTGAAACAACCACACACCACCGGGGGATCCTAATGCGTCATCGTCTGCGTACCATCTTGCTCGCGTCTTGCATGTGCGCAGCGCTGCCCGCGTCGGCGCTGGCGCTGCCCGCAGTGGCGGGCGCCCAGCCGTTCGAGGCCGCGCACACTATCAACCTGCCCGCCCAGCCGCTGTCGGACGCACTGCGTGCCCTGTCGCGCCAGACCGGCGCCGAAGTGATGTTCGATCCCGCGCTGGTCGCCGGACGCCGGGCGCCGGCGGTGCGCGGCCGGCTCACCCCGCGTGCGGCGCTGGAGCGGCTGATCGCCGGCGCGCCGATCGCGGTTCGCTATGACGGCGGCGCCGCAATGCTGGTCAGGGGCCCGGTCGCACCCCAGCCCCAGCCTGCCGCCGAGCCGGCAAACCTGCAGGCGGTGACGGATACCGATGCGGTACCCGGCCAGCAGGAAGAGACTGCGATCGTCGTCACCGGCAGCTATTCGGATTCGATCGCCAACGCCCTCCAGCGCAAGCGCAAGGCCGACAATGTCGTCGATTCGATCGAGGCGGTCGACATCGCGCAATTCCCCACCCAGAATCTGGCCGAGGCGCTGCAGCGCGTGCCCGGCGTGACGATCGATCGCGATCGCGGCGAGGGCCTGTTCGTCAAGGTCCGCGGCCTCGGCGCGCAGTTCCAGGTGACGACGCTCAACGGCCAGTCGATCGCGGTGAACGAGAACATCCGCGACAGCGGCCAGTTCGGCCGCCAGTTCCGCTTCGACACCATCCCGTCGGAACTGATCGCCGGCGTCGACGTGATCAAGAGCCCCTCCGCCAATATCGAGGAAGGCGCGATGGGCGGCACCGTCAACATCCGCACCTTCAAGCCGCTCGCTCTGGAAGCGGGCAAAGTCGTCGCCTCGGCCTCGGGCAGCTATTCGGAGAAGGCCAACAAGGTCGATCCGAATTTCTCCGGGCTCGCCAGCTGGAAGAACGCCGACGGCACCTTCGGCGCGCTTATCGCCGCCGCCTATACCAAGCGCAGCGTGCGCCAGGATCGCCTGACCGAGATCGGCTGGGCCAACGTGCCCGGCGGTGTCGACACCGATGGCGATGGCAAGAAGGACAGCGGCCCGGTGATCGCCGCGACCGGCGTGCGCCCGACGCTGGAGCAGGAGGATCGCGAGCGCTACGCGGTCAACGCCGCGCTGCAGTTTCGCCCGTCCAGCGCGATCAACCTCGAGTTCGAAGGCTTCTACACCCGGCTCGACGACCGCTATGACGAGCTGACCTACTCGGTCGGCCTCGATTACACCAAGCTCGTCCCCGGCAGCGCGATCATCCGCGACGGCGTGCTGTTCGGCGGCATCAGCCCGACCGGTACCCAGATCAGCCGCGACATCTCGGACATGAAGCACGAGAACTGGTTCCTCGGCTTCAAGGGCGATCTGGTCGCCGGCGACTGGACCTTCCACCCGAGCGCCTACACCACCAAGGCGACCAGCAACACCAACGGCCCGATCACCCGCACGCGCCTGCTCGGCGATGTCGGCCGGGTAAAGCTCGTCATGCCGACCGCCGATGGCGACCGCATGCCCGACGTCACCATGTACGACGCCGATCTCAACAAGCCCGGCACGCTGCCCTTCCGCCGCATCGAGTGGCGTCCACTGCGCTCGGTGGACAAGGAGAAGGCGGCGGCCCTTTCGATCGAGCGCCCGCTCGTTTTCGGCCCGCTCACCAAGATCGAGTTCGGCGGCAAGTATCGCAGCCGCGACCGCGACTATCGTCGCCGCGACCTCAACATCACGACGCTGACCGGCAAATATTTCGACGCGAGCTATTTCAACGCCTTCCCGTTCAACGACTTTCTCGGCGGCACCACGGGCACGCTGCCCAAGACCTGGCTCCAGCCCGATCCCGATCCGTTCTGGATCGCGTCGGACACCAGCGGCACGCTGAACCCGACGCCGACCCGCGCCGACCAGCGCAACTCGTACAAGATCGGCGAAGACATCACGACCGGCTATGCGATGACCTCGCTGGAGACGGCGCTCGGCAGCATCGGCGTGCGCGGCAATATCGGCCTGCGCTATGCCCATACCCGCCAGACGTCCTCTGGCTATGCCGACAACGGCAAGGCGGCGCTGCCGGTGCGCTACGTCACCAGCTATGACGACGTAATGCCCTCGGCCAACCTCGTGTTCGAGCCGCAGAAGGACCTGCTGATCCGCCTGGCCGCCGCCAAGGTGATCACCCGGCCCTCGCTCGCCCAGCTCGCGCCGCGGCTGACGCTCAACTCCTCGGGCACGATCCTGACGGCGGTGGGCGGCAACCCGAACCTCAAGCGCTACCAGGCGTGGCAGTACGACGCGACGGCCGAATATTACTTCGCGCCGAAAAGCGCGGTGATCGCCGGCGTGTTCTACAAGGACATCGGCACCTTCGTGTACAACCAGGTGACCGACTTCGTCCTCGACGGCACCACCTACAAGCTCACCGCGCCCACCAATGGCGGCAACGCCAAGGTGTGGGGCATCGAGCTCGCCTATCAGCAGCCCTTCACCTTCCTGCCCGGCCCGCTCAAGGGCCTCGGCGTCCAGGCCAACTATACCCTCACCGACACCAAGGCGAGCTACAGCCCGACGCTGAAGGACCAGCTGGAGAATGTTGCGCGGCACAGCTTCAACCTCACCGGCTTCTACGAGATGGGGCCGTTCGAGGCGTGGGTGAGCTATAGCTGGCGCGGCAAGGTGCTGCAGGCGGTGGGCACCAACGACTTCCTCGCGATCAACGAGAAGCCGTTCGGCACGGTCGACGGCAGCATCAGCCTGCGCGTCGCCCGCAACGCCCAGGTGTCGCTACAGGGGATCAACATCCTCGATCGCGCCCAGGTGCAATATGTCGCGAACAACCTGCTCGGCGGCTATACCGATTATGGCCGCACCGTGCGCCTCACCGGCCGCGTGAACTTCTGATGCCGGCGTGCCGGGGCGGCCCCGCCGCCCCGGCATCGCTCACCCGCGCGGATCGATCGGCAGCCGACCCTCGAAGCACGCGCCGCGATCGCTCTCCCCCAGCGCAAGATCGCCGCCATGCGCGAGCAGGATCTGCCGGGCGAGCGCCAGCCCCACGCCGCTGCCCTGCGGCTTGGTGGTGAAGAACGGCCGGAAGATCGCCGCGACATCGGCCGCCGCCACGCCGGGGCCCGTGTCCGATACCCGCCAGAAGGCGGACCGCGCGTCCCGCCACAGTGCGAGCTCCACCTGCCCGCCCGTCTGTCCCGCCACCGCCTCGGCAGCGTTCTGCAGCAGGGCCCAGAGTGCGGCGCTCAGCTGATCGGCATCGCCGTGGAGCCGAATCGGCGCCGCCGCGTCGACGACCAGCGGCAGATCGGGCCAGCGCGTCGCGAACAGCCGCGACAGATCGTCGCCCAGCTCGCGCAGGTCGAGCGGCGCAAAGGCCGGCGCCGGCAGCCGCGCCAGCGAGCGATAGGCCTCGCCGAAACGCTGCAATCCCGCCGACCGCCGCGCCACCGTGCCCACCGCATCGCGGATCGCGGGCAGCGCCGGGGCCTCGTCCGCCAGCATGTCGGCGGCGGTACGGCTGAGCGAGGCGATCGGCGTCAGCGCATTGACGATCTCGTGGCTGAGCACCTGCACCAGGTCGCGCAGCGTCGCCGCTTCGGCGGCCTTCAGTTCCGCGTCGATATCGATCAGCGCGGCGAGCCTGCTGCGCGCGCCGCCCAGCGCGAACTCGCTGGTGGTGAGCGCGTAGCTGCGCCCGCCGATCGCCACCGTCGCCGCCCGGCCGGACGCCTCGCCGGCGATCGCCTCGGCGAGCAGCTCCGGCGGATCGGCGATCAGATCGGCCGCCCCGAACAGCCGCCGCGCGGCGCGGTTGATTGCGTGGAGCCGGCCCTCCTCGTCCAGCGTCACGATCGGTGCAGGCGACAGGTCGAGCAGTGCAGTCAGCCGCCGCTCGCGATGCGCGGGGTCGGGCGCCGGCATCGGCGCGGCGACCGGCACCAGCTTGGGCCGCTGTGCCTCGGCGATCCCCGTCACCAGTCCCCAAAGGCCCGCCAGTGCCGATACCAGCGCGCTGGCATAGAGCCCCGCGCTCCACGCCGCGGCGAACGCACCGCCGGCCAGCAGCAGCAACATGCCACGGAGCAGCGCCGCCCAGCCCCGCGCGCTCACGACCGCCATCCCCTGCAAAGGCGCCTCGCCCCTGCGACAGGCGATAACCGTGCCTCACAGCCCATATTTCGCCATCCGCCGGTAGAGCGCCGCGCGCGTCAGGCCCAGTTCGGCCGCCGCGCGGCTGACGTTGAAGGCATGGCGCTTGAGCGCCGCCGCGACCAACGTCGCTTCGCTCCGCCCCAGATGGAGGTCCGCCTTGATCGCCCGCGGTTCCAGCGTGTCCTCGGGCAGGCTCAGTCCCAGCGCGGGGACATCGATCGCCTCGCCGCCGCCGAGCAGGACCGCCCGCTCGATCGCCTGGCGCAGCCCGTGGACCCCGTCGGGCCAGGAATCGGCAGCGATCGCCCGCGCAGCCTCGTCGGTAAGCGGCCGCAGCGGCTGGGCATGGCGTCCGGCGTACAGCGCGCAGAAATGCCGCGCGAGCAGCAGCGCATCGCCGCCGCGTTCGGCTAAGGGCGGCAGGTCGATCTCCACCGTGTTCAGCCGGAAACGGAGGTCATCGGTGAGCGCGGCGCGGGTCGCCGCCCGGTCGAGGCGGCTGGTCGCCAGCACGCGCAGCCCGCCCAGCCGCCGCGCCAGCTCGGGCTGGAGCGCAGGCGTAAGCGCGTCGACGGCCTCGACCAGCAGCGTCGCGGCTTCGGCGGCCGCCACGCGGGCCTCGATCGCCGCAAGGTCCGCCACCGCGGCGTCGAGCACCACCAAGGGCCGTTCGGCACGCAACGAGGCGCGGTGGAGCAACTGCGCCGCCAGCGTCTTGCCGCTGCCGGCCGGACCGGTGAGCAGCACAGGCGCATCGGTCGGCCCCACCCGCGCGATGATGCCCCGCGCCGCCTCGATCGCTGGCGCCTCGCCGAGCAGCAGCAGCGCCTCCTCGCCCGAAGGCGCCGGGGCGGCCGCCAGCTTTGCCCGGCGCAGCGCCACCGCCCGCTCGACGGTGGCAAGCAGCCGCTCGTTGCTCCACGGCTTGATCACGAAGTCGCTGGCCCCACCGCGCATCGCCTGCACCGCCACCGCGATGCCGCTATGGCCGGTGACCACCACCACCACCGCGTTGCGATCAGCCGCGATCAGCCGATCGAGCATCCGGAAGCCCTCCTCGCCCGTCGTCCGCCCGCGCGCGAAATTGAGGTCGAGCAGGATCGCGTCGACCGGCCCCTCGGCCAGGCGCACCCAGGCGGCGTCGGGATCGGCCGCGCCGAGCACCCGCATGCCGCTGCGCTCCAGCAGCAGGGTGGCGGCGCGGACGATGTCGGGATCGTCGTCAATCACCAGGATGGTCGGCGATTCGGCTGGCACAGGCTTGACCGCTCCGGTTCAGTGTTCGGAATCGAACACTAGCTTGGACACTGTTCGGTTCAAGCGCCAGCACTTTCCAATCCGGCCAGTAATATCAGTACTTTAGGTGCGGACATTCGACTGCCGTACACTGGCGGACATGGACGTTACGCCCCTTCACACCAACGGCGCCGCGATGGATCGGCGGATCGAGCGCCCGCATGCGCGCCGCCGCAAGCTGCTCGTGCGCATCGGCCTCGGCATCGCCGCCGCCACCGCCGCGCTCGTGCTCTGGTGGTTCCTGCCGAGCTCGGGCAGCCTCGCAGTCGACGCCGCGGCGATCCGCACAGCGCCGGTCACCCGCGCGCCGTTCGCCGATTATGTGCCGCTGCGCGCGCAGGTCGCCCCGCTCCAGACCGTCTATGTAACCGCGGTCAGCGGCGGCCAGGTCGAGGTGCTGATCGCCAGCGACGGCCAGTCGGTCGCCGCCGGCGCCCCGCTCGCCCGGCTCGCCAACCCGACGCTGGCGCTCGACGTCGCCAGCCGCTCGGCCAACATCGCCGGCCAGCTCAGCTCGATCAGCGGCCAGCGCCTGTCGATCCAGCAGAGCCGTGAGCAGACCGAGCGCGACATCGCGTCCGCCCGCAACGAACTCGCCAAGGCCGAGGCGCTGCTCCGCCAGAAGCAGATCCTGTTCGACAAGCAGATCGTCACCGCCGCCGCGGTCACCCCGCTGCGCGAGGAAGTGACGTACCAGCGCGCGCGTCTGACCGCGCTCACCCGCAGCGCCGCCGAGGCGGGGCGGATGCTCGCCGACCAGTCCTCGGGCGTCGACGCCACCGCCGGGGAGCTGCGCGAGAGCCTCGCCATGACCCGCGCCGGCCTCGCCGCGCTGGTGGTGCGGGCGCCGGTGGCCGGGCGGCTCACCGCCTTCACCCTCCAGCCGGGGCAGATGATCAAGCCCGGCGACACGGTAGGCCAGGTCGATTCCGAGCGGGCCTGGAAACTGACGGCGGACGTCGACCAATTCTATCTCGGCCGCGTCCGCACCGGCCTCACCGCCGTCGCCGATCTCGATGGCCGCAGCCTCCCGCTCACCGTCATCAAGGTCCTACCCCAAGTCACCGAAGGGCGATTTCGGGTCGAGCTCGGCTTCCAGGGCACCGCGCCCACCGGCCTCAACCGCGGCCAGACGCTCGACGTGCGCCTGACCCTTGGCGCCGATCGGCCCGCCGTGGTCGCGCCGTCGGGCGGCTGGCTCGATGCGGGCGGCACCACCGCCTTCGTCCTGACCAGCGACAGCCGCGCCGTGCGGCGGGCGATCACCACCGGCCGCCGCAACCCCGACCAGGTCGAAGTCACCAGCGGCCTCGCCCCCGGCGACCGCATCGTGACCACGCCGCTCGCCACCTACGCCCCCTACCAGACCCTGCTGATCCACTAGGAGCCCGCCATGATCCAGCTGAACGCCATCCACCGCGCCTATCGCTCCGACGAAGTCGAAACGACCGCACTCGCCGAGATCGACCTCACCGTTGCGGCGGGCGAATTCCTCGCCATCATGGGGCCCTCGGGCTGCGGCAAGTCGACGCTGCTCAACATCCTCGGCACGATCGACCGCCCGACCAGCGGCGCCTATCTGTTCGAGGGCGAGGATATCGCCAAGGTCCCCGAGGCGCAGCTCGCCAAGCTCCGCCGCGACCGGCTCGGCTTCGTGTTCCAGAGCTTCAACCTGATCGACGAGCTGACCATCGCCGAGAATGTCGCGCTGGCGCTCGCCTATCGCTCGATGCCCTCGCGCGAGAAGCGCGAGCGCGTCGATGCCGCGATGGACCGGGTCGGCATCGCGCATCGCCGCAACCACCATCCGCACCAGCTTTCGGGCGGCCAGCAGCAGCGCGCCGCCATCGCCCGCGCGATCGTCGGAGAGCCCAGGCTGATCCTGGCGGACGAGCCGACCGGCAACCTCGATACCGAGAACGGCGCCCAAGTGATGGACATCCTCACCCGGCTGAACGCGGACGGCGCGACGATCGTGATGGTCACCCACTCGCCCGCCCATGCCGATATCGCCAAGCGCACGGTGCACATGCTCGACGGGCGGATCCTCTCCGCCGTGCGGCGGGCGGCGTGAAGCTCGATCGCGCGCTGACCGTGCTGGTGCTGCTGCTCCTCGCCGTCGCCCTGCTCCGCCATCTCTCGAACACCCGCGAACCGGGAGTGACGCCATGACATCGGCGCTGACCAGCTTCTACCGCTCGCTCATCCGCCACAAATTGTTCGCCGCGCTCAACATCGGTGGTCTGGCGCTGGGGATCGCGGTGTTCCTGGTGCTGTATCTGTTTGTCCGCTTCGAGACCGGGTTCGATCGCTGGATCCCGGGGGCGGACCAGCTCTACGTGATCCAGGAAACCTACCACATGGAGGGATATCCAGAGACCCCGAGCCCCTACACCATGGGCGCGGAGCTCGACCATCTCCACGCCGATTACCCGCAATTGAGCGGCACGCGCTTCTGGCCGCTCACCACCATTGTCCGCCAGGGCACGGCGAACAATCGTGAGGATCTGGTCGCGGTCGATCCCAATTACTTCCAGCTGATGGGTCTGCCGGTGATCGCCGGCGATCCAAGTCGCGCGCTCGCCGATGCCAACACCATGGTGATCACCCAGCGGATAGCCACTGCCTATTTCGGCGCGCAGTCGCCGCTCGGCCGCATGTTGCCTCTCGTCATCGAGGGCACGAGCTACACCTATCGCGTTGGCGCCGTGATCGCAGACAATCGCAAGGACCAAAGCTACACCGCCGACATCTACGTGCCGATGAACCGCGCGCGCTTCGGGAGCGAGTGGTTCGATCACTGGGGCAGCACCTCGCTCATCACCTTCCTGCACTTTCCCGATCCGGCCGCGGCGAGAGCGTTCCAAACCGAATTGAATCGCTTCGCCGAGCGCCGGGTGTTCGGGGAGAACATGAAAAAGGGAGAGTGGGAACAGTCGCTGCGGCCACTGACAGCGCACCATTTGTTCAACGCCGGCGACCGCGCGGTGGTGACCACCCTGGGCGCGGTCGGCGCGCTCACGCTGCTGATCGCGATTGTCAACTACATCAACCTCGCCACCGCCCGCGCCGGGCTGCGCGCCCGCGAGGTGGCGGTGCGCAAGGTGCTCGGCGGTACCCGCCGCGCCCTGGTACGCCAGTTCTTGATCGAGGCAGTGGCGACCGTGGCGATCGCCGCGCTCATCGGCCTTGCCCTCGCCGAACTGGCCGTGCCCTTCCTCAACAGCCTGGGCGGCCTGAACCTCGGCATCCGGTATTGGGGAACGGACAGCATCGTTCCGCCGCTGGTCTTGCTGGTGCTGCTGGTGGGTGGAATCGCCGGTCTGTATCCTGCGGCAATACTGGCTGGCTTCCGTCCCGCAGCGGTGCTGGCATCGGCTCGCGCGCCCGGCGGTGGCAAGGCGGGTGCGCGACTCCGGACAGGATTGGTCATCGTCCAGTTCGCGATCGCCATCGCCTTCGCGATCGGCACCACGGTGATGACGGCACAGGCAAACCATGTCCGCGCCGCCGACCTCGGCTTCCGCCGCGACGGGCTCTATGTGGTGCGGTCGCTGAATACCGGCGCGCTGCTGCCGGAGCAGAAATGGGCGCTGATGCGGGCCTGGGCGGCCTTGCCGGGCGTGAGCCATCTCACCCTGGCGCAGAACGCCCCCGGGGATCAGAGCCTCACCAACTTTTCCTCGATCAACCGGCCGGGCATGCAAGGCATTCGATCGCCGTCGCTGATGGATATCCGCGTTGGCGAAGGCTATTTCGAGACCTTCGGCGCGCACCTGATCGCCGGCCGCCTGTTCGACAAGGCACGCCCCGCCGATGACCTTGCCCTGCACCCCAAGGGTAGCGCCGGCGCGGTCAACACCATCATCAATCGCAGCGCGGTCGGACTGCTCGGTTTTCGCAGCCCGCAGGAGGCGATCGGCAAGCAGGTGGAGGGGAACGGTACGATGACGATCATCGGCGTCGTCGACGATCTGCGCTTCCGCGGCCCGCGCGAGGCAATCAGCGGCACCTTCTACCGCTATGACAGCCGCCCCTTGAACGACGCCTTCGTCACCCTCCGGTACGCGGGCGACCCGCAGAGAATGGCCGATGCAGTCGAAGCGACCTGGAAGCGCATCGCCCCCGCCGAACCGTTCAACGGCCGAACCGTCGAGGAAAATCTCTACAAGGCCTATTACGAGCAGGACACCCAGCGCACCCGGCTGTTCACCATGGGCGCGGTGCTGGCGATCGGGATCGGCTGCATCGGGCTGTATGGCCTGGCGGCGTTCGACACGACACGGCGGATCAAGGAGATCGGCATCCGCAAGGCGCTCGGCGCCTCCACCCGCGACGTGCTCCAGCTGCTGGTCGCCAAGTTCCTGCGGCCGGTGCTGCTCGCCAACCTGATCGCCTGGCCGCTGGCATGGGTGGCGATGCAGCGCTGGCTCTCGACCTTCGACGACCGGATCGGGCTGTCGCCGGCCTATTTCCTGCTCGCCTCGGCCATCGCGGTGCTGATCGCGGTGGCCACCGTCATCGGCCAGTCGTGGCGCGTCGCCCGCGCCGAACCGGCCCGCGCGCTCCGCTACGAATAGGACCGGCACCCCATGCACCGCCTCGCCTGGCTGGCCCTCTATCGCTCGTTCACGCGGCACAAGCTGTTCACGCTCGTCAATATCGGCGGGCTGGCGCTGGGCGTGGCGGTGTTCCTGATCCTCGCGCTGTTCGTCCGCACCGAGACGACGTTCGACCATGCGCTGCCCGGCTGGGACCGGACCTGGATCGTTCAGCGCAGCATGCAGTTCTCCGGCGCGCCGGAGGTGAACATCCCGACGCGGCGGGAGATGCTACCGCTATTGCAAGCCGACAATCCCGGCCTGCAGGGGGCCCGGCTGGCCGCGAACGAGGCCGCGGTGCGGATCGGCAACGGGAGCGCAGCCGAGCCGATCGGCTTTGTCGATCCCAATTACTTCACCTTCTTCCCGCTGCCGGTTGTGGCAGGCGATCCCGCCGCAACGCTACGGTCGCCCGACGGCGCCGTCATCACCGAAAGCGTCGCGCGCACCTATCTGCCCGGCAGCGGCGCCATCGGTCGCACGCTGACGTTCGCCGTCGATGGCAAGCCGCGGCTGGTGCGCGTCGGCGCCGTGATCCGCGATCTGCCAAAGTCGATCACCCAACGCCAGACGATCTTCGTCCGCCTCATGCCGGACACGCCCATGTTCGGCCGCAAGGGCAAGGGGCTGGTGACGTTCCTGCGGTTCGACGACGAAGCCGCGGCCGCACGATTCCTGCCCCAGATCACCAGCTTCAACCGCCGCCACCCCGATCCGGACTTCACCGGACCGGCGGACAAGCTGCGGCTGCGGCACCGATTGCTTCCGCTCGCCTCGATGCACCTGCGCGAGGAGCAGGATCGCGCGGTAGTCGCGGCACTCGGGCTGGTCGGCCTCCTCGTCCTGCTGGTGGCAATCGGCAACTATGTGAACCTCGCCACCGCCCGCGCCGGCCTGCGCGCCCGCGAAGTGGCGCTGCGCAAGGTCCTGGGCGCCAGCCGGCCGATGCTCGTCGCGCAGTTTCTGACCGAGGCGATCGCGACCACCGCGCTCGCCGGGTTGCTCGGGCTGGCACTGGCCGAATTGGCCCTGCCCCTGGTCAACACCCTCGGCGGCACCGACCTCCGGCTGGTCTATTTGGGGGCGGAGTCCGTGCTGCCGCCGCTGGCCGCGCTGATCGTGCTGCTGGGACTCGTTGCCGGCTTCTATCCGGCGCTGGTACTTTCCGGCTTCCAGCCGGGAACGATCCTGGCCGCGGCGGGAGCATCGGGCGGCGGACGTGCGGGTCGTCGCCTTCGCGCCACCCTCGTCGTGCTCCAGTTCGCCACCGCCATCGCGCTGATGATCGGAACCGCCGTGCTGTTTGCCCAGGCGCGACATCTGGACACCGCGGATCTCGGCTTCCACCGCGACGGGCTGTTGATGGTGCCCGCATTTGGCGACGAGGGTCTGGACGTTGCGCAGCGCCATGATCTCGCTGCCGCGCTGGCGGCGCTCCCGGGCGTGACCGGGGTCACCCAATCCTCGATCGCCGCGGGGGGCGGCAGCTATGGCATCGCGACGATGCACCGCGACGGCGCGACCGGCCCGGACCCGAACGTCGTGCAGGACGAGGTGGGGCCCGGCTTCTTCGCGCTCTATGGCGCCCGCCTGCTCGCCGGGCGCTGGCTGGATCCGACGCGCTTCGCCGGCGACGATGCCGCGCTTGCCACCGGCCCAGGCCGCAAGACCAACTTGCTGCTCAATCGCACCGCGGTCAGCCGGCTCGGCTTCGCCAGCCCTGCCGATGCGATCGGCCGCGCGGTCAACAATGGCGGCGATGCGGCGACCATCGTCGGCGTGATCGAAGACTTCCGGTTCACGGGACCCCGCGCGCCGGTGGAGCCGCAGGCCTATCTGCTGAAGTCGAAGGACCTGTTCGCCCCCGTGCTCGCCGCCCGGTATACCGGTGCGAACGCCCAGCCGATCCTCGACCGCTTCGAGGCGACCTGGCGGCGGATTGCCCCGAACGTGCCGTTCCAGGCGCTCACCGTCGACCAGCAGCTCTACGAACAGTTCCAGCGTACCGATGCCCAGCGCACCCGCCTGTTCACCGCCGGCGCGGCGCTCGCGGTGCTGATCGGCTGTATCGGCCTGTACGGCCTCGCTGCCTTCGATACCGAACGGCGGATCAAGGAGATCGGCATCCGCAAGGCGCTCGGCGCCTCGACCCGCGATGTGCTCCAGCTGCTGCTGGCGAAGTTCCTGCGGCCGGTGCTGATCGCCAACCTGATCGCCTGGCCGCTCGCCTGGGTGTCGATGGAGCGATGGCTGGCCGGCTTCGACGATCGGATCGCGCTCACGCCCTGGTACTTCCTGCTCGCCTCCGCGCTGGCGGCGGCGATCGCGATCCTGACCGTGCTCGGCCAATCGTGGCGGGTCGCCCGCGCCGAACCCGCACGCGCACTGCGCTACGAATAAGAGAGGACGCCGATGCCCCGCTTCGCCTTGCTGGCCCTGTACCGGTCGCTCACCCGCGACAAGCTCTACGCGCTGCTCACCATCGGCGGGCTGGCGATGGGGATCGCCACCTTCCTGGTGCTCGCGCTCTATGTCCGCTTCGAGACCAGCTTTGAGCGCTGGGTCCCGCGCTACGACCGCATCTACCGCGTGGATACCGCTGTGCAGTTCCCGGGCAGCCCGTTCAACGGCGCCTATCCCGCCACCATGCCGGGCATGCTGGAGCAGATGCGCGAAGACTTCCCCGGCCTGATCGGCACCCGCATCCGCGGCGGCGGCTTCCGCACGCCGAACGGCGCGAAGAGCGGCGCGGTGCTACGCGGCGGGATCGCGACCGCCGAGAATGTCGCGCAGATCGATCCCAGCTTCCTCGACGTGTTCGCGCTGCCGATGGTGCAGGGCGACGGCGCGCGCGCGCTGGGCGATCCGGGTGCGGCGCTGCTCAGCCGCTCGGCGGCGCGACGCTATTTCGGCAGCTCCGATCCGATCGGGCAGACGCTCACCATCAGCCTGGACGCGCCCGCCAATTACCGCGTGGCGGCGGTGTTCGAGGACCTGCCCGCCAACAGCGATCTCACAGCCGACATCCTGATCGCGATACCCAAGACCCCGCCGCCCTCCGAATGGGCCTGGTACAAATGGGGCACCGCCTCGGTCGCCACCTTCCTCCGCTTCGAGACGCCGAGCGCGGCGCGGGCATTCGCGGCCAGGCTGCCGTCCTTCATCGATCGTCGGGCGCGCCCGGACTTCGGCCCCGGCGCCTCGAAATGGCTGTCGCTGCCGCTCATCCCGCTCGCCGACACCCACCTCAAGCCATCGGGTCCGGAAAGCGCCAGCCGCCAGCTGATGGTGACCACATTGGGGTCGATCGGCCTGCTCACCCTGCTGATCGGCATCGTCAACTATGTGAACCTCGCCACTGCCCGCGCCGGTCTGCGTGCCCGCGAAGTAGCGATGCGGAAAGTGGTGGGCGCCAGCCGGGCCGCGCTGATCGGCCAGTTCCTGGGCGAGGCGATCGCCAGCGTCGCCGTCGCCGCGCTGCTCGGGCTGATGCTTGCAGAAGTCGGGCTGCCGCTGGTCAATGCCGCCGGCGGTACCGCGCTCGCCATGCCCTATATCTGGGCCTTGTCGCTGCTGGCGGCAGTCACGCTGGTCGTCGGCGTGGCCGCCGGTGTCTACCCCGCCCTGGTCCTCTCGCGCTTCCCGGCAGCCGCGGTGCTCGCCTCGGCGCGGGCACCCGGCGGCGGCAAGGCAGGCGCACGGCTGCGCGAGGCGCTGGTGGTGCTGCAATTCGGACTCGCGATCGCCTTTCTGATCGGCACGGTGGTGATGGCGGTGCAGATGCGCCACCTGCGCGTCGCCGATCTCGGCTTCCGTCGCGAGGGGCTGATCACCGTCACCTCGCTTGCCGACACCAAGATCGGGCAGGACCAGGCGCGTGCGTTTCTCGCAGCACTGCGCGCCCTTCCCGGTGTGCAGAGCGTCGGCACCGCCAATGCCGCGCCGGGCGGCGAAGGCATCAGCAACATCGACATCGTCGAGCAGCCCGGGCCGCCGGGCCAAGGCCCGCTGCTACGCTTGATCAGCGCCGGCCCGGGCTTCTTCGAGACCTATCGGCCACGCCTGCTCGCCGGCCGGTTGCTCGACGATGCCCACGCCGCCGACGATGCCAGCGACTGGAAGCGCTGGCCGCTGGGCCGCAACGTCGTGCTCAATCGCCGCGCGGTGACCGCGCTCGGCTTTCGCACGCCGGAGGAAGCGATCGGCAAGACCGTCGGCAATCCGCGACCGCGCACGATCGTCGGCGTGATCGACGAGCTGCGCTTCTTCTCGCCGCGCACGGCCGATACCGCCGCCTATTACATCTACACGCCGAACGCGGTGTACCAGCATATCGGCGCGGTGCGCTTCACCGGCGATCCGCGCGCGATGCTCGACACGGTGCAGGCGACGTGGCGGCGGATGATTCCGCAGGTGCCGTTCCGTGGTGACACGGCGGACCGGAAATTGGCCGATCTCTACACCGAAGACGATCGGGCGATGCGGCTGGTCGGCATCGGTACCGGCCTCGCGGTGCTGATCGGCTGCGTCGGCCTCTGGGGCCTCGCCGCGTTCAGCACCGCCCGCCGCGTGCGCGAGATCGGCATCCGCAAGACGCTCGGCGCCTCGGCCGGCGACGTCGCGCGGCTGCTGGTCGGCCAGTTCCTGCGCCCGGTACTGATCGCCAACCTGCTCGCCTGGCCGCTCGCCTGGTTCGCCGCGCGGACGTGGCTGGCGGGATTCGGCGATCGCATCGCGCTGTCCCCGCTCTATTTCCTCGGCGCCAGCCTGATCGCCACCGCGATCGCCGTGCTGACGGTGCTCGGCCAGTCGCTGCGCGCCAGCCGCGCCTCGCCCGCCTGGGCGCTGCGCAGCGAATAGGCCGCGCGGCGGCGATCCGCAGCGAATGGTTGCGGCCGGGGCGGATCCCGGTCTACCGGGGGCGATCATGCGTGCGCTGCGCTGGCCCTTTCGCACCTCTGCGCCCGACGCGGTGAGCTTCGCGGTCCCGCAGGGGGTGCGCGCCTATGCGATCGGCGACGTGCACGGCCGCCGCGACCTGCTGGAGCAGCTGCTGGCGCGCATCGATGCCGAGCGCCGCGCCGATCCGCGCCGGGAAGAGCATCTGATCCTGCTCGGCGACCTGATCGATCGCGGCCCCGAATCGCGCGGCGTGGTCGATCTGCTGCTGGCGCGGTCGCACGTCGATCCCGGGCTCACCCTGCTGTGCGGCAACCATGAGGAAATGCTGCTGGCGATCCTCGACGGCGCCGCCGACCAGCTGGACGCATGGCTGCGCTTTGGCGGCGCGGAGTGCGCCGAAAGCTACGGCGTCGATCCGCTCGACCTGCGCACGCAGCTGCCGGAGGCAGGGATCCAGCGGCTGCGCGCGGCGATCCCCGCGGCGCACCTCGCCTTTTTTCGGAACCTGCGGTCGTATTTCGCGCTCGGCGATTATGTGTTCGTGCATGCAGGGGTGCGGCCGGGCATTCCGATCGAGCGCCAGCAGGCACGCGACCTGCGCTGGATCCGCGCACCGTTCCTGCGCAGCACCGCCAATCACGGCGCGATGGTGGTCCATGGCCACACCATCAGCGAGGAGCCCGAGAGCCTGCCGAACCGCATCGGCATCGATACCGGCGCCTATGCGAGCGGCCGGCTGACCGCGCTGTGCATCGACGGCGCTGAACGCCGGTTCCTCGACGTTCGCGGCTGAATCCCGGCCCGCAGGCCGGAGGACATCGCAGCAGGTAAGTTGGTACGGGCGGTCGGACTCGAACCGACATGTTGTTGCCAACGACGGATTTTGAATCCGTTGCGTCTACCATTCCGCCACGCCCGCGTGATGGCCCGGCAGCCTATAGCGCCTGCCCGGCTTCCTGCAACCGGAAAGCTGATCCCTCCCGGCCGCCCCGCTTCACGTCTCCTCCCGCACCTGGGCATGCGCCAGCAGCGCGAACAGCACCGATCCGCCGAGGATATTGCCGAGCAGCGCCGGCGCCAGGAAGCCGCCTAGCACCCAGGTCAGGCTCGCCTCGCCCGCCAGCCACAGCATCCACGCCTCCACCGCGCCCGCCACCACGTGCGCAAATTCGCCGAGCGAGATGAAATAGGTGCAGAACACCAGCACGAAGAATTCCTGCCGCCGCGCGCCGGGCAGCGACCAGGCGATCCCGGCCATCAGGAACCCCGCCGGCACCGCCGCGCGCACCGCGTCCCAACCGGTGAGTTCGAGCAGGCTGCGCGAGGTGTCGAGCATCGCCTTGGTGCTCGCTTCCGTCCCCACCCAGCCTTCGGTCGCGAGCCAGGCGATCAGCAGCGTGCCGACGAGATTGGCCGTCAGCACCAGCCCCCAGAGCCGCCCCAGCCGCGCGACGTTGCGGAAGGTCGGGCTCGACGCGACCGGGATCACCGCGGACAGCGTGCTTTCGGTGAACAGCTGCAGCCGCCCGAGCACGACGATGACGAAGCCCAGGCAATAGCCGATGCTCGCCACCGGCAGCCGCCATTCGGTATCGGGCAAATGGCTCTCGATCAGCCCGCGTCCGAGCACCGATGCCGCCATCGCCACGCCCGCGACTACGCCGGAGAAGAACAGCGAACTCGCCGGCCGGTCGAGCTCCTCGTCCCCCTGTCGGCGGATGACCTCGTGGATGACGCGCGAGGACGCGGCCTCGCGTTCCTGGACTTCCTCCTCCTCGTCGGGAGGGAGATCGGGCTCTTCGCCGTCGGGCGCTTCGTTTCGGGGCTGTTGCACCGGGGCTGAACGCGGGGGCTGTTGGGAGGTTGCTGCCGATCGTGCCGGAAGCAGCACTAGCTGAACGCGGGCGAAGAGGCGCCGCACCGAACGGCGGCCGCCGACCGAAGTTTAGGAAGTTTAGGCGCACGCGCGTTTACGCGGGTGCATCGACGGGCCCCATGGGGACGTGAAGTTGAGGAAGTTTAGGCTCGTGAAAACTTCACGCGTGCTGCCTCCGCACCACAGGACCGGCACGCGCGGCGTGCCGCTTCGCGCGCAGGGGGAGGTTCAAACAGGATCAAAGAGCGGCCGCCCACAGGCGACAACCACGGAACATATAGAGACCATTGCTCCGAGCGCAAGGAGGGATGGACTAGCCGCGAACGGCCGGAGTTGGGTGGTTAGCTGCCGTCCGAAGCCGACACCTCGGATGACAAGCGGTTCATCTCCGCGTGATCCCGTTCGGCGCGTTGCGCAATGGTCCATATTATCCATGCGTAAACGTAGGCGAACAACAAGAACAAAGCGGGGATCAGGAATTTAGTGATATAGCACGGATGCAGAGTTGGCGCGCCACGAGTACACTGGAAGTCCATCTCCCAGCCAACGATGATGGCAGCGGGTATCGCAACCGCCCAGTAGACAGGTGTGAACACTGCAAGAGCAATCAGATGCTTCGCTTTCATAATCGCCTGACTTTCGCGCAATATCGTCAATAGAGCAACGCGTTCCTGGGTCGAAAAGAAGCCTTCCCATCAATTTGTAAGCAATGTCCGCCTTTGGGCGCAAGCTGCCCCGCTAGGCGACATATGCAAGCAGCACGCAGGCGATGCGCCGCCTGCGACAATCCCGAGCCACAGCTTCCATGTCCCGCGATCCGGCCCGCCGATCGCGCCGAGATATTCCAGGATCGCCTCGATCAGGATCGCTCGATCAACTCCGCGGCGCCTGGCGGCGGTAGCTGAGCGCTTCCGCCACATGGATGCGCCCTACCCCCTCGGCACCGGCGAGATCGGCGATCGTCCGCGCCACCCGCAGCACGCGCGTATAGCCCCGTGCCGAAAGCCGCATCGCCTCGGCCGCCTGGGCGAGCAGCTTGCGGCCCGCCTCGTCGGGCGTGGCGACCGCCAGCAGCGGTTCGCCATCGGCCTCGGCATTGGTGCGCGTCGAGGTGCCCGCATAGCGTGCCGTCTGGACCCGCCGTGCCCCTGCCACCCGCGCCGCCACCTCCGCTGATCCTTCCGCCGGCGGCGGGAGGACGAGATCGGCGGCGGTGACCGGCTGGACTTCGACATGCAGGTCGATGCGGTCGAGCAGCGGGCCCGAGACCTTCGCCTGATAGTCCGCCGCGCAGCGCGGCGCCCGCGCACAGGCCAGCGCCGGATCCCCCAGATGCCCGCAGCGGCACGGGTTCATCGCTGCGATCAACTGCACGCGGGCCGGGAAGGTGACGTGCGCATTGGCCCGCGCGACGCTCACCACGCCCGCTTCCAAGGGCTGGCGCAGCGAATCGAGCACGGCCCGCTGGAACTCGGGCAGCTCGTCGAGGAACAGCACGCCGAGATGCGCGAGGCTCACCTCGCCCGGCTTCACCTTGAGCCCGCCGCCGGTCAGCGCCGCCATCGAGGCCGAATGATGCGGCGCACGGAACGGACGGGTGCGGGTCAGCCGCCCGCCCAGCAGCGTACCCGCGACCGAGGCGACCATCGACACCTCCAGCGCCTCGGCGGCCTCCAGCGGCGGCAATATGCCGGGCAGACATGCCGCCATCAGCGACTTGCCCGCCCCCGGCGGCCCGACGAACAGCAGATTGTGCCCGCCCGCCGCCGCGATCTCCAGCGCGCGCTTGGCGCTTTCCTGCCCCTTTACCTGGGCGAGGTCCGGCCCCTGCCCCGGCGCATCGACCTCGCCCGGCACCGGCGCGGGGAGCAGCTGGTTGCCCTTGAAGTGGTTGAGCAGGCTGATCAGGTCGGGCGCGGCGAGCACCTCGACCTGCCCGGCCCAGCTCGCCTCGGGCCCCTGCACGGCGGGGCAGACCAGCCCCTTGCCCGCCTCGGCCGCGTGCATCGCTGCCAGCAGCACCCCCGGTGACGGCGCGATCCGCCCGTCCAGCGCCAGTTCGCCGACCACGACATAGCCCGCGATCGTCTCGGCGTCGACCACGCCCATTGCCGCCAGCAGCGCCAGCGCGATGGGGAGATCGAAATGCGATCCTTCCTTGGGCAGGTCGGCGGGCGAGAGGTTCAGCACGATGTGCTTGGGCGGCAGCGCGAGGCCGATCGCGGCCATGGCGGCGCGCACCCGCTCGCGGCTCTCCGCCACCGCCTTGTCGGGCAGCCCGACGACGACGAACTTGGGCAGCCCGGCGACGAGGTTGCATTGCACCTCCACCGCGCGCGCTTCCAACCCGAGATAGGCAACTGTCGAAACGCTGGCGACCAAGAGAGCCCCCTCCCCGTAATGGGAGCATAGCGCCTTTTGCTCGCTACGGAAGCGGTACAATCGGGGGCAAGCGTATTGCATAGGCACCACACCACACCCATCTCCAGGACCGATGTGCTCCGAAGCCGGCCAATTTCCGCATCCCGCGTTGACTCCTGCGCCGCTTCCCCGTAAGGGCGCTCGACACGCGGCCGCCCCTGTGGCGGCCCTTTTACGTTCTAGATACTCGAGGATGAGCGATGAAGCGGACCTTTCAGCCGAGCAACCTGGTGCGTGCGCGCCGGCACGGCTTCCGTGCACGGATGGCGACCCCGGGCGGTCGCAATGTGATCCGCGCCCGCCGCGCCCGCGGCCGCAAGAAGCTGTCGGCGTAAGCACCGACACGCCCTTGCTGAGCCTCGACCGGCTCACGCAGCGCAAGGACTATCTCGCCGCCAACGGGGGAAAGCGGGCACCGATGCCCGGTTTCGTCCTGCTGGTGCGCGAACGGAACGATGCCGATCCGTCGATGCGGATCGGCATTACCGTATCCAAGAAAGTTGGCAACGCCGTTATCCGGAATCGGATGAAGCGGCGCTTTCGCATGCTCGCGCGCGAAATCCTGCCCGAGGCGGGAATCGCCGGCGCGGACCATGTGCTGATCGGCAGGAACGGCGGGATCGAACGCCCTTATGCCGATTTGAAGGCGGAACTCGCCAAGGCGCTCCGCCGCGTCCGTCCCAAGGACGGGCAATGATCGCTCGCGCGTTGATGCTGCTCGCGCGCGCCTGGCAGCTGGGGCCGTCGCTGATCCTGCCGCCCACCTGCCGCTACCAGCCTTCCTGTTCGGCCTATGCAATCGAGGCGCTTCGCCGCTATGGGGCGGTGAAAGGCGGCTGGCTTGCGCTCCGGCGCATCGCGCGCTGCCATCCATGGGGCGGGCACGGCCCAGATCCCGTTCCTTGAGTTTTCCTTCCGGGGATTATCGGTGAAAGAAGAACAGAAGAATTTCATCCTCTTCGCGGCGTTCGCGGCGCTGGTGCTGCTTGGCTGGCCGATGATCAGCCACTGGCTGTTCCCGCAGCAGCCGGCCGCGCCCGCGAAGATGGTCGACGGCAAGCTGCAGCCGGTGCCGAACTCCGGCGTCGATGCGGCCGCCAACGCGCCGAAGACGATTCGTGCCCGTGAGGCCGTGCTGGCCGATAGCCCGCGCGTCGCCATCGACACGCCGGCGCTGAAGGGCTCGATCAATCTGAAGGGCCTGCGCATCGACGACCTCGTCCTGCGCCAGTATGACCAGACCGTCGACAAGAACTCGCCGCCGATCCGCCTGCTCTCGCCGAGCGGTGCCGAGGGTAGCTATTTCGCGCAGTTCGGCTGGCAGGGCGCTGGCGCTCCGGACGCGAACACCGTGTGGAAGGCCGATGGCCAGACCCTGACGCCGGCGACTCCGGTCAAGCTCACCGCGACCAACAGCGCCGGCCAGACCTTCACGGTAGAGCTCGGCGTCGATTCGAACTTCATGTTCACCGTCCGCCAGACCGTCGCCAATCGCGGCGCGGCGCCGGTCGCGGTGACGCCCTACACGCTGATCTCGCGCGGCCAGCGCTCGACCGATACCAGCCAGTGGGCCGCGCATGTCGGCCCGGTCGCCGCGACCATCGACGCGGCGCACTATATCAACTGGAAGGACATCGAGAGCACGCCCCAGCAGTTCGCCACCACCGGCGGCTGGGTCGGCTTCAGCGACCATTACTGGCTGACTGCGGCGATCCCCGACCAGCGCGGGGGCGTGACCATCCAGCAGCGCGGCACCGCGGCGCAGCAGTATCAGGCGGACGTGGCGCTCTCGCAGCCGATCGCGATCCGCCCGGGCAAGGAATCGACCTATACCAGCCACTTCTTCGCCGGTGCCAAGGAAGTGAAGCTGCTCGACGCCTATCAGAAGCAGTATGACATCGCGAAGTTCGAGCGCGCGATCGACTGGGGCTGGTTCGAGATCATCGAGCGTCCGATCTTCACCTACCTCAGCTGGCTGTTCAAGCTGGTCGGCAATTTCGGCGTGGCGATCATCCTGCTGACGATCACCATCCGCGGCCTGCTCTTCCCGATCGCCCAGAAGCAGTTCGCCTCGATGGCGAAGATGCGCCAGGTGCAGCCGAAGATGAAGGCGATCCAGGAGCGCTACAAGGACGACAAGCAGCGCCAGCAGCAGGAGATCATGCAGCTGTACAAGGCGGAGAAGGTCAATCCGCTCGCCGGCTGCGCGCCGATGCTGCTGCAGATCCCGATCATGTTCGCGCTGTACAAGGTGCTGCTGCTGACGATCGAAATGCGCCACCAGCCCTTCGTGCTGTGGATCAAGGACCTGTCCGCGCCCGATCCGGCGACGATCCTCAACCTGTTCGGCTATCTCCACTATCCGCTGCCCAGCTTCCTGGCGATCGGCGTGGTGCCGGTGCTGCTCGGCGTGTCGATGTTCTTCCAGATGCGGATGAACCCGGCGCCGATGGACGAGATGCAGAAGCAGATGTTCGCGATCATGCCGTGGATGCTGATGTTCCTGATGGCGCCGTTCGCCGTCGGCCTGCAGCTCTACTGGATCACTTCGAACATCCTGACCGTGCTCCAGCAGCAGTGGCTCTATGCGCGCCACCCGGAGATGAAGGTGCCCGTCGAGAAACCGAAAGCGGTCAAGGCGAAGTGAGTATGGCCCTTCTCCACGCCTCCGGTGAGCACGAGAGCGGCGCTTGCGCTCCCCTCCCGCTTGCGGGAGGGGTCGGGGGAGGGACTGACGTGGAGGCCGTGCTGCGCGTTTGCAGCCCCTCCCCTAGCCCCTCCCGCAAGCGGGAGGGGAACGCAGGCACCGCCGCCTGCGATTTGCTGAAAGGGCCCCGCACGCCGGGGCAGCTGAATTCCTAATGTCCTTCGACCCCGACCAGATCGAAGCCGCGCGCAAGCTGTTCGCCGGCCCCATCGCCTTCCTCAAGTCCGCGCCCGCGCTCGAGCATCTGCCCAAGCCGACGGTGCCGGAGGTGGCGTTCGCGGGGCGCTCGAACGTCGGCAAATCGTCGCTGATCAACGCGCTGACCAACCGCAACAGCCTCGCCCGCACCTCGGTCACCCCGGGTCGCACCCAGGAGCTGAACTTCTTCGACGTCGGCGAGCCGCTGCGCTTCCGCCTCGTCGACATGCCCGGCTATGGCTTCGCCAAGGCGCCCAAGGACATGGTCCGCAAGTGGCGGTATCTGGTGAACGACTATCTGCGCGGCCGGCAGGAGCTGAAGCGCGCGCTGGTGCTGATCGATTCGCGCCACGGCATCAAGGATGTCGACCGCGAGATCCTCGAGATGCTCGACAACGCCGCGGTCAGCTACCGCCTGGTCCTCACCAAGACCGACAAGATCAAGGCGAGCGAACTGGCCGAGGTCACCGCGCGCACCGTGGAAGAGGCTCGCAAGCGCACCGCCGCGCATCCCGAAATCCTCGCCACCTCCAGCGACAAGGGCATGGGCATCCCGGAGCTCCGCGCGGCTGTGCTGGAAGCGATCGGCTGAGCACGGGCATGGAGCCGCTCTTCTCCTACGGCACGCTCCAGCTCGAGCAGGTCCAGCGCAGCCAGTTCGGCCGGCTGCTCGACGGTACCGACGACGTGCTCCACGGCTTCGTCGTCACCGAGATCCAGATCCGCGACCCCGCCGTACTCGATGCGAGCGGGATCGAGACGCACCTCGCGCTCGTGCCCGGCGACGGCCCGCCCATCGCCGGCAAGGTCTTCCAGCTGACGCCCGAGGAACTGGCAGCGGCCGATGTCTATGAAAGCGAGAATTATGTCCGGGTGCGGGTGCCCCTCGCCTCGGGCACCCGCGCCTGGGTGTATGTGAAGGCCTAGGCCGGGTTGTATTTGGCGAGGAACGCTTCCAGCGCCTTGAGAAAGCTCAGCCGGTCCTCCTGGCGCGTGAAGTGGTGATCGCCTTCGGGCTGCTCGATGAACTCGAACGGCTTGCCGGCGGCCTGGAGCCGGTCCGCCATCAGCTTGCTCTGCTTGAACGGCACGCGACGATCCTTCCTGCCGTGGACGATCAGCACCGGGGTCGAGAATTCCTCCGGATGGTAGAGCGGCGACACCGCCTTGAAGTCGGGCGCCTGCGCCTTCATCCAGTCCTTGCCCTGGCCGCCACCGAGGAACTGCGAGTCATAGGCGACCATCCGGGCGAGATCGGACACGCCGGCGAACGACACCGCGCAGCGGAACAGCTTGCCGTCGCGCTGCGCCGCCCGCAGCGCGGCATAGCCGCCATAGGAGCCGCCCACGATGCACACCCGCTTGGGATCGGCGATGCCCTGGTCGACCAGCGCCTTTACCGCGTCGTTCAGATCGTCCTGCATCGCCAGGCCCCACTGCCCCTCCGCCTTGTCGAGGAAGGGCGTGCCATATCCGGTCGAGCCACGATAATTGGGCTTGATCACCGCATAGCCGCGATCCGCCAGGAACTGGGACCACCAGTCCCACTCCTCCTCGTCGCGCGCCGAAGGGCCGCCATGCGGCATCAGGATCAGCGGCAGGTTCTTGGCGCTGCTGCCGCGCGGCACCGTCAGCACCGCGGCGATTTCCAGCCCGTCGCGCGCCTTGTACCGAATCGTCTTCACCGGATGGAGACGCCGCAGCTTCAGCGTCTGGTTGTTCATCGACAACGGCTGCAACGACTCGTCCGCGGACTGGTAGACGAAATAGGCGCCCGGCGCGCTCGCATCGCCCACCCGTGCGATCACCCTCGATCGATCGGCGTTGAAGCTGGTGATCTCGACCTGCGCGCCCTGCACCATCCCGCTCAGCTTCTTCTGCAACGCCGCCATGGCGGGATCGAACCAATAGGTCGTCGATCGGTTCTCCGTCACTTCGACGCCGAGCAGCGTCGAGCGCAGCGGATCGACCACCGGGCCGCTGATGTCGTACCCCGGCGTCGCGAAGATCTGCTTGCCGGTCTGCATCGTGGTCAGGTCGAATTCCCAGAGCGCGGAGAAGCCCTTGGCGTCGTCCTGCACCACCAGCGCCTTGCCCGGATCCGGCAGGAACAGCGACGGAACCAGCAGATTGTCGTGGATGCCCTTCGCGCGATCGACGGTCCGGAAGTCGACACTTCCATTGGGGCGGTAGAGCAGCCGCCGGCTGCGGCCATCCTCGCTGCGGCCGATGCCCATGCGCACGGTGCCGGCGCTATCGGCATACCAGTCCATGACGCCTTCCCTGCCCTCCAGCACGCGGCGATGCTTGCCGGTCGACACGTCGACCTGGTCCACCCGCGGCCAGAAGCCCGGCATGTTCGAATAGATCGAGGTCTGCGCCGCCAGCAGGATGCGCGGGGTGCCGTCCCGGGCGGTCCAGACCAGCCGGCCGCCATTCTGCCCGGTGTCCGCCGTGTTGAGCATCACCATCTTGCCGGTATTGGCGTTCACGCCGATCGCGCGGGTGATGTACCATTCGTCGCCCTGGACCGGCGTCGTCTTGCCGATGCCGATCACCAGCCATTCGTCATTGACCCAGCGCCACCAGTGGAGATCGGTCTCGGCGGTCGCGATGAGCTGCCTCGACGAGCCATCGAACGCCATGACCGCGAAGAACTGCTTGCCGTGCACCGCCAGCTGACCGGCGAAGCGCTTGCCGTCCGGCGACACTTGCGGGCCTTCCAGCATCGGCAGTTCGGCGAACACGGCCGTATCCAGCCTGGTCGTGGCGGCCGGTGCGGCGCCGGCCGCGCCCTTTTCCTGCGCCATTGCAGGCGGGCACGCCCATGCCACCGCAACGGTCGCCACCGCAGCGCACAGACACCTTCTCCAACGCATCGTGTTCCGTCCCCCCGATTCGCCGCCCCTGCCGCGAAAGTTGCAGCGTGGAAATAATCGCCCGGATCTGCAACGCCTTTGGCTTGGCGCGCCCCCCGCCCGCTTGCTGTCCCCCACGCCCGCGTCTATCCACGATGCCATGAAGCTCATCATCGGCAACAAGGCCTATTCCTCCTGGTCGCTGCGCGGCTGGCTCGCCTGCAAGCTTTCGGGCCTGCCGTTCGAGGAAACCGTCGTGCCGATGTACGACCAGCACTGGGACCGCCGCCGCCAGGGCGCCGAATTCGCGCCCTCTTCGGGCAAGGTGCCGATCCTGTGGGACGGCGACGCGGTGGTGTGGGACAGCCTGGCGATCGTCGAATATCTCAACGAGAAGACCGGCAACACGCGCTTCTGGCCCGAGGATCCCGCCGCCCGCGCGATGGCGCGCTCGATGGCGGCGGAGATGCACTCCAGCTTCACCGCGCTGCGCAGCAAGCACAGCATGAACGTGCGCCAGGTCTATCCGGCCGCGCCGGTCGATGCGGACGTGGCAGCCGATCTCGAGCGCATCATGGAGCTCTGGGCGCAGGCGCGGGCACGCCACGGCACCGCGGAGCCCTTCCTGTTCGGCGCGTTCGGCGCCGCCGACATCATGTTCGCGCCGGTGGTGACGCGGATCGTCACCTATTCGCTGCCGGTGCCCCGCTTCGCGCAGAGCTACATGCTCGCCGTGCTCCAGCACGCGTTCCTGCAGGACTGGATCGCCGGTGCGCAGGAAGAGGAATGGGTGATCGAGAAGTTCGAACTGCCGGTGAGGTAACGCATCTTAAGCCCCTCCTCCTTGGAGGAGGGGTTGGGGTGGAGGGATTCCAGAACGCAGGCTGGTCTCGGTGAGACACGCCCCACCCCAACCCCTCCCCTGAAGGGGAGGGGCTAGCAATCTTCACCGAACCCGCTCGGTCTCATACCGCGTCCCGTCCCTGCGGAAATACCCCTCCGGCGTGAACACCATGTCGATATCGGGATATTCGCCGCTCCCGCGTGGCCCCGCGCCGATCGCGAGGAACACGGCGTCGGCCTCGGACCGGTTCTGCAAATGGTGCCCGTCCGCCACCCCGGCAGGGAACGCCGCGCAGTCGCCGGCCCGCAGCACCGTCTCGCCGCCGTTCTCGACCAGCACCGCCTCGCCGGCCAGCATCACGACGAACTCGTCCTCCTGGTCGTGCCAGTGCCGCTGCGACGACCAGGCACCCGGCTTCAGCACCACATGGCTAACCCCCATCGCCGTCAGCCCGGAGGGCGGCGCCAGCCGTCGATACCAGCGCCCTGCCACGGCAGCATCGAACGGTGCGGGATAGCCGGTGGCGTTGGTCTGCGGGATTGTATCCAGGTTCAGCTTGGGCAATGTCGCCTCCCTCAAGTGTAGGAGCTGTTGTGCCGGACGTCGTCGAACTCACCAAGGCCCTGATCGGCGCCGAAAGCGTCACGCCCGCGCGCGGCAGCGTGTTCGACGTGCTGGAGCAGGCGCTCCTCCCCCTCGACTTCCGCGTCGAGCGCTTCGTCGAGGGCGAGGCGCCCGACGGTCCGGTGGAGAACCTGCTCGCGGTGCGCGGGCAAGGCGGACCGCACCTCGCCTTTGCCGGTCATCTCGACGTCGTGCCGCCGGGCGAAGGCTGGAGCAGCGGCGCCTTTGCCCCCGAGATCCGCGGCGACCTGCTCTATGGCCGCGGCGCGGTCGACATGAAGGGCGCGATCGCCGCCTTCGTCGCCGCTGCCGCGCAAGTGCCCGCACGCGGCACCACCAGCCTGATCATCACCGGCGACGAGGAAGGCCCCGCCACCTACGGCACGCCGAAGCTGATCGAGCGCATGGCCGAACGCGACCTTACCCCCGATTGCTGCGTGGTCGGCGAGCCGACCTCCGCCAACCGGCTGGGCGACACGATCAAGATCGGCCGGCGCGGCTCGACAGTGATCGACATTGCGGTGATCGGCCGCCAGGGCCATGTCGCCTATCCCCATCTCGCCGACAATCCGGTCCCTCGCCTCGTCCGCGCGCTCGCCGAAATCGACGCGATCGAACTCGACCAGGGCAATGCCTGGTTCCAGCCCTCGAACATCGAGGTGATCGACCTGAGCGTCGGCAACCAGGCGACCAACGTGATCCCCGGCCGCGCCGCCGCGCGGATCAGCATCCGCTTCAACGATCAGCAGCGCGGGCCTCATCTGATCGCGCGCATCCGCGAGATCGTCGCCCGCCACGCCCCCACGGCCGAGGTGCGCGGCCGCGTCTATGGCGAGGCATTCCTCACCGAACCCGGCCCGCTTTCGGAGCTGGTCAGCGGCGCGATTCGCGACGTGCTCGGAGTAGATGCCGAGCTGTCGACCACCGGCGGCACCTCGGATGCCCGATTCCTCTCGCGCGTCTGCCCGGTGGTGGAGTTCGGCCTGCTCAACGCGACGATGCACAAGCTCGACGAAGCCGTGGCGCTTGCCGACCTGCATGCGCTGACCCAAGTCTATGCGGAGATCCTGCGGCGGGTGTGATCGCTCAGGCGGTGGCGCGGCGCGGCTGCGCGGCCTGCACCCAGGCGACGAACGCGTCCTCGGCCATCGGCAAGCCCACCGCATAGCCCTGCAGCACGTCGCAACCGATCACCCGCAGCACCGCCGCCTGGGCTTCGCTCTCGATCCCTTCGGCCACGGCTTCGCAGCCCAGGCCGTGGACGAGGCCGATCACCGCCTGCGCGATCGCCCGGGCCTCGGGGTTGACCGCCACCTGCTCGATCAGACTGCGATCCAGCTTCACCCGGTCGATCGGCAGCCGGCGCAGCCTTGCGAGGTTCGAATAGCCGGTGCCGAAATCGTCGACCGCCACCGTCGCGCCGGCAGAACGAAGCGCCGCGATCGCGCGCAATACGTCCTCCGAGCAATGCATCGCCAGCGTCTCGCTGATCTCCAGCTCGAGCAGCCGCGCCGGTGCCTTTGCCGCCAGCATCGCCGCCCGCAAATGGCGGAAAAAGGTGGCATGATCAATCTGCCGCTGGCTGACATTCACCGCCAGCCGCTGCTCGATGCCCAATTGCGCCCAGCGTGCGATGGTGTTCGCCACCTTCGCCACTACCCAGTCGCCGATCTCGACGATCAGGCCGGTTTCCTCGGCGCGCTGCAGGAAGGCGCCGGGCATCTTGGTGCCGTCCGGGTGGTGCCAGCGCAGCAGCGCCTCGGCCCCCACGACGGCCCCGGTGGTCGCCGAAAGCTGGGGCTGGAAGACCAGCGCGAATTCGTCGCGCTCGATCGCCGCGCGCAGTTCGGTTTCCAGCCGGGCACGAGCGATCATCTCCGCAGCAAGGCCGTCGCTGAACGTCTCGACGCGGCCGCGTCCCTGCGTCTTGGCCTGGTACATCGCCGCATCGGCCGCGCCCATCAGGTCGTGCAGCGTCAGGCCATGATCGGGGTACAGGGCGACACCGATGGACGCGCCGATCGAGACCTCCTGGCCGGCAAGATCGAACGGTTCGGACAGCGCGTCCAGCACCTTGCCGCCCACGCGCTCACGCGCGGCAGGATCGGGCAGGTCGGCGAAGAACAGCGTGAACTCATCGCCCGCGAGGCGGCCGATCAGCGGGGTTTCGCCATGGTTGAATGCCGCGCACTGATCCCCCACCGCGCGCAGCCGGTTCGCCACCATGCCGAGCAGCATGTCGCCCATGGCATGGCCGAGCGTGTCGTTGACCGCCTTGAAGCGATCGAGGTCGACGAAGAACAGCGCCGCGCGCGCATGCTCCGGCGCATTTTCCAGCAAGCGTTCGGCGCTGCGGCGGAAATGCGGGCGGTTGGAGAGGCCGGTCACGGTGTCGAACATCGCGAGCCGATGCACGCTTTCCAGGTTGCCGCGCAGCTTGTGAAACAGCTCGTCTATGGATTCGGCGAGCCGCGGTGCGCGTTGCCCGAGCGAGGCAGGCAACGGGCTTTCAAGATCGCCCAGCGCGGCGGCATGCAGTCGATTCACGGCGTCAGCGACCGCGGCATCGCAACGGCGCTGCGCAACCATCATCACCGCAGCGATCCCAAGCATCGCGAGCGGCACCGCAATACCGAAGGCGAGGCCGATCGTCGTCCAGGCGATGCCGTACGCGTACGCACCCATGGCGAGCAGCCCCCCCGACAGCGCGGCAATGCCGCCGCCCCACGCTGCTAGACTTCGTTCCCCCCAACGCATCGTCGGTAGACGCTCCAAGAGACCCCCACGCGGCGTCTGCATAGTCGACGCCGCCGTACGATTCGCATGGATTAGTTAAGAATCTCGGCTGTTCTGCAAAGATCGCGGGCGCCGTAGAATAATATACAAAGCACCTGCACCGCCATGGCGAGGGTGTGCCTGACGTACCGCGGCAATCCGATCTGCATGGCGTGAAGCAGCCAACCAGTCCCCCACTGCCGCGCGAATGGCGCCGCGCGCATGGGGGCGCTCCGATTCCGGGCGCGGCGGCTTGCCGGTGATCAGCAACAACACGCGATCGCCGCGCGCAATTGCCTGCGCCAGCCCCGCATCCAGCCGATCGTACGCGCCGTGCAGGGTGTGGCCGTGCAGATCGATGGCGCTTTCCGGCGTCACCAGCCCGCGCGACAGCCGACGGTCCCAGCCGCCGTCCAGCGTGCGGCGGTCATGCGTGTCCGGCATCGGCGTGGACAGCGTCACCGCCGGTGCGGCCGGTCGCCTGGGCACCAGCTTGCCGCCGGGCACGTCCAGCCGCGGGCGCGGCTTGGGGGCAGGTTCGGGTGACGGCGCAGGCTCGGGCGGCAGCGTCTTGGGCGCCGCGCGGACGTGAATCGGCGTGACGCTCTGGATCACGCGCTGCCACAACGCCGCTTCCTCGGGCGCCAGGTTGCGGCGCCCGCGCCCGCTCATGGCTGGGGGATCGACGGCTGGGGAGCCGCGGGCGGTGCTGTATTCAGCCGCGCCAGCGTGCCCTTGGGCAGCAGCAGCCAGGCGGTGCCGCGCGCAGACATGCCCCCGGCGATGGCGCGCGCGTCCTCGCCCGCGCCCCAGAAGGTATCCACCCGGTTCGCGCCCTTGATCGCGCCGCCGGTATCCTGCGCCACCCACAGGCCGGTGGCGTCGGTACGGTCCATCGACAGGAACAGCGGCGCGCCGAGCGGGATGAACTTGGGATCCGCCGCCACGCTGGCCCAGCCCGCAACCGGATAGCCCATCGCGCCGAGCGGGCCGGCGCCGGTCAGTTCCTTGAAGAACACGAAGCTCTTGTTCTCGCGCATGATCGCGCGGCCCTGTTCGGGGTTGGCGCGCAGCCAGGCGACGATCCCCTGCATCGAGGTCTGGCCCGGGCCGAGCAGGCCGCGATCCTTCATCAGCTTGCCGATGCCGGTATAGTCGCGGCCGTTCTGCCCGGCATAGCCGATGCGCAGCACCTTGCCGTCCGGTCCCTTGAGCCGGCCCGATCCCTGGACCTGCAGGAAGAACATCTCGATCGGATCGGCCGCCCAGGCGATGACGGGGGCATGGCCTTCCAGCGCGCCCTGCTCGATCTGGGTGCGATCATAATAGGGCACGAACTGACGGCCATCGACCCGGCCGCGGATCTTCTTGCCCTTGAGCGCATCCGAAAACAGCCCGAGATCGACCTCGATCAGATTGTCGGGCACGCCATAGACCGGCACGTCGAAGCCGGCGCGCCGCTCGCGCACCCCGGCGATCTCGGGCTCGTAATAGCCGGTCGCGAAGGCCGCGCCGTTGCCGACCTGCACGGTCTCGAACCATTGGGCAAAGAACGCCGCGGCGTCGCCCGTCCAGGTCGCGGCAGCCGCGCAGGCATTCGCCCAGTCGGCGCCGCTGGTAAGGCCGGAGGCGTCGGTGCGCCGCGTAAGCCCCGGGCAGCTCAGCGTGAAGGCGGCGAGCGCGCGCCGGGCATTGTCGGCCGTGATCGGCAAGGTTTCGACAGGGGGTCCCGCGACGAGACCGCTAAGCGCAGCACTGGTCGCGCCGACCGGCACGGGCATGGCGGGCATCGCCGGCAACGGCGTGGTAGCGGTCGGCTGCCGGGCGGGAAGGTTCGCGGGCGTCTCCGGGAGCGCGCCGGCAGGGCGCGGTCGCTCGGCGGACGGTGCCGGGCGCGCGGGCGCAGGCCGGCTCGGCGCGGGGCGCGTGCCCGCCTCCGGGGGCACGATGCCGCTCGAACATGCGCCGAGCAGCCCCGCGAGCGCCAATCCCCCGAAAATCCGCATGCCGCCCCTCAGGCTTCGTCGGTCTCGACCAGCTTCCAGTTCGGATCGTCGCTGCGCAGCTTGCGGGCGAAGGTCCAGATGTCGTGCGTCGTCACCGCATCGCTCAGCGAACCAGCGATCACATTGCCTTCGCCGTCGCGGGTGACCGCGACGATATCGGCATCGAACCGCACCACGACACGCGCGACCTTGTTCTCCACACCGGCCTCGGCAATCGTCGCCCGCTCGATCGCGACCAGGCGATTGTCGAGCACCTCGCCGCGCGCCTTGCGATCGGCGATCGCCTGCTCGAACGCGGCGCGCACCTCGTCGTCGACCAGGAAGCGCAGCGTTTCCTCGTCGCCCTTCCAGAAGGCCTCGAGGATCATGCGATAGGCGGACTTGGCGCCTTCGAGGAACTTGGCGACGTCGAAGCTCGAATCGGCAGACACGACGGCGCGCAGGCCGGTCTCGGCCCCCGAGTCGATCGTGCGGTTACCCGAGTCGCGGGTATCGGGCAGCGCCTCGATCGTCCGCGTGACGGGCGGTGCGGCGACCCGCTCCTCGGCGGGTTTCGGCAGCGGCTGCTCATGCCCGGTCCGCTTGCCAAGGACCGCGTACAGCCGAAGCGCAAGGAAACCTGCCACCATCGCGAACAGAATGACGTAGAACACTGGCCCTCCAAAGCCTCCGTCTCTAGTACATAGGCCTTCGTGCCGCCGGATTCAAACCGTACGATGGGCCGTGCGATTGCGCCACCGGCACGCGCCTGCTAGTCGCATGCCCCGTAACGCGCCGAGGGCGCGAAAATCTCCTGAATAAAGAGGAAAGTTGGATGGCCGAGAACGACACCTTCGCCGGAATCGGCGATGCCGACGCGAATGGCGCGGACGATGCGCCCCAGGCTGGCGTTCTGTCGCAATATGTGAAGGACCTGTCGTTCGAAAATCCGAACGCACCGGCCATCTATCAGCAGCAGACCGCGCCGGCGATCGACGTGCAGTTCAACATCGGCTCGAACCGCGTCGGCGACGATGTGTACGAAGTCGTGCTGAAGATCGAAGTCCGCGCCCAGGCCGGCGAGCAGGTCGCGTTCATCGTCGACCTTTCCTATGCGGGCCTGTTCGCGCTCCGCAACATCCCGCAGGAAGCGCTCGATCCGTTCCTGCTCGGCGAAGCGCCGCGCATCCTCTTCCCGTTCGCGCGCCGCGTGCTGGCCGACCAGGTCCGCGACGGCGGCTTCCCGCCGCTGATGCTGGAGCCGATCGACTTCGCCGGCATCTACCTGCAGCAGCGCGCCCAGCAGGAAGGCGCGATCGGCTTCGAAGAAGCCGGCCACGCCTGAACCAGACGAGCCGGTGCGCGGACCAGCGGCCCAATTCCTCCCCTGCCGCGCAGGGGAGGGGGACCGCGACGCGCAGCGGCGTGGTGGAGGGGCCGCCGCGAAGGCGGCGGTACGCCTGACCCCACCACCCTACCGCGCCTTGCGGCGCGGCCCCTCCACCCCCCGCCTTCGGCGGCGGTCCCCCTCCCCCGGCAAGCCGGGGGAGGATCTAGCCAGCCAGCTCCAGCAAATGATGGCGACCCTATAATGAAGCTTGCGCGCAGCCTGGGTTCGGTGGGCGGTCTTACGCTTGCCAGCCGCATCCTTGCCCTGGTCCGCGATTCGCTCCAGGCGCGCTATGTCGGCGCCAACTTCGCGTCCGACGCCTTCCTCGTCGCCTTCCGCCTGCCCAACATGTTCCGCGCCTTCTTCGCCGAGGGCGCGTTCGCATCGGCGTTCATCCCGATGTTCAACCAGAAACTGGGCGTGAACGGCGAGCGCGGTGCCGCCTATGACTTCGCCGAGCGCACGCTGTCCGTCCTTTTCGCGGTCCTGCTTGCCCTGACGCTGGTGGCGATCGCCGCCGCCTGGCCGCTGACCGCCATCCTCTCTGGCGGGTTCGAGAAGCAGCAGCCGACGGCCGACCAGTTCGCCTTCGCGGTCCAGCTGTCGCGGATCACCATCCCCTATCTGATGCTGATCTGCCTCGCCTCGCTGCTGGGCGGCATCCTCAACTCGCTCGACAAATTCTGGGTCAATGCCGCCGCGCCGATCCTGCTCAACATCGCGATGGTCACCGGGCTGTTCTTCTTCCACGGCACGCCGGAACAGACCGCACGCGTCCAGGCGATCGCGGTGCCGGTTGGCGGCTTGCTCCAGCTCGGCTGGCTGGCGCTCGCCTGCCGCGCCTCGGGCGTTTCGCTCCGCCCCCGCCTGCCCCGGATCGACGACGACGTGCGCCGGCTGATGAAGCTGATCCTGCCTGCCGCCGTCGGCGCGGGCGCGGTACAGCTCAACCTCGTCATTTCCACCTCGCTGTCGGGCAAGCTGCTCGGCGAGGGTTCGATTTCGTACATCTATTATGCCGACCGGCTGAACCAGCTGCCGCTCGGCATGATCGGCATCGGCCTCGGTACGATCCTGCTTCCCACCATCTCGCGACTGCTCGGCGCGGGCAAGGAGGCCGAGGCGATGGAGACGCAGAATCGCGGCATGGAGCTGGCGCTGTTCCTCACCCTGCCGGCGATGGTCGCGCTGATCGTCGCGGCCGAGCCGATCGTCCGCGGGCTGTTCCAGTACGGGCACTTCACGCCCGAAGACACGGTGAAGTGCGCCTGGGCGCTGGCCGGTTTCTCGATCGGCCTGCCCTCCTACATCCTGGTCAAGGTGCTGACCCCCGGCTTCTATGCCCGGCAGGATACGAGGACGCCGGTCCGCTTTGCGATGATTTCCGTCGCGGTGAACATCGCCGCCAACCTCGCGCTGATCCCGCTGATCGCGCACCTGGGGCCGCCGCTCGCCACCGCGCTGTCTTCCACCGTCAACGTGACGATGCTCTACCTCACGCTGCGCCAGCGCGGTCATTTTACGGTGGACGCGCAGCTCGCCCGGCGGGTGCCGCGGCTGGCGCTCGCCGCGGTCTTGATGGGCGTGGCGCTCTGGGCCGGTGCCGGGCTGCTCGATCCGTGGCTGAACGGCCGCATCTGGGAGCGCTATACCGGCCTCATCCTCCTCGTCGGCGCGGGCTGCGCGATCTATTTCGCCGCCTGCTTCGTCACCCGCGCCTTCCTGCTTTCGGACATCAAGGCGCTGGTCCGCCGCCGCGCCGCGCGGTAGAGCCCCCGCGTCCTGGCAAGCCGCGCGGCCGCAAGCACCCCCGCCGCCATGGACCCGCGGCCGGTCCAACGGCCGAACGGTCAACCGGGTGCGGAGTGACTATCCCATGCGCGTCGTCTCGGGCATCCAGACCACCGGCAATCTTCACCTCGGCAATTATCTGGGCGCCATCAAGCAGTGGGTCGCGATGCAAGATCAGGGCGAATGCCTGTTCTTCCTCGCCGATCTCCACGCCCTTACCGGCACGGTGACCCCGCAGGAGCTCGCCACCTCGACCATCGAGATGGCCGCCACGCTGTTCGCCGCCGGGATCGACGATCGCTCGATCCTGTTCAACCAGGCGCGCGTCCCCGCCCATGCCGAGCTCTGCTGGATCCTCCAGGGAACCGCGCGGATGGGCTGGCTCAACCGCATGACCCAGTGGAAGGACAAGGCCGGCAAGAACCGCGACGGCGCCAGCGTCGGGCTGTTCACCTATCCGGTGCTCCAGGCCGCCGACATCCTCGTCTACCAGGCGACGCACGTCCCTGTCGGCGAGGACCAGAAGCAGCATCTGGAACTCACCCGCGACATCGCGACCAAGTTCAACCAGGACTTCGGCGTCGAGCTGTTCCCGCTGCCCGAGCCGCTGATCAGCAAGGCCGCGCCGCGGATCATGTCCCTGCGCGACGGCAATGCGAAGATGTCCAAGTCCGATCCCTCGGACCTGAGCCGCATCAACCTGATCGACGACAACGACACGATCGCCGCCAAGTGCCGCAAGGCCAAGACCGATCCCGAGCCGCTGCCCGATTCGTTCGATGCACTGGCGGAGCGTCCCGAGGCGCGTAATCTGGTGACGATCTTCGCCGCGCTGGCGGATCGCGACCCGCAATCGGTGGTCGAGGAATATGCCGGCCAGGGCTTCGGCGCGTTCAAGCCGGCGCTGGCGGACCTGACCATCTCCGTCCTCGGCCCGATCCGCGAGCGGCTGACCGCGTTGCTGGACGACCGGGCCGAAGTGGGCGCCAAGCTCGCCAAGGGGGCCGCGCGGGCGAGCGCGCTGGCCGCACCGACGCTCAAGGCGGCGCAGCAGGCGGTGGGGTTGCAGGTGTGACGAAGCTTTTTTGACCAACCTATCGACCGTCATTCCGGCGAAAGCCGGAATCCATTGGCCACTCCGTTCGGGCTCTTGCTGCGATCTACAGGCGAATGGATCCCGGCTTTCGCCGGGATGACGGCAGGGTTGGGAGCGGCGCAGTATCCACGATCCGCTGCGATCGCCACTCCCGCTAGGGAGGGAATAGGCTCAGTGCGTGAAGCTCTTCACCAGCGAGCCGGCGACCAGCGCCCAGCCGTCGACCAGCACGAAGAAAATGATCTTCATCGGCAGCGCGATCGTCGGCGGCGGCAGCATCATCATGCCCATCGCCATCAGCACCGCGGACACTGCCAGGTCGATCACCAGGAACGGCAACAGCAGGAGGAAGCCGATCTCGAACGCGCGGCGCAGTTCGGAGATCATGAAAGCGGGCGCCAGCGTGGTCAGCGGCGTGTCGGCGCGCGTCGCGATCTTCTTGTTGGCGAGGTCGGCGAACAGCTTGAGGTCGCTGTCGCGCACCTGGCCGAGCATGAACTGGCGGAAAGGCTCTGTCGTCTTCTCGAAGGCCGCGACCTCGGTCAGCTTGCCCTTGGTATAGGGGTCTACGCCCTCGTTCCACGCCTTCTCGAAGGTCGGTGCCATCACGAAGAAGCTGAGGAACAGCGCGAGGCTGATGATCACCGGGTTGGGCGGCACGCCGGGCGTACCGATGCCGGTGCGCAGCAGCGACAGCGCCACCACCATGCGGGTGAAGCTGGTCACCGTCATCAGCAGGCCCGGGGCCAGGCTGAGCACCGTCAGCATCAGCACCAGCTGGATGGCCTTGGCCGAAAGCGGCCCCTCCCCGCCGATACTGATGGTCGCGCCCTGCGCGGCCGCCTGGGCGGCGGGCGCGACAGCTTGCGCGTGCGCCGCGACCGGCAGCACAATCAGCAGTGCGGCCGCGGCGAGAAGTTTACGCATCCAGTGCCTCGCGCACCGCGCGCTTGTTCCAGCGCGTGGTATCGCGCGGAACGCGGGTGCGAACCTGCGCGCGCGTGCGCGTGCGCTTCGCCGCAGCAGGTGCAGCGGGGGTAGCGGCGGGCGTCGCGCGGGCATCCGGCTCCGCGTCGTTCGCGGCTTGCGGCAGGCTCGAGACGACCTCGGGCGCAGGCGCAGGCGCAGGCGCAGGAGCAGGCGCAGGTTCGGCGGCAGGCGCTTCGCACGCGACGTCTTCGGCGGCCGCGGCTTCGGGACGCACGCGCTCGACCATCGCCTTGAAATCGAGCTTGCCGGCAAGCTTTGCCACGCCCGCCTTCAGCGTCGCCAGATCGTCCTCGATCTTGGCCGGCGCCTCGCTCGCCACCGGCGCCGCGGCCACCGCCTGCGGCGGCGGCGTGATGCCGGTTTCGATCGTGGCATGGCCTTCCGGGCCGATCAGGATCAGATGCTCGCAGCCATCGCGCCGAATGAGCGCCACCGAGCGCTTGGCGTCCACCGCCAGCCGCTCGACCAGTTCCACCCGCTTGCGTCCCCCGCCGGTCACCCGTCCGGGCAATTTCAGATCATAGCGGCGCACGACCCACAGGGCCGTCGCCAGCATCCCCAACACCAGGCCCAGCGCGCCCAGCGTACGCAACATCGACAGGAGATCCATCAGTGACGCGACTTCTTCACGAGCTCGGAAATCTCCAGCGACATCACTTCGCCGTCGACGAGGATGCGCCCCAGCGCCACCAGCTCGCCATTGACATAGACCAGGCTGGGGTCGTCCTGCCCGCAATCCAGCGGGATCATCGCGCCGCGGCTCATTTGCAGGATCTGCCGGACCGGCACCTCGGTCGAACCGAGCACCACCGACATTTCGATCATGATTCCATCGAGTACCGACATGCGTCTCCCTTTCCCAAGAGACTTATAGGAACCTTTTTTCCGCCCCCGGCGCCCGGCCCGGCAAAAATTGCCTACAATGATGGCGTGGCCCGCTTTCCAGGCCGTGGAGGATCAACAATGGATTTGGATGCTTCGCTGGGCGTTTCCGCCTCGGGTCTGCGCGCGCAGTCGCTGCGGATGCGTACGATCGCGGAGAACCTCGCGAACCAGGATTCGGTCGCCGATACGCCCGGCGGCAATCCCTATCGTCGCAAGGTCGTCAGCTTTCAGGCGGCGGTGGACCGCGCCACCGGCGGCACCGGGGTGAAGGTCAAGTCGATCCAGAACGACCAGTCGGATTTCACCAAGGTCTATCAGCCGGGCCACCCGGCGGCGGACGCGCAGGGCTATGTGCTCAAGCCGAACGTCAACGGGCTGATCGAAAGCGCCGACATGAAGGCGGCGCAGCGCAGCTACGAAGCCAATCTCAACGCCATCGAAGCGGCCAAGAGCCTGACGATGCGCACCATCGATCTGCTCAAGTAAGGGATAGAGACCCATGTCTATCGGAGCATTGGACGCAAACAAGGCCTATGGCCGCGTCGCCTCGCTCGGCAACACGCTCGGCAAGGCAGCGGGCGGCAGCGAAATCGGCGACGACCAGAATTCGGGCTTCGGCGCGATGGTCGAGAACCTTGTCGGCGGCACCGCCGACAAGCTGCGCTCGGCCGAAGCCGCCTCGGCCAAGCAGGTCGCCGGCAAGGGCGATCTGATCGACGTGGTCACCGCGATCGGCGCGGCCGAGACGGCACTCGATACGATGGTGGCGGTGCGCGACCGTGTCGTCGGCGCCTATACCGACATCATGCGCATGCAGATCTGACGACCGGAGCCGGATGCCATGACGCCCACGCAGCTGATCGGTCTTACCGAATCCGCGCTGATGCTGATCCTCACCGTCGCCGGACCGCTGCTGCTGACCTCGCTGGTCGTGGGTGTCTTTATCGGCCTGCTCCAGGCGCTTACCCAGATTCAGGAAACCACCCTCACCTTCGTGCCCAAACTGGTCGCGATGGGGCTGGTGTTCCTGCTGATGCTGCCCACGATCGGCCAGGCACTCGGCCAGTTCATGGGCAAGATCAGCGACATGATCATCCACGGATGATCGTTCCCCCCGATCTCGCCCTGCAGGTATCGGCGTTCTTCATCGTGTTCGCACGGGTGGGCGCGGTGCTGATGCTGCTGCCGGTGTTCGGGGAAGACGCCATCCCCGGCCGCATCCGGCTGTTCATCGCCTTCGCCATGTCCTACGCGCTGTACGGCCTGATCGGCGAGCCGGCGCGCACCGCGGTGCAGGCCGGCGCCGTACTCCCCGCGATCCTGGTGACCGAACTCATCACCGGCCTCGCCATGGGGATGATCGTCAAGATCCTGTTCTTCTCGATTTCGATGGCCGGCTCGATCATGAGCACCCAGATCGGCCTGTCCGCCGCGGTGATGTTCGATCCCTCCCAGTCGAGCCAGGCGCCGATTCTCTCCAAGCTGGTCGGCCTGGTCGCCGCCTTGGTATGCATGGGTGCGCAGGTGCACCATCTCTGGCTCGGCGCGATCGTCCACAGCTACCAGACCTTCCCGATCGGCGGCATGCCGCCGATGCACGATTTCGCCGAGCTCGCAGTGCAAGCGATCGGCCGCTCGATGACGCTCGGCATCAGCCTCGCGGCGCCGTTCCTCGTCTATGGCATCGTGTTCAACGTGGCGCTCGGCCTCGCCGCGCGCGTCGCGCCGGCGATCCAGGTGTTCTTCATCGCCCAGCCGCTCAACCTGTTGCTCGGCCTCGCGCTGGCGATCACCACGATCGGCACGATGCTCACTTTCTTCACCCAGGCAATGGGTGACGCGTTGCAGCGAGGCTGGTGATGGCCGGCGGCGGCGACGACAGCGACGACAAGACACAGGATCCTACCGACAAGAAGCTCGAAGACGCGCGAAAACGCGGCGACGTGCCGATGGCGCCGGAAATGCGCCATGCCGCGATGTTCGTCGCGGCGCTGGTCGTGATGGGCGGGCTCGGCAGCTATACGGTGCAGCAGTTCGGCAACCTGTTCGTGCGGCTATGGGGCGCCGCCGACGATTTCCGGCTCGAGCCGACCGGCGCACAGAATTTCGCCACCGGCCTGTTCGCCGCGGTCGGCACCGCGCTCGCGCCGATCCTCGCCGCGCTGTTCGGCTTCGCGGTCCTCGGCGGCGTGCTCCAGGGGCGGCCGATGATCGCCTGGTCGCGCATCGCGCCCAAGTGGAACAAGCTCAACCCGATGACCGGCGTCAAGCGCATGTTCGGCAAGCAGTCGCTGGTGGAGTTCCTCAAGACCTTCGCCAAGCTGTGCCTGGTGGTCGGCATCGCCGGCACCATCGCCTGGCCGCACGCCGCGACGATCGACCGGCTGGTCGGCGCCGATCTGGTGGATACCGGCACCGCGGCGAGCGACATCGTCCACGCCATGCTCCGGCCGATCGCGATGCTGGTCGGCGCGCTCGCGCTGTTCGACTTCGTCTGGCAGCGCCGCTCGTACATGAAGCGCATGCGCATGAGCCTGCAGGAAGTGAAGGACGAGTACAAGCAGAGCGAGGGCGACCCCAAGATCAAGGGCAAGATCCGCAGCATGCAGATGCAGCGGGCGAAGAGCCGGATGATGGCCAATGTCCCCAAGGCGAGCGTCGTCATCACCAACCCCACCCATTATGCCGTCGCGCTCCAGTACGACCATGGCTCGATGGCGGCGCCGGTGGTGGTGGCGAAGGGCGTCGACACGCTCGCGCTCAAGATTCGCGAGATCGCCGGCGAGCACAACATCCCGCTCGTCGAAAACCGCCCCCTCGCCCGCGCGCTCTATGCCAGCGCCGAGCTCGACCAGCCGATTCCGGTCGAGCATTACGCCGCCGTGGCCGAAGTGATCAGCTATGTGATGCGGATCGCCCGCGCCCGCCGCTGAGGTCCCGGCGCCCGACAAAATTGATAATGCGATTGACTCGCAATATTCACTTTCCCTAAAGGCTCGCGCATCGAACGAGACCCAAAGGGAAAAGCTGAACCATGCATCTGTCGCTGCGCACCGCCTTGCTCACTACCGCGCTTGTTGCGCTGCCCGGCGCGGCACTGGCGGGTCCGGACGGCACCGCCGATTCGAACGACCAGCAGAGCCAGATCATCGTCACCGGCGCGGTCACCCAGGCGTCGCGCAGCGCAACGGGCCTGACGCTCACCCCGCGCGAGACGCCGCAGTCGATCACGGTGATCGACCAGGCCCGGATCCAGGATTTCCAGCTCACCAACATCAACGACCTGCTCGACCAGACCGTCGGCATCAATGTCGAGCGCGTGGAGACGGACCGCACCTATTACAATTCCCGCGGCTTCGACATCACCAGCTTCCAGGTCGACGGGATCGGCCTGCCGTTCCCCTATGGCATCCAATATGGCGACCTCGACACCGCGCTGTTCGAGCGGGTGGAGGCGATCCGCGGCGCCAATGCGCTGATGACCGGCGTGGGCAACCCCTCGGCCACGATCAACTATGTCCGCAAACGCCCGACCGACACGCTGCAGGCGACCGCCACGGCGCAGGCCGGCTCGTGGAACCGCTGGCGCGGCGAGGCCGATGTTTCGGTGCCGGTGACCGATACCGTCGCCGTCCGCGCAATCTACGCCCATGAGAGCCGCGACAGCCATCTCGACTACAACCACGTCAACCGCAACGTGTACGGCCTGATCGCCGCGTGGAAGGTGACGCCGCAGCTCACCGCCACGATCGGCTATAGCCGCCAGGACAATGACGCCGACGGCGTGCTGTGGGGCGCGCTGCCGCTCACCTACAAGGACGGCAGCCGCATCCCCTATGCGCGCTCGGCGACGACTTCGGCACCCTGGACCTATTGGGACACGACCGACCAGCGCGCCTTTGGCGAGCTCGCCTATGATCTGGGCCAGGGCTGGCAGGCCAAGGGCGTGTTCACCTACGCGAACAACAAGCAGCAGGCGCGGCTGCTCTACGCGTTCGGCACGCCGGACAAGGCGACCGGGCTCGGCATCGCGGGCCAGGTGGGCGCCTATCCGTCCGAGACCGACCAGTATCTCGGCGACCTCACCGCATCAGGGCCGCTCCACCTGTTCGGTCGCGAGCACCAGCTGGCCTTCGGCGTCTCGACCGGCCGGCTCGACAACCGCCAATGGCAGGGCCGCGGCAAGAGCCTCGTCGCCTATCCGGCGGTGCCGAACCTTACCGCCAGCGTGATCGCCGATCCGGGGACCGGACCGATCACGCTGGAGGCGAACAGCCGGCTCGACGTCACCCGCGTCTACGGCGCCGCGCATCTGAGCGTCACCGATCGGCTGAAGGCGGTGGCCGGTGCCAGCGCCACCTGGCTCAAGGCCGACGGCTTCTCCTACGGCGCCAACCTGTACCGCAAGAACAGTGCCGTCAGCCCCTATGCCGGCTTCACCTATGATCTCACGCCGAACGTCTCCTTCTACGGAAGCTATACCAGCATCTTCAATCCGCAGGACGAATCGGACGTGCGCGGCCGGAGGCTCGATCCGATCACCGGCAGCAGCATCGAGGGCGGGCTGAAGAGCGAATGGTTCGGCGGCCGGCTCTATGCCACCGCCTCGCTGTTCCGCGCCAAGCAGAAGAACCTGGCGACCGTCGCGGGCCAGTACGGGCCGGGCGATCCCGGCAAGCCCGGCACCAACTATTATACCGGCCTCGACACCACTTCGCGCGGCTTCGAGATCGAGCTTGCAGGCAAGGTGACCGACAACTGGACGATCAGCGGCGGCTATACCGGGCTCGAGATCGAGGACAATGCCGGCAAGGCCGCGCGCGTCTTCCTGCCCACCAAGAGCCTCAAGCTCGCCACCACCTATGCGGTGCCCGACCTGCGCGACCTCAAGCTCGGCGCCCAGCTGCGCTGGCAGAACAAGGTCCGCAGCCCGGACTTCACTGTGACCCAGAACGACTATGCGGTGCTCGACCTGATGGGCAGCATCCGCCTGGTCGATCACGTCCGCGCCGCGCTCAACGTCCGCAACGTCACCGACAGCAGCTATCTGGGCAGCCTCATGTGGGGGCAGGCCTATTATGCCGCGCCGCGCAGCGTGCTCGGCAGCCTCACCTTCAGCTACTGAGGCAGGGCATGGGGGCGCATCTCCGTCGCGGCTGGGGCTATCGGGCGAACATCGCGACGCGCGCGGTGGCCGGCAGCATCGGTGCCTATCTCGTCGCTGCCTGCTTCGCGGCAGCGGCGGCGCGCACCCTGCCGCTGCCGCGGCTCGACGCGATCGTGCCGGCGACGATGCTCGCCTTTCTGGTCGCGCCCGTTGCGACGATCTGGGCGTTCCTTGCCCCCGGGCCGCTGCGCGCGCTGGGCGGCGTTCTCGCGGCGGCCGCGCTGCTGGCGGCCGTCGCCTGGGCCGCCGGGATGCCCGCGGCATGAGCGCGGTGCGCGATGGCGCCCGCCAGGCGATGGCATGGCTGCACGGCTGGACCGGGCTGCTGCTCGGCTGGGTGCTGTTCGTGATGTGCCTGGGCGGCACGCTCAGCGTGTTCAAGCCCGAGATCGGTCGCTGGATGCGGCCCGAGACGATCGCCACCGCCGATCGCGCCACCGCGCTGACGGCCGCGAGCGCATGGCTCGGCAAGAACGCCCCCCACTCGTTCGGCTGGTACCTGACCCTGCCCAACGCGCGGATGAACACGGTCGAGGCGACCTATGATCCCGGCACCGGCTTCGTCTATCGCGCGCTCGATCCCGGCTCCGGCGCGCCGGTGCCGCGCGAGACGCTGGGCGGCGAATTCTTCTACCGCCTGCATTTCGAACTGGAGCTGCCCTTTCCCTGGGGACGGCTGCTCGCCTCGCTTGCGGCGATGGTGCTGCTGCTCGGGCTGATCACCGGGATCATCGCCCATCGCCGCATCTTCAAGGACTTCTTCACCTTCCGCCCCGCCAAGGGCCAGCGCTCCTGGCTCGACGGACACAATGCGCTGGGCGTGCTCGCGCTGCCCTTTCACCTCATGATCAGCTTCACCGGCCTGCTGACGCTGGCGACGCTCAACATGCCCTGGGCCCTTACCGCCAATTACGGGAACGACATGGCGGCGATGTTCCACGCGTTCCAGCCCGGCCAGGTCGACCGACCCGCTGCCGGCAAGCCCGCGCCGCTCGCTCCGCTGGCCCCGATGCTGCGCGCGGCGGAGCAGCGGCTGGGCCAGCCGGTCGGCCGCGTCACCATCGCGCATCCGGGGGACGCCGCCGCGGTGGTCACCATGTTCCGCGACGATGCCCGCCAGATCGGCTATGCCGCCGGCGCAGTGAGCTTCGACGGCACGACCGGCCGCGTCCTCGTCGACTTCACCGAGCACCGCCCCGCGATGCAGACTTATGGCGTGGCCTATGGCCTCCACCTCGCCCGCTTCGCGCTGCTGGCGACGCGCTGGCTCTATTTCCTGTGCGGCGCGATGCTGACCATGGCGGTGGCGAGCGGCATGGTGCTGTGGGTGGTCAAGCGCCGCGAGCGCGCGCCGCTCCACCTCGGCAACCGGATCGTCGAGCGGTTCAATGCGGGGGTGCTCGCGGGCGTGCCGATCGGGTGCCTCGCCTTCCTCCTCGCCAACCGCCTGCTGCCGCTGGGAATGCCGGCGCGGGCCGAGGCGGAGGTGTCCGCCGCATTGTCGAGTGCCGCCGCGGCGGTGCTGCTCGGCGTGGTGCTGTCGCCCAGGCGGAGCTGGCCGATACTGCTGGCGATCCTCGCGCTCGGCTGCGCGGCGGCGGCGCTTCCCGGCGGCGCCTATGCCGATGCGGTGCAGACGGGCGTCAGCCTCACCCTGCTCGCCACCGCCGGCGGCACCGGCTGGCTCGCCTGGAAGCAATGGCGCCGCCCCGCCCCTGCCCCGCGCCGCCGCACCCGGAGCCAGATCGCATGATCGCCGCCGGGCTTGTCCTGCTGGGCGTTTTCACGCTCGCGGCGGCGATGCCGCGCCATGCGCCGGCGCTGCTCGGCGGCTGGGCGACGCGCCTCCGCCCGCAATCGCTCCGCATCGCCGGATGGGCACTGCTCGCCGCGGCACTGGCGGTCACCCTCGCCACGCCCGACTGGCCGCGCGCGCTGGTGGCGTGGTTCGGATGGCCCACCTTGGCGGCGGCGCTCATGCTGCTGGGGCTGAGCTATGACGTCCGGCTGGCCCGCGGCGCCGCGGCAATGGGCGTGCTGGGCATCGCCGCGAGCGTGGTTGTCCTGCTGCCTGGGCTGTAAATTGGGAGAGAGGGTCGGCAGCTTGCGCCCCAGTTGCGGTCGTTACCCTCTTCGTCGACCTTCCGTGCGTCGGAGAAATGGTTGCTGCTTGGTATATTCTGTTGGTTCCTGCTCGGAAAATTAGTCCGGTGGAAGCGCTAGGCGGTTCATCGCGAACCGTGCGGACTTTCCCTCTCCCGCCTGCGGGAGAGGGAGGGAGCCGCCGTTAGGCGGCGGAAGGGTGAGGGTGTGTCGGGCGAATGCGGCCCTCTCCTTCGCCCGACTCACCCTCACCCCGGCCCTCTCCCGCTAGCGGGAGAGGGAGAGGGAGACACCGATGCCGCTCAACCTCGACAACGAACCGGCGTGCTACGCGACGCCGCTCGCGAGTTCGTCGCCGAACATGCTCCCGTCCGCCGCATGAGGCCGTCTAAATTCAGTTTTTATGACGGAGCGTATGACCCCTTCCCACCAACTCCGACCGATCACCGCGATCCTCCCTCGCACCACCGACCGCGGCAGCGGCCTTCTTGTGCGCCCGCAATGTTCCCCCTATGTACCAGATCTGCCGCCTGCAAGCGGCCGCTCTTTGATCCGTCCAATACACCCCACTACGCGCGGAGCGACATGCCGCATGGCGTCGACCGGTATTCGGCGGCCAGCACGCGCCAAATCTCCACAGGCCTGAACTTCCTGAACTTCGCGCTCGAACGCCGCGTCAGTTGCCGCCGAAGCGCTCACACGCCTAAACTTCCTAAACTTCGATCGGTGGCCACCGTCCGGCACGTGGCCGGGGGGCTCCACCAATGTGCGCCATTCGGCTAATCCCAGGGGAAGCGATCGTCGGTGCGTTTCCCATCTAGCGCAAGACGCTATCCGCCCTCAAAGCCGCCGGTACAGCACCAGCGCGTCCACCAGCCCCAGCGCCGGATGCGCGAACGCCTCGGGCACGCGTCCCACCGTCTCGAAGCCGAGCGCGAGCCATAGCCGCACGGCGGGTGCGTTGCTGCTGACGACGAAATTGAACTGCATCGCCCGGAAGCCGCGGGCGCGTGCCTCGGCGAAGCTGTGCTCGGCCATGGCGCGGGCGATGCCCCGGCCGCGCGCGTCAGCATGCGTCGCATAGCCGCAATTGGCGACATGCGCGCCGCCGCCGGCCTGGTTGGCGCGGAGATAATAGGTGCCGAGCACCCGGCCCTCGGCCTCTGCGACGAAGCTCGCCCGGTCCGGCCCCAGCCAATAGGCCAGGGCCGCACCACGCGACAGGTCGCGGTCCATTGCATAGGTCTCGCCGGCGCGAATCACCGGCTCGAGGATCGCCCAGATCGCCGCGCCATCCTCGGGCGCTGCCGGGCGAATCGCGAGGGTCACCCCTCCAGGGTGCGCATCAGCGCGCGGACGGCGCCGTCGATCTCGACATCCTTGGCGCGCAGATCCTCGATCCGCTTCACCGCATGGATCACCGTCGAGTGATCGCGATTGCCGAACTTGCGGCCGATCTCGGGCAGCGAGCGCGTGGTCAGGCGCTTGGCCAGATACATCGCGATCTGGCGCGGGCGGGCGATCGCCACCGCGCGGCGGGCCGAGATCAGGTCGAGCTGCTTCACTTCGAAATGCGCCGAGACCGCGCGCTGGATCTCGTCGATGGTGATGCGGCGCTGGCTGGTGCGCAGCACTTCGCCAAGCACGCTGGTCGCGAAGTCGATGGTGATCGCCTCGTTCGACAGGCTGGCATAGGCGACCAGGCGATTGAGCGCGCCTTCGAGCTCGCGGACATTGGTGGTGATCCGCGCGGCGAGCAGGTCGGCGACTTCCGCCGGCATGTCCACCGCCGGCATGTCCTTCAGCTTGCGCTCGACGATCGCGCGGCGCAGGTCGAGCTCGGCGGGCTTGATGTCCGCGACGAGGCCGGCGCCGAGGCGGCCGACCAGGCGCGGCTCGAAGCCTTCGAGCGCCTGGGGCGCGCGGTCGGCAGCGATCACGAGGCGCTTGCCGGCGCTCATGAACTCGTTGACCGTGTGGAAGAATTCTTCCTGGGTCGCGTCCTTGCCGCCGATGAACTGCAGATCGTCGATCATCAGCAGGTCGACCGAGCGGAGGCGCTTCTTGAACGCCAGCGTGTCCTTGTTGCGCAGCGCCTGGACGAACTCGAACATGAAGCGCTCGCCGGTCGAGTAGATCGCGGTCGCGCCCGGGTTCGCCTCGAGGAAGGCATGGCCGATGGCGTGCATCAGGTGCGTCTTGCCCTGGCCGGTGCCGGCATGGAGGTACAGCGGGCTGAACATCGGCACGCCCGGCTGCGCGACGGTGCGCGCGGCGTTGAAGGCGACGCGATTGGTCGCGCTCACGACGAATCGGTCGAAGGTGAAGCGCGGGTCGAAGGCCGGGCGCTCGATCGGCTCGGCGAGCGATTCGGCGCGCGGCGCGGGCACCGGGGCCGGGGCCGCGCTGAGCACGCGCTGCTCGGCATCCTGCAGCGTCTCCAGCGTGACGCTGCGCACGCCCGGCAGCACCGCACGGAATTCGAGCAGCAGCCGCTCGGCATAGTGATTCTTCACCCACTGGGTGAGGAACGGCGACGGCAGGCCCAGGCGGACGGCATGCGAATCGCTGCCGTCGATCAACACCACGGGCTTCAGCCACTGATCAAACAGCCGCTGGCCGGCCGAGCGGCGCAGGTTGGTGCGCACATGCGCCCAAGCCTTGGCGACGTCGCGGCCTTCCTCACGTTCCAGCGGTTGAACCTGAGTCACTGTGACGCACCCTTCCTTCGCGGGAATCACGATTCCCGCGTGCTAAAACCAATATCGATCCTGAGGCCCATCGCAGCCGGTCATGCCCCCGACGACGCGCGATGGACTCGCTGTCCCGACCAGCAACGTGGCCGGGAGGTCTGTTTTAGGAAGCTCGAACTGAGTCGAGCAAGGGCCCTGCATGTAAACTTTCTGAAATAGTTTTGTTGACAGCCCGAACCCCTAGGAAATGCGTGGGGGCGCAGGAAATATCGAACTATTTCTGACAGTTACCAAGGTAAATCGCGAGATGCCGAAGCGCGAATCGGTACGACTCGTGGATTTCGGCGATTCGCCAAAGCTGCCCAAATTTTAACCATTTGTTGCAGCGCACATGCGCAAAAAGCCCCGCCGGACGGGTCCGGCAGGGCTTTTGGTTACCGATTAGTTACGGTTAGGCGAGCGCCTGAAGACGCTTGTTGAGGCGCGAGAACTTGCGCGCTGCAGTATTCTTGTGGAGCACACCCTTGGCGACGCCGCGTGCGATCTCCGGCTGCGCCGCAGCAAGCGCTTCGGCGGCAGCGGCCTTATCACCGGCGGTGAGGGCAGCTTCAACCTTCTTCACGAAGGTGCGGATGCGGCCGACGCGCGCACCGTTGATCTCGGCCCGGCGCTCGTTACGACGGATGCGCTTCTTCGCTTGCGGCGTATTCGCCATTCGGTCTTGTTCCTGCTCGAAATGGGTGAGGCGCGGAAGCGAGCCCACGCCGGAAAGACGGGCCCCTTACCGGCTCCAGCGATTCGGGTCAACCGTTTCAGCGCTGGCATTTGCCACAATAGAAGGTGGATCGCCCCGAATCCACGCGGCGCTGCACCGGACGGCCACAACAACAGGGCTCCCCTTCCCGCCCATAGACGCGCCACTCCTTGGCGAAATAGCCGAGTTCGCCGTCGGGCCGGGCATAATCGCGCAAGGTGGAGCCGCCCGCGCGAATCGCCGCCACCAGTACCTCGCGCACCGCCTCGACCAGTTTCTCCAGCTTGGCGCGGCTGATCGCGCCGCCAGGCTTGGTCGGCGCAATGCCGGACAGGAACAGTGCCTCGCACACATAGATATTGCCGAGGCCTGCGACGATTCGCTGGTCAAGCAGCAACGCCTTCACCGGGGCGATTCGATCCTCGAACGCCTGGACCAGATGCGCAGCGGTGAAATCCGGGCCCAACGGCTCCGGCCCCAGCGCCTTGAAGGCGGGCCATTCCGCAAGTTCGGGCGTCGGCACCAGGTCCATCGAGCCGAATCGCCGGGGATCGTTGAGCGCCAGCCGGTGCCGCGCGGTCTCGATCACGACATGGTCGTGCTTGCCCAGTTCCGCCGGATCGATCCGCCAGCGCCCGGACATGCCGAGGTGGAAGACCAATGTGTCGTGGCGGTCGGTATCTATAAGGCCGTATTTGGCGCGACGGGACAGGCCGGTAACGGTCGCGCCGGTCAGCCGCTGGCCGAGATCGACCGGGAACGGGCGGCGCAGGTCGGCGCGGTTCAGCAGCACGCGCTCGATCCGCTGCCCCTCCAGCACGGGGGCCAGGCCGCGGACGGTGGTTTCTACTTCGGGAAGCTCAGGCATCTGGCGCTACAGCTAGGAAGTGGCAGGCAGAATGTCACCCTAAGATCCTCCCCGGCACGGGGAGGGGGACCATTCGCCCAGCGAATGGTGGAGGGGCCGCCGCGCGAGCGGCGGTCGTCCTGCGCGCGCCGCCCGCACCGCGCCTGCGGCGCGGCCCCTCCACCACGCGGCTCTGCCGCGCGGTCCCCCTCCCCGTGCCGGGGAGGATCTTGGGTCCGTCCCCGCAGCCCTCTTGGTTTGGCCGTCACCTGCGGCTAAGGCACCCCCATGCCCGATACCGTCTCCTTCGGTTACGAAGACGTCGCCCCCGAGGACAAGACCCGCCGCGTCGGCGAGGTGTTCTCGAATGTCGCCAGCAAATACGACCTGATGAACGACGCCATGTCGGGCGGCATGCACCGGCTGTGGAAGGATCGCTTCGTCCGCCGGGTGAAGCCGCGCGCGGGCGAGCATATCCTCGATATGGCCGGCGGCACCGGCGACATCGCCTTCCGCATGGCCGAGAGCGGCGCCGCGATCACCGTCGCCGATATCAACCCGGAAATGCTCGCCGTCGGCGTCGAGCGCGCCGCCCAGCGCGGCATCGACGGGCTGGTGTGGACCGAGGCCAATGCCGAGACGCTGCAATTCCCCGATCGCTTCTTCGATGCCTATACGATTGCGTTCGGCATCCGCAACGTGACCGACATCCCCAAGGCGCTCCGCGAGGCGCACCGCGTGCTCAAGCGCGGCGGCCGTTTTTTCGTGCTGGAATTCTCGACCACCCAGTGGCCGGGTTTCGCCGAGATCTACGATGCCTATTCGCACAAGCTGGTCCCCAAGCTCGGCAAGCTGCTCGCGCAGGACGAGGACAGCTATCGCTACCTGATCGAATCGATCCGCCGCTTCCCGGATATGCCGAGCTTCGAGCGGATGATCGCCGAAGCGGGCTTCCGCCAGACCAAGGTCGAGCCGCTGCTCGGCGGGCTCGTCGCGATCCACAGCGGCTGGAAGATTTGATGGCTTTTTGGCTGCGGACGGACAGCGCGTCCGATCCTAAGCCCCTCCCCTTCAGGGGAGGGGTTGGGGTGGGGTCGTGTCTCGATAGAGACCAACAGGCGTTCTGGAATCCCTCCACCCCCCACCCCTCCTCCAAGGAGGAGGGGCTAGAGGCATGACCGCGCCTGCCGTCCATCTCTGGCGCCTCCTCAAATGGGGCCGCATCCTCGCGCGCCACGGCGCGCTGCGCGGTATCGAGCGCGATGCCAACACGCCGCGCCCGGTGCGTCGCCTCGCCCGCATCGCCCGGCTGGGCGCCCGTGTCCCCGCCGTCCCCGCCTATGCCGATGCCTTCCAGGCAATCGGCCCTGCCGCGATCAAGCTCGGCCAGACGCTGGCCACCCGCCCCGATCTCGTCGGCGAGGAAGCCGCGCACGACCTGCTCCGCCTGCAGGACGCGCTGCCGCCCGTCCCCTTCGACATCATCCGCGAGCGGATCGAGACGAGTTACGGCCGTCCGCTCTCCGCGATGTTCGCCGAGATCGAGGAAGTCCCGATCGGCGCCGCCTCGATCGCCCAGGTACACCGGGCCGTGACCACCGATGGCCGCCGCGTCGCGGTGAAGGTGCTGCGCCCGGGCATCGAGACCGATTTCGCCCGCGCGATCGACACCTATGAATGGGCCGCTGCCCAACTCGAGGCCTATGGCGGCGAGGCGCGCCGCCTGCGCCCGCGGCTGGTGATCGAAAGCTTCAAGCGCTGGACCGCGCGCGAGCTCGATTTCCGGCGCGAGGCCGCCTCGGCCTCCGAACTGGCCGAGGGCATGACCGCCGAGCCGGACTTCATGGTGCCCCAGATCGACTGGCAGCGCACCACCGGCAAGGTGCTGACGCTGGAGTGGATCGACGGGATCAAGCTCAGCGACCGCGACGCACTGGTCCGCGCCGGGCACGACATGCCGGGCCTCGCCGGCAAGCTGATTAAGGCGTTCCTGCGCCAGGCGATCGCCGAGGGCTTCTTCCATGCGGACATGCACCAGGGCAATCTGTTCGCCCTGCCCGACGGCCGCATCGCCGCGATCGACTTCGGCATCATGGGCCGGATCGACCGTCGTGCGCGGGTGTGGCTGGCCGAGATCCTCTACGGCCTGATCACCGGCGACTATAAGCGCGTCGCCGAGATCCATTTCGAGGCGGGCTATGTCCCCGCCCACCATAATGTCGCCGAGTTCGCGACTGCGCTCCGTGCGGTAGGCGAGCCGATGCGCGGCCTGCCGGTGAAGGAAATGTCGATCGGCGGCATGCTCGACGGCCTGTTCTCGATCACCCGCGACTTCGACATGATGACGCAGCCGCATCTGCTCCTGCTCCAGAAGACGATGGTGATGGTGGAAGGCGTCGCGCGCGGGCTCGATCCGGACATCAACCTGTGGGATGTGTCGGCGCCGTTCGTGCGCGAATGGATCCGCACCGAGCTCGGGCCGGAAGCCAAGGTCGCTGATCGCCTGATCGACGATCTGCGTACCCTCGCTCGCCTGCCCGAGCTGGTCCGCAATATCGAACGCCGCTTCCCCGCGCCTGGGGGCGCCCCGCCCGAGCCGCCCTTGCGTGAGATCCAGGTGGTGCGCGTCGGCGGCGGCTGGCGCTATGCCGTGGTCGGCGTGCTCGCCGCGCTGGCCGGCGTGGCCGGATCGCTGCTGCTGAGATGACCGCGCGCACGCGCCGCGTCTGGACCCTCGCGCCGAGCCGCTTCGCGGTCCTGTCGCGAGGCCGCGCGCGGCTGGCGTGGCTGGCGCTGCTCGTCCTCCTGCTCGCGTCGCTGACCGCGCTCTCCGTGCCGTCGCTCACCGGCGATGGCGATGCGGCCGCTCGCACCGCCGACCGGATGACCGATATCGGCCTGTATGAGCGGGTCGTGGCGAGCATGAAGGGCGGCGATCCCTATTATGTCGCGGCCAGCGATGCGATGCGCGCCGGCGGATATCCGTTGCACCCGTTCCTGACGATGCGGTTGCCGGCGCTCGCGGCGGTGGAGGCGGCACTGCCCGGCTGGGCGAGCATTGGCCTGCTGCTCGCCCTCGCAGCGCTCACCGCGGTCGCCTGGGCATCGCGCGTAGGTGCGACCCTCACCGGGCTGTTTCCCCGCGCGGTGATGGTGCTGCTGCTCGCCGCGTCGATGCTCGCCTTTTTCCAGCCGGGGCTGGTGCTGTTCCATGAGGTCTGGGCCGGCCTGCTCGTCGCGCTGTCGCTGGCGCTCCGACGCCCGGGGCGCGCGCTGGAGGCGATCGCGCTCGGCTTCGCCGCGATGCTGATCCGCGAGACCGCTGCGCTGTACGTGGTCGTCATGCTGATATTCGCCTGGGGCGAGGATCGCCGCGGCGAGGCGCTGGGCTGGGGCGTGGCGCTGCTGCTGTTCGGCGGGGTGCTGGGCCTGCACGCGCATGCCGTGGCGGGAGTCACCGGGCCGCTCGATCCGCATTCGGCCGGCTGGGCCGCGTTCAACGGGCCGGGCTTCTTTGTCCGCGCGCTGGTCACCGCGACGGCCTTGCAGGCGCTGCCGATCGTCGCGGGCGCGCTGCTCGTCGCGCTGGCGCTGTTCGGCTGGGCGAGCTGGGACGATCCGCTGGGCCTGCGCATGTTCGCGCTGCTGATCGCCTATGGCACCGTCATCGCGCTGTTCGCCCGGCTCGACAACTTCTACTGGGCGCTGATGATCGCGCCGGCCGCGCTCCTCGGCCTGGTCTTCTTGCCGGACGCATTGACCGATCTGTGGCATCGCGCGCTCGACAGGCGGCGGATCACGGTTACAACGGTGACACCATGAAGCGCATCCTGCTCATCGTCGGCGGGGGCATCGCCGCCTACAAGGCCTGCGAACTGGTCCGGCTGTGCCGCAAGGCCGGGATCGGTGTCACCTGCGTGCTTACCGAGGGCGGCCAGCATTTCGTCACGCCGATGACGCTCGCGGCACTCTCGGAGAACCAGGTCTACACCACGCTGTGGGACCTGAAGGACGAGGCCGAGATGGGCCATATCCAGCTCAGCCGCCAGGCCGATCTGGTCGTCGTCGCCCCCGCCACCGCCGACCTGCTCGCCCGCATGGCCGGCGGCATCGCCAGCGATCTCGCGACGACGCTGCTGCTCGCTACCGACAAGCCCGTGCTCGCCGCGCCGGCGATGAACGTGCGGATGTGGAGCCATGCCGCCACCCGCCGCAACGTCGCGCAACTCCGCGCCGATGGCGTGACCGTGCTCGAGCCCGACGAGGGCCCGATGGCGTGCGGGGAGTATGGCCCCGGCCGCCTGCCCGAGCCCGAAGCGATCCTCGCGGCGATCCAGCAGGCGCTGTCGCCGGTCGCGCAACGCCTTGCCGGCAAGCACATCCTCGTCACCGCCGGACCCACGCACGAGCCGATCGATCCGGTGCGCTACATCGCCAACCGTTCCTCGGGGAAGCAAGGCTTCGCGATCGCTGGCGCGCTGGCCGCACTCGGCGCCCGCGTCTCGCTGGTCGCCGGCCCGGTGACGCTGCCGACGCCGCCGGGTGTCGCCCGCATCGATGTCGAAACCGCGCGCGAAATGGCCGCCGCGGTCGACGCTGCCCTCCCCGCCGATGCCGCGGTGATGGTCGCCGCGGTGGCCGACTGGCACGTCGAGGCGGCCGCGCAGAAGCTCAAAAAGGGCGATGCCGCCCCCCTCCTGCATCTGTCGCAAAATCCTGATATCCTCGCCGGCCTGGCGCAGAGTCCGCGCCGGCCGCGGCTGGTGGTGGGCTTCGCGGCGGAAACCGAACGAGTGATCGAACATGCTGTCGCGAAACGAACGCGCAAGAACGCCGACTGGATTGTCGCCAACGATGTTTCGGGCGATGTGATGGGAGGTGAAGCCAATGCCGTCCATCTCGTCACCGCCGCCGGCGTCGAATCCTGGGAGCGCACATCCAAAGCCGATGTCGCCCGCCGCCTCGCCGATCGGATCGCCGATGCGCTGTGAAATGCCCCAGCACCCCAAGCCTGCGCACCCCTTCCGCTTGCGGGAGGGGTCGGGGGAGGGACCGACGTGGCAGAAATGCGGAGAGGCTTCAGCCCCTCCCCTAACCCCTCCCGCAAGCGGGAGGGGAACGCGGGCTGCAAGGTTCGCCCTGCCGGCACTTGCCGGTTTGGCCCTGCTCGCCGGCTGCACCACGCCGGTCGCCACCAGAACGCACACCGTCGCCAAAGCGGAGCCCGCGCTCAACCTGCATGCGCGCAACTTCGGCGCGACCGCCCCCGCCGCGGTGAAGACGCTCGTCGTCGTGCTGCACGGCGACGGCAGCGCCGAGACCCGCAGCGACCATTACCGCTTCGCCGAAGCCGCCACGCAGCGCATCCCCGACAGCGCCGCCGTTGCGCTGCTCCGCCCGGGCTATGGCGATGCCGCCGGCAATCGCTCGCCAGGCCAGGCCGGCGCGGGCTTTGGCGACGACTATACGCAGGAGCGCATCGACGCGATCGCCCAGTCGCTCGGCATTCTCCGCCGGCGCTTCGCGACGGCACGGCTGATCCTGGTCGGCGATTCGGGCGGTGCGGCGATCGCCGCCGACATCGCCGGCATCCGCCCCGAACTGCTCGATGCGATGGTGCTGGTCGGTTGCCCCTGCGCGCTGCCGGAATGGCGCAAGGGCATGCAGAAGCAGCGGCACGGCGCCGCCTGGGCCGCGCCGGTCGCCAGCCTCGATCCGCTGAAGACCGCCGGCGGGGTGATGCCCGGCCTGCGCGCGGCGGTGCTGGTCGGCGCCGACGACAAGATCACGCCGCCCGCGCTCTCCCGCGCCTATGCCGAGGCCCTTGCGCTTCGCGGCATCGCTACCGATCTCCGGATCGTCCCTGGACGGGGACATGATCTGCTCAACGATCCCGAAGTGCTGGCGGCAACCACCCGGCTGGCGACCGCGCTTCCCACGAAAGGCTGACCTTGCTGCCGCCGATCCGCATCGCGATCCAGCGCCTGCCCCATGGCGAGAATCTGCCGCTGCCCCGCTATGCCACCGAAGGGGCGGCGGGCATGGACGTCGTCGCCGCCGAGGACCTGACGCTGGCGCCCGGCGCGCGCCACGCCGTCGCCACCGGCTTCGCCATGGCGATTCCGGCAGGCTATGAAGTGCAGGTCCGCCCGCGCTCGGGCCTGGCGCTCAAGCACGGCGTCACCTGCCTCAACACGCCCGGCACGATCGACAGCGACTATCGCGGCGAGGTGAAGGTGATCCTCGCCAATCTCGGCAGCGAGGACTTCGCCATCGCCCGCGGCGACCGCATCGCGCAGCTAGTCCCCGCCCCCGTCCAGCACGCCGATCTCGATGAGGTGGCGAGCCTGGACGAAACGGCGCGGGGTGCCGGCGGCTTCGGCTCTACCGGCCGATGATCGCAACGCTGCTCCTCGCCCTGCAGGCGCCGGCGCCGCAAATCGACTGGCCGTCGCTCGCGCCGCTGCCCTATCGCAGCGAGCCGCAGATCTCGCCGGACATGCTTGCCTTCGTCGCCAACGAGGTGACGACGCGCAAATGCCCACTGGCGATCGGGCCGGGCCTCACCCTCACCGTCGACGTGGCCGTGCTGGTCGATCCGCAGGACAATATCCGCACGACCGTGCCGCGCGCCATCCAGTGCCCGACGGTGGAGCAATATGCCGCGGCGATGGTGGCGGGCGCCGCGCGGGGCAATCTGCTGCCGCGCCGGGCTAGCGCCGATCAATGGTACCGCACGACGGTAACCTTCGCCTGGCCGAAATGAGGCTCTCCGACGAGGAGCTGGAACGCTACGCCCGCCACATCATCCTGCGCGAGGTGGGCGGCGCCGGGCAGGCCAGGCTGAAGGCCGCGCGCGTGCTGGTGATCGGCGCGGGCGGCATCGGTGCCCCGGCGATCCAGTATCTCGCGGCAGCTGGGATCGGGGCGCTCACCATCGTCGACGACGACCATGTCGACCGCTCCAATCTCCAGCGCCAGATATTGTTCGCCACCGCCGACATCGGCGCGGGCAAGGCAGAGACTGCCGCCGCGCGCGTCGCCGCCATCAACCCCAATGTCGCTGTGCGCGTCGAGAACCGCCGTCTTTCGGCCGCGGACGCGCCTGCGCTGATCGCCGGGCACGACGTCGTACTCGACGGCACCGACAATTTCTCGACTCGCCTCGCCGTCGCTGATGCGGCGCTGGCGGCGCGGGTGCCGCTCGTCTCCTCGGCCGTCGCCGAGTTCGAGGGGCAACTCGGCACCTTCCGCGGCTGGGAGCCGGACAAGCCGTGTTACCGCTGCTTCGTCGGCCGCGATCCCGAGCGCGAGGGCATCAGCTGCTCCGAGCAAGGCGTACTCGGCGCGCTGACCGGCGTGCTCGGCAGCCTCGCCGCGCTGGAGGTGATCCGCGCCCTCGCGCCCTTCGGCGACGACAGCGCCGGCAAGCTGCTGCTGGTCGACGCACTGGCCCTGCGCTTCCGCACGCTCCAGCTGCCCAAGGATCCCGGCTGCCCGGCTTGTGGCGCGGGAACGCTCCGGTAAGGAGCCCCGGGCTACTGACTGGCGCGCTACAACCGACAGGAACCACGATGCCCGAACCCACCGCCCCTGCCCCCCGCGTGCTCGTCACCGGATCGGCCGGGTTCATCGGCTTCCACACCGCCAGCCGCCTGCTCCAGGCGGGCGCGACGGTGCTCGGCGTCGACAATTTCTCGGATTACTACGACGTCGCGCTCAAGGAAGCGCGCAACGACATGCTGTCGAACCACCCCCATTTCCGGGTGGCGCGTTTGTCGATCGAGGACCAGCCGGCCCTCGCCGCCACCTGGGCTGAATTCCAGCCCGACGTCGTGATCCACCTCGCCGCCCAGGCCGGCGTGCGCTTCAGCATCGAGCAGCCGGCCAGCTATATCGGCGCCAACATCGTCGGCACGTTCAACCTGCTCGAGCTGGCACGTCACCACCCGGTGCGCCACTTCCTCGCCGCGTCGACCAGCTCGGTGTACGGCGCCAATACCGACATGCCGTTCGGCGAGACGCAGCGCACCGCGACGCCGATGAGCCTCTACGCCGCCACCAAGGGCGCGACCGAGCTGATGGGGCACAGCTACGCGCACCTGTTCCGCACGCCGATGACCTTCTTCCGCTTCTTCACCGTCTACGGCCCCTGGGGCCGGCCGGACATGGCGCTGTTCAAGTTCACCCGCGCCATCCTCGCGGGCGAGCCGATCGACGTGTACAACAATGGGGCAATGGTGCGGGACTTCACCTTCATCGACGATCTCGCCGAATCGATCGTCCGCCTGATTGACGCCGTGCCGGGCGACGTGGCTGTCGAGGGCGACAGCCTGTCCCCCGCCGCGCCCTTCCGTATCGTCAATATCGGCGCCGGCCGCCCCACCCCGCTGATGGACTATATCGGCGCGGCGGAGAAGGCGCTGGGTCGCACCGCGACCAAGAACTTCCTGCCGATGCAGGCCGGCGACGTGCCCGCGACCGAAGCCTCGTCCGATCTGCTCCGCCGCCTCACCGGCTATGCCCCCTCGACCACGCCCGAAGAAGGCGTGGCCAAGTTCGTACGCTGGTATCTGGAGCATTATCAAAGCTGAAACTGGCGATGGTGCATGAGGGCCGCTCTCGAACGGAGCGGATACCCATGACCTTCGAATGGCCGGCGCACGGACTGACGCTGCAAGCCCGGATTGAAAGCCGTACGGCGACGATCGGCGTGATCGGCATGGGCTATGTCGGCCTGCCGCTGGCAGTGGCGTTCGGCGAGGCGGGCTGCTCCGTGCTCGGCTTCGATCTCGATCCCGAGAAGGTCGCCGCGCTCAATCGCGGCGAGAGCTATATCAAGCACATCCCGGGCGACCGCATCGCTCCGCTGGTCACCGAGCAGCGCATCGCCGCCACCGCCGATCTCGACCGGCTGGGCGAAGTCGATGTCCTCCTGATCTGCGTGCCGACGCCGCTCACCCGCCATCTCGAGCCCGACCTCAAATATGTCGAGCACACCACCGCCGCGATCGCGCGGACGCTGCGCAAGGGCCAGCTGGTGATCCTCGAATCGACCACCTATCCCGGCACCACGCGCGAGGTGATGCAGCCGATCCTCGAAGCCGAGGGACTGGCCGCCGGCCGCGACTTCTTCCTCGCCTACTCTCCCGAGCGCGAAGATCCCGGCAACCCGACCTTCTCGACCACCAAGATCCCCAAGGTGGTCGGTGCCGACGATCCCGCCTCGGCGGCGCTCGCGATGGCGCTCTATCGCCACATCGTCCCCCAGGCGATCCAGGTCTCCTCGGCCGCGACGGCGGAGGCAGTGAAGATCACCGAGAACGTGTTCCGCGCGGTCAACATCGCGCTGGTCAACGAGCTGAAGCTGATCTTCACCGCGATGGACATCGATGTGTGGGAAGTGATCGACGCGGCCAAGTCCAAGCCGTTCGGCTTCATGCCCTTCTATCCCGGCCCGGGTCTCGGCGGCCACTGCATCCCGATCGACCCCTTCTACCTCACCTGGAAGGCGCGCGAGTACAACCAGCACACCCGCTTCATCGAGCTTGCCGGCCAGATCAACGCCGACATGCCGCAGCATGTGATCCGCGTGCTCGCGGACACGCTCGACGCCCGCTTCGGCCGCGGCCTGCGCGGCGCGCGGATATTGGTGCTGGGGGTGGCCTACAAGAAAAATGTCGACGACATCCGCGAGAGCCCGTCATTGCGCCTGATGGAGCTGATCGAGGCGCGCGGCGCGACGGCCGATTTCCACGACCCCCACGTCGCGCAGATCAACGGCACCCGCGAGCATCCCACGCTCAACTATCGCCACGGCGTCGCATGGGACGAAGCCGCGATCGCCGGCTATGACGCGGTGCTGATCGCCACCGATCACGACGCGGTCGACTATGCCGCGCTGACGGCCTCGGCCAAGTTGGTGATCGATACCCGCAACGCCTGCGGCAAGGCGGGCGTAACGGGGGACAACATCGCACGCGCCTAGG